>JBAVSY010000163.1:0-32232 GCA_049695855.1 Candidatus Korobacteraceae bacterium | reverse complement strand
AAGTCGAGATGCCAGCGTACCCGGAAAATGATTCGGGAACTGCAAAAACTAGGCTATCGGGTCGAACGCTCGAGTGTTGTTCCAAATGCACCCGCACCAGCGCAGTGATTTTCGACCCAGCCTGTGAGACCGTGCTCTTGCCAATCGTACTGACGATGCAATGGAATTCCTTGGTCACTTTCGCAAGCTGACCCCGGTACAGCGGAATACGTTTGTCGCCTGCTTTCTGGGCTGGTCGCTCGATGCCTTCGATTTCTTCATTCTGATCTTCTGTGTTAATGCCCTCGCCACACAATTTCAGACCAAGGTTTCCGCCATTACCGAGGCAATTTTTTGGACCCTGGCCATGCGGCCGGTGGGTGCATTTCTATTTGGCATGATGGCCGACCGCTTTGGCCGGCGTCCTACGCTGATGGTCGACATCATCGCTTACTCAGTTTTTGAGCTGGCTTCAGCCTTTGCTCCTTCCTTGAAATTTTTTCTGATCATGCGGGCGTGTTTCGGTATCGCCATGGGCGGAGAATGGGGCGTGGGCGCAGCCTTGGCGTTTGAGACTCTACCGGCAAAAGGACGCGGCTTTTTCTCCGGCTTATTGCAGGAAGGCTACGTGGTGGGGTATCTGGTGGCCGCGCTGGTGTACGGCACGCTGTTCCCCATCGTAGGCTGGCGCGGAATGTTTGTCATCGGTGCGTTGCCTGCCTTCCTGGTGATCTACATTCGCACGAAAGTAGAAGAATCCCCGGCGTGGCTGCAAGGCCGGGTATCGCACGAAGCCGAGGAACATCTGGGCCAGGACATCCGGACCTACCTAGGCAGCTTTTTGTTTCTGGTGGTGCTTATGTTTGCCTTCAACTCCTTCAGCCACGGCACTCAGGATCTCTATCCCACGTTCCTACAGAAGAACCTGCACTTTACGCCGCAGACTGTCGGCTTTATCGCCGTCATCTACAACATCGGCGCTTTGTTGGGCGGTATTACCTTCGGAACATGGTCTGAGCATATCGGCAGGCGACGGGCAATCATTGTTGCCGCTGTGCTGGCAATTCCCGTCATTCCGCTCTGGGCGTATTCCCGCTCGGTTCCCATGCTGGCGCTCGGTGGTTTTCTGATGCAATTCATGGTGCAGGGCGCCTGGGGAGTGATTCCCGCCCACTTGAACGAACTTTCCCCGCCGGCGGTGCGAGGAACGTTTCCCGGATTCGCTTACCAGATCGGAAACCTGCTGGCTTCACGCAATTCGGTAATTCAAGCGAAGCTGGTGGAGCGGCGTTACGGCGGTGCTTACCCGCCGGTGCTCGCCTGGACGGTGCTGATCATCGCCAGTCTGGTTGCCATCGTCACCTGGAGCGGAAGAGAGCGTAAAGGCAGCGACCTCTCGAACACCAGTTGAAGTCGCGCTGGTTACGACGTAACCCCGGCCGTGAGGCTACTACGAGCCCTCGCCAGAGGCGGCAAATCCGGCCGTCAGGACTTCCGCGATCTTCCGGCACAGATTCTCCGGGCCCTCCAGTTTGCTGATGAAGAGATCGGCGGAATTTGCGTCGGCGGGCACTTCGTTGACGCCCGAGACCAGCACCACGGGTAGACCCGGCCGGCTGGCTTTGATTCTCCGCGCCAGCTCCGTCCCAGTCTCATCCGGCATCAGCTGATCGGAGAGCACCAGGTCGACTGGCTGCGAGCCCAGGATCTCCATGGCCTGGGTCGCCGATCCCGCAGTCATCACCGCGTATCCCGATTTTTCCAACACCAGTTTTCTCAGGATCAGCGAATTCTCTTCGTCATCGACGCACAGAATCACTCTCTTAGGCTGAGCCACGGGCGGCCTCCCGTCGGGAGTTTTCCAGATACTCGCCGGGTAGGTCCTGCCCGCTCTCGGCGCGCACCAGAGGGATGAGAACGCGGAAGCTGGTTACATTTCCCTTGGGATGAAAAACCGTTCGGAAGCGGATATCGCCATCGTATTTCTGAATGATCCCCTTGCTGATCCACAGTCCCAGGCCGGTTCCCTTGCTGAACTTGGTGGTGAAGAAGGGCTCAAACAAACGCTTCCCGTCTTCAACTTTCACCCCTGATCCGGTATCGCAGATGGCCACGCAGACGACTCTGCCTTGCTTTTTCCAGTCGCTCCTCTCAAAAACACTGACTCGCATACGCCCGCCATTGGGCATAGCCTGGATGGAATTTCCAATCAGGTTCAGGAACACTTGTTTGAGTTCGGCAGGGAATCCCTGCAGGGTGCCAATGCTCCGGTATCGCCGCTCGACCGTGATCCGCGCCAGTTGCAGCCGGCGAGTTTGGAGCTCCAGTACATTGTCCAGCAGTTCGGCAACCGAGACCTGTACCGGCTTCTGAGACTCGCGGTAAAAACTCAGGGTCTGCCTGGTTATGTGGGCTACGCGCAGTAACTCCTGCTCTCCCAGATGGGCGTAATAGCGGGCCTGCTCGTCGAGCGACGGATGATCACGCAAAAGGAAAAACGCATTGGTGATGGCTTCCAGCGGATTGTTGATTTCGTGCGCGATGATGCCTGCCATCCGTCCCATGGCGGCCAGTCGCTCGGCGTTGCGCAGCGCTTCTTCGGCCCGCAACTGCGCCGTGATGTCGCGATTGATCTCCAGAATGGCTTGCCCTTTGGCTTTTAAAGCCTGCCGGCTGGCGACAATCACTTCGTGTCCATCCCTGGTACGCTGCACCAGGCGTCCATCCCAGCGCCCGGCTTCCTCAATCGTCGATTCGATTTCGAAATCCGATACCGGGAACTTCGTCTGTAGCACCTCGTGAATGTTGTTGCCCAGAACTTCCTCGCGCTTCCAGCCGTACAGGATTTCGGCTCCGGAATTCCAATACCGGAGCAGACCATTGAGATCGCGCACGATGATGGCTTCGGAGGCAAGTTCCAGTAAGTCAGCCCGCTCGCGTAACATATCTTCCATCTTCTTGCGGCTGGTTACGTCGAAGAAAGCGCCCACCGCCCCGCGCACCCGTCCCGCACCGTCAAACAGCGGACTCGCACTCCCCATCAGATGGGTGACTGTGCCGTCCTTGCGGCGAATCTCCAATTCTGTACTGCGGACAGCTCTTCCGGTCAGCGCAGCTTTTTGCACGGGCAGGTCTGCCGCCGGTAAGGGCCTGCCATTGCGATAGACCTCATAGGCAGGCGATTGTTCGAAAGGACCCGAAAGCGAGGCATTGCTTTCCGGACTTAGTCCCAGAACCTCGCTGAGATTGGCGTTGGCCGTGATGGAGTGGCAGCCGGCATCCTCGGCTACGGCAACGCCCACCGGCAGCACCTGCATAATCGTCTCCAGCTCGGTTAAGCGCTGCTCCAACTGGGCATTGAGGTTTCGGATCTGTTCCTCTGCCGCAATCTGGCGGCTGACATCGGTATTCGTGCCAAACCACCGCACCAGATGGCCGTGAGAGTCGCGGATGGGCACGGCGCGCGACAGGAACCAGCGATACTGGCCATCCCGTCCCTTCAGCGGAAACGTGTCTTCCCAGGGCTCGCCGGTGTCCCAGCAACGCTGCAACCCCGCCATAACCCGAGCCGCATGCTCGGGATGGTGCAGGCTCTCCCATCCCGAACCCCTGGTCTCCGCATCGCTCAGTCCGGTGTATTCGTACCAGCGCTGGTTGTACCAGATGACCGATCCATCGGCGTCTGCCATCCAAGCCAGTTGCGGAATCGAGTTGGCCAAGGTTCGGAACTGGGATTCACTCTCCCGCAATTCCTCCGTCCGCTCCTCAACTCTCTGTTCCAGAACCCGGTTCAGTTGCTCCAGCTGCCGGGTCTTGCGATGCAGTTCGGCGAATACACTCACCTTCGCCCGCAAGACCTCAGGCACCACCGGAACAGAAATGTAGTCCACGGCTCCCCGCTGGTAGCCCTTAATACGATCCAGGTCGCTGAGATGGATGCCCGAGATGAAGATGATCGCGGTCTTGCGGAATCGCGGGTGCTGGCGAATCATGTCAGCCAATTCGAAGCCGTCAATTTCCGGCATGCTCACATCCATCAGCACCACCGCAACATCGTTCTTCAGCAACTGTTGCAGGGCCTCCGATCCCGAGGTGGCCTTGATCAGGTTTTCGCCCAAATCGTGGAGCACGACCTCGTAGCTCAGCAGCTTGGCCGGCTGATCGTCCACCATCAGGATGTTGACCTTCTCGTCCAGGTTCATGGTCGATCCTTGTCCCACAAGGATGGCTTCATCGTTCTCTTACCGGTGCAACCACATGCGCAACGCCGACAGTAACTGTTCAGTATTGACCGGCTTGGCCAGATATTCCGACGCTCCCGCTTCCAGGCATTTTTCGCGATCGCCCTTCATGGCCTTGGCGGTGAGGGCAATGATGGGCAAGCGCCGGAACGACGGATTCTGCCGAATGACCTGCATGGTTTCGTAACCATCCATCTCCGGCATCATGATGTCCATCAGCACAATCGCCAGATCGGGAGTGGATTCAATAGTGTCGATGGCTTCGCGCCCAGTTCCCGCGGTTAAGACGCTCATCCCGCGCCGTTCCAGCACGCTGCTTAAGGCAAAGATGTTGCGCACGTCGTCGTCGACCACCAGCACCTGCTTGCCGACCAGAGCTTCGTCCGAGCGATGCAGCCGGTCCAGCATTCTCTGCTTCTCGAGCGGAAGATCGGTGACCACGCGATGCAGGAACAATGCGGTCTCGTCCAGCAACCGCTCCGGCGACTCCACATCCTTCACCACCACGCTGCGAGCCAGCGTATGCAACCGGGCATCTTCCTCGGGCGTCAACTCTTTCCCGGTGAAGACTACCACCGGCAGGTCGCTGAGGGATGGGGTGTCGCGGAGCCGCTCGAGAACTTCAAACCCACTCATGTCCGGCAGCCTCAAGTCCAGCACCAGGCAATCGTATTGTTCTTCATTGACGGTAGCCAGCGCTTCCGCACCGGTGGACACCACCGACACATCAATGTCGTCGTATCCCAACAACTCGCGAATGCTCAACTGCTCGGCTGGATTGTCCTCGATCACCAGCAAGCGCTTGCGGCGAGGCG
The DNA here is from genome assembly GCA_049695855.1 of Candidatus Korobacteraceae bacterium. Classification (GTDB taxonomy): domain Bacteria; phylum Acidobacteriota; class Terriglobia; order Terriglobales; family Acidobacteriaceae; genus Bog-257. The sequence continues at coordinate 27,197 of JBAVSY010000163.1, read as the reverse complement.
CGGTGTATTCCTTGATGCGGGAAAGCGCGGCCTCCAGACCTTCCGGAGTCGTTGGCTTGGTGACGAAGGCAAACGCGCCGCGCGACAATCCGTGATGCCAGTCTTCGTCCATGGTCAGCATCTGGATGGGAATGTGCCGGGTCGACGGATCCTGCTTCAAATGATTCAGGATGGTCCAGCCCAGCATGTCAGGCAGGAACACGTCCAGGGAAATAGCGGTTGGATTGAATTCTCTGGCCAAGGCAAGGGCATCGGAGCCGCGTAGCGCCACCAATACCTTGAAGCCCTTGTCGCGCGACAGGTCGCACAGAACCCGCGCATAGTGCGGATCGTCTTCTACGATGAGCAGCACGGCGTCACCCGGCTGAATATCGTTGCGGTCGTCCTCAACCTGCTCCACATGGTGTTCGGCCGCGACGGAAACGCTCGGCAAGGACAACGTGACCATCGAAGACGGAGCGCTGCGATCCGTAATTCCCAGAGCCGAAGGAGAGGGGCCTACATAGGTCTGCGGCAGGTACAGCGTGAACGTGCTGCCCTTGCCGGGAGCGCTGCGCAACTGAATTTCACCGCCCAGCAGGCTGGCGAGCTCGCGGCTGATCGCCAGGCCCAGCCCGGTTCCACCGTACTTCCGGCTGGTGCCGGCATCTGCCTGCTGGAAGGCCTCGAAGATAATTCGTTGCTTGTCCAGCGGAATGCCAATGCCGGTGTCGCTCACTTCGAACGCAACTACCGAGACAGCGGCGCCCAGGATGGGATGATCTTCGCTCCATCCGCTGGTTGCAGCCGTAACTGCGAGTCGCACGCCACCTTGCTCGGTGAACTTGAAGGCGTTGGAAAGCAGGTTCTTCAGCACTTGCTGCAGGCGCTTCGAATCCGTAACCAGGCTGCGGGCCAGCTTGGTATCGGTTTGTATTTCGAATGCCAGCTTCCGGTTCTCCGCTTCGTGACGGAAGGGCCGTCCCACCATTTCGAGGACGGTCGAGAAGAACACTTCTTCGGCTTCGACCGACACCGTACCCGATTCGATCTTCGACAGGTCGAGAATGTCGCTGATCAGGTTCAACAGATCCGTGCCGGCGCCGTGGATGGTGCGGGCAAACTCCACTTGCTTGGCCGTGAGGTTGCCGTCGGGATTGTCGGTGAGCTGCTGGCCCAGCACCAGAATGCTGTTCAACGGCGTGCGCAACTCGTGCGACATGTTGGCCAGGAATTCGGATTTGTACTTCGAGGTGAGAGCAAGTTCTTTCGCCTTCTCCTCCAGGGCGCGACGAGCTTGTTCGATTTCCTGGTTCTTGCGCTCCACCTCCGCATTCTGTTCGGCCAGCTGCTGCGCCTTTTGCGCCAGCTGTTCGTTGGTCTGTTGCAATTCCTTCTGCTGAGTTTGCAGCTCGATTGCCAGCTGCTGCGACTGCTTCAGCAGGCCTTCGGTCTGCATGGTGGCTTCGATACTGTTCAGCACGATACCGATGCTGGCCGTAAGCTGTTCGAGGAAGGCCAGGTGCGACGCGGTAAACGCGCTCAAGCTCGCCAGCTCGATCACGGCTTTTACGCGATCCTCGAAGAGCACTGGCAACACGATGACATTGCGCGGCACCGCTTCGAATAACCCCGAGCGGATGGGTACGGTGTGCTGGGGAAGCTCAGTAATCAACGTCCTACGCTTCTCGGCCGCACATTGTCCCACCAGGCCTTCCCCGATTTTAATCTGCCGGAGGTATCCATCGTCGGAGTTAGCAAAAGCGGAGAGCAGAACCATGCTGCCCGAATCCTCGCTCTCCGTCTGATAAATGACGCCTTGCTGCGCATTGACCAGCGGCGCCAGTTCCGACAGCAACATACGTCCCACCGTCGTGAGATCGCGCTGTCCCTGCAACATTCCGGTGAATCTGGCCAGGTTGGTCTTGAGCCAGTCCTGCTCTGTATTGCGGTCGGTGGTCAACCGCAGGTTGTCGATCATGGTATTGATGTTGTCTTTCAGCTCGGCCACTTCGCCGCTGGCTTCCACCTGGATGGAACGCGTCAAATCGCCCTTGGTAACGGCGGTGGCAACTTCGGCGATGGCGCGCACCTGGTTGGTCAGGTTGTCGGCCAGAAGGTTGACGTTGCCGGTCAGATCCTTCCACGTGCCTGCCGCTCCGGGCACGTTCGCCTGTCCGCCGAGGCGGCCTTCCACGCCGACTTCGCGGGCCACCGTAGTCACCTGATCGGCGAACGTTGCCAAAGTGTCGGTCATATTGTTGATGGTCTCGGCCAGCGCGGCTACTTCGCCCTTCGCATTCACCGTCAGCTTTTGCGTGAGTTCGCCGTTGGCGACGGCCGTTACCACTTTCACGATGCCGCGCACCTGCTCGGTAAGGTTGGCTGCCATGACGTTAACGTTGTCGGTCAGATCTTTCCAAGTTCCTGCGACACCGGATACCTGCGCCTGACCACCGAGCTTGCCTTCGGTTCCAACTTCACGAGCCACGCGCGTCACTTCGGCGGCAAACGCATTCAGCTGATCGACCATGGTGTTGATGGTGTTCTTTAGCTCCAGAATTTCACCCTTCACATCCACCGTGATCTTGCGCGACAGATCGCCGCGAGCCACGGCGGTTGTTACCTCGGCAATGTTGCGTACCTGACCAGTTAAGTTTCCGGCCATGGCATTCACCGAGTCGGTCAGATCCTTCCACGTACCAGCGACGCCGGGCACGTTCGCCTGTCCGCCAAGTCTGCCTTCCGTTCCCACTTCGCGAGCCACGCGCGTAACTTCAGCAGCGAACGAGCGCAACTGCTCAACCATGGTGTTGAGCGTCTCTTTGAGCTGAAGGATTTCGCCGCGCACATCGACCGTAATCTTCTTGGAAAGATCGCCATTGGCAATTGCGGTCGCAACCTCGGCGATATTGCGCACCTGTCCAGTCAGGTTGCTGGCCATGAAGTTCACGTTGTCGGTGAGATCTTTCCAGGTTCCGGCAACTCCCGGCACCTGCGCCTGGCCGCCCAGTTTGCCGTCGGTTCCGACTTCGCGGGCGACACGCGTCACCTCGCCGGCAAAGGCATTGAGCTGATCGACCATGGTGTTGATGGTGTTCTTCAGCTCGAGAATTTCGCCTTTCACGTCGACCGTGATCTTGCGGGACAAGTCACCGCGAGCTACAGCCGTCGTCACTTCGGCGATGTTGCGCACCTGGCCGGTCAGGTTGCCGGCCATCGAGTTCACCGAATCGGTCAAGTCCTTCCAGGTGCCGGCGACGCCAGGCACATTCGCCTGTCCACCCAGCCGGCCCTCAGTTCCAACTTCGCGAGCCACGCGCGTCACTTCTCCGGCGAAGGCGTTGAGCTGGTCGACAGTAGTGTTAATGGTCTCTTTCAGCAGCAGAATCTCACCGCTGACGTTGACCGTTATCTTCTTGGAGAGGTCACCGCTGGCGATGGCGGTGGAAACGTCGGCGATGTTTCTCACCTGGCCGGTAAGGTTGCTGGCCATCGAGTTCACCGAGTCGGTCAAATCCTTCCAGGTTCCGGCAACGCCTGGCACTTGCGCCTGACCACCCAGCTTTCCGTCTGTTCCCACCTCGCGGGCCACGCGCGTCACTTCCGAAGCGAACGAGCGCAGCTGATCGACCATGGTGTTGATGGTGTCTTTCAGCTCCAGAATTTCCCCGCGCACATCGACCGTGATCTTGCGCGACAAATCTCCACGAGCCACTGCGGTCGCCACTTCGGCGATGTTGCGAACCTGCGCCGTCAAATTGCCGGCCATGAAGTTCACGTTGTCGGTCAAATCCTTCCACGTACCGGCGACTCCCGGCACCTCGGCCTGACCACCCAACTTGCCTTCCGTTCCCACCTCGCGAGCCACACGCGTGACCTCTCCGGCGAAGGCGTTCAGCTGATCCACCATGGTGTTGATGGTGTTCTTGAGTTCGAGAATCTCGCCTTTCACATCGACCGTGATTTTGCGCGACAAGTCGCCGCGAGCCACGGCCGTCGTCACCTCCGCGATGTTACGGACCTGCCCGGTAAGGTTGCCGGCCATCGAATTCACCGAGTCGGTCAAATCTTTCCACGTACCCGCCACGCCGGGCACGTTTGCCTGTCCGCCCAGACGGCCTTCGGTTCCCACCTCGCGGGCCACGCGAGTCACCTCGCCGGCGAAACGGTTGAGCTGATCGACCATGGTGTTCAGAGTTTCTTTGAGCTGGAGAATCTCGCCGCGCACGTCGACCGTGATCTTCCGCGACAGATCGCCATTCGCAATAGCCGTTGCTACTTCCGCGATGTTGCGGACCTGGCCAGTCAGGTTGCTGGCCATGAAGTTCACGTTGTCGGTCAGATCCTTCCAGGTTCCACCGACGCCCGGTACCTGCGCCTGGCCGCCCAGCTTGCCTTCGGTTCCCACTTCGCGAGCCACGCGGGTCACCTCGCCCGCGAACGCGTTCAACTGGTCCACCATGGTGTTGATCGTGTCTTTGAGTTCGAGAATTTCGCCCTTCACGTCGACCGTGATTTTGCGCGACAGATCGCCACGAGCCACGGCCGTCGTCACCTCGGCGATATTTCTTACCTGGGCCGTCAAGTTGCCGGCCATGGCGTTCACCGAATCCGTCAGATCTTTCCACGTTCCGGCGACGCCGGGCACTACGGCTTGTCCGCCGAGTTTGCCGTCGGTTCCCACTTCGCGAGCCACGCGCGTCACTTCTGAGGCGAACGAGCGCAGTTGATCGACCATGGTGTTGATGGCTTCTTTCAGCTGCAGAATTTCGCCGCGCACGTCGACCGTGATCTTGCGCGACAGATCGCCGCTGGCCACTGCGGTCGCAACCTCGGCGATATTGCGCACCTGGCCGGTAAGGTTGCTGGCCATCGAGTTCACCGAGTCGGTCAAGTCCTTCCAGGTTCCCGCCACGCCGGGCACCAGCGCCTGTCCGCCCAGCTTGCCGTCGGTGCCGACCTCGCGGGCTACGCGCGTTACCTCGGCGGTGAATACGCCGAGTTGCTGAATCATGGTGTTGACGATGTTGGCCGAGCGCAGGAATTCGCCTTCCAGCGGGCGCCCGTCCACGTCGAGGCGGACCGTCTGGGTCAGGTTTCCCTGAGCCACAGCGGCGATGGCGCGGGTCACCTCGGTGGTAGGTCGCAGGAGATCTTCGGCCAGCGTATTGACCGATACTTCCATCTCGCCCCAAGAGCCGCGCAACTGCTGGAAGCGGGCGCGCTCGCGCGTTTTGCCCTCTTTGCCGATCGCCTGCCCGACGCGTTTCAACTCTTGCGCCATCTGCTCATTGGCGGAGACGATTTCGTTGAAGGTGTCGGCAATCTTGCCCGGCAGGCCAGTCCAGGCTACCGGCAGTCGCACCGAGAAATTGCCGTCGCGCACGGTTTGCAACGAGGCCAGGATGACCGCCAGCTCGGCCGGTTCAGGCTGTTCAGCTACAACCGTGTTGCCATTATTCGGAAAGGTGCCGGTGTCGGGACCGGAATCGGGGTCCATAGACACTTGAGTGGCGGAATCCATGGTGCTCTCCTGAGTGCGGTGCAATACTGAATTTTTTTCGTAGCGCCTGGCCATCGCGAGCTAGCATCCTAAAGTACCTGAAACTAGCCAGTCTTACGAAATAAACTCTTTAATTACAATTACTTAACACATTTGAATTAAGAGTACTGGGCGGCGCCATTCCGGGCAGCAGGTGAAAAGACGGTGAAAAATTCTGATCCGGCCCAGCTACTTGATGCAACGAAAAACAATGAGGTTGCCAAGCAGAACGGATGGAGAATTAATTTTTCGTGTCTGTTGCCCAATGCCGGCGGCATGGGTTGCACCTGGCAAACATGGCGTTGGAGAGCACATTCTCAATGCCACTTAAAATCACTCCGCTTCCGGCATTTCGTTCTTGGTCGAAGTGCGCGGCGCAGGTCAAATCGCCGCATGGTGGCGCGAGAGTGCAACTGGTTTTATCTGTTACAATCAGAGACGTTCGGTACGGCACAAAGCATTTCTGCTTCAGCCGCATGTTTGGGCGGTGCCCTTACTGTCCATACGGGTCTGTAAGCCACGGAAGATCGTTTCCATGCCGTGGGAATTGACAGAACCGCCGAAACAAGGGTTTCCGCTAACCCGGTGTAACCAAAAGCGGGGTCGTAGTTCAGTTGGTTAGAACGCTGCCCTGTCACGGCAGAGGCCGCGGGTTCGAGTCCCGTCGACCCCGCCATTCTTTTGAATGGCTTACAGACTTACCTCCTTCCCGATCAGGGGATATTAGGGGACGATAACAAGCCGCGACTTCTCTCCCGCAAGTTTGCTCCCCAGCTAGCTTCATTGGATCAACTTTGGCGCGGGCAACAAGCCCGTGGGCAGGATGGCATCGACCAGCTTGTCCTGCGCCAGACGCTTGGCCCTTGAGGTCGCCTGCAGGTACTTGTTGGTGACATGCAGGTTGCTGTGCCGCAGGTAGTCCCGGATGGTGAGCTGATGTTGCCCCATCTCTGCCAGCATCGTTCCCACGGTGTGCCGGAAAGTATGCCAACCCACACCAGGGATACCTATTCTCCTGAACGCCGGCTGGATCTTCTTCTTGAGTACCGACGCCAGGTCCAGCGGCTTGCGGCCCTTCAGCCTCTCCGAGGCGAAGACGTAATCCCCCGGCTGGTTGTACATACATAGACTTCTCCACTCCAGCAGGCCGTCTTTGAGCGCCGGATGCATCGGCAGTGGCTGAGCCGAAGCCTCCGACTTGGTATCGATCAGATGCCCTCCTCGACGCCAATAGTAGGAATGCTGGATATCGAAGACCTGGTTGATGAAGTCGCAGTCCATCCAGCGAAGTGCACCCAGTTCGCCTCGACGTGTCCCCAGACCCGCATCCAGAAACACCAGCAGTTGATCGCGGAACTCGAGCTCGGTCAATACCAGCGCTACCTGCTCTGCCGTCAATTTCAACGGAGACTTTTGACGCTTGGCACTCACCCGTACACCCGTACTCGGACCCCGTTTGCCACCGCTCCCAACCGGTATTCCCGAAGAGATCGGGTTGTGGCTGCAGAACTCCCAACGGACCGCGTGCGAGAACAGAGCCGACATGACGCACTTGATCTTGGCTTTGGTCCCGTCTGCGACGTGGGTAGCCCGAAGCCAGCGCTCGACCTCGACCGTCTTGACCTCCTGCAACTGAACTTTGCCCCAGCGCGGCACAATCCAATTCTTCGCATACATGATGTACGAGTCTTGGGTGGAAAGTGCCTTCACCGGCAGTTCCTCGCGCTGATAGTGCTCCCAAAGCGTGTTGATCGTGGTTCGTTGCAGGTTGCGGTGATTGCAACGATTGTTGATGGTTAATCGAAGAGCGTCCGCGGCCGCATGTGCTGCAGATTCGCTCGGGTATGTTTCCACATCCCCGATCCGCAGCTTGCGGTGTACGAGTTTTCCGTCGATGTCTTCTTCCCACCATCGGTAGACCCATACTTCCGGACCTTTCTTCCGCTCCTCGCGCTCTAAGCTTCCATGTTGGTAACGTGTCCGTTTAAACAAAGCTTCTCCTTTGTTCAAACGGTGTCGGCGGACATCGCCAGAATAATTCGGTTCGGCACAATGGTCGAGCGGTTTTGCGTCACCCGGATCGACATTCAGCCCACCATTTTTTCAAGCCAGTGATTCAGCGTTGAGGCCCTAAAACGCCAACGTCCGCCAACCTGGAGAGCGGGAACCTGTCCCTTACGCGCCTTCGTCCGCAGCGTCCTGGGATGCATCCTTAGCAGAATGGCAGCCTCATCGGTATCCAGCAGGGGTTCAAAATCCACCCTCGTCTCTGCATTTCAATCTGTCATGGCCTCGGCTACAGCAGTTCCCTCACCTAATCGCTGTCGGATTTCTTTGAGCCAGGCACGCGGGTTGGAGCCGTGAATCACGCGACCGAGAAATCCGAGCCTCTCGGCTGCGTTGTCTCGGTTCCGCCGAATGTGGTCTTTCGTGATCGATGTATACAGGGAGAGAAAACGGTCCATGCTCCGGGGTTTGGCGAATATGTAGGTGGCGTGGCCAAGTTGCGGGGTTTCCACGACCACCGCTCTCTCCACGTCGAAGATGTATTCCTGGCGAAACAAGTAAGTCCGGCGTGCTCTGCCGGAGAGTTGGCGATAGCAGAAGGGGTCGTAATCGGGCCGCCAGCTGATCTGTGTGACGTCGAAGTCACCCGGAATTCGTAGCTCTGCGCAGATTCGTTGGAGCTCCGTGCGCTCGACCGCCCGATGCTCCAGAAGCAGCCGAACCTGATCCAGTGCTCGTGCGTACTGGCCAAAGCGATGATGAGTCGCTCGCGCCGCCTCCAAGTGCTGCGCGAAGTCCGATGGCACTCTTACATGCAAACGGCTGGGCAACGCCGTTTCCCAAGTCACGAAATCCCACTCGCCGTTACGCTTCCGGTATTTGCCAGACTGGACGAATGCGCCCTCAACCTCGATCTTGGTTCCCATCAGATGCTTCCATTGGTTCCAGGCGCGGTCCCAATGGATCTGGAGAGCGACGGGGTCGAGCCAGAACTCAAGCTTGCGACGCGTATCGCGACACGATGCAAGGTCGTCGTAGAAGTCACATTTCCGTAGTGGGATGTGGAATCGCCGGCGCTTTAACTCTGGAGAATATGCAAGGATGCGACGGGCAAACAACGTTTTGCCGTCACGGGAAGGCTCGCCGCCCACAAGAAGAGATCCGAAGCCACCATAGGGAAATATGGCTGGTGCTTCCGCATCGGCGAGCAGAGCGTCATAGCAAGCACGCAGTTCAGGTTGGCCCACGATGTTGAATGCCCGCTCTAGCGCCACTCGTTCCGCGTGGGGCGCGCCTGAAGACTTGAGTTCCAGGTCTCGCAGCTTAAATGCCACGCGAAGTTCGGAAGGAGTTGCGGTGGCTGGAATATGCAGCACTTCGTAGAGAGTGGGGTGCGCGACGGGGTTGACTGAGCCTGGAAGGCGGTAGAAGTACTCCCTGAGGGCTTGGCAAGGCAGGAAGATCGATCCGATGCCAAGTTTTCCCTGCTGAACCTCGGCAGAAACGAAGTGCTGTCCCCTGTTGTCTTGCTTAGGTTGACCTACGTATCCGATGGGTGCCTGGTATAGGTAGCGTATCCGACCGGCCACGAACTTCTTAGCGACGAGTATTTCCGGTCCGACCGCATCAGACTCTGGAATCGGAAACGTGATGGCATCGCCGACCGCGACTGCCTTCGCAAGAGCACGGGATAAGAAAAGCTTGGTTTGGTTAGCCAGGACACACGTCGCGGATCGGTCCTGCACGTCCACCTTCGCCACGCGCTCGCTACAGATTGCCGAGGTGACCGCCATACTATGGGCGGCAAGTGTAGACCGCCTGTGTTCAGTGGTCGAATGCAGCTACAACCCGAACCGCATTTGTGGATTGCAATGTCCTTGTAGCTCGATATTTCCCAAAATGGGAATAGGTGAGATCAAAGGGAACAATTGGGATTGATACGACACTTATCGCTGATGCGGCTATGAATTTGTTCGCGAGAATTTATTTGTTTGTGAATCCATAATCGAGAGACTTGCATCTTTCGTTCAAACTCTCTGCGCTCCGCCCGGGAATTTCCTCTAAGCGGCGGTTTCTTAAAGTAGTGGAGGTTCCTTCATACGATGTGTCCTTCGTCCGGTAGGCTGGCCAAAAGCTAATCTGCTCTCGCAAAGTTCGATGTTGCAGAGCTCAACTAAGTAAGCGCCCAGGGAAAAACAGCGAGCAAAATCGCTGCGGGTTGAGTTTGGGTGGATCCCAGTACGCGAAGGGTGTTCGAGGCCCGCAACTCAGGCCGCGCGATCGTACGGGATCCTGCCATGCGCCAGACTTTGCATCGATCCGGGCATGTGGCCACTAAGCGATTAGCAGCCATCGATCAATTACTCACTGCTGGGATTAAACTCGGCCCCGCCAAAAAACATGCTGCCATCAACCGGGTGTTGGAACTCGTTCCGGAGTGGACCCGCGGCGATTGCTGGCGACGCATCCGTGAGTTGCGAAAGACCATCGGAGCTGCCACCGAGCAGCGCCGACCTGCCGAAGCGCAAAAGCCCGGAGACATTGCCGTAGTCTCGCGGCCGACCTCCAAGCCATGGACACCGGCTGATGACGATCGGTTGCTAAACCTAGCTGGATATGAACCGGTCCCGAAAATCGCTCAGCGCTTAGCTCGTTCCGTACGTGCCGTCCGCTTCCGGATGGGAGCGCTGGGAATGAGTGCCAAGGTCACCGATGGTTGGTCGCTCAGGGCTCTGCAGAAACTATTGCGCGTGGGTCCAGACCGGCTTAGGTATCTCATCGGACATGGTCTGCTGAGAGTGCGTGATGCGCACATAACGGCAGCCTCGCTGGCGGCATTCTGCGAAAAGAATAGAGAGACTTGGGAACCTTCCATCATGGCGACTGTCACGATCGGGCTGCGCGAGGATGACGCGTTCTCATGGGAGAAGGTTGCGGATCTGTTGGCTATCGATATGGCGAAAGTTCAGGGTCTGATTGCGGCTGGCGAATTGAAGCTCGCGGATACCTTTGTTACCGACAGGGCGTTTGAGGAATTCTGCAAGAAGCACAGCGATGAGATCAGCATCGCTCTGATTGATCCCGCAACGGCAAAGTGGCTGGTCCGCGAGTATGGGGTTTCACCATCCGCCACCAATTCCAGCGCCGTTCCCCGGGCTCAAAAACATGCCTTAGTGGTCAGAGCCTGCAAGTGTGGAAGGAAGATAGCCGGCAACCCCTACTTCCGGCATATCAAAACCTGCCAATCGATGAGAGCATCGCCTGGCCAACATGCGACGTCATCGTCGATGGACCAATCGGCGGATTCGATGGAGGGATAGGCGCGGCTTCAATTCACGGCTTGGTCGACGTACGAATCGGCATCCCGTCGCCATTCCTCAAGGGATGGGTACGGAGCCGGCAGTTTCGAGCCCCAAGTCTCGCCGCAGTAGTCAGAGAATTCCATGGTCCGAATGGCCCGCGGATGGCTCCGCACCTGAGTGAGAACAGCGTCAAACCACCCTTCCGCTTTGGCGTCCTGGAAAAGATGGTCCGCAATCCAAAGCAACAGCCGCTGGGAGGCTTCAGCAGGTTTTCTTGACTCCTCCCTTCGAGCTTTCAGTTCGGCCTCTAGGTACCCAGGGCAACCACGTTCCAACTCCCGTACAACTTCCGCGGGCAGTTCTGATCCGCTCTCCAGGACATGTCGTGCCCAGTAGGCAAGAGCTTCACAATCCATACAGCGCGTAACCGCCTCACAGAAGCGTTCGGGATCCACAAGCCGCGCCGAAGCTCGCACTTTGCGCTCTCTGGCGGTAAGACGGGCAGTCTCGTCACACTGCCCCGCCATCACCTTCCATTCCTCGAAAGGAGGGTACTGTGCCGGTTTGGCTTTCTTCCATTTCTGAACGCACTCCGACCAGCACACTTCGGCTCGCTGATAGCGCGCGTCTCGAACCGCGTAGTAAGTAATTGCCGCGAACCAGCCTCCCTGCTTGGCGAAGCCGAAGATATGATCGTCAATCCAGTCTTCCAGTCGGATGGCGAGAGGTCGCTCCTTGATTGCTTTTGGAGGGAGTGTTTTCGTGGTTTCGAGGAAGCCTGGACATCGGCTGGGTAGGATCTCGGCTAGGAAATCCGGAATACCCCTCTCGGCTTCGAGGATTGAGCGAGCCCAGAGATTGAATTCCTGCCAGTCGATGTATTGACTACGCGTCTGATGAAGTCGCTGCCACGGTATACGGCGAGCCTGTTCGTCCGCCCGCTCACGGGCGGACCGTTGAAGTCGGCCGGCGGTGGAGTCGCGCGCGGATTGGCCTCTGGATTTCTTCAAGCCAGACTGTCTCGGAGGGGTACGCAGGGCTGCGTGTCCTCGATTGTCGTTTCGGGGGCCGTCGGATGCCGCCCTATTTTAGTCGATTTGCTGATTCTGGAAGCAACTACTCATCTGCATTACGCCCCGCCGGAAACGTCGTGATAACCCGCCTAAACGGCCGGACCTGGCACTGGGATTATCGATCTAAAACTCTCGTGCCTAGCCAATGACGAACTATAGTTCCTCAATCATTCAGCGTCAAACGACAACTATGGGGTGTGCCCAAAAAGGTTGGTGCTGATAAACACCGAGAGTCCCGCACCTTAGGTGAGGCCGTGGGGGCTGAGATTACCCGGTTACGGGTCGATCGGGGATGGAGCCAGGCGAAATTGGCGCACGATCTGGGATATACGGAGCGCTACATCGGCCAACTTGAGCGCGGCACCAAGAGCCCAACTTTACGAATGCTCGCCGATCTCGCGAAAGCTTTCTCATTGGAAGTCTCCGCAGTAATCAAGGCAGCTGAGCGGCGATACCAGAACAGCGGGAAGCGCTGATTACCGACCAACCTTGGCCGGACGCATCCCCGGGTGCTCGATATGCCGGAATGTCAGGTTAATCCGCGGTAGCGCGATGGCAGGTTCTTTGGGTACCTCGTGCTTGAAGTTCTTCTGGGTCTTTCCCGCCATGATGAGCAGGCTTCCGTGGGGCAGTCGTTCCGAGAAGACAACCACGCCATCGTTTCCTTTGAGACGAAATAGACGTTCTGCACCTAGACTGACTGAAGCAATCACCGGTCCCATTTCCGGTTCTGCATCGGCGTGCAGGCCCACACTGTCATTTCCGTTCTTGTACAGGTTGATGAGCACAGCGTTGTAGCCGATTCTCGGCCAACTCAAATTGGAATAGGCGGTTGCCGGCGTGGCCTCTGCCACGCGATTCCTCAGAGAGAGCAGTTACGGAATCCATGCGAGCGGCTGGTATGCGCGCCGTGAATACATGTAGCTGGTGGCCGGATCGCCATAGTAGGCTTCATCCCGAGGCACTGGGTATTTGAAAGAAGTCCTGTGCCGTTGCCAGGCACACTTCGTCAGCAGGATATTGAACAAGTCCCTCGCTTCCTCGGGCGGGAGGAAACTCTCGTCGTAATAGATCTCAGCGCCGGGGATTGAAATCGCTTCCATATTGTTGCTACTCGAACAGGACTGGTTGAGCAACAGTGTCTTCGGGTTCCTGAAAGTTGCTCAAGCCAACGCCAACGAGCCGATAGCGTTGCTGCGGACTGAGATCAACCCGTTCTCGCAGTTGTAGAGCGATGTCCGTCAGTTCTTCGCAGGAGGAAGGTGGGGATCCAGGGGTATGGCTGCGCGTGAGATTTCTGAACTCGCTTGTCTTCAGCTTCAGGACAACCGTGCGTGCCGTCCTTGGTTCTTTGCGAGATGCAGGCCAGAGCTTTTCCGCAAGGCTTCGGATCATCGGCTCAGTCTCCGACAACAGCACGTCATGTTCAAAAGTATCTTCGACCGATATCGATTGTGTCGGCCTGTCAGGCACAACTGGATTATGGTCGACACCAAGTGAAAGCTCATGCAGGCGCTGCCCGTATCGGCCAAAGTGTTGCTCGAGTAGGGCCGAGTCGAGGCCTCGTAGATCGCTGACGGTCTTTGCCCCAAGTTTCTCCAGCTTCTCTTCCGTAACTTTGCCGACGCCGGGCAAGCGGCCGACAGCCAACGGCAGCAGAAACGCGTCTATTTCTTCAGGCCGAACGACAAATAGCCCATCCGGCTTGCGCCAGTCAGAGGCGAGCTTTGCTAGGAACTTATTGGGCGCGACTCCGGCAGATGCGGTCAGATTCAACTCCTCGCGGATTTGTTCACGGATTGTCCGCGCTAGTAGTGTCGCTGTCGCCAGACCGCTCTTGTTCTCGGTGACATCGAGATAGGCTTCGTCGAGCGATAGTGGTTCTATCAAGTCCGTATGACGCTTGAAGATCTCCCGCACGCTGTGAGACACGGCGCGATAGCGGGTGAAATCCGGTGGCACAAATACGGCATCGGGACACAGACGTTCCGCTCGTTTTGCTGGCATTGCCGAATGTACGCCGAAGCTCCTGGCCTCGTATGACGCAGCGCAAACGACAGAGCGATTGCCCAGCCAGGCGACGACTACCGGCTTGCCGCGCAGCTGTGGATTATCACGCTGCTCAACCGAAGCGTAAAACGCGTCCATATCGACATGGATGATTTTTCGCAAGACTTAACGCCGAAAGAAGCGATTCTGGTTCCCAAAAAGCCGAATACGTGTCACGCGAATTCGCCAGCTCGATTACATTATTACTTGATCTGAGGAGTGCGCGATGTGTGGCCGCTACCGTCTGTCCAGACGCAAGCAAATGATCGAGGAATACTTCGAGACCGAGAACGAGGTCGATTGGGAGCCTCGCTACAATATCGCCCCGTCTCAGCCTGTCGGAATAATTCGCCAAAATCCATCCACGCCGGAGCGGCACTTCTCGCTAGCTCGTTGGGGTCTGATTCCGTCCTGGGCCACGGACGCCAGCATCGGATTTAAGACCATCAATGCCCGCGCGGAAACGGTCGCGGATAAGCCCGCATTCCGGGATGCCCTCGTTAGCCGTCGGTGCTTGCTTCCTGCCGACGGCTTTTTCGAATGGCGCCGCAGCGGGAAAGAGAAGCGGCCCTTCCATTTCGGAATGCAGGACGATTCCCTGTTTGCCTTTGCCGGGTTGTGGGATCGATGGAGAGATCCGAGCGGCACGGTGATTGAGTCTTGCTCGATTCTGACGACCACTCCAAACTCGCTTTTGGCGGACGTACATGATCGAATGCCGGTAATTCTGCGCCAGCAGAACTACGATCTATGGCTCGATCCCGGTTTCAAGGACGTGAAGCAACTTGCGGAGTTTCTGGCACCGTTCGATGCCTCCCTGATGAGAAGCTTTCCGGTTAGCACCCGTATTAACGCGGTGGCGAACGACGACCCGGATTGCGTTGTGACTTGGCAGAGTTCTCGCCCTGCTCAACGTGCCCTTTTCGGGTAGCACCCTGATTATCCTTGGCTGGCCCGCTTCACCATCTCAACGAATACTTCTCTGGTTTGTGACGGATTCTTCACTTCCCGCAGGAAAGCGATACGAGTTCCCTTCATGCCATCCTGGGTTTTCAAACGCAGGTGAAAGCCTAAGCGATCCACCGCGGTCAGCGTGCCGATTCGCAAGCTCATTCTCGTGCCTCTGCATAGCCAAGCTGGCGCGTATGCTGGCAGCAGCTATCGGCAAGATAAGTTCTTCTGGGAGGTCCGACAGCAGCTTCTCGGCTTCCTCCCAACGGCCATCCCGGCCTAAGCACTCAATTGCGATACTGATGACATGTTCTCGTCCACTGGGAATAACGCCATGCCCCGAAGATGCGAGAGCAACATCAAGAAGCAACTCGGCTGCCTTACGATAATCTCCCGGTTTTCCACGCGCTCGCAGCGCCGACGCGAATGTGTATTGGATGTCCGCTCGAGGCGACATCTGAGCGGCGCGCTGGATCATCTCAACTGCACGCTCGATGTCGCCCCGGCTTCGGTATAGTTCAGACATTTGAGCAATGACCGTCGGCTCGTCAGGTGCCATTGAGAAAGCTAGCTCTACGTCACTGTCTGCTGCCTGCGCTCGCCCCTGTAGTTTCCGAACTTGCGCTCGATCGAGCAGAGCGTCTGCGGCCGTTGTGATCAGCCGCTCGTTCTTCGCAATCTCAGCAGCTGCAGAGAACAACCGCTCGGCTTCGTCTAGCCGCTCTTTTCGATTCTGTTGTTGGCGATTACCTTGCTTGGCCGCCTCTTTGATCTCCGAGGCTACGATAGCCCGACCCGTCATCAACTTTAGCGCCGACCATTCTGTCTTTCCCTTTTTGGCTCCTCTTAGCAAGCTCTCTGCGCGCTCTGTATCTCCCTTCTGCGCGAACCTCGCCGCCAACGCCACAGCCACTTCGACGTCCGATATGAGATGTTCGTCCAAGTCAGATACCAAGTCATCTGGGCTCTCTGCAGCAGCGGAGGAATTAACCAATATCGCGGCAATCCGCGCCGAGTGCGGAAATCTGATACGCAACTGCCCCGCGAGCTCGCGTGCTCGGGTTAACTCATCTCGCAGGAAATATGCGAATGCTTCGTTGGTCAGGGCTTTTTCATCATCCGGTTGGAGCGACTTCGCCCTAAGGAATAATTCAGCTGCGTCTTCTGCCGCTGATTCAGCGAGCCTGACAGCTCCCAAACTGGTAAGGAGTTGGAATCGCTCGGCAGAACTCAGCTCGTCCCACTGCTGCTTGCGAAGTCGCTCCAGTAAGCGTTTTGCAACAGGGTAATCGTATTCTTCAATGGCTTGTTTCGCCTCCTGTAAGACGGACTTGGCTTGACTGTTCGCACTTGCGATCGCCTGCTGGACAGAGTCCTGGACGCCCTTTAGCTGTACCGACATTCGCGCCGCCTGCTCCGCATCCAAGCCCCCATAGAATTGCTCTCGAACGTCCGCGTACTCGTCGAGCAGATCTTCCAACTCGCGCCAATGCAGGAGTTGCACCAAGAAGAGGCCTTGTTCCTTGTGCTTGTGATTAATCTCAAGTATTTTCCGTTGTGCCTGAGTGGAGGGCTTGGCGGTGGTGAGGATAGCGTACTGTTCCAGCTTCAACTGAGCGCCTTTCGCTTTCTCTACTTCTGTCTCAATTTCACTGGGTAAGATCGTCTTATGCGACTCGTGTAACTTGCATTGGGCTGCGCGCAATGGTGATTGTCCGCTTAGATCAATCAGATCGATTCCGTCCTGTCGCTGTCCCCGTTTGCCGTACTGTGCGAGACTCGGCGCATCCCACTTACGCCGAAGCAACTCGAGGCATAGCAGCTCGAATGAATCATCGTCCTTCGGAATGCTATGGCTGGTTCGAATCCGCGGCATGAGATCCAGTCGAGCAAGCATTGTTTCACTTGCCTACCAGAAGCAGTTTACAGTCGCACGGTTTGCCATGAGTACGATACTCGGGCGTAAACCGTGGTTCGCCATTTGCCCTGCAGCGACTAGGTGGGGAGGGCGAACCTCGTGGCGTCACGAATGCGGACTGGCACAAGCTGTCCGGCCACCATGTTCCAGAAGCCCCCTTGATAAGAAACACAGCCATGGCGTAGCAGCTGTGTCAGCATCGCTAAGGCCTGATAGGCGAGATTCTGGTTGATGAAGGGTTCCTGCCGGGTCAGAGCCTCTGCCGCGCTGCAGGATGGCTGATCGTCTTCCCTTCGACTGGGCGTGGCGATTTCCGGGAAGAGTTCAGTCACTGTCGACAGTCGGCACTTCCCTTTCCGTTTGTTCACAGAATTGTTGGGTTGCCCAAGGATGAACTGACCGCTGGAAGCGTTGTTGCCAAGATCGAGCCAGTAGAGAACGCGCGACTTCAATACCCATTTGTCGATGGCACGCCGCGACTTTCGACTATCGACGCAGCCAATCACGAGATCGACCTCTGCGTTCTTGGCGATCTGCTGTATTTGTGCCTGCATACCCTGCCAGTGCAGACCCCAGAAGAGGTTCATCCGGTGTGCCAGTGCGATAGCTTTCGGGAAGCCAATTTCCGTTCGGCAGAATGGCTGGCGCACACAATTGGTTTCGCTGACGATGTCGGGATCGATCAATGTCACCTGCAGGCCGCCCGGATGACCGAACGCCAACATGGCTTGGTGGAGGTACGGGAGGCCGGAAGCGATCGCGCTGCCGTTCCCGCCACAGCCAACTACCAGCACGCGAATCGGTCGTTCCAGCAATTGAGGATCGAGGGTGTGCATCATCATCTCCCCGCTTCCAACTTCTTCAGATACTCGTCCAGCGACTCCTGCTCGACGAGCGTCGAAACCGTGAATCGCCGCTTCCCTGCCACACTCTTCCAAAGCGCCGTTGTTCCGCCACGTCGCTTCGTTAAGCGGCCACCGCCGCCCGGATGGGTGAACTCGCTCTGGAAAAAGGCTTGTTGCCAGGCGGCAATTGAGGTAATCGTTAGCGACTTGGGAGCCCGCATCGTTCCGGCACATACCGCCCCGTTACTATCGATGTTCCAGTAGGGTGCAGAGGCCAATTTGGTGTCCAGACGCGGCCTTTGTGTCGCAAAAAGCGCCCGAACGTACAGAACGCTACTCCGGACGACGAATAGCAAAGCAGGGTGAGGAAATCTTTTGCCGGAGACACCTTCAAGTTCCGATCCTGCGCGAAAGAACATAGGCCGCACCGCAGCCGGCGTCCACCACGCCAGTAAGTCCGGGGTTCGTGCCACCACTTGTTCCGGCAGGAACTCCACTGAACAACCGGTCCCCAGCTGCCGGGACAACTCCCGCAGGCTGGCTGTACTGAGCAGTTGTCCGGAACCAAGAATGGGGCTGCCATCGCCCTTTTGCTGCACCACGCCGTGGACGGTCGCCATGTGGCGGTTTCCGTGATCGTTCTTGTAGAGGAGTACGGCCTGATACAGCTTCAATTCGAGTTCGCTTCCGACGTCGATGCTGAATCGCATGTGGATTTCTCCCGGTCTTCGATGATTGTCTTGATCCGAACCGTGAGTACCAGCACCTGCATGAGCGTCTCCAGGACGGCTAATGCCTGGCGCACACTGGAGCAGTCATCCGCCCGCAGCGGGATGATCAGGTTGGGTTCGGGCGTTTCCTGACCCCAGTGTTCGCATTCGTCGTCAAAACACGCCATCACGGCGTCACCCGCCCGGAAGTAGAGCAAGACGGCGGGCAGTGGCAGGTCGAACGAGTGGTAGTCGCGAGCCCGTTCGAGCCACTCCTCTTCGAGCTTGGGCCGTTCCATCGAATGGGAGACTTTGTATAGCTCGATTGTGGCTTCCACCAGTTCCTTCGCCCATGGAACGTCTGGAACTGAAAACGAGGCGAGAGGCCTTGCCGTGTCGGAGCGTAGCTTGTCGGCCAAGCAAGGTGGGAGATCCTGTTCGAGCTTGGGGATCTCGTAAGACTCAGGATCTTCCTCTCCCTCGGCCCATTCGGACATTTGCTCAATGCGTTCGCGGGCGTCCATGTCGTCATAGACACGGATCCAGCGGTATAGAGCCTGACGCAGGGTGTCGTAGAACGCCCGCCCCAATCCGCGGTATGCGCCTTCAAGTTCTGTCATCGCCTTGTCCGGTGTGGAATTCCCGACTGGTTGGTGGTCGGTGCCACAGCCTGCCAGATCCGTACGGCTGCGATTCAGACGTACGTGGGAGACTTTACAAGCAGATTGCTGGGTGTAATGTGTGATTTCCGGTTGGCGACGATCCAAGTGGAGCTACTTTGACCTGCCACATGCGCGTTTTTCCGCATGAATCCTGAAAACTCAGCCACCTGCATTAGCATGATCACGCGAGACGAGGGATGTGTTTTCGTCTACCTACGGAAAGCGGGTGCGCTACTGAAGATGCCGAAGCATGGGGACGAAAGGCTGTGGGGACGGGCGAGAGACAGATGTTTGGTGCTGCGCAAGCGCAGCCGTAACTTAAGGCGTCTTAAGCAGATCCCTGAACCAGCGCTGTCCTCTAGCTACAAACACATTCGCTACGCGGTCCGCTTCCTCGCGGCTCTTTTGGTCTTGTTTGAGCGCTTCCCCAACGATGATCTGAGGGGCATCTTCCCACCCGTGTATTGCCCAACCATCCTTATCCTCTTCGAAAATGATGCCCAGCGCGCGCACTGACTCGTACGGGTATTTCGGCGCGAGTTCCGCCAGACGCTTCACCACCCCAAAATCGTGATGAATAGTGCGGAATTTTTCCAGCACCGTCATTAACTGGCTGATGGACCAGTCATCAGGGAATTTCTTGCTCGCGAACCACCAGCCGAATGCTCCCATTTCTTCCCTGAAGGCATTGATTTTCTCCAATCCCAGCTCGGATCGGCGCTCCCACAAATCCATGAATCGCTTCTGCACTGCGGCATCGAGATCTTCCGCATCTTCCTGGCCAAGATGCCACCCCACGTCGCCAAGGGTCTGTGCTCGCAATGCGGGACTTGCTTTCGCGAAGAATGCCGTGAGCAGCGGATCTTCAAGTTGCAGCGCGCTTACTGCGTAATACTGCATGAAGTGATTGCCGAAATTCCGATCACTGTCGCTTACCTCGGTATCGTTCGCCTGCAGGGCATTGATGGCCCGCTCGTACCGGAATCGCATAGCAGGCAGCATCACCGCATAAGGGCGGCTGTACCGTAGGTAAGCATTCCATGCGAAACGGTCGAGCACTTTGTCGTCCTTGGGGAACATCGCCGGAAGCTGTTTTTCCCACCAGTTCTGATCCAGCCAGCATAGGAGCGCGAACTGCATTCCGTACATCTCCCTCACGGCAACGGAACTATCGACTTTGGGGTCGAGGTGCGCGGCGAGTAGATTGAAGACCTTCGTTACATTCTCGGCGTCCACCTTCATATTCTCCGCCGAATTCTTGATCCACCGGAGATATCGCATCACGGCTTCGAGCCCCACGGGCCTCGTGCTGTTCAGGGCCAACATCGCAGAATCAGCTTTCTCGCGGTACTTTTCCTCGTCCTGTTCCGTGGGCGAAGGGTTCTCGGCAATGAGCTTCAGCGCCGGCCAGAACTCCTCATGGCGTGACGTGTCCAGCCTCTCTTCGTGCAGGAAAAGCTCTGTCAGGAACCGAGCCGATGACATGTGGGCCCAGCTCCAGCCTGGATCTTGGTCCCAATCGTAGGCTTCATCGCCTTTCTTACTGGTATTTGCTAACACCCATTCAATCGTTGCCGCCACTTTGTACGGGTCAAACTTGCGGTCACTCTTGAGAACACCGGTAAAGGCATCCAAGACGGAGCGGAGGTAGGTCGGGTGGAGCTCCAGTGATTGGAACGCCTTAAGATGCTCGCTGAAGAGCGCGGGATCTTCGGAAACCCAAGCCTGCAGCTGGTGACCAATACCGGCTCGGCTCGGCACTTCCGGCTGGTTTCGCGGCGGAGGTTCCCATTGTTTCAGGTAGGCAATCAGTTCATCAATGGAGAACTTCTTCAGCTCCTCCACTGTGATCTCGCTGATATGTCCCATGGCGCGCACGCCGCCAGATTCATAGGCGGGGCGGGCCGGCCCGTATTTCGTCTGCAACTCCTCTAATTGCTTTAGACGCTCTTCACCTGCGATGCTTTTGAGCACCGTGAACCATCCAAGCCGCCATTCGTCCCTTACGGCTCGTTCCACTACTTCGCGCTTATCTCCGAGTGAATCAAGATACGACGCGTGCTTGTTGAGATCTGGGCCCCTATCGATGACTTCTAACAGGTGGTTCTTTGTTGTTTCCGACAGGCACGAGGCCACTTTCGAGAGAAAATCATTAAACTCTGGGTTTGCGCGCTGATCTTCATAGAGTTCGTAATGCGAGACCAGGCCGTTCACAAAATCCGGAGGCAGGTTATCAGCATAAGAATACGCGTAGTATTCCAGGCGCCTGAAAATAGGCCACGGATATTTGCGGAATACATGGCTGACGATTTCATACCCTCCCGCTTGCGCAATCTGGACCGCTACGTCGCGAACACCGGTAACCAGCGTGTCGTTTAGGTCCCCGAAGCGGCCGGAGTCTATCCGCGGGCGCCAGATGAACGAAAAGTCCTCGCCGTTCCCGCGTTTATTGACGTAGATCTCCACGGCGGTATTCAGCTTGTCTGAGACCACCTCAAGAAATCCTTCCGGGACGCTTTCTACCAACGCATGGGATACTCGGGTCAGCACGCGCTGGATGTCCCACGAATCGATACGGATCAATGGCTTTCCGATACCGAGAAGGACACATCCATCGATGACCCGAGGCTCCTCTTGTGGCCCAGCCTCAATATGCAGTACCGCGTCGAGCAGCTTGAGAGCAACGTCGCCCTTGCCTCCAGCTGCGAGCTTGAGGATCACCGGCACGATCCGCTCCTCATACATATGGAAGAAGCGTCGCTGCCCTGAAGCCCATTTCGTTTCCTTTTCCGTGACTTGGACGGCAAGGTTCATCGGCAGTTCCGCGGCAATTTGCAGCAATAGCTGGTGGACCAGCTCATTGTTGCTTTCGTACGCTACATGCTCGATCGCGCCGAATACCGCCTCTGGCGCCAGCGGAGCCATCCGTAGGAGGTAATCACCCTCCGGCCACGGCGGGAAGTGAATCGTATTCTCTCCGACCACCATTTCAGGCGGATGCGAGAACCGCCCCTTCTTCTGCAGCGGTGTGATCCAGTCAGGGCTCGTGAGTTTGCTGAAGAAATACTCATAGTTCCCGCCACCCTTGGCTACCAACTCCAGCGCTTTCGCGACCTTTTCGTCAGTTACCATGCTCGGCCTCCGCTACCAGCGCATCGATGTCATCATGGTCCGCAACTGCCGGTGGCCGCAACCGCTGACGCAACAAGGTTTCGATGAAGGTCATGTGGTGCAGGAACTCGGTTTCGTTCGTTTCCCGCTGATGATGGGCCACATCGTTGAAATAGTCATTCGCGGCCTTCCATTGCTTCACTTCCGCCTTGGCAATATCAACCGGAAGCTTTTGGCCCGGTCCTGACAGGCCACTTAACAGCTTGGCAATTTTGGTCTCATTCTTAGGGCGGTTTTCTTGCATCCACTGCAGAAACTCATCAACCTTGTTCAATAGTTCGCGCACCGCGCCCGCCACCACATCGAGTGCCGTGCCCTCGGCGTAACCCGCCTTCTTCAATGCTTGGTTGGCAATCTTGACTGGCTCAACGCGGCTTCCCATTGAATCGCCTTGCCGGAACTGTTCTTCACCATTAAGGATGGGACATTTCGCGAGGAGTTCTCTCATGGCGTGTGCCGCCAACGCGAATCGGTCAGGATGGTCTTCTTGGCAATACACCCGAAGACATCCGCTGTAGATACGCTCGAGCCTGCCATTCCTCTGCACCAGAATGGCTACCAACTCGGTCTGTTCGGTAGTAGGCGGCATCTACCGCCATTGCAGGCGGTCTTCCTTTTTGCTGGCGATATTCTGATTACAAAGTACTCATTATTCTCCCATAAAGGCGGAGCAATACCGCACTTGCGATGCGATGCCGGTTCTGGCCACCCATGACCGTAGCGCTTGTCGATGGTTGGCCCCGATATGCTCGCCTGGGACTTCTCCTTCAAGCGCATCATGGATTTTCCAGTTGTTGCGGCTCTCATGGCAGAGACGCTGCGCCGAGTTGCTCCTTTTCGCATACGGAAGACCACCCTGCGGCGATTCTTCAATCAGGATTGGCCGGATTTCTCGCGAACCAGCATGAAAGTCTCCTCCCCCGCATGCGGCCGGGAGTAGCCAAGAGAGCCGGCGGGGAAGGGAAAAAGTGAGCAATGCAGCGCTACCGTTGGATTTCTCATCGCGTCACGGTATTGGCAGAAACGTCGGCCCGAGGTCGCGGAATTCCGTGCTGGCGCCGCGTTTCTGACGCACCATAAAATGCCCCTGGCGTTTCCCCTTTTCAAGCGCGTCGGTAATATCAAAATCTGCCCGCATCGAGCTCGGAACAAGCCTCAGCAAGGTCATCGCCTCATCTGAGATGCGCCCTAGCACCCAAATCTCAGCGAAGGGTATGTTGACGTCGCGGATCTCCCGCGTTATGCCCCCAACGTCGAAGTTCTGACCATTACGCGCCAGCAGTAGGAGACAAAAATATGGTGGATATGCACGACGGCATTTCTGCTTTATTAGGTCAAGGGCGTCATCGACATGCTCCTCCCAATCGACAATCTCAATATGCTGCGTCTCAATCTCGTTGTGCCCCGCGCTCTGGTCGATGTGGTGAACCCTTGTGTCGGGAGTCTGGTCCACGGTTTCGATTTCTACCCAATACTCCTTGCTGTACATTTCTGCCAATCCGAGTGCATACATCCCGGTTGTCCACGCTTCGCGCTCGCGTTTGAACCGGCCACTCGTGGTTGCTTCCCCATAGCCATGTTTCTCGATTAGCGTGTTCATCCTTACGACTGCAATTCTCGGACTCATCCACAAGCCCGTGTATGTCTCGGCGCGGAGGAGTGCAGTACCACACCACAAACAATTCGGCTTAGTGTCCCCTATGACCTCATCTTCTCGACCGCACTTGGGGCAACAAAACCTCATCGCACTCAGAATAGTGGCAGCCACTACACACCAACAAGCACGCTGTTACTCCATAGCTGGAACAGCTGTTTCGGCAAGCGAAGTCGAGAGCGCCGATGTGTGGGTGGAATTAGAGAACACCAAAACCATGATTGGTGCATAACCGTGGTTTCGGTTGGCATGTCCGAAGAGCGACAGCTGACTCGCAGAGGAGTGTCGTTAGGACTGCCGAATCGTTGGCGGAGTATGAGAATCGGTAAAGACGAACGTAAACGTCTCTCCCTTTTGCACGTTAGTCACCAATACCGGCCGAAAGCACGCGATGCACGTTCCGCCAGAGCGTCGGACACTGGGATAGACAATTCCCGCGGCGCCGGCTTCCAGAAGTTGGGCAGCGAGTGCTTGCGAAGCAACATAGCTGGTTGGAGACAGGCAATCCCTGTATTTCCGAGTCCCTCGAATGTCATGGAATTCAGCGCGAAAATCCGCGCGGTAATCGACATACTCAGCGACTTCCTCTTCGTTCCAATCTGTTTCTTGCAGCCAGAGCTGCTTGTGGTATGCAACTTCCGACTGGGAAGTCTCCACTTCGAAGCCCGCATACCAAGCGCCCCGATCAGCGGAATTGAAGCGGGAGCCGTTCGGTGCCGGATGGCAGAAGGCGGCATTGATGATGCGGTAAGAAGGAATTCCAAAGACCAGTTCCCTGGCATCGATCCCCGGCAACAATCCAGACTCTGCTAGCAGGCGATCATTGGTGGCATTGTCGAGTTCAAAGATGCCGTCCAAAAGATCTCCGTCATCCGTAAGCCGGGTCAACACAGACGCCCCGCCATCCGCATACTGAGCGGGAATCAGTCGGTGGGTGTCTCTTTGATCAATCTGAACTGTAACGGGCACGGCTTATCGACCGCCGCGACGGCTATCCAGGAGTCGGCGGACCGCCAACATCCCGGGCATTCCACCCTGGATCAGGAACACCAGAGGAGGTTGGTTCTTGAACATTGGGTTGCTGTTGGGCCGGGACACCCACTGGTTCGCAAGCTTCTCGCTGAACAAGATATTGAGAGCTTTGAAGATTCCGATCAGAAGTGAAACTCGAGTCAACTCGTCTTGTGTCAACGGACCTTTGCGGCTCTTTTTCAGGCCGTAATACCTGCCGTTGGAAATCCCTCCCAGCAACGACATGGCATCGTCGCTCTTGAGGCCCCATTTCTCGGAGATATTCAGGACTGCTTCGATGGCTGCGGGACTCAGTCGCTTCCGGGTAGCAGAGTCAGTCAGGTCCGGCAGTTTTCTTAGATTTAGGCCTAAGTCGCGAGGGATTGTCTGCGTCGCCACGGGTTACTCCATTTATGTAGTATTTTCTCTCCATATATGGACTGATGTCAAGCGGCATGGGCTTTTTGGGACGGCATAAGAGGCACGATACCAGCCCTAGCTCCTGAGTCAGAATAACGACAGCTGAGCGAAGGATGTATCTCTCCGCGTCGACCGACGAGATGCGGCTGCAGCCACAAGACCTGCGTCATGAACCGGCAGCACTTCTTGTACTCCTTCCAGCTGTTCTGTCGACCGCTCTTCATGTTCTGGATCGACCACTGCCGAGGTCGACGGCCGCAACTGTTGGACGTTTCGCCAGATGGAATCGGCCGATTCCCCAATTCCCTTATTCTCCACCAGCTCGCGCGCCATCGCCGTGAGCATGTCGTCATCTCCATCGATTGCCTGGAGACCTTCGGAAGCGAACTTCCCTTCCATCGCCAACGCCACGAGGAGTTTCTTCCCCATCAGCCGGAGACAGACCTCCTGCATGGTTCCCTTGTAGGCAAAGAACTTCACCTCTACAGGGCGTCGCTGTCCTATCCGCCATGATCTGCGGCTGGACTGACGTAACGTGTGCAGTGAGTAGCCAGTCTCATGAAACAGGATGGTCGGGAAGTCCAGCAGATCGAGCCCAGTTTCGACGATCTTGGGATGGCAGATCGCCACGTCAATTCCACGGCGTAGCTGCTCGCGGTACCATGCTTCCCTCCTGTGAGTTGGAACACTGGCCCGCAGTGTCGCAGCCCGAATGCCCTCCGTCCTAAACAGCTGTTCCAGCCGTTCGATTACGTCGTGCTTGTTGGTGTAGACCGCGAATACCTGGCACTTGCGGCCCCGCGCGAGCTGCGCTTTGACCTCTTCGATCAGTACGCGCTCTTTGGCATAGGTTTCGTACCTGTCCAGATCAACCGTCTCGGCGATGACAAACGATTCCCGGCTCTTGGTTTCCGGATTGAATTCAGACCCGTACAGAGTTCCGAAGCCATACGGATGGTCCGGCCACGCGAGCAGAGCGTTCAGCATAGTGCTGGCGACGCTGCTGTTTCCGCGATGCTCTTTCAGGCAGGCGGTGATTTCCTCCTCAAGTTCCTCATACGCCGTTATCAGCGGTTCTTCCATTGCCACCGCAATGACTTCCTCTCGATAGCTGGGCAAGCCGTCGGAAATATCCTCCAAACCAATGAACGCGCAGTGGTCCATTAGATATTTGCCGAACAGCAGCGGGGATGCGCCGGGCTTACGTTTGATCGTGACTGTCTTCTTGGTCTTCCGGGAGCAGGCGTTATCCTCGACCGTAATGCGCTCGATTGTTTCGATTACCCCGAAGTCGCGGGTGAATCGTTCTCGCCCAGCCGCTCCCCATTCGTAGCCGTCTTGGGTCATGCGCTTAGCGTCGGTCCGGAATAGCGTGTTGAAGAGATCATCCGCGTAGCCAGAAAGCAGGGTTCCCGTCAGTCCCAGAAACCGGCGTGCAGTTTTGTTGAGCACGCCAAGTGCGTTCCCCTGGGCAGTGTCGCCAGCCAGTTGGTGAATTTCATCCGCAATGGCGTAATCCCACCATTCCGGCATGAAGCGTCCCATGTATTCCGCCGGCGCAACTCGCGCAATCTTGCTATTGTCGGCCTGCCAAAGCGCCGAGTACTTGGTCTTCCCTGCCTTCGAGTCCTCTACGATCTGGTGCAACCGCTTCTTCTCAAAGTCGAGCGCGCTCAACCGCACTCCATCCGTCTCGATCGGGCAGCCGGTATCCGGATTGGTATGCGCAGACCGTATACCGCCAGAAGCAGAATGATTGCACGATCCCGAATATGGCCCGGACGTTCTGTGTTGAGGCTCGCAATCAGACCTCGAACCTGTTCCCAACTCGGGCCTTCCGGAAGTCCAGCCATTGAATAAATGCGAGGGCTCTCGATCGTCTCCGCTAATCCAGGCATGC
>JBAVSY010000162.1:0-37653 GCA_049695855.1 Candidatus Korobacteraceae bacterium | reverse complement strand
TTGGCAGCGGCGATGACGAATCCCGGCATTATTGCGACGGCGAGACCGGTGGCCGAGGCTATCGCTTCTTCACCGCAATCACATTATCGTCAGGGTTGCGGTCGATCAGCTTGTCTACTGGATCGATGCCCGCCTGCGCCGGAACCTTGTCGACCGTCACGGTGAGATCGGTCTTCTCGTTCGTAATCTTGTGCTTCTGCAAGTAAAGGAATTTCCCGTTTGTATCCAGCACGCCGATGTCGATCAGGTCGTTTAGCGGCACCGGATGCTCCTGCCCACGACCGTCGGCGCGTACCTTCTTGGCTTCGACCGTCAGGTGAACATCGTACTTGCCATCAGGCCGCTGAACATAGTCGGCGGAAATCGCGCGGTCGTCATATAGCGTAATGTTCTGGAACAAGTCGTCGAACAAGTATTGATACTCGGGCGGCGTGACCTTCTTGAAGTAGCCCTCCAGCTCGAGCGAGGTGGGATACGGGCCGTCCTTGAAGGCGTGGGCCTGGAGGAACTCGCGGATAGCTTCGTTGACTTTGTCCTCGCCAATGTAGTCTTGCAACTCATACATCACCAACGCGCCCTTGTTGTAGTGAATGTATCCCTGGTTCGGGTCAACTTTGTACAGCGGATTCTCCTCGTTACGCTCGGCACCGCGGCCTCGCAGGTAGCCATCAAGTTCGTAACGCAAGAATTTCTTCATCGACTCCGGGCCGAAGTGGTGCTTCATCACCATGAGCGCCGTATATTGCGCCATGGTTTCGTCGATGGAAGTCGCTCCCTGCACATAAGCCGACATCACCTGGTGTCCCCACCATTGATGGCCGGTCTCGTGCGCCGTCACATAAAAAGGGATATTCAACCCCTCGGGCTTATTGCTGACTTTGGTGATGAAGCCAATCGATTCGGAGAACGGAATCGTGTTGGCGAACGACTCGGCAAACTGGCCGTACCGCGGAAATTCAATGATGCGCAGCTGATGGAACTGGAATGGGCTGAAGTTGGCGGTGCAATAAGCCAGCGTCTCCTTCATGCTCTCCATCATGGTGTCCAGGTTGAACTCGTGTCCCGGCTGATAATAGATCTCCAGATTCACGTTTTGCCAACGATCGCGGCGCACTGCATAGCGCGCCGATTGAATCGAGTAAATGTTCATGATGGGCGCATCCATTTTGTAATGGAAATAGCGGCGTCCATCTTGTACCCACTCTTTTTGCAGATAGCCCGGCGCGATGGCGATCTGGTCAGGACTGGTGCTGACTGTGGCCTCGAAGTTGATCCAATCGGCATCGAAGGAGCCGCTGTTGTACTGGCGAGCCGCAACGTCATCCAGCGTGGGCAGCCGTCTTGCATTCTCCAGCCCGTGGCGATGGCGCGCGCTGTCGTCGGTTAACTCGATATTAGGTGAGTACCCGATGTAGGGACCATAGCTGTCGTTAATGAAAGTCCCATTGCGCACAATGTCTGTGTTTGGCTGTGAGTTCTCGAATCCCGGATTATCGTATTGCAACGCATAACTCAGCTGAATTCGTCCGTGCGGTGGCAGCGGCGCCGGCAAACGATACAGATAGAACCCTAAGCTTGGATCTTCGATCAGCGCGGTCTGGCCTCCGGAGAAGCTAAGGCGGTCGACGCGGATGTGGGGTAGCGGCAGCGGAATCAAGTCGGCTGGCCAGACAGTCACTGCAATGCGATCGATGTCAGAGGACGTCTTGTTCTCCAGCCACATCGTGCCATGTACCGACGCCGACCGCTTATCGGGATAGATATCCACCTGGGTGGTCACGTCGGTAATACGGGGCTGCGGCAACGACCAGTATTGGCGATATTTCTTTTCGTACTGGGCGCGGCTTTCATCAATCTTGAACGCGTTTCGATATGGGTTCACGATGTTGGTGTTATAGAAAATGTATCCACCAACCCCCAGCAACAGGACCAAACACACGGTTGCGCCGGCCAGCGTGGTCCGTGAAAACCTGGCGGCCGCAAGATTCAGCCGGATACGGCCACTGCTCTCCGTGCCTCGAATCCAAAACAGGTTAGTAACGATCGCCAGCAAAATAGCAGCAATCGCCCAGTAAAGCCGGAACCAGAACACTGGCTGCGCGAACGGCCCGTAGCCATTCATGTCGGAATAGGTGATGGGCGGTGTCTGTCCAAAGCGATAGAGGTAATGCTGGAATCCAGCCGGCGGCAACGCAATGGTGGCAATGATGTATAGCACCATTACGAAGTGGCCCAGATACTTGTTATTCACCAGGGTCTGCACGAAGATCGCCAGGACGCACAGGATCCATAGCGCTGTCAGTCGATTGAGAAACAGCTCCCGCAGGTAAAGTCCCAGTTGGAAATGGTAATAACCCTGCGCGATCTGGACAATCAAGCCCGACGCCAGGATCAGCAGCACCACCAGGACCTGCACCAGCATCAAGGCCAGAAGCTTGGAGCTGAATAATACCCAGCGCTGCAGAGGAAATGCATCCATCACCTGATTGAGCTTGGCATCGCGCTCCCGCCACACTAACTCGCCGGAATAGAAAATGATGATAGCCAGCGCGAAAATAAGGAAGCCGCCGCCGGCGGTCTCCAACATCTGGTAGGTGACCGGGTAGATCGCCGTGGCAAACGGATCGTTGATTCCGATTGCGGACACGATCGCGAACACGCCTCCCGCCACCATCAGCACCAGGAAGAAAACGTTTCGGGTCACCTCCGTGAACTGAATCCTGGTTAGCGAGAGCAACTGGCGAAAGGAAGCGCCTGCCGAAAAGACCGGGTGAGCAATCGGCAACGATTGCGCGCTTGGAATAGGCTCCGCTTCCTCTGCAGCTACCCGGCGCTTGCTGCGTTCTGTTGGATACGCAAAGCAAAACTTAAAGTAAGTGAGGATAAGGAAGATCGCTCCCACTCCCAACCAAAGGGCGCGATTCGCCAGCAGAATTCCCTGCAACGGAATGAGTTGCGTATTGCGCTGGAACGGAGTCCAGTAGCGCGTGATGCGATCAATCGCGTTTCCGCCCAGGGGATCGGCCAAAGCCGCAGTCACGCTGATATTCAGATTAGTCGAAAGCTGGTTGACGGTGAAATAGCCAATCAGCACTAGCACCGCGGCAATGTATACCGGCAGCATCTTTCGCGTGAGCGCAGCCAAAGCGAAGAAAATGGCAGTGGTAAAAAGAATATTCGGCAGGACGGTGATCAAGTAGGGTTGAAAATATCCGCCGACGATTTGCGGCCCGAGACGAGTTTTATCCAGCCAGGGCATCAGAGTCCCGATCCACGCTCCCAGCCCAACGCTGGAGAAAATGAAGATCTGCAGAACGAACGCCGCCAGAAATCGTCCGCCTAAGTAGTCGAACTTGGTGATCGGAGCGGTATAGAAAAATACGGCCGAGTTGTTGTCGATGTCCTGGTAGGTAGCTTGTCCGGCAATTGCAGCGGTAATGATAATACCGAAGAAGCTGATGTAGGTGATGATGACATTTAGCGCGTAGGGCGAATTAACCAGCACCTTGCCGCCGGTGCCGAACTCAACACTGGAACCTCCAATCGCTCCCCCGGAAATGAGCGCAAACAGGCAACCCAGAGCGAAGAACACCAGAAAGTAAATATAAGTGGAGAGCCGGTGCAGGCGCTGATCGAGGTCGAAGAGAAAGATGTTGGTCAGCATGAGATCAGTTGGCCACAGGGTGAACGAAGCCTTTAATGGTCGCGAAGTAAAGGTCTTCCAGGTCGGGACTCATCAACTCGAAGCCGGCCTCGGGTTGCTCATCCTGCAACACCCGCAGCATCGTCCGCCCGGCGAACAGGTGCATGGAAATCACGCGAAGGCGCTGCTGATAGTCCGTCACTTCTGCGCGCGAAATCGCCTTTCGCCACACCCGGCCGTTCAGTTCCGCGACCAGCGCCGTCGGATCACCGACCACCCGCACGCGTCCTTCGTGAATGATCGCCATGTTGCTGCACAGATCGCTCACGTCGGAGACGATGTGGGTCGAAAGAATCACGATGACGTTTTCCCCGATAGCGCTCAGCAGGTTGTGAAAGCGCACGCGCTCTTCAGGATCGAGGCCGGCAGTTGGTTCGTCCACAATGATCAGCCGCGGATTGCCCAGCAGGGCCTGCGCAATTCCGAAACGCTGTTTCATGCCTCCCGAGAAACTACCTAATGGCTTGTTGCGATGGTCCCATAGATTGGTCTGCCGCAAGAGCGCCTGAACCACGTCGGCCCGCTCTTTGGAATTCTCGATTCCTTTCAGCGACGCGAAGTGCGATAGCAACTTTTCGGCTGTCACCTTGGGATATAAGCCAAATTCCTGTGGCAGATATCCCAGCAGTCTGCGGACTTCGTCCTTCTGCCGCAACAGGTCAATGCCGCCCAGTTGTGCGTTGCCGCTGTCGGCTTCCTGCAGTGTGGCCAGCGTGCGCATCAGCGTCGATTTCCCTGCTCCGTTGGGGCCAAGTAGGCCAAACATGCCGAGAGGGATAGCGAGCGACACGTTCTGTAAAGCCTGCGTGCCGTTGGGATAACGCTTGGAGAGGTTCTCGATTTGTAGTTGCATTGCTCCTCGATGTTGTAACTAGTGAGATACGAGAATATCGAGAAATTGGTTCCAGGCGGACAAGAATTCTCGTTATGAACGCCTAGCTTGCGGAGCGCAAGAACTCGTTTGTTTGTTCAGCACCGCAAGAAATCCTTAGATTTGTCATCACGAGCGTAGCGAGGGATCTGTTTTGCTCGCCCAAACGTCCACAGGCGAGCCCAATATAAGGTTTACAAAACTTATGTTTTCTTAACATAACCGGATATTCTGGTGTGTTTACGTAGTACTTAGGCGAAATGCGAGTCATGATTGCAAACCGAAGCTTCGTTGGGGGCGTTGCCGCTCTTGTTCTCGGCATGCTGCTAGCGTTTGCGCCGCACAGCTGTGCAGCGCAGCAACCAGATGCCGCGCAGCAGACAAATGCACCGAAGCGAGTGCGGGCGGTCGGCACGATCAAATCGATCAACGGCAACACAGTCACGCTCACCACCGATTCTGGTTCCGAAGTCAACGTGGTGATTGGATCCACCACTCGCCTGGTGCGCATGGAGCCGGGGCAGACCGATCTGAAGAGTGCGTCAGCGATCCAGTTAAGCGATATCCAGGTGGGTGATCGCCTGCTGGCTGGAGGAACACCCTCCGATGATGGCAAGTCTGTCTCCGCTACCTCAGCCGTCGTGATGAAGAAGTCGGACGTTTCCGAGAAGCAGCAGCATGACCGCCAGGAGTGGCAGAGGCACGGCACCGGCGGCATAGTGAAGTCGGTCGACGCTGCCACGGGAACCATCACCCTTTCTACTGGAACGCTGGGCGCTCCCAACACGCTTGCCGTCCACGTTTCGAAGGACACGATCATCCGGCGTTACGCTCCTGACTCAGTAAAGTTCGATGACGCCAAGCCAGGCACACTGGAACAGATCAGGCCCGGAGACCAGCTTCGTGTGCGGGGAACCAAGAGCGATGACGGCAAGGAAATGGCGGCGGCAGAAATCGTCTCCGGAAGCTTCCGCAGCATTCCCGGCGTGGTCGTGTCGGCCGATGCGGCGAACAATACCATCACGGTGACGGATCTGGCCAGCAAGCGACCGGTAACGTTGAAAGTCACCTCCGACTCGCAAATGCATAAATTGCCCGCCATGTTCGCGCAACGGATTGCCATGCGATTGAAAGGCGGCACCCCTCCGGGTGCAGCCGGTTCAACCAGCGGCGGTACGGCGGGCGGGCCTCCCCCGCGCGCTCCAGGCGGCCATGCGCTTCCCGACGGCGGTCCCAGTCCTGGCGGCGTACGTCCAGGCGGTTCGCCCGATTTTCAGCAAATGCTTAACCGCATGCCCGCGACCAGCCTCGCTGATCTACAGAAGGGGGATGCGTTGATGATCGTCGCAACCGAAGGCTCCGCCGAATCACCTTCCACGGTGATCATCCTGCTCAGCGGTGTTGAGCCAATTCTTGCGGCCGCTTCTCCCATTCAGGCCAGCACAATTTTGTCACCCTGGAATCTTTCCACGGGAGCAAATGCTGGAACGGGAGACACTCCATAACGGAATACAGGTAGCGATCAAACTTTTCGGTTTCATGAAAGTCCAGTCACTTCAAATGCGTTTGTGTGCCACGATCCTTTTCTTGCTTTCGATCTTCGCGGTTGCTGCTTCGGCGCAAACAACCGGGACGCTGCGTGGACGAATTACCGATCCCTCCGGGGCCGTCATTCCAGGAGCAACGATTACTGCCACTGGAGCCGATGGAAAGCCGGTCAGCACCGAAACTAATCATCAAGGCACCTACGAGCTCAAAGGTCTTGCTCCCGGTTCTTACAATGTCACGGCCGCGGCCAAGGGCTTCGCCGTCGATCAGGAAGCCGATGTAAAGGTTGTCGCGGGCCAGCGACAACAGCTTGACATCGGTCTGGAGATCGAGGTCGAAAAACAGAATGTCGAAGTGCAGGAGGAATCCCCAACCGTAGGCGTGACTCCCGAAAGTAGCGCCGGAACCTTGGTGATCAAAGGTAAAGATCTCGACGCGCTCTCTGACGATCCCGACGAACTGACTTCAGAGCTGCAAGCCTTGGCCGGACCTTCCGCCGGACCGAACGGCGGCCAAATCTATGTTGACGGATTTACTGCTGGACAACTCCCGCCGAAATCGGCGATTCGCGAAATCCGCATCAACCAGAATCCGTTTTCCGCCGAGTACGACAAGCTAGGCTATGGACGTATCGAAGTCTTCACCAAACCAGGGACGGACAAGTTCCACGGTCAGCTCATGGTGAACGGAAATTCCTCGTACTTCAACTCACTCAATCCCTTTATTACCTCGACGCCGGGCTATTATTCGGAAATCTTCAACGGCAATGTCAGCGGGCCGATCGACAAAAAGGCCTCGTTCTTCTTCACCATCCAGCAGCGCGACATCGACAATGTAAGCGTCGTGGTTGCCCAGGTGCTCGGTCCGGGTAACACCATCGTTCCCTACACGGCAACCGTACCTAGTCCAGCGAAGCGGCTCAATATCAGCCCGCGCGTCGATTTCCAGCTGACGCCCAAGAACACGCTGACGGTGCGCTATCAGTATGTGCGAAATACGCAAGACAACGCTGGCATCGGCCAATTCTCTCTTCCCACCACCGGTTTCAATTCCCAAAGCACCGAGCAGACGGTACAGATCAGCGACACCCAGACCATCAGTCCGACGATGGTGAATGAGACACGCTTTCAATACATTCGTGATAGCGACACCTCCACTCCATTAAGCATCGATCCCACCATCATCGTTCAAGGAGCATTTACCGGCGGCGGAAGTTCGAGCGGTACCGTGGTCAGCAATCAGGACCATTACGAATTGCAGAACTACACCTCAATCGCTCATGGCAAGCACTTCATCAAGTTCGGCGGAAGACTGCGCGGCACGCTGTTTTCCAGCGCCCAGAATTCGGGTTTCAACGGATCCTATAGTTTTTCGTCGATCAATGCTTACCAGATCACCGAAGCGGGAATCGCAGCGGGCTTGTCAGAGGCCCAGATTCGAGCCCTGGGAGGCGAACCCAGCCAGTTTGTTCTGGTCGCGGGACAACCGCTCTCCGACGTTTCCATGATCGACGTCGGTCTATACGTGGAGGATGAATGGAGAATCCGTCCCAACATCACGCTTAGCGGTGGCCTGCGCTATGAGACGCAAACCGGCATACCTTACCAGGGCGATTGGGCGCCGCGCATAAGTCTGGCCTGGGGTCTGGGACACAACAAGGTCCAGCCAAAGACCGTGCTGCGCGGCGGATATGGCATCTTCTACGACCGCTTCTCTTACGACTACCTGTTGCAGGCTGAGCGCTACAACGGTACGACGCAACAGCAGTACATCGTTGCCAATCCCATTTTCTATCCCCAAATCCCGACGCCGGCGGAGCTGGCATCGATGTCCACAACCTCGCCTTCCGTGTATCAGGTCCAGTCGGGCTTGCGCGTGCCTTACACCATGGAAGCAGCGTTCAGTGTGGAGCGCCAGGTTACCAAGAATGCGACGGTTTCGGTTACCTATCTCAACTCGCGAGGAGTGCACCAACTCTTCCTGCGCAACGCCAATGCGCCCCTGCCGGGCACGTATCCGCCCAGCGACATTCGCCCCTTTGGCGGGAATACCAACATCTATCAGTACAACTCCGGCGGCGTCTTCGAGCAGAACCAGCTGATCGCGAATTTCCGAGTTAGCGTTGGGAACAAGCTGTCGCTATTTGGCTTTTATTCCCTCAACTTCGCCAATAGCGATCTCGGATCTGGCGGCGCGGCTTCGATTTCGTCGGGCGGAGGCGGCGGCGGGTTTGGCAACGCCTTCGGCGGAAGTACCGCTTCGCCCCAGTTCGTCATGAACTCCTACGATCCCATGGAGGATTATGGGCGAGCCGCCTTCGATGTCCGCAACCGTATGTTTATCGGCGGCACAATTTCTTTGCCCTACGCCCTGCGCCTCAGCCCCTTCATCATCGCCGACTCGGGTTCGCCGTTCAACATCATCGTTGGTCAGGATCTGAACGGCGATTCGATTTTCAATGACCGTCCCGCGCTTTCCGGTACGGCCGGACCCGGTGGCACGGTCTACATGACATCGTATGGGACCTTCAACACCGTTCCGATTCCTGGGCAGACCATCGTTCCCATCAACTCTGGTACCGGCCAAGCTTTGTTTAGCTTGAACCTGCGACTGAGCAAGACATTCGGTCTGGGACCGAAAGTCGAAGGGCATGGGGTATCGGGCGGATCTCACGGGGGTGGCGGAGGCGGTCACGGTGGCGGCGGTCTTGGCGGCCGCGGGCTCGGCGGACCTGGTGGCGGGCCGTTCATTTTCAGCGGAGAAACCAGTCGCAAGTACAACCTGACATTCAGCGTCAGTGCGCGAAATCTGCTGAATAACGTGAACTATGCGCCGCCCATCGGGACCCTCGGCTCGCCTCTTTTTGGCACGTCGAACGCGTTGGCCGGCGCTCCATTTTCTTCAGGCTCGGCCAGCCGGCGCATTGATCTGCAGATGCTGTTCTCCTTCTAGAGGCGGTGTCTGACGACTCGGTGTTTGGTCGTTATCGAGCGGCGGGCCAGTCTTCCATCGAAAGGAAGTTTTACTTACCGGCCCGCCGTCGAAATTCGCTGTTCACACCATCACACCGGCGGTGCGGTGCTCCAGTTCGTGAGCTACTGCAATCGATAGCCTGCGAATACCTTCGCGAATCTGTTCCGGCTTCGCGTTGGAAAAATTCAAACGCATGTGCGAGCCGCTGTCGCCGTTGGGGAAGAACGGTTCGCCGGGTACGAAAGCTACATTCTGACGCAAAGCGGAGTCGAGCAACCGTGAGGAATCGACTCCCGGCGGCATGCTAACCCACAGGAACAGGCCACCATGAGGATGCGTCCAGGAAACCTCCGGCGGGAAGTAATCATGCAAAGCGACCAGCATGGCGTCGCGGCGTTCCTTATAAACGCTGCGAATCAGTTTCACATGCTCATCGATGAAACCGTCGCGCGCCACTTCGTAGGCAATCATCTGGGTGAAGGTGCTGGTGTGCAGGTCGGCGCACTGTTTCAACTGCACCAGGCGAAGAACCACGTCGGGCGGGGCGACGATCCAGCCCAACCGCAATCCCGGCGCCAGCACCTTCGAGAAGGTGCTTAGATAAATCACATTTCCCAGCTTGTAGCTACTGTCGCGCAACAGATTGGTACGGTCGAGCACCACCAGCGGGGTAATGTGTTCGCCTTCATAGCGCAGCTGCCCGTAAGGATCGTCCTCGATAATCGGAATGCCGTACTTGTCCGAAAGCAGCACCAGCTCATCGCGTCGCGCGCGTGAAAGCGTAACTCCACCCGGGTTCTGGAAGTTGGGCAGGATATACATGAACTTCGGGCCTGAGCGTAGCGCCTGCTCCATCTCGCAGGTTTGCAGGCCGTCATGGTCGATGGGGACGGTGACATATTCGGCGCCCATCAGGTCGAACGCCTGTAGCGCTCCCAAGTACGTAGGCGACTCCACCAGAATGCGATCGCCGCGATTGATGAGCAACTTGGCGATCAGATCCAGCGCCTGCTGCGAACCTGAAGTGATGAGAATGTTATCGACGCTGGCTCGAATGCCATAGCGCGCCATCTGAGCAACGATGAGCTCGCGGAGAGGGCGATAGCCCTCGGTCGGCCCGTATTGCAAAGCTGCGGAAGCCTGGGTTTGCAGGACCCGGTCGCACGCCTCCTGGAAACGTGCTACCGGAAAGACCTCAGGCGCGGGCAGTCCACCGGCAAAGGAGATGACCTCCGGACGTTGAGTAAGTTTCAATAATTCACGGATGATGGAACTCTTGGCTGACTTGGTGCGTTGAGCGTAACGATGTGCCCAGGGCGCTGCCATACGACACCTCCGTTATTACAATTCAACTTAGCTCAGACACGCTCCCTTGTCTGTGATGGCGGACACGGAACAAAGTCAGGCGATTGCGACACATCGCCGCGACGATAGTCCTTTCGCCAGTTCGCGAGAGCCGCTGCAATCGTGCTGCCTGCGAATGTGAAGTGAACCTCTGTGTCTTCGTTTGAAACACCTCCAAAGCATAATCCGTACCCAGGTCGCGTTCCCCTAGGAAAACAAACCTAATTGTTCCTCCACTGCGGGCGGATGGGCGCTCTGGCTGCGCGAGCTGAACTCACGGCTGATGCCGTACTTCTTGCGTAACTGTGCGATCAATTCCGACAGCCGCTTGCTGTACGCCTTGCTTACAAACGCCCGATCGGCGTAGCGCTTGCGATATTGATCGACCAACTGCGGAAACTCCTTTTCCAGAAATGGCAGAAATACGCTCGCCGAACATGGTTTCAAAAACAGCGGATTCGCGTAGATATACTTTCCGCCTGCCTCCTTGGTGGCGTGTACCAGAGCGTCGAGCGCGACGGGGGAGTCGGTGATTCCCGGCAAGACCGGCGCGCAGATCACCCCGGCATTCACTCCCGCGGCGCACAATTCGCGCACGGCCTCCAGCCGCAGGTCGGGACGCGGAGCGCGCGGCTCCAAAATTCGCGCCAGTTTGACGTCGAGCGTGGTTACGGTGAGATTCACGAACAAAGAGTTGTGTTCGGCCACGCGCCGCAGAAGTTCCGTATCACGAATGATGAGGTCGGACTTGGTAACAATCCCAATCTTCAAACCATGATGTAGCGCCAATTCTTCCAGGATTCCGCGCGTGACCTCGAAGCGCTTCTCCGCCGGCTGATAGGGATCGGTTGCAGTACCGATGGCGATCTCTTCCCCGCGCTTTACTTTTCGCAAATCCTGCCGCAAGAGCCACGCCGCCTGCTGTTTGACGTAGATTTTGCGCTCGAAGTCCACCCCATCGCGCATTTCCATGAACTCGTGAGTGTAGCGGGCATAACAATACTTGCAGGCGAATTCGCAGCCGCGATAAGGATTGATCGTCCAGTTAAAGGGCACTCGCGTCGAGGTGCAGCGGTTGAGCAGCGATCTTGCCGGAAGCTTGAAGTATTCAACCAGATGACCCTGTCGAATCGATTCCCCCTGCGCCGCCAGCTTGGCGATGCCAACCAATGCTGGGGATTCTTTCTCCTCGATCTGGAGCAGCGATGGATGCATGGGGCAGCGGCCTTGGTCTATATTCGCTTTTTGTTCGCCTGCAAAGATGCTATGCCTCAAGCGCGATAGAGTCAAGTCCGCCTGTCAGTTGGCGCCCGACCCGCCCGGGACGATGCCAACCCCTGGCAAGTCCTTGCCATCCAACTACCGTCTGTAACTAACGAAAGAATTCATTCAAGGAGGGCGAGTCATGTCAGATCAAAAACACATTGTGGACGCGCTGGAGAAGCTGATCGAAGTTTGCCGAGATGGACAAAACGGTTACCGTGACGGAGCAGAGCATGCCAAGGATCCGCAATTAAAGAAGTTTCTTAGCGAGGTGAGTCTGGAACGGGCGAAGTTTGCCGGAGACCTGGAAAGCGAGGCCGTGCGCTGGGGTAAAGCGGACGTGGATCGCTCGGGCAGCACCTTGGGCGCAATCCATCGCGGCTGGACCGACCTGAAGGCCAATCTGGGCGGAGGCGATGAAGCCATTCTGTCGTCAATGGAGACGGGGGACAGCTACGCCAAAGACCAGTACGACAAGTACATTCGTGATAACCAACTGCCGGACGACGTGCTGGGCATCATTCGCAACCAGGCGCAGGCGATCGTGGGTATGATGGAGCGCGTACGCGTCCTGCGGCAACATAAGAAGGCGGCTTAAGACTCGTGTACTACAACGTCAGATAAGCATTATAGTTTGTTCAGCCCGTCCAGAGCTGCTACTTTGTAGGCCTCCGCCAATGTGGGATAGTTGAATACGGTGTCGCGGAAATACTCGATGGTGCCGCCCATGGTCAGCACCGCTTGTCCGATGTGGACGATCTCGGCAGCCCGTTCTCCGATAATATGCACTCCCAGCAGCTTCAGGCTGCTGGGATCGAACAAGAGCTTCAGGAAACCTTGGTCGTCCCCCAGCATCTGTCCCTTGGCCAACTCCGCATAGCGCGAGATGCCGCTCTCATAGGGAACTTTATCCCGGGTGAGCTGCTCCTCGGTCGCACCCACCATGGAAATCTCAGGAATGGTATAAACCCCATACGGAATGAGATTTGGGGGAATGTTGCCGGGGACTCCGAAGATATGGCAACTGGCCAGCCTTCCCTGCTCCATCGAGGTGCTGGCCAGCGCGGGAAAGCCGATTACATCGCCGGCGGCGTAGATGTGCGGAATCGATGTCTTGAAGTTTTCATCGACGACGAGCTTGCCGCGACCGTCGGGCACTAATCCAATCGATTCCAGGTTGAGCTGATCGCTGTTGGCCTGACGTCCGACGGCATAGAGCAGCGCGGCGCCATGCACTGTTTTTCCGCTTTCCAGTTTGGCGAAGACGCGATCGCGATCGTCGTCGAATCCCACTTGCACAACTTTTTCGCCGAGACGAAACACCGTGCCCAGTTGCCGGAGCTGGAAGCAAAGACTCTCTACGATTTCGCGATCAACAAAGTCCAGCAGCACGGACCGCTGATCCAGCAGCGTCACCTTCACACCGAGGGCGGCAAACATCGAGGCATATTCCAGCCCGATGATTCCCGCTCCCACCACGATCAACTCGCGCGGCAACTCCTCCAGCTCGTGGACCTGGTCGGAATCGAAGATGCGCTTGCCATCAATGGGAATGTCGGCGCTATGGGCCGGACGTGTCCCGCAAGCGATGACAAAGTTATTGCCGCGCAGCAAGGTGTAGCCTTCGTCGCTGGCGACTTCCATGCTATGCGGGTCGAGGAAGCGTGCGTTGCCTTCGTAAACCGTGACCCGATTGCGCCGCAGCTGCGCCTTGATTACCTCGATCTCGCGCGCCATCACCGAGTCGGCGCGGAAAACCAGGTCCTGCATCGAGATGTTTTCCTTCAGCGCGTAACCGCGGCCATAGAACGTGCGCTGCCGCAGTCCGCTCAGATAGAGGATGGCTTCGCGAAAGGTCTTGCTCGGAATCGTGCCGGTGTGGACACACACTCCGCCAATGGTGCGCTTGCGCTCGACTACAGCGACTTTCTTGCGCAGCTTGGCGGCGCAGATCGCTGCCTTCTGCCCGGCCGGGCCGCTGCCTACGACGATCAGGTCGTAGATGTTGTTATTGCTAGCTTCAGTCGTGGGCAAGACGGTGATCTCCTGACAAACTTTAACGCCGGTGATGATGAATTAGAGTCGGCGCAAATGAAACTATCACCAATTCGAGACGAACGGAAGCAGGAGGGCCTGGCGCGAGGGCCTTGGATACCGAAGTTGGAGCATAATTCATCGGGAATTTACATTCCGATTAGGCCGACCCCACTAGCCCTGACCGCGGAAGGTTTTCAATTCACTCCATCGCAGATCCCAAGACCTTCTCCCGAACCTGATCAGAACTGAGGAGGCATAGCGGGCAGCGCGGTGGAATCGATGCCTTCACACAGAGAGTTATTCACGGTCAAGTTGCCGTGGCTGTCAAGTTTTACCGTCCAGATGCTGTCGTAGTCGGTGGCAGGCCAGGCAGGCACGGCTGAGCCCGTGCCGTGATAAGTAGCCAGCAGCTTAGTCATCATCGGCTGTATAAATTGGTAAGCCCAAGCCACCAGCACAGTCTGGTTGGAGAAGGTGCCGCCGTTAAAGAAGAAACTGCTGGTCAACGCATTCGCATTCGTATCGGTCATCAGGAAGCTGGTCACCAGACCGTAGGGCAGGCCATTGGCGATCGCATAGGGTTCGGCGGTCAACGCGGGCGCAAGCGTCGACCAGGTGGAATCGCCCGTGGCGGCGACTGAGCCAGAGCTGAATTGACCGGGATCCATGGAAAACACCTGGTTGGGAAGATTGATTTTGCCCCGTAGCGCGTGGGGCAAATCCAGCGCACGCCATTGTCCCGCGCCGACGTAATTGTTGTCGGACCAGTAGGCCTTGGGATGCGCCTCGGCATGCCGGATGATGTAGACGGTTTCGTTGGTGTTGGTCCCTGCGGGCACGACCACACCACCCTGGCCGCCGGTCAGCGTGATATTGAAAGGCGTCTGCGCGTTACAGGCGGCGCTGGTCAGCTTTGGCGGAGGCAACACCGGATAGCTGGAAGGCGGATTGAGTTTACTGTCATAGGTAACCAGGCTGGCGCTTCCCGAGGGCGAGACCGAGATAGCATAAACGTAGTTAGGCCCTGCATAGCCTGCCGGAAGAGTCAGGTTGTACCCTTCGAGCGTGTTGATGTTGGTTAATAGCGCGCTAACGGTTTCCCACGGCGCTGAGAAAACATAAAAACCAGGAACATTTTTCAAGATTCCGCTGACCATGGCTTCGTTGTCGCTGTGGCGATCGTTAAAATCCAGTCCCTTGCAATTCGCACAGAATTCCGACGGCGGGGCTACGGCATCGGGCAAGGGTTCTGATGCATAGGATGCGTTGATGGGGTAGTTTTGTCCGCTACAAGGACTACCGCCTTCCAGGTCGCTGGACAATGTGACCTGGTTGAGCAGCGCAAACTGCTGGATGGTTTCCGGCGCCACCATATCGGGATACTGATTTGAGGTTTGCAAGTGGGTCATCGGGGCCAGCGCATAGATGCCGGTTACATTCTTCGTCCCCAGCACCTGCTGCTTCAGAAACGTGGCCATGAGCAGGGATCTCTGCAATCCTTGACTGGTAAGGTTCGCCGTCAGGGGATTGATATCCCCGGGCGCATGATAAGCCACATCCTCGCTGACCACAAAGATCAGGTTGACGTTGGTGGCGTTGAGCGGAGCAGGAACCGGCGCCGGTGGATCGGGGCTGGACGAGCTGCCGCATCCGGCGAGCAGCATCAGGACAAAAACCATGAACAGGAACGGTAGGAAGGTAGTTTTATGTTTGATAGCCATGAGCGTTCTCTCATGACCATTTCATTCCGGACTAGCTGAGTTGGCAGTGATCTCTATGCAAATTTGCGAAGAATAAACGAAACGGAAATTAGAAAAGGGAAGATTCCCAATTTAAAAATACCTGGCCCGTAAGCCTATCAGAGTGCGTTCGCCGAGCCAGAACTAAAGCCCTTGGTTGAGTGGCGATTCCCGCAGACCGCGTGAGCATCGATGTCGTCCCCAGGGCTCGGATTTGTTGCCCGGCCCACCCAGCACTCCGCCTATGGCTCCGTGCTCGGCTAACCTGTTTCGCACCTACGGCGCTCGGTTTATTGGCTCTTTAATTCCGCGCCGAAACAGAGAGCTTTTTCTCATCCTGAACCTACTGTCCTGCTGCGGCGCGGTCGACAAGCAACAGCGCTTGCGTCTGGCTGATGCGGCCAGCGGGAACGGACGGATCGGCGGCCCGAAGCTTTGCCACAGCACTCACCTTCTCCGCTCCAGTTACCAGCCACAGAATCCGGCGCGAGCGATTGATCACCGGATAGGTCAGGGTCATGCGGCGTCGTCCCATGTAGACGCCGGTAAGTCCCACATCAGCGTCAGTAACGTTGAGCACGGGATCATTGGGAACCAGCGAAGCTGTGTGGCCGTCAGGGCCCAGGCCAAGATGCGCCAAGTCGAGCGTCGGCGGCTTGCCGGCTACCTGCTCGAGAGTCTGCGCATACTGCCTGGCTGCCGCCTCCGAGTCAGACATCTCGACGGGCATGGCATAAATCTGATCCTGCGGGAGCGGAGCATGTTCCAGCAGGCTGGCGCGCAGATGGGTGAGATTGCGGTCGGGATCTCCGGCCGGCGCGATGCGCTCATCGATCTGAAAAACGTGAACGTCAGCCCAGGGTACTTCTTCATTGGCCAGTTCGCGCAGCATCACCCAAGGGCCATGACCGCCGCTGACCGCCATGATGAAACGCCCGCGCGCAGCTACCGCGGCGCGAGCATCGGCGGCAATGGTGGCGGCGGCACGTTTGGCTACAGCGTCGGCATCGGCAAGGATTTCAATCTGCATTGTGTCTCCCATTTGTGCAGCCGAACAACAGATCCCTGGGCGGCTGAAGCCGCCTCGGGATGACAAAATAGTGCGGCTGTACGGCGCGCCTGAAGGCGCCCCTTCCTAGTGCGGTTGTACGCTGGCCTGAAGAGACTGTGTCGCGAGTGGTGTCGCCGCTCTGCGGCTCACGACTATTTCCCACTTTTCGGGGGCTTACGCCCCCGGCTAACTTCATCCCGCCGCGTTGCGGCTAGGCTGACCGGTTATTGCGGGTGTTCGTCCCACCAGAAAACTTTCTTCCCGGTTGCGACACAGTCTCTGAAGGCCAGCACTACCCGGGCATCCTTACCCGGGCACCCTTACTTCCCGGCTGCCTTCTCCAGATGTCCGCCGAATTCGTAGCGCATCGCCGACAAAAGCTTGTCGGCATAGTCTGCCAGGCCTCGCGAGCTGAAGCGCTCATAAAGCGCGGTCGTGAGCACCGGTGTCGGCACCGCTTCGTCAATACCCGCCTTGATGGTCCAGCGGCCTTCGCCCGAGTCGGAGACCCGTCCGGCAAATTTCGACAGCTGAGGATCGGTGGCCAAGGCAGAGGCGGTCAAATCCAGCAGCCAGGAGGCGATGACGCTGCCGCGCCGCCAAACCTCGGCCACGTCCGGCAGATTGAAGTCGTACTGATAGTGCTCGGGATCGCGCAGCGGCGTGGTCTCGGCATCGATCTCGTGCTTCTGTTTGCCGACATTGGCGGAGTTGAGAACATTCAGCCCCTCGGCATAAGCCGCCATGATGCCGTACTCGATGCCGTTGTGCACCATCTTGACGAAGTGGCCACCGCCGTTAGGCCCGCAATGCAGATAACCATCTTCCGCAGTGCCGCCCATCTTTTCGCGTCCCGGCGTGCGATCGATGTTGCCCTTGCCGGGCGCCAAGATCTTGAAGATGGGATCGAGA
This sequence comes from Candidatus Korobacteraceae bacterium, assembly GCA_049695855.1. Classification (GTDB taxonomy): domain Bacteria; phylum Acidobacteriota; class Terriglobia; order Terriglobales; family Acidobacteriaceae; genus Bog-257. The sequence goes on along the minus strand of JBAVSY010000162.1, from coordinate 20,212 downwards.
TGCTGCACCGTCTCCTGCTCGCCGCCGATCATCATGCAGTATCCGCGCTCCAGGCCCCAGACGCCGCCGCTGGTGCCGACATCCACGTAGTGAATCTGCTTCGGCGCCAGATCCTTGGCACGGCGAATGTCGTCGATGTAGTAGGAATTACCACCGTCAATCAGGATGTCGCCCGGCTCGAGATACGGAACGATACCAGCGATGGTTTCATCCACGGCGGCCGCGGGAACCATCAGCCAGATGGCGCGCGGCTTGTTGAGCTTCTTGACGAAATCCTGCAAGGAGGAAGCGCCTACAGCTTTTTCCTTGACCAGTTCCTCTACGGCTTTGGGAAACATGTCGAAGACCACGCATTCGTGACCCGCCTTCATGAGGCGCCGCACCATGTTGGCGCCCATCCGTCCCAATCCCACCATTCCCAGTTGCATTCGATTACTCCTCGTTTGTAGAAAGTCGACTCGGGGCTAAAGCCCCCGTTTTATAGAAGCGTTCTGCGGCACGGCTGAAACCGTGCCCTGATACAAAACTGAACTTGCGGACAGCGTTTTGCGGTAGTTCAGGCCGATGACCCCACTCCTGATTTCGATGCAATCCATGACACCCGGTTTGAAGCGGCTGGGTGAAAACCCCTGCCGCCCCTCGAGGGCTCGGCTTTGTTTCCGCCGCTACCCAGCACTCCGCCTGCGGCTGCGTGCTGGGCTAACCTATTTCGCACCTACGGCGCTCGTTTTCTCGGCTGTTTTATCCTTTGCCGAAAACTAAGGCTAATTCTCACCCACATCTCAAACCGCTGATCGCCGTTAGACGGCCTTAGTCAGCACGGCGCTCTTGGACTCAATGACTCTCATCAAGTCCTCCCATGATTTGACGAATGACTTCGCGCCTTCGTCCTGAAGCTGAGCAGCCAGAGCATCGACGTCCACTCCAGCCTTGCTGAACTGGGCCAAAACCTGTTCACAGTCGCCACCGTCGGTCGGCATAACTCCGGCCACCTCGCCGTGATCGGCAAACGCCTTCAGCGTGCCCTCCGGCATGGTGTTTACCGTGTTGGGAGCGGCCAGAGCTTTGATGTAGAGGATGTCGGAGGCTTTGGGATCTTTGGTTCCAGTACTGGCCAGCAACAGCCGCTGCGGATTGTAGCCGGCGCCGGCAATGGCCTTCCAACGCGGCGTCGCCAGCAGATCGCAATAAGCTTTGTAGGTGCGCTGGGCAATGGCGATTCCCAACTTGTCGCGCAGTTCATCGGGAACCTTCTTTGCCACCGCAACGTCCCAGCGGCTGATGAACACCGACGCCACCGATCCGACATTGGTCGGCAAACCGGCGGCAATGCGGCGCTCGATGCCGCGGGCATACGCTCCGGCAGCGGCCAGATACTGCTCCCGCGAGAACAGCAGCGTGACATTAATGGAAACTCCGGCGAAGATGGCTTCTTCAATCGCGGGCAAACCTTCTTTGGTACCGGGGATCTTGATAAACAGGTTAGGACGTGCGGCGCGAGCGTGTAAATCCTTGGCCGCCGCCAGCGTGCTGCTGGTGTCGTAGGCCAGCGTGGGAGAAACCTCCAGCGATACCCAGCCATCGACCCCCTGCGTCTGGTCATGAGTCGGCCGGAAAAGATCGGCAGCGCGCGTCAGGTCCTCCAGCGCCAGATCGAAGAACAGAGCGTCAGAGGATTTCTCCTGGCTGGCTTTCTCCTGGATGGACGTATCGTAGGAAGCGCTTTTGCCGATGGCTTGGTCGAAGATGGTGGGATTCGACGTGAGCCCGGTTACCGACAACTCGTCGACGTAACTCTTCAGGGTACCGTTGTCGAGCAGGTCGCGGGTGATGTTGTCCAGCCAGAGGCTCTGGCCCAAGTCGTGTAGAGCTTGCGTCGCTTTCATCAGGTCACCTCAAAATCGATAGGATTGAAACTAACAGCCGGCCTCCAGCCGTTCAACTGGCAAAATTTCCAGTGGGCTGCACGATAGCCGCCGATACGGTTGCGGGCTAGAAGCGAAAAGAGCACTCGCGACACTATACAACGCCGGCGCCGGAGTGTAATTCACGTCAGAGTAACAATCGCGACTTGCACCCAATTGGATGCCTCTGGAGCGGAGCCGGACTCCCTCGACAACCCCAGAGTCATGCAATACATTCGACATCAGCGGCAACGCGGGCCGCCCTGGTTCCGGATCCCCTTGCGCAGGAGCATGGATGACAATGACCACTACTTTAGCCGATCTCAACCGCAAATTTGGCATCCCGGGCGTCGCCCAGGTGGTCGCAGGAAACGGTGGTTTGCCGCTGGTGCAAGTCAGCAGTCCCACGGCCGCGGGAGAAATGTACCTTCACGGCGGCCACGTCACCTCGTGGACACCGACTGGTAAGCAGGAAGTTTTCTTCGTCTCGGCAAATTCACTTTGGGCCGATGGTCATGCGATTCGCGGAGGCGTTCCTATCTGCTTTCCCTGGTTTGGTGATAAGGCGGATGATCCTCATGCGCCGGCCCATGGATTCGTGCGCACGAAGTCTTGGCAGCTGGAATCGATCGAGCAGACGGGCGGCGCGGTCGCCGTGACTATGTCTACTGCCAGCGATGAGAGTACGAAGAAGTGGTGGCCTGCCGATTTCCAGCTGCTGCATCGGGCAACCTTCGGCGCGGAGCTGGCGCTGGAACTGGTGATGACCAATACCGGATCGACGGCCCTGCATTTCGAGGAGGCAATGCATGCCTACCACAGAGTAGGAGATGTGGCACACGCCAGGGTGTCAGGTCTGGACGGCACTGCTTATCTGGACAAGACCGATTCTTTTCGCAAGAAGACGCAGCACGGTGAAGTGGTGATCGAGTCGGAAACCGACCGGGTCTATCTGGACACCCCGCATCCGCTGAGGCTGAACGATCCTGTCCTACATCGTCAGATACAGGTTACGAAGCAGAATTCGCAGACTACGGTGGTGTGGAACCCCTGGGTGCAGGGAGCCCGGAAGTTGGCGGACCTCGCAGGAGACCAGTGGAAGCACATGCTGTGTATAGAGACCAGCAATGTCGGGGATTTTGCGGTGGAGTTGATGCCGGGGCAGCAGCACAGCATGACGGCGGTGGTCAGGGTCGCCGGGCTGTAAATATTCTGCCGGCGCAAGCGAACCGCAGATCCCTCGGCTCGCTACGCTCGCTCGGGATGACAATTTTGAGGGAATAGCTCGCTCGGGATGACAAAGTTGAGGGATTAAGCTCACTCGGGTGACAATTCTTGGAGGGCTGCGCTTAATGTCAAGACGCCGCAAGCAGCGTGGCTCACCCCCGGCGCTGGACTCCAACATCGACCCTGCGGGGAGTGACGGTTGTTTGCGACAACATGCGCCGTTTCAGGCTCTCATAGATGGGCTCGCTCCGCAGCAGCATGGCCACCACCATTGCCGTCAGAGAAGCGCCCAGCAAGCCCAGCGTCAGATCGGCGCGGCCAGTCATTTCCACCGTTAACACGATGCCGGTCAGAGGAGCGCGCACGCTGGCGGAGAACAGTGCGCCCATCCCCACGATCGCGCAGGCCACCGCGGAAACATTCTGGTGCGGCAGGAAGTGATTCACCATCCCCGCAAAGAGCGCTCCCGAAGAGGCTCCCAACAATAGCAATGGGGCAAACAGACCTCCGGGCGCGCCCGCGGCATAGGACCAGGGGCCGAGCGCGAAACGCACCAGAAATATCGTGGTGAGGCTTGCCAGGGTGAACTGATTCGACAAAATCGCCTGGGTCAGGGTATCGCCGCCTCCCACCATAGCCGGGACAAACCAGGCCACCAATCCCACTACCGCCCCGATGATGGCAGCGCGTTGCAGCGATGAAATATTGGAAATCTTATCGGAGATACGAAGCAATCCCATGACTGCGGCATTGTAGATCGCCCCGGTTAGGCCCAGGAGCGCACCGAGTGCGAGAAAAGGCCATTTGTTCCAGGTTTCCGTGGGACTGACCTGGGGCACGGGAAAGTCAAGAGCGTTGCCGAGCATGACTCGCATCAGCCATACCGCCACCGTAGCCGCAGCCAGGGTAGAAATGAGCAGCCAGGGAGTGAAGCTGCTGGTCAGTTCCTCGAACACGAAGATGGAGCCGCCGATCGGAGCGTTAAAAGCAACAGCTAGCCCGGCGCCGGCGCTGGCAGCGTCGACCACACGGCGATCTTCGTCGTCTTTCAGCAGGAAGCGGGAGACCCAGGAACCAAAGGACGCGCCCATCTGGACGGTTGGCCCTTCGCGGCCCAGCGCCAGACCGGAGCCCATGGCGATGATTCCGCCAAAGAACTTTACCGGAACAACGCTGGCGGAAGCTGGTTCGGCTTCGCCGCTGAACACCGCCTCCACGCGTTGCACGCCGCTGCCTTCGGCCGTGAGAGCAAACTTCAGGACCAGAAGGCGGGCCAGCCAGGCTCCGCCGGCGCCGAGCGCGATGGGTAGCAGCCAACCAATATGTGGCCACCGATGAGCCCAGGTGATCAAGCTGCCACGCAGATTGTCGGAGGTGATAAGCAGATAGCGGAAGCCGCCACCCACCACGCCGATTAAGATTCCGCCAAGGACGCTGGCGCTCACGATGCGGATCACGCGCGAATTCAACAGCGTCATGAAGGTCAGGCTCCCGAGGCCGGCGTGAGCCCATTCTACGCGTATCCTGGGGATGGAATCTCTTCGCTATTGCTGGTCCCAGCCTCCGCCCAGTGCCTGGTAGAGCTGGACATAGTTAGCCAACTCGGTGAACCACGCTTGCGAGAGATTCAACTCGGCGGCGAAGTAGTCCTGCTCGGTCACCAGGACTTCCAGAAAGCTGGTAACCCCACCCTGATAGCGGACGTTGGCCAGGCGCGCGGTTTCCTTGTAGGTGTTGGCTTCCTCTTCGATCTTGATCCGAAACTGGCGAGCATCGTTGTAACCGACGAGGCTGTTGGAAACGTCGCCGAAGGCGCCTAACACCGTTTTCTTGTAGGTCAACTCGGCTTCATCGCGCTGCGCCCATGCCAGCCGATAACCGCTCCTGATCCTTCCTCCTTCGAAGATCGGCTGGGCAATCTGTCCGCCTACCGCCCACAGGGTTGCCGGGCCCTCCAGGAAGCTGGTGATCGCCGTACTGGTCGCACCGAACTGACCAGTCAGAGAGATCTGCGGAAAAAACGCGGCCTTTGCCACACCGACATTGGCGTTGGCTGCCACCAGATTCTCCTCATCACGGCGCACGTCAGGACGGCGCTGCAGCAGAGATGAGGGCAGACCGGCCGGAATATCCTCCAGATGCGGCTGCGCAATCAGGTTGAGGCCACGCGCGATCGGCCCGGGGTTTTTGCCCAGCAAGATACTGATGTTGTTTTCGGTCTGCTCAATTGCCTGCTTGAGGGTGATAACTTCAGCCTGCGCCTGTTGCACCAGCACCTGCGCCTGATACACGTCCGTGATGGCGGCATCGCCACCCTTGTACTTGATGGTGTTGAGCCTGAGGATGCCCTCGTACGCCTCAACGCTGTCCTGCGAGTAGGTCAGTTGGTTGTCGTACTGGAGCAGGAGGTAATAGTCCGTCGCCACCATCGAGATCAGCGTGGTCTGAACTAGTTCGCGGGCATAGCTCGTTTCCAGCAGGATCGCGCGGGCCGCTTCGGTCGCACGGCGATATTGTCCCCAGAAGTCGACAATATAGTTCAGCTGAATCGAAGCCGTGTCGAAGGTGGGAGACCCGGTAAACAGCGGTGTCGCTTGCTGGTTGATGACAGAGAAGCCCCCGTTTACTGTCGGGAACTGGTTGGCGCGGGTGATTCCAAGATTGGCGGCGGATTCCATAATGCGCGCCGCCGCGATGCGCATGTCGTAGTTGTTGACCAACGCTTCCTTGATCAGGGCCTGTAGAGTTTCATCCTGAAAGACCGTCGGCCATTTCATCTCCGCGAACTGCTCGCCCGGCGGCGGCTGCTGGGTCTGGGTAGTGGCGTCGGGCGCCAGTCCGCGATATTGAGGAGGAACGTCCAGCGGCGGACGCTTGTAATTCGGTCCCAGCTTGCAGGCGGAAAGTGTGAGCAATAACACGATCACAGTGGATGTTTTCACTCTAGTCATGTCCAACTCCTTTGACTTCGGCTGCCGGGCCGTCGGTCTTAGGCGGCGGCTCTTTCTTGCCTCCTGACAAGAACAAGCCGAAGCGCTCGACTACGTCGAACGAAACCGGGATGAAGAAAATGGCCAGCAGGGTCGAAGCCAGCATTCCGCCGATCACCACCGATCCCAGCACTTGCCGCGAAATGCCGCCGGCGCCAGTTGCGACCCACAAGGGCACGCAACCCAGGATGAAGGCAAAGGCGGTCATCAGAATCGGTCGCAGTCGCAGCTTTGCTCCGGTCAGCGAGGCGTCGATCAGGGATGCACCTTTGTCGTATTCCATCTTGGCGAACTCGACGATCAAAATTGCGTTCTTGGCTGACAAGCCGATCAACATGACCAGACCGATCTGTGCGTAGACGTCGTTGTCGAGTTTGCGGAAATAGAGCGCTACGAAAGCGCCGAACACCGCGATGGGAACACCCAGCAGCACGGAGAACGGCAGCGTCCAGCTCTCGTATTGCGCCGCCATGATCAGGAAGACCACCACAAACGACAAGCTGAAGATGGTGGCCGGACTGACGCCCTGCGCGGCTTTCTGCTGCTGATACGACATGCCGCTCCAGTCATAGCCCATCTGGGTGGGCATGGTCTTCTTGAATACGTCCTCCAAGGCCGCCATCGCCTGGCCGGAACTGTAGCCCGGAGCGGCCGAGCCGTTGATTTGCACGCACTGGTACAAGTTCTGGCGCATGACAAACTCGGTGCCACTGCGCGAATACGTGCTGGTCAGGGTACTGAGCGGGACCATCTCTCCGGCCGCGTTCCTCACGTAGAACTTGCCCAGATTGTCCACATTGGTTCGAAACTTGCCCTCGGCCTGTACCCACACTTGCCACTGCAAGCCAAACTGGTTGTAGTAGTTCACCAAGGCTCCGCCCATGAAAGCTTGCAGCGTCTGATACACGTTGCTCAGATTGATCTGCTGCGTGAGGACCTTTGCTTTGTCGACGTTGACCCCGACCTGGGGCACGCCGAACAGCGCGGTGGTCATCACGCCGGCCAGTTCCGGGCGTTTACGAGCTTCTTCCATGAATACCTGGGTGTTTTTGGCCAGGAAGTCGGTGCCAGAGCCTGATCGGTCTTCCAGAATGAAGGTGAATCCGCCCGAGGTGCCTACGCCCAGAATCGCCGGTGGGGGAAACGAGAAGGCAAGTCCAGAGTTAACCTGGGAAAGCGCCCGCGCCAGGTGGAGTTTGATTCCGTCATAACTGGTTTCCGGCGTCTTGCGGTCGTGCCAGGGCTTGAACGATATGAAGAAGAAAGAGCTGTACGTAGTCTGCACACCGCTGAGCAGGCTGTATCCCAGCACCGAACTCACGTTCTCGACGCCAGGCGTGTCCATGATGATTTTCTCGACTTGCCTGGCTGCCTCGGAAGAACGTTGCAGTGAGGACGCGTCCGGTAGCTGCAGGGCTGCGAACACATATCCCTGATCCTCGTCGGGCAGGAAGCTGCCGGGAACTTTGGCGCCGAAGAAGCCGGCGCCCACGCACAGAATGCCTAGCAGGATAAAGGCAAATCCGGCTTTGTGGATCAAGTGACGACAGGCACCCACGTATCCGTCAGTGGCTCGGCCAAAGACCCGATTGAACCAGCGGAAGAACGCGCCCAGCGGTCCACGCGCTTCTTTTTTCGGACGCAACAACATGGCGGACAACGCTGGACTCAGCGACAAGGCGTTGAATGCGGAGAACAGCACCGAAACCGCGATGGTAACCGCGAACTGCTGGTAGAGCTGGCCGGTAATGCCGGGAACGAACGCCGTGGGAATGAAAACCGCAGCCAGAATCAGGGCGATGGCAATGACCGGGCCCGATACCTCCTCCATGGCTTTCTGCGCGGCGTCGTGCGGGGTCATCCCCTCCTCGATGTGGTGCTCCACCGCCTCCACCACGACGATCGCGTCGTCCACCACCAATCCGATGGCCAGCACCAGGCCGAAAAGCGAAAGGGTATTGATGGAAAATCCGAGAATTGGAAATACGATGAACGCGCCGATCAGCGAGACCGGAACCGCCAGCAAGGGGATCAACGTGGCTCGCCAGCCCTGCAGGAAGATGTAGACCACGAGAATGACCAGGACCAACGCTTCGATCAAGGTCTTCCTGATCTCATCAATTCCAGCGGTGATGGCCAAAGTGGTGTCGAGAGGAATGGAATACGACAGGTCCTGCGGAAACCTGCCTTTGGCTTCCTCCATAAACTTGCGGACTTCGGCGGAGGTTTGCAGAGCATTGGCGCCGGGCGTGAGGTAAATGCCTAGTAGAGCGGCAGGCTTGCCGTTGAAACGTCCTCCGAGGTTGTAGTTCTGGGCTCCCAATTCTACCCGCGCTACGTCCTTCAGGCGCAGCACGCCACCCTCCGGTGTGGCACGAATAATGATCTGGCCGAACTCTTCCGGAGTCGTCAGGCGGCCAGGTGCGCGCACGTTATAGGTGAACGTCTGTCCTGGCGGGACGGGTGCTCCGCCGATCTGCCCCGCCGGATTTACCGCGTTCTGCGCCTGCACGGCGCTGATGATCTCGGGAACGGTGACGCTGAGGTTGGCCAGGGTGTCCGGGTTCACCCAGATGCGCATGGAGTACTGGCCGGCGCCGAACACCGATACCGAAGCGATGCCCGGCAAGCGCGTCAGCGCGTAGTTCAGATTGATGTAGGCGTAATTGGCCAGAAAAATGTTGTCGTAACTCCCGTTGGGCGAAGAGAGGGCGAGCAACATCAGCGGCGACGACGTCGACTGCTGCACCGTCACGCCGTAGTTCGTCACCGCGCTGGGCAGCTGGGAGTTGGCTTGCCCCTGCCGCATCTGGGCCAGGATCTGGTCGGTATTGGCGTTCGTTCCCAGGGCGAAGTCCACCGTCAGCGTCATCAGGCCGTTGCTGGCGCTGGTGGAGTACATGTAGTTCATGCCGGAGACGCCCGACATCTGCTGCTCGATCGGGGTCGCCACCGACTCGGAAACGGTTTGCGCGTCGGCGCCCGGATAGGTCGCCAGCACCTGAATCTGCGGATCGGCGATATTGGGGAATTGCGCCGTCGGCAGACTGAGCATGGCCACCACCCCGACCAGAACCATCAGGATGGAAATACACATGGCCACAATGGGCCGATTAATGAAAAATTTGGGCATGGTTAGTCGCCCCCTGCCGCCGGGGTGGTGGGAGGAACGTAAGGTTTCGCAACCACGGGAATGCCGGTCTTGGCCAGTTCCGGCGCCTGGGCCGCAACCATCTGCAGCTTCAGCAGCCCATCCACTACCACTCGCTCCCCAGGCTGTAAGCCTTCGCTGATAATCCAGTTGGTACCAACCCGCTCGCCCGGTTTCACGGGGCGGAATACGGCTTTGTTGTCGGGAGTGACGACGGCCAGCAAATACATCGACTGCACCTGGGTGACCGCAGCTTGGGGAACCAGGAGCGCCCCTTTGTCAACTCCGGTCTGGATGCGAATCCGGCCAAAACCACCGGGACGCAGCAAAGCCTCGGGATTGGAGAACTGTGCCGCTACCTGAATCGTGCCCGTCTGAGTGCCAACCTGGCGGTTCACATAAACGAACTGGCCTTTCGCCGGGTAAGTAACGTCGTTGGCCTGGATATATTCAATGGGCTTGGAGTTCAACGTCGACACATTAGCTTTGCCGGTGATGATCTGGGTGATGTTGGGGGCGATTTCCAGGAAGTTCCGTTCGCTGATATTGAAGTATGCCCAGATGGGATTCACCTGCGACACCGTGGTCATCTTGGTCGCTGTGCCCACCAGGTCACCGATCTGTGAGTTCGATACACCCGCGATGCCATCGATCGGGGAATAGACCTTGGTCCATCCCAGATTCAGCTCGGCGTTCTGCAAAGCCGCATTCTTGGCCTTCAGCTGCGCTTCCCACGAGGCCTGCTCGGCGACATCGTTGTCGAGTTGCTTTTGCGGGATGGCACTCTGCGCCGCCAGAGGCGTGTCGCGGGCCACGTCCGCCTGCACTCTGGTCAGGTTGGCTTGCGCTACGGCCACATCCGCTTTGGCTTGATCGAGGGCAGCCTGGTATTGCCGAGGGTCCAACTCGAATAGCAGTTGTCCCTTCCTGACGAAGTAGCCGTTCTGATAATCCTGCCGGAGCAGGTAGCCTTGCACCTTGGGCGTGATCTCGGCGTTGACCGGCCCCTGCAATTGCGCCACCCATTCCTCGTAGATAGGAACGTCCTGCTGCAAGGGCGCTACCACCCCGACCTCGGGAGGTCCCGGCTTGGCCGCTTCCTCTTTCTTTTCGCAAGCCGTCAGCAACAGCACCAGAACAAACAAACCCGCCCAAAGGCTATTTCGCACGACTTGGGATCGCGATGTGAGTACACGTTGGCATAGTGTCGCGTCTGCCGCTTCGTTTCCGCGACGGTAGCGCTCTGGTCCGGTTGGCATTGACACACTCCTGCTCAGGCTTCAGCAAATTACAGACGCAACCAGTTTCTGTTGCAAGGTTTAGGTGTCTTTCTAGCCGAATCTCGCGGGGATTGCTACTAGTATTTTTCGCAGTTGTTCCAAATGCCCAATCGCCTGTAAAGTGCTAACACGCGTGTATCTCTCCTGGAAGTGAAAGCAAAGACCTGCGAAAGTGAGCTCAACCAGTGAAGCATGTCGTCATCGTCGGCGGAGGTTTTGCCGGACTGAACTGTGCCCGCAAACTGGCACGGCATCCTGAGATCCGTATTACCCTGATCGACAAGAATAACTACCAGCAATTCCAGCCTCTGCTGTATCAGGTGGCGGCCGGATTCCTGGCACCCAGCAACGTCGCCTACAGCTTGCGCAATATCCTGGTCGAGCATCCCAACGTCGAGGTGAAGATGGCCAAGATTGTCTCCGCCGATCTCACCACTCGAACTGTGGTTACCGAACAGGGACAGACCTACCAGGGTGACTTTCTGGTGCTGGCCGCAGGCTCGCAAGCCAACTTCTTCGGCACGCCCGGCGCCGACAAGTACAGCTATCCTCTGTATTCCTTGCACGATGCCGAGCTGCTGCGCTCGCGAATCCTGGCAGTGCTGGAAGCCGCCGACCGCGATCCATCGCTGATCCAGAAGGGAGCCTTGAATTTTGTGCTGGTGGGCGCCGGCCCTACGGGTACGGAAATGGCGGGTACCTTAGGCGACATGATCCACCGCTCGCTGAAAGAGGAATATCCCAACCTTCCTCTGAATGAGGCGGGCATCCATGTGGTCGACATGGGACACTCGGTGCTGAGCGCCTTTTCGCCCAAGGCTCAGGCTTACGCCGCCAAAATGCTGGAGGAGCGGGGGGTGAACATCCACCTCGGGATGGCGGTAAAAGAGGTTGGCGAAGGATTCGTGGTGCTGTCCGACGGAAGACGAATCCCTACCCACACAGTTGTCTGGGCAGGAGGTCTGCGGGCGTCGACGTTAGCGCTGAACGGCGGCGTTCGCCCGGGACATGGCGGGCGTATCGATGTGCAGCCCGATCTGACCGTGCCTGGATTCCCTGAGGTTTACGCTCTGGGAGACTACGCCAACATCTCCGGCAAGGCAGGCGACATCTTGCCCCAGCTGGCGTCGGTAGCGGAACAGGCCGGTAAATGGTGCGCGCGCAACATCGCCGCCGATATCGAAGACGAGCCTCGAAAGCCGTTCGACTATTTCGATAAAGGCATTATGGCCATGATCGGCCGCAGTGCAGCCATAGCTGAAGTCGGCGAGCACCGCCATGAACTCCAGGGGCCCATCGCCTTCGCGGCCTGGATCGGCGTTCATGCGGCCCTGTTGTCCACAACCCGAGCCAAGATCGAGGCTTTCGTCGAGTGGGCCTGGGACTACTTCGGCAAAGTCAAGGGCGATCAGGTGCTCGACCGTTTCAGCCAGGAAAAAATAGACTGGAATGCCGACGACGAAGCTGCCGGCGGGCCATCGGCATCAGGGACTGAGACCAAGTCAGACTCCTGATTGGCCCGTTCGGCTGACGAGCCATGCAGCCCATCTATCAAGCCGTGCTGCTGTCGTGGGCGGTGCCTCCGGCCGCGACGTTTCTCCTTGTACTCACCGCTCTCCTTTATCTGCGCGGCTGGCTTCTGCTCCGGCGCGCCGGACTTCCCTTTCTGCCAGCCTGGCGCGCTGTTAGCTTTCAGCTCGGACTGTTGTCGCTCTGGATTGCGCTGGCCTCGCCGCTCGACACCTTCTCCGGATTCGTGCTCACGGCTCACATGGTGCAGCACATGATTCTGATGATGGTTGCGCCACCGCTAATCCTGCTGGGTGCGCCGCTCATCCCGCTGGTGCGTGGCCTGCCGATTTTCGCCGCTCGCGAGTTTGCCGGACCATTCCTGAATTGGCGACCGGCACAGCGCGCGGGAAATGCTCTGACCCATCCTATTGTGGCCATGCTGCTGATGGGCGGCGCAATGTTTGCCTGGCACACGCCCAGACTTTACGAGCTGGCTTTGGGGTCGAGCTCATGGCACGAGGTGGAACATGCCTGCTTCTTCCTGACCTCGCTGCTGTTCTGGTGGCCGGTAATTCAGCCCTGGCCAAGCCACGCCCAGTGGCCGCGCTGGGCGATGGTGCCGTATCTGTTGGTGGCCGATCTGCAAAACACGGCGCTGTCGGCGATTCTGGTGTTCTCCGATAGCGTGCTCTATCCCTCCTACGCCACCCAGCCCAGCCTGTTCGGCTTCTCCGCCCAGCACGACCAGGCGGCTGCGGGCGCGATCATGTGGGTGCTGGGATCGATGGCCTACATGGTTCCCGCGATCCTCATCGCTGTCGAGTGCTTGCAACGGCGGCCGTCGCCGGACGAGAAGTTGCCCGCTCACAAGCTGAAGGCAGCGTGGCTGGATGCTGTGTTTGCCGTCTCGCGACGATTTTCGTTCGCCAAGCGCTTCTTGCGGCCACGGTTGCGTGGGCGCGCTGTCGAGGCTGCTTGGTTTGTGGTGCTGTTTGCCGTCGCCGGCATTGGTCTTGCGGTGCTGGTCACGGGCTCGTCCAACGATGACGACGATCAAGTCGTGCGCCTGCAGCAGCAGGCCGGACCGTTCGCGGTAGCAGTGTTCGCCCAGCCGGGTGAGTTGGAGGTTGGGCCGGCAAGTTTCAGTGTGTTGGTTCAGGATCGCGCTACCCAGGAAGCCTTGCTGGATGCGACTGTCGATCTCAGCGCGTGGCGGGCCGGGGATTCGCAGACAACAGCATCTGTGCGCGCCGGCACGACAGACTCCGACAACAAGTTGCTGCCATCGGCAGAATTAGATTTGGGCACGCCGGGGGATTGGACCGTGCAGGTCGCCGTCCGGCGAAACTCAGCGAGCGCCGACTTTTCGCTTCCGCTACGAGTGGTAAAACCCGCAAGCGGCGTGGTCATCCCATGGTCGTATCTCATCTTGTTGGCGTTCGCAGCGATGTTGCTGTTCGTCTACGTTCGACGCCATCAAGCGGAAAAGACTGCTCCCGTGGAGCAGCCCATGTCGACCCTGCAGTCGTAGCTGCCACAACGTGGCGTTGCCACGGTTTCAGGAACGGTGGAAGCACCAGCCGGGCCAGCCTTCCGAGGGCGACTCTTCCTGCAAGTCGACGCGGCAGTCGACCCCCTTTTTTCGTAGCTTCTCCGAAAGCTCCCAAACTTGGTTTTGATGCTCGGTTGATTCGTGGCTGTAGCTGATGAAGATGCGCAGCGCCATGTCTGCGGCATGATAGCGCACCTCGCCAAGCCCTCCAACGACAATCTCCCCTCAGCTTTCGCAGCGAAGCCAACGAGCCTTAGCGCGGCAGAATGACAAGCAACCAGCCAGCGGGCGATGTAGTTTCGTGCACCGCGCGCCAACACTTCCCTGTGTTACGCTCTTCTTATCCCCTGCCAATCGGCCGAATCAGGAACATGATGAAAGTTTTTCGACTGGCGCTCTTGTGCCCTTTGCTGGCTGCAATCTGCTGGGCGCAAGCCACGCGCACCTGGGAACAAACCAAGTACGACGACTTCGAGAAGGGTACGGCGCACGGTGTCGCCATCAGCAGCGATGGCAATCTCACGCTGGCCCCGGCGTTCAGCGCGCTCGACACCACGCCTTCTACCTATTTGTGGGACATCGCCTCGGACAACCAGGGCAACGCCTATGCCGCTGCCGGATCGCCGGCGCGCGTCTACAAGCTCACTCCCGACGGCAAGGCTCGCATCATCTTCGCGCCGCAGGAGCTGCAGGTGCAGGCGTTGGTCGTCGACAACAATTCCGGCGCCATCTACGCAGCCACTTCGCCTGATGGCAAGGTCTACAAGATCGTTCACGGAGGCCCCGCTCCGGGGAAGACTCCCGAGGGACACACGACAGCCGAAGTCGCCGCCGCGCAGGAAGGCGCCAAGCCCGGTCCCAGCGGGGAAAATCCTCCATCGTCCGTCGCCGTCGATTCCAGCTACAGCGCGAGCATCATTTTCGATCCCAAGACGAAGTACATCTGGGCGCTGGCACTCGATCGCCAGGGACAGCTTTACGTTGGCACCGGCGATCGCGGCGAAATATTTCGCATTGATCGCAGCGGCAATGGCAACCTCTTCTTCAAGAGCGATGAAGCGCAGATCCGCGTTCTCGCCTTCGACAACCAGGGAAATCTCATCGCCGGCACGGACGGCAGCGGCCTGATTTATCGCATCTCACCGCAGGGTGAAGGCTTTGTGCTGTATAGCGCACCCAAGAAAGAGATCACCGCGCTGGCCGTGGATCGTCAGGGGAACATCTACGCCGCGGGCGCAGGTGAGAAGCGCGGCGCAGCACCCACTCCCGGTACCGTCACTGTGCCGACGATCGGCACGGTGGTTACCGCCCCGCCAATCACAATCGGACCGCCGACCAGCTCGTCCAGCGCGGCGGCGGCAACTTCCACATCAACCCTGACGACGATTCCCTACCCCAATGTCACCAATGTCGGCGGCTCGGAAGTTTACCGGCTGGTGCCGGATGGCTCGCCCAAAACCATCTGGTCGTCGCACGAAGACCTGGTCTATGCGTTGGCCTTCGACCACGAAGGCCGCCTGCTGGCCGCCAGCGGAAATCGCGGCAGGATTTATGTCATTCTCGGCAACCAGTACACCGATCTGATGGAAGCCAGCGCCAATCAGGTCACGGCTTTCGCCCCGGCGCCGAAAGGCGGCTTGTACGCGGCCACCAGCAATCTGGGCAAGGTGTTCTTGCTCGGTCCCAGTTCGGTGAGCGAGGGAACGTACGAGAGCGATGTTTTCGATGCCAAAAATTTCTCTCGCTGGGGACGCGTGGAAGTTCGCGGCAGCGGGAACTATGCGCTGTTCGCACGCAGCGGCAACGTCGACAATCCCGATCGCAACTGGAGTCCGTGGAAGAAAGTTGATCTGCAGAAAGACCTGCCGATCGACGCTCCTTCAGCGCGATTTATCCAGTGGAAAGCTGTGTTGCAGCCGGGCAATCCCATGCCCGTGATCGATAGCGTCGTGGTTAACTACCTGCCGAAAAATGTGGCTCCTGAAGTCGAGGATGTAACCGTCATGGTCGGCTCGCGCATTCCGTCGGGGGCTCATAGCGAACCCGAAAATGCGACCACCGCCGCCTACGAACTGCCGCTTCCTATCGTCAAAGACAAACATTCCGTCGCCGTGAAGTGGAAGGCCCACGATGACAACGATGACACGCTGGTTTATGACGTCTACTACCGCGGCGACGGCGAGACGCGCTGGAAGCTGCTGCGCGAGGATGTCGACGAACGCTTCGTGAACCTCGACTCGGACCTGTTCCCCGATGGCGGTTACACCATACGCGTGGTGGCTTCCGATTCGCCGTCGCGCTCCGCCGAAGACACGCTCACGGGCGAGGCGATGAGCCCGCGCTTCGAAATCGACAACACGCCGCCGCGGATTGAAGGCTTGAGCGCGAGAGTCGACGGCGACCAGATTCGCGTCACGCTGCGCGCCATCGACAGCTTCTCGCCTATCAGCCACGCCGAGTATTCCATCGACGCCGACGATTGGCAGTTGGTCGAGCCGGTAGGCCAGATCTCGGATTCTAAGACCGAGAACTATGATTTCAAAGTGCCCATCCCGTCGCAGAGTGAAGGCGAAGCCTCGGAAAAAGCTGCGAGCGAGCATGGTTCCGGGGTCAACGGTTCGGCCGGCGAACACACTATTGTCGTGCGCGTGTACGATCGCTTCGAGAACATGGGCATCAGCAAGGTGGTGGTGAATGTGCCCGCGGGTCGGTGAGTTCGGAACCGACGTACCTGTGACTTAGAGTGCGAGACGTGTTCTTGAAGGCTCGGCTCTGCACGTTGCCTTCTTCGACCTCTGTCATCCTGAGCGGAGGCGGCACGTTTTTGGCTGCCGGAGTCGAAGGACCCCTAACGGACGGCTGATCCGTCCCGGTAATAGGGGTTCTTCGACTTCGCTCGCCGCTTCGCGGCCTTTGCTTCGCTCAGAATGACAAATATCTAAACGGAGGAGGTCTCAGGCGCAATTGGTCGGCGAGCTCCCGCTTTTCATGTATCCACATGACTCTTCGCTCTACAATTGACCTCCTCGCCCTGCTGGCCTGTTCCGTCTACGGCACCATTCCGCTGTTCTGGCTGGTGGTGCATCCCTTCATCGACCGCTGGCGCAAACGCGGTCGCCGCGCCTATGTACTAATCCTGCCAGTCTGGGGATTCTTCATCGCCGTCGCTTTTCTGGTTTTGTGGCCATATCGTTTCGAACACCTCTACGCGAATTGGTTTGCCTGGGCTCCGGCGGCAATACTCTTTCTAGCGGGCTTCACTATCTACTCGGCCGCGTTCAAAAGCTTCAATCGCTCGCAAGTCTCCGGCTTGGCTGAACTGGAGCCACATCGCCATCGTCAGGAATTGGTGACAACCGGCATCCGTTCGCGCGTCCGCCATCCTATCTATCTTGGACATTTATGCGAGATCATCGGCTGGTGTCTGGGGACAGGATTGGTCGCCCTGTATGTCTTGGCCGCATTCACGCTGATCACTGGGTTTGTGATGATCAGGATTGAAGATCGCGAACTCGAAGCGCGCTTCGGAGAAAGTTACCGTGTCTATCGCCACACCGTTCCGGCGGTGATCCCGCGCTTCAATCGTTAATCAACTCTCTCGTTTCGCTACAATGAGTTTTCGCTGAGCTCTCCCCAATGCAATTCGAACTCTTCGTAGCGGCGCGTTATCTGCGAGCCAAGCGGCGGCAGGCCGTCATTGGCGTCATCACCGTTATCTCCATCATCGGAGTAGCGGCCGGCGTGGCCTCGCTCATCATCGCGTTGGCCATCAACAACGGATTCCGTCAGGACTTGCAGGACCGCCTTCTAGGTTCGGTCTCGCACATCAATCTGCTGCGCATCGCCAGCGACGGCATTCGCAACTGGCAGCCACTGCTGGAGCGGCTGGAGAAACAGCCTCATGTCGTTGGCGGAGCGCCCGCCATCTACGAGCAGGTGCTGATCTCACGCGGTGCGCGGGCGCAAGGTGCCGTGCTGAAAGGGATCATTCCCGGGGACGAGCGCAAGGTTAGCACCATCCTCGATTCCATCAAGCAAGGCTCGGCGTCGTCCCTGGACGAAACTCCGAACGCGGCGTCGGCTCCCCTCACCGATGACGAACCCGCCGCGCTGCCGGCTAGCCCTGCTTCCCTGCCTCCCATCATTCTCGGCAAAGATCTGGCTGACGAATTGGGAGCGACTGTGGGCTCGCTGGTAACGGTCACCAGTCCGCAGGGCGAATTGACGCCCTTCGGCATCGTGCCCAAGTACAAGCGCTTCAAGGTGACCGGCGTCTTTTCCTCGGGCTTCTTTGACTACGACAATACCTGGGCCTTCATTCGCCTCTCCGATGCGCAGCGTCTCTTTGATCTCAGCGACGTCGTATCGGTGCTGGAATTCAAAGTCGACGATATCTATCAGGCGGGCGTGATCGGCCAGAAGCTGGAGGCCGAGGCGGGCAAAGGTTTCATGTCGACCAACTGGATGGAGCAGAACCGCGCGCTATTCCACGCTCTGCGGCTGGAACGCATCGTGACCTTCATCACCATCGGGCTGATTGTGTTCGTGGCCGCGCTCAATATTCTTATCTCGCTGATCATGATGGTGATGGAGAAAACACGCGACATTGCGGTGCTGGTTTCGATGGGAGCTAAACGCCGGCAGATTCGCCGTATCTTTATTTATCAGGGATTACTGATTGGAGTAATCGGCACCGCGCTGGGGCTGATCGCCGGTTTCGCTCTTTCGTGGGCTGGCGGTCACTATCATCTGTTGTCGCTCTCCGCCGAAGTGTATTCCATCGACTACGTGCCCTTCGCGCCGCGGGCGATGGACGGGCTGCTGGTGGCCTGCGTGGCTATCGGAGTATCGTTCATCGCGACGCTGTATCCGTCCTGGTCCGCTGCCAGCGTGCTGCCCGCCGAGGCGTTGCGGTACGAGTAGAAAAAGTGGAGAACGCAAGTGGCAAGAAACTTTAACGAACTGCGAGCTAAAATGTCGCCCGAGTCCCGCGCTGTTTCTCACGCGAAGGCCCTCGAAGACCTGGCGGAGATGAAGAAGACAGAAAGCCCGTTCGCGAAATATCGCGGGATCGGAACCTCGGGAATACCGTCCGGCAAGAAAGGAATCGTCGCGTGGCTTAGAGAGCTGCGCGGGCGATAGAATCTAGCTAGAAAGCAGATCCCTCACCGGCTGAAGCCGGCTCGGGATGACATATTTAAAAAGACGTGCAATGGCGCAGCTAAGGCTGCGCCCCTTCAAAACATGTCTAGCCCCACTTTTTCCGCAGCCTGTGAAGACGTGCCCTGACACAAAACACTGACTGCGGGGGTTTATGCGATAGGCGCGCCGGCTTCACCTCGCTCTCTTTTCAACATGCCCGTTACAACGATGTAGTGGCGAGTTTCTCCCTGTTCTTCCGTACCAAATTCGCTGACTTCCCGCTCAATACATGTTCTAATTCTCCTAGGCCGTTATTGGCGCCTTATTCCCGAAAGGGACTTGGTTCCAATGCTTTGGCCGGAATTTGTGTCGCGCGGGAGCGCCCCTGCATCAAACTGTTCAAGACGTGTTATTGCGAGCGGTCAATCTGAAGAAGGTCTTCCGCTCGGGCAGTTCGAATTTAGTGCTCTTTGAGAATTTGTCGTTGCAGGTGCAGACGGGAGAAATGCTCGCCATTGTCGGGGAGTCAGGTACCGGAAAGAGTACCCTCCTGCACATACTCGGAGTGCTTGATAGGGCTTCGGAAGGTGACGTATACTTCGCCCAACTGGATTTGGGGAAACTCTCTGAGGAAGCAGCAGCAGAATTCCGCGGTCGTGAGCTTGGATTTGTCTGGCAGTTCCATTATTTGCTGCCCGAATTCAGCGCGCTGGAGAATGTGGCTATGCCCTTGCTGATGCGCGGCATGGCCAAGCGCGAAGCGGAGCAGCAAGGCCTGCACTGGTTGCAGGAGGTGGGTCTAGCGGACCGTGCCAGTCACCGGTCCGGCGAGTTGTCTGGTGGCGAGCAGCAGCGGGTAGCGCTGGCCCGGGCGCTGATCACCAGACCCAAGATCCTGATGGCTGACGAGCCCACAGGAGACCTCGACAACCGGACAGCGGAAGCGGTTTTTAATTTGATCGCCAGGTTACATCGCGACTATCGTCTGACCTCGCTCATCGTTACTCACAATCTTGGGTTTGCGCGGCAGTGCGACCGGGTCCTGCGTCTGGAACGCGGCCGGTTGGTCGAGGTGTCTCCGCAGTCGTTGCTGGCCTAGAGCAACGTCTACGCGGCTGGCGGGTTTGTAGTAGGAGGGGGCCTACGCGGCCCTTAGGGTTGGTTCCAGTTGGTTGATCTGAGAACCAGGGCGGTTGGGGAGAGTCAGGAGATAGAGCTTTATCGGGAGAAAAAATTCCCGTAGAGTTCTTGGAGAGGTTCCATGTTTGAACGGTACACGGAAAAGGCCCGGCGAGTAATTTTCTTCGCGCGCTACGAAGCCAGTCAGTTCGGTTCTCCCTACATTGAGACGGAGCACCTGCTGCTGGGACTTCTGCGCGAAGACAAGGCGCTCACCAATCGGTTCCTTCGGTCCCATGCTTCGGTCGAGTCGATCCGGAAACAGATCGAAGGAC
>JBAVSY010000161.1:0-19028 GCA_049695855.1 Candidatus Korobacteraceae bacterium | reverse complement strand
ACACGCCCACAAAGGAAGTGTCTCCACTCACAGTCCAGTCGGTGAAATCTCCAGTTTCAAAGCCGCCGTTCTGGACTTGCGCCAATAGCGCTGTCCCGAACGTAATAACCGCTAGTGCGAGCGAAATGCGAACCAATCTTGCGATCAAGGGAAGTGGCCTCCTAGGAGAGTGCGTCGGGTTCTCCGGCATGGTAATGAGCAAGCCAGTTACCAAAACCTTAGTTCGTAAGCCTAGCTAATAGAGCAGCATCCATGCCTCAGGTGTGCTTGGTGTGAAGAAGTTTGCAGCAAACAGCGAAACTTGTTCCCTCCCTCTGCCACTTTGGTGATGGTTATCTCAAACTTGCTCAATCGGGACAAAGCGCGATAACCCAGGGCCGAAGACCGAGAGGCAACGTCCCAAATGATAGGGAAACTCATGAGTTTTGCCCATACTCCGATTGGCCCGGGAGGCTTTGCCCGCTGCCGATAACCCCATGGTGGTATGGAGCAACGTCTGAAATCCCACGGCGACCCGCCAATCAGTGCCGTTTGCCGACACCTCAATAATCCAGCTCGGCTGGACGTCCGGTGAGCCGTTCAATACGTTTGGCGATTGGAGGATGGGTCGAGAACAGATTGGCGAAGCTGACTCCACCCAACATGGGCGCTACGATGAACAGGTGTGCGGTCGAGGGCGAAGCCTGCAGGGGAATGCGCTTCGAGTCGGCGTCCAACTTCTTGAGAGCGCTAGCCAACGCGTAGGGATTGCCGGTGATCTGAGCGCCGGTGGCGTCGGCCTGATATTCCCGCGAACGCGATACCGCGAGCTGAATCAAAGTGGCCGCAATCGGAGCCAGGATCAGCATCAACAGCCCCACAAAACCTCCGCCCCGATCGCGATCGTCACGATCACCCATGCCGCCAAAGAGCGAGGCCCAGTAACCCATTCGGGCCAGCAAGGTGATGGCGCCCGCCAGCGTCGCCGCTACTGAGCTGATGAGGATGTCGCGGTTCCTGACGTGGCCCAGCTCGTGCGCCAGCACGCCCTCCAGCTCCTCGTCGTTCAGCAGATCCAGAATGCCTTGAGTCACGGCCACAGAGGCATGCTTGGGATTACGCCCGGTGGCGAACGCATTCGGCGACTCAGTCGGGATCACGTAAATCTTAGGCATAGGGATGCCCATCTTCTGGGTGAGCCGCTCGACCACTTCATAGGCACGAGGAAGCTGTTCGCGAGTGACCGGCTGGGCCCGGTACATGGCCAAAGCGATTTTATCGCTGAAGAAGTAGGAAGCGAAGTTCATGACGACGGCCAATCCAAAGGCCATCACCAATCCGCGCTCCCCGCCGAAGACTTGCCCCAGGAAGAGCAGAAACAGTGTCAGTGCAGTCAGCAATAAAGCTGTCTTAAAGGTGTTTCCCATATCTATTAAGGTAGATGATAACGGTTGGTCGCCGTTGCGATAAATTGAGAATCAGTGGTGCCTTGCCGGTAGTCAGTTGCCAGAGGCGAGAAGTCTGCCAGCGGAGCTTAGGCGGGTTCGCGATCCCACTCCGTCAATGCTGACAAGCAACGACCGGCAACTGTAGTATCTGTCCATGGCCGAGCTACCCATTCTTCACTCGCACTCCGGGGAGCCGCACGAAGAGTTGGTCCTCGTCGGCTTTCGCGTGGACGGCCATCACGATGGTCCGCAGTTCTACACCTTGCTCGCCGTGGGAGGCGACAACGAGCGGCCGCTCACCGCGGATGGCCGCCTGGTTTTCTTTACTCGTCTGGAACTGGCTGCGAAAGCGCTGGCTCTAAACCCCGGCATGGCGAAGCTCGGTCCGCCGCCAGCGGAGATCGAAACTTTTTGCGATGTGGCGGAAGCTTTCTATCTGGTGAATTCGCAAAACGCCGACCTCGATGGCATCGTGCTCGATTGCCTGCTGATCTTCGACGATCTGGTGCGAGCCACGAAGTTGCACATGCCCGACCGCTATCAGGGCATTTTGACGGAGTTGGCGGCGCGGCTTACCGAACGCAAGCTGTTGCGCGACATCTTCACCAGCCAATCGCTTCGTGAGCATGTAGAAGACGCTCTGCTGTGGTGTGTGGGTGCGGTGACGTTGAAAGCGCGCATGATCACCGAGTGAATCAGTGTGCGGTCTCGATTGGCCGCGCAACCTCCGATCCCAGGTCTTCGTTACCGAGGGCAGACTACTTTTGTACCCGCGCCTGCCCACCTGAGGCAGCCGTACGCATTGCCAGGAAGCTGATCGCTACGGTGAGGAGGGTTGCAAGATAATAAGCCGCAAAGAGCGCCACAAAAACTCCGGGGCCGAACCATACGGGCTTGTTCGCGGTGAGTCGATCCAGAATGAAATGGGGACCCACCGACGCCAGTTGCGCCAGGGTCGCGGGATGCACGATGTCCGTGCCGGAAACGTGGGCAACAATCCCGGTGTAATAAGGCAACAACAAGGCGTGAACTCCATAAATATCGATGGCCGCGAACAGCGACGCCAGGAACGGCAATATTCCCCAATGCCAGCGCTCAGGGAGAATGCAAAACAATCCCCAGGTAACCAGCAGCAGCTCGGGAACTACGACTGCGTACATGTACCAGCCGTCAGAGGCTGAGACGCCCGTGGAAATGTAGACCACGAAGATGTCATAGAAGAGGCCAACCCAGAAGAAAGCATAGAGCCCCAGAATCACAACCAGGGGCCCGGAACGCAAGCGATCCTTCAGGACAAACTTCGCCAGGCCGAACAGCGCTGCCGCTCCGCCCGCCACGAATACGAAGTAGATCGGCTTGGGAAGCTTGAGAAAACTCCATCCTCCAAACCAGGTGTGCGATACGACCACCGAAATGATGCCGCCAATCCAGTTCACGTGCCGGCTGGCCGAGAGCAGATGAGCCAGGCCGCTGTGCGCGGCAGCGACGTCATTTTCTTCTCCGGACCAGGTTCCCGTGACGACATGATTGCGCCAGTACCACCAGGAGCTGATGAGGAAGGCTAGTCCGATTCCCCAGGCGCCATTGCGGATCAACCGCTTGCGCTCGGAAGCCCATCGTCCCGAATAGACCATGGCCAGCATAAATGCGGGCACGGCGAGCAGGAAGTAGGCTTTCGTCAGCCATCCCATGCCTAATACGATCCCGGCGAAAACCAGCCATTCGGAACTCTTGCGTTTCACTGCCAGCAACAGAAGCAAAGTCAGAAAGGAATAGAGGACGATAGCGAGGCTTTCGTTTCCGGCCCGGCAGATATCGATCATGAGCTCCGGCATGCAAATGATGACGGCGACCAGCGCCAGCGCCTGAGCACGATTTGCCAGGAAGCTTTTGGCGGCCGCATAAGCGATTGGAACCAGCAACGACGCCAGCAGCACGCTCAGAATTCGCACCAGCATGACGCGCGCCGCCAGGGACCAATGGGCGGCCAGCCGCAGCGGGCCAGACATGATCCAGTAGTACAGCGGCGCCTGTTGCGCCTCATACATTGTGGGAGCTGTTCCCGTTTGCGCTCCCCAGGCGGGAGGAATCGCACGCGCCTGCTCTTGCAGAGCCCGGCGATCTGCGGCCGGTAGTTGCCAGTAGGAATCCTCGGTATAAATCGGGGGCGTCAGTACGTGCAGCCGCTGCTCCCACGAGAGCGGTAGCAAGTGTAGCGACGCTTGAACTTCGCGCGAAACCGGCGTGGTCGACAGCGGCAGATTCTTGTGCACGGTCAAGTACTGGATAAACGAGAAATGAAAGGGCTCATCGTAACCTTCCCAGATGGGCAAAAGCGCGGAGTAAAAGCAGCCACGGGCCAGAAAGCAAAGCCAAAGAATTACCACCGCCTTGGTAGCGCGCGTCAATCTCGCTCCCTTCGCATCACCATCTCCTATCGCGATTATGGCGATTCTGCTTCCATCGCTCTTCAGTAGCAATGATCGGCGGCGCGGTAAACTGCGGAGAATCTCCCGCCACGTCTGCTGGAAGCTCTTTGAAATGCTGAGTATAGTCAGCGAAATGGAGATCAGAAAGAGCTGGGAGCTGCCGCTGCTTCTCCGCTCCTCATACCATGCCCAGCCAGGCTTGACGGAGCATTGGAGATCGCCGTCGCCAAGGTCGAGCGCATTGGATTCGCCAGTCTCCAGCGTTCTCTCTTACCTTATTCTTCTTGGCGGACTCACTGTCGTCGTGGTCACCGGCTACATGGTGGTCGTCAGCTACTCTCGGCTGCCCTTTGCTGAGTCGTGGCTGCAGATCTCGGTTGTGGCCCAGGGCCGCAGCCCGGTTTCCCTCGACTGGCTGTGGCAGCAGCATCTGGAACATCGGTTCCCGATTCCAAAATTATTCCTGGCGGTTGATCTCTGGCTATTTCACGCCAGCCAGAAGTTTCTGTTAGCCAGCATCTTCATAATTCAATTGCTACAGCTGGCGCTGCTGGGTTGGAGCATGCGCGCGCTGGGCGGCTGGCGGGGAGCGTTGTGGCGTAGCGGCTTCGGCTGGGCGGCATTCTGCCTGTTCTTCCCCAGTCAGTGGGAAACCTTTGTGTTCAGCTTCGAAGTCATCTTCGTACTTTCCGCCCTGTTCGCTACGCTTTCGTTCATCGCACTCTTGCTCTACTGGATGAAGTCACTACAGCCGGGGGGTGAGGGAGCGTGGAAGTTTCTCCTGCTTTCCGTTCTGGCGGCGCTGGGAGCTACCTTTTCTCTGGCCAATGGGAACCTGCTGTGGCCGTTACTGGTGGTTGCAGCACTGCTGCTACGATTGCGTCTGTCGGCGATTCTGGTCCTGATCATCAGCGGAACGGCCGGCATCCTGACCTACTTTCATCACTACATCAGTCCGCCCGGGAGCATTAGTCTAAGTGGGTCGCTTCAGACTCCAGGCCGCACCCTGGAGTATCTCGCCACCTATCTGGGAGCTTCCTGGACAACCACCTACAATCGTTCGGCGATGTTCTATGGAATCGCCGGGCTGGTGCTTCTGCTCTGTCTGACCCCGCGATTCCGGTTAAGGGTCGAAACCGCGCGCGTTTTTTCGGTTCTGCTGCTGCTCATCTTGATGTTTTGTCTGGGAACCGCGACCATAACCGCCCTGGGCAGGTCGAGTTCCGGCCTCGATCAGGCTTTCTCTTCCAGGTATCAGACCTTTGCTTTGTTATTTTGGTGGGCTCTGCTGATGCTTCTTCTGCTGCCATGGTTACGCGGAACCCGGGCGCAATTCAACACTGCAATCGCGGAGGGGTGCCTGCTGGCGATCATGTTTGGTGGAGTCCATCTGGCTGCCGATGCGGTTCGAAAAGCCAGGCTGCACGGCTTTGAACTCAACGTGGCAGCCATCGCCTTGATGACCGATACCCGGGATCGAGCGCAATTGCAACTTATCTATCCCGACCCGGATTATTTATGGCAACTGGTGCCGTACATGCGGGAAAAGCGATTGTCCATCTTCGCTGAAAACGCCGGTCCTCAACTCGGAGAGCGCTTGGATTCGGCGTTCCATTTAGTTTCTTCGGATCAGTGTGTTGGAGCCGTGCAATCGGTGGAAACAGTGGGCGGTGACGCTTCGCCAGCACTCAAAATCCGTGGCTGGGCTTGGGATCGCAAACACCGGCGGCCTCCGACTCAGATTATCGCCGCGTCCGATGGCGTGATCGTTGGCCTGGGAGCGATGGGCGATTGGCGACCGACAATCCGCGCCGACAATCCTTTCTTGAAGACCAGCTTCGTAGGATTCACCGGATACGTGAAGAAGGAACAACCGTCCGCATCGGTAAGCATTTACGCCGTGCTCGACGGGAGCGAATCCCAAGTATGTACTATCGCAAACTTACCTGCAGGTGTACCGTAAATCGCGATAGCGCTCATGCTGAAAGACGGGACTGCGAAACGCACAGGTGGACCCGTGGAAGTTGCTTCTGCAGCACGTGATTCTGGCTCGACGGTAAGAAGTCCGCGCAGTTCTCAGTCGTGGATTGCCATCTTTCTCTCCTATGCCATTCTGCTCGGCGGAATGATCACCATGGGCATTACGACCTACATGGTGATCGTCAGCTACTCGAGCCTTCCCTATGCCGACGGATGGGACGAGGTGGGTGCTGCCGCCTACGGATGGAGTCAGCTCAATCCTGCGTGGCTATGGGTGCAACACAACGAACACCGGGTGGTCATCCCGAAGATCTTTCTGGCCGTAGATCTGAGCCTCTTTCACGCCAGCCAGAAGTTTCTGCTAGCCAGCATTTTTGCCATTCAATTGCTGCATTTAATCTTGCTGGGCTGGAGCATGCGAGTGCTCGGCCACTGGCGTGGAGCGATCTGGCGTACCGGCATAGGGCTGGCGGCATTCTGCCTGTTCGGTCCGCCGCAATGGGAAAACTTTGTTTGGGGATTCCAAGCCTGTTTCGTGCTTCCCGGCCTATTCGCCACCTTGTCGTTTGTCGGATTGCTGATGTACTGGACAGATTCCGAGAAACCGAGCGGTCCGCGGTCATGGGTGTGGCTGGTGGTGGCTAATCTGGCGGCGCTGGGAGCAACTTACTCTCTGGCCAACGGCAGCCTGCTCTGGCCAATCCTGATCGCGGCAGCGATCTTGCTTCATCTCAGACTCTCCGCGACGTTGAGTTTCGTCCTCACCGGTACAGTTAGTACTGTGCTGTACTTCTTTCACTATTTTAGTCCGCCTTGGCATGCCGACCCGATGTTGTCGCTCCGGGAGCCGCTTCGCCTTTTGCAGTTTCTGGCCATGTATTTCGGAAGCTCATTCGTCAGGGGCAACGCCCATCTGGCCGTACTGCTGGGACTGGTTGGTGTGACTATCGCACTGGCAGTCATCCTTGGTTTCCGGCTTTACGTTCGAAGCCGTGGTGCTTTTGCGATTCAACTGGTGCTGACCTTGTTGTTCTGTGCAGGCACTGCTTTCATCACCGCTTTGGGGAGGTTGAATTTCGGCATTAGTGAGTCCTTTGCTTCGCGATATCAGACCGTCGCTCTGCTGTTCTGGTGCTGCCTTGGTTTAATGGCGTTGCGGTACGCAACTGGGACGGGGCGGAGCCGAATCCCCCTGATTGCGGTACAGATTTGCCTGCTTGCCGCGATGGCCATCGGGGCCTCCCGCGTAGATTCGCCTCTCGCGGGCGCAAGGCTGCATGGATTTCGGCTTAATCAAACTGCCATGTCTCTACTCACTGGGGTGTCCGACGAGGAGACCTTCAAGACAGCACTCGGTCATGAGCCTCATCAACTGGTGGCTCAGATAAAGTACCTGCGGAACCATCGGCTGTCGGTGTTCTCCGACGCTGCCTATCTACAATTGGACTTGCCTCTAACGTCCAGCTTTCGTGTGGTTACCCCCGAGGAGTGCCGCGGAGCCGTGGAGTCCACGACGCCTCTGGAGAGCAAGAGAACCTCGGCCTGGGGAATCACCGGTTGGGCTTGGGATTACCAACATCAGCGGCCGCCGGTGCGAGTGATGGCAACCGTGAATGGCGTGATCACCGGATTGGCTGCGCTGGGTGAGGGGCGTCCTGCGATACGAGCGGCCAATCCTTATGTGAGAACAGACTGGGCCGGATTTGCCGGCTATGTTCGCGATGTGCGGCCGGCGATCCCGGTGAACGTCTACGCTGTGCTCGACGACAATCCTCCTCAAGCCTGCCTGATCGCAACCGTGGATTATTCCGAGGTGAAGTAGTCTACAGTGATGGGATTCTCGAACAGCGAGTAGTCGCGAGTCACGACCGTGATGCCGCTGTCGGTAACGTGATATTTCTGGCGATCGGCTTCGGTGTCATAGCCGATGACTGTGCCTTCGGGAACCTGGACGTCGCGGTCGATGATGGCCTTGCGGATGCGGCAATGGCGGCCAATGCTCACATGCGAACACAGGATGCTGGTGTCTACGTGGGAATAGGAATTCACCCGGACGTCAGGCGACAGAACACTACTACTCACTGAGCTGCCGGAGATGATGCAGCCCATGGACACAATGGAATCGTGGGCTTCACCGGTGCGACCCGGATCGTTGAAAACGAACTTGGCCGGCGGATATTGGCGCATATGAGTGCGGATGGGCCAGGCGCTGTCGTATAAATTAAAAACCGGGGCCACGGAAACCAGGTCCATGTTGGCCTCGTAGTATGCCTCCAGCGTTCCTACATCGCGCCAGTAGAGCGCTTCCTTCCGGTTCTCATCGATAAAGTTGAACGAATAAACTTTGTAGTCATCCACCATGTGGGGCAGGATGTTGTGCCCGAAATCGTGCCGAGAATGGGGGTCCTCGGCGTCCTTCAGCAGCACCGGAATCAGCACCTCGGTGTTGAACAGGTAGACGCCCATGGAGGCGGAAACCATGCGCGGGTTATAAGGCGAGCGCAGGTCGGTTTCCTCCGGCTTCTCCTGAAAGCCGACGACCCGGCCGGTGCGATCGATTTCCACCACGCCGAAATGCCTGGTCTCGGCCGGATCGATCAAGATGGTGGCGAGCGTGACGTCGGCGCCCGAATCTTTGTGCTGCCGCAGCATCAGATCGTAGTTCATCTTGTAAATGTGATCGCCCGATAGGATGAGCACGTAGCGCGGCTGTTCAGATCCGATGGAGTAAATGTTCTGATAGACCGCGTCGGCGGTCCCCATGTACCAGTTCTCGCTGACCCGCTTCATCGGCGGCAGGATCTCGATGAACTCGCCTAACTCGCGGCCCACAATGTTTCCCCAGCCTTCGCGGATGTGCCGGTTCAACGACAGCGCTTTGTACTGAGTCAGGATGTAGACCCGGCGCAAGTCGGAGTTGATGCAGTTGGAAAGTGTGATGTCGATGATGCGGTAGATGCCGCCGAAAGTAACGGCTGGCTTGGCCCGATCGCGCGTCAGAGGGTAAAGTCGCTCGCCTGCTCCTCCCGCCAGCAAGACTCCGAGCGTGTCTCTCATCTGGTGATGTCCTGACTGTGAATATCCCCGAAAGGGACCGGGGGCGATTATTCTATTTAAAAGAGGCCGCTGTCCCCTGGTGGGTGCTTGCCGATCCGCAGGCGAAAGCGCATCTTAGCACACCATCTCACCATTCAGTGCGACCTCTGAACAGCCCGGCCGTGACCTCAGCCGGCATCGTCCAGGCTGATGCGGAGCGACTTCAGGAACTTCACATCTTGCGCGGTCATCTGGAAGTCCGCGCTGTTATGCGAACTGTTGACCGACGTGGTCTGGGCCTCGTCCTCATCACGCTGATTAAATCCGATGGTAGCCTCAAGCACCACAAAAACGTCATACCCCCCGGCTTTGATGCGCGAGATTACTTCGGCGATCTGATCGGAATCGGAAAGCGAATTGTTGATGGCATCGCCTAGTTCCTTCATCATACTGTTGAGTCGCTTATCCACGATTACACCTATACCCTCTGCCAGATGGCGGACGGGATCTCCTGGCACCCATACTAGCCTTGAGCCTGAAAACCTGCCAGCCGTTCACCAATCCGACGTTAATGGTTTAGATGCCACGGGGGGAGATGAAGTTTGCGAATTGCCGCGGCAATTGGCTGCGGAGCAGTCTAGCCAGACTGCTAGAATAATGCGAGAGCCTCTCGTAAATCGCCCGCGCACAGGTTTTGTGTCAGGGTACGGATTCACAGGCTGCGGAAAAAGTCCCAACAGCAGATCCCTCACCGGCTGAAGCCGGCTCGGGATGACAAAAATAAAGGGCTGGTGACGGCGCACCTGAAGCTGCGCCCCTTCAAAACATGTCGGACCCGACTTTTTCCGGCAGCCTGTTCAGCCGTGCCGCAAAGCGGCCCACTGTGACGCCCGAAGCTCGGGAGAGTATCGTTCGGCACGACTAAAAGTCGTGCCCTGATACAAACCGAAACGATTTATGAGATGGCTTGGAGTCGTAACGAAGCCTTGATTTAAGTTTGATGCTGCGAAGGAGACCGCCTTCGGGCCGTCTGTAGATGTCGTGATCAGACAATTGGGCCTTCGCCCGTGGGGGATTTTCGACCGTGCCATCCCGCGATTTCGGTACTCAAGGACGCGCCTTATTGCGGGTTGCAGGGCGAAAGACCGGCGAAAATCGCTGGGTGCGGGCCTTCTACCACGCCGGCAGCGTGACCGTCCGCAGCATTGGGCGAGTGCTCCATGTGCTATGGCTGGAAATCACAGGCCTGTTTTTTCTCGTGCTGGCGCTGGTCGGAGGCGGAGCTGCGGTGCGCGAATATCATCGCCACGTCGCAGGCAATGGATCGGTCGCGAAGATGCTGCTGGCCTCAGCGTTCGCGCTGGTGTTTGTGTACTTTGGGGTGAGTTCGTTCTGGCGGTCGCGAAAACGACTGTGAGTTTGCAGGTTCAGGTGATCCTGACAGAGTGAGTTTCGAGTACGTGTCAGTCGTCGCCTGAACCGCATCTCGGTGCGATTTATAAGACAGATGGCTTTGTCGTTTGGCACGGAGCTATGTGCTCGAAACTCGAAACTGCTTTTTAGGATAGACCGCTTGGATGTGATGCACGTCATAGCCGGTTTCTTGAGCCGCGGCCGATAATTGAGTCATCTCGATTAACTGAGGCCCCTACTCCCATGGCCGAAACAAAATCCAAGACCGCCGTAGCCAGCAAGCCATCCGACACGCAGGAAACTTCTTCCCACATCGCTGTTCATCCTATTTACTCGCCCTCCGATCTGGAAGGCTGGAATTACGACAGCGAGGTCGGTTATCCCGGACAGTTTCCTTACACCCGCGGTGTGCAAGCCACCATGTACCGGGGACGCCTGTGGACCATGCGGCAATACGCCGGTATGGGCGACGCCGAGGAGTCGAACCGCCGGTACAAATATCTGCTGAGCCAGGGAACCACCGGCCTGAGCGTAGCTTTCGATCTGCCTACGCAGATTGGGCTGGATTCGGACAATGCGCTTGCCATCGGCGAAGTCGGCAAGGTGGGCGTGGCCATCGATTCCATCGAAGATATGATGCGGCTGTTCGACGGCATCAACATGGAAAAGGTTTCCACGTCGATGACCATCAACGCTTCGGCAGCGATCCTGCTCGCGCTGTATATCGTGACTGCGCAGCGTACCGGTCGCGACGTACGCAAGCTGTCGGGGACGATCCAGAACGATGTGCTGAAGGAATACATCGCGCGCGGTACGTATATCTATCCCCCGGCGCAGGCGATGCGCATCATCACCGACATTTTTTCTTATGCGAACGAGCACGTGCCGGAGTGGAACACCATTTCCATTTCTGGCTATCACATGCGCGAGGCCGGATCGACGGCAGTGCAGGAGGTCGCGTTCACGCTGGCCAACGGCATAACGTATGTGCAGGCCGCGATCGACGCCGGACTCGACGTGGACAAGTTCGCGCCACGGCTGTCGTTCTTCTTTAATGCGCACAGCAATTTCCTGGAAGAAGTGGCGAAGTTCCGCGCTGCCCGGCGCATGTGGGCCCGCATTATGCGGGATCACTTCGGCGCCAAGAATGCCAAATCGCAGATGCTGCGGTTCCACACCCAGACGGCAGGCTCGACCCTGACGGCGCAGCAGCCGGAGAACAACATCGTGCGCACGGCGCTGCAAGCTATGGCAGCCGTGCTGGGCGGAACGCAGTCGCTGCATACCAATTCCTTTGACGAAGCACTGGCGTTGCCAACCGAGCAGTCGGCGCGCATCGCGCTGCGCACCCAGCAGATCATCGCTTACGAATCGGGCGCGGCGCAGACCATCGATCCTCTGGCCGGCTCGTACTACATGGAGTCGCTAACCAATCAGATTGAGGCCAACGCGCTCGCCTATCTGGAAAAGATTGAGGCCATGGGCGGCATGTTGAAGGCGATTGAACGCGGTTTCGTGCAGCAGGAAATTCAGAACGCCGCTTACGAATATCAGAAAGCGGTCGATAAAAAGGAAGCCATCGTGGTCGGAGTGAATGGCTTCGAACTGGAGCAGGAGAAACCGATTCCCTTACAACACATTGACGAATCGCTGGAGCGCAAGCAGGTGGAGCGGCTGAAAGCGATGCGGGCGAAACGCGATCAGGCCAAATGGCAAGCAGCGGTGAAAGCGGTGGAAGATACTGCCCGCGGCACCGGCAATCTGATGCCGGTGATTGTGGAGGCGGTTGAGGCCCATGCCACCGTCGGCGAAATCTCTGACGCCATGCGGCATGTTTACGGCGAGTATCGCGAGACCGTCGTAATCTAGGACACGATTCACCACCGAGACACCGAGGCACAGAGAATGTCTGTGCCTTTTTGTTTTGAGCGCTTGAGTTCGAGCCGCCGCACCGGGAGCCAGTAGTGTTTGACTCGCTGTTGCGATTCCATTACGCTTTCGCGTTTCCAGTACTTTTTGCCAGTGAGAGGAATTCTCATGTCGGAATCATCCCGCGACGAGCTTTGCCAGAAACTCGAACTAAATCGCCGGCTCTCGCGACGCGAATTCGCGCGCCGCTCGGCTCTTGCAGCAGCCACTGCGGTCATCGCGCCAGCCACGCTGCTATCGCAGGAGAGTGCGCCCAACTCGACAGCGCCTCCTGCCAATCCGCCACAACCGGCAAGCGAACTCTCGCCCGATCTGCAGGCGGAGGGCGATTTGAAATATCAGTGGATCATTCAGACCTACGGTAGCCGCCTGACCGACGCACAGAAGAAAGATGTACATCGTCTGATCATGGAAGGGCAAAAACCTCTGGCGGAGTTCCGCACATTTCCCCTCGACAATGCTGATCAGCCGGCGACGGTGCTGAAGTTTACCGATGTCGAACTCGCAGCGGATAGGAGCCAATCATGATCGGCGAAGACGTGTTGTACCTCTCTGTCCGCGAATTGGGAGAACAAATTCGAAGCAGGAAGCTGTCGCCAGTCGAACTCACACAGGCTTATCTCGCTCGCGACAAGAGGTACGGACATCAGTTGAACGCCTTCGCCATGATTCTTCCTGATCTCGCTTTGCAACAGGCGAAACAAGCGGAAACGGAAATCGCGCAGGGCCACTATCGCGGGCCGTTGCACGGAATCCCTTATGCCGCGAAGGACTTGCTGGCCGTCAAAGGATATCCCACAACGTGGGGGGCGAGGCCATACCAGCGGCAGGTGTTCGATTACGATGCCACCGTCATTCGAAAGCTGAATGAGGCGGGCGCAATCCTTCTGGGCAAGGCTGCCATGATCGAGTTGGCTGGCGGATTGGGCTACCGCTTCGCGTCCGCTTCGTTGACCCATGCCACGAAGAATCCCTGGAATACTGACTGCTGGACTTGCGGATCGTCGAGCGGCTCGGGCGCAATCATGGCGGCCGGGCTGGCGGCTTTCGCCATCGGCACCGAGACCTGGGGATCGATCGTGTGTCCGTCAGCCTTCTGCGGCGTGTCGGGGCTGCGTCCGACGTACGGTCGAGTAGGGCGCGGAGGCGCGATGGCGCTATCGTACTCGATGGACAAGATCGGTCCCATGTGTCGCGCGGCTGATGACTGCTCACTGGTCTTGACCGGGATCAGCGGACATGATCCCAGTGACGCCGGTTCGCTCTCCGAATCAGAGGCGCGTTTCACCTACGCCGCTCCGGCGAAAACGCTGCGGATCGCGCGCATCGACAAGGCGTGGGAAAAGCCCGATCCCGAAATCGCGGCCGCGTTCGAACAGGCAGTTGGAGTGCTGCAACGGGCGGGAGCAACGATCAGCAGCGTTCAACTGCCGGAGGGGCCGTTCGAAATTGCGGGCGGAATCGTGATCAGTGTGGAAGCGGCGTCGGCGTTCTCCAAACTCATCGACTCCGGCGAAGTGGCACAGCTTAACGATCCCCTGAGCCAGATTGGCGGCTACGTCGCGCAGACCGTCGGCGGGCAAGACTACCTTCGCGCCCAACGGATACGCCGCGTCCTACAACAGAAGATGGATCGCGTGTTTGAACAGTGCGATGTGTTGATTGCGCCATCACAACCGATTACCGCTACGCCGCTGGATACGAATCTTGAAACCGGCCTGTCGTTTGCCGATCCGATTGGAGGCATCGGCAACTTGTGTGGTTTGCCGGTGCAAAGCGTGCCTTGCGGATTCACCAAGGCGGGGCTGCCGATCGGCATTCAGTTCCTGGGGCAGGTGCTGAACGACAGCGCGGTCATTGCGGCAGCGGAGATGTTCCAGTCACGCACCGACTGGAATCGCAAACATCCGCAGCTGCAAGGATAAGCATCCTCAGGGCCTCGGAACACGTCTGATTTGGCGTGGAGACAGTAACGCAAACTTTGTCGTATGGCGCAAACCTGCACGGTGAGCATGCCGAGTTTCGGGTGTGGGCGCCTTTTCCGAGCTGCGTCCTGCTTCGGCTGATGCAGGCCGGGGCTGGTTCGCAAGATCTGCCCATGCGACGCGATGGCCATGACCTCATCGCAACCGCCGCGGCAGCGGCGGGCGATCGCTACTCCTATGTTCTTGACGATGGCTTGCCCGTGCCCGATCCGGTATCACGTTTTCTGCCGGAGGGCGTGCATGGCCCAACCGCGATTGTCGACCCGGCTGCATTTGTTTGGAGCGATCAGGACTGGCGCGGCCTCAAACTCCGCGACTACGTCATCTATGAGCTGCATATCGGAACCTTCACACCTGAAGGAACTTTCGACAGCGCGATTGGCAAGCTGGAATATCTTAAGCAGCTCGGCGTTACGGTGATTGAAATCATGCCGGTTTCGGCCTTCCCCGGTACCCGCGACTGGGGATATGACGGCGTATCGCCTTATGCGGTGCAGGCGAACTACGGAGGGCCCGAGGGGTTCAAGCGATTCGTTGATGCTGCCCACCGTGTCGGGTTGGCGGTGATGCTGGATGTGGTCTACAACCACCTCGGCCCGGAGGGGAATTACCTGCCAAAGTTTGGACCGTACTTCACGGCGCATCACCAGACGCCGTGGGGCGAGGCGGTGAACTATGACAGCGATGGTTGCGAGCATGTGCGCCGTTACGTGGTCGAGAACGCGCTGTATTGGATTCGCGAGTATCACCTCGACGGATTGCGATTGGACGCAGTGCAAACCATCAAAGACGATTCGCCAAAGCACATTCTGGCGGAGATTCAGGAGCGCGTGCAGAGATTGGCGCACCAGCTCGACCGCACAGTATGTGTGATTGCCGAGACCGATGAGAACGATTCGCGCTACACCAAGGCTCTGGCGGACGGTGGCTATGGACTGGACGCAGTTTGGAGCGACGACTTCCACCACGCCATTCATGCGCTCTTCAGCGGCGAGAGCCAGGGGTATTACCAGGACTTCGGCGATCCCAACGACCTTGTCCGTGCCTTGAGTGACGGCTACGTCTTTCAGGGTGAATATTTTCGCTTCTGGCATGCCGCGCGAGGCACAAGCGCGACGGGAGTTCCGCTGCCGGCCAACGTGATCTGCCTGCAGAATCATGATCAGGTGGGCAATCGCGCCAAGGGCGAACGGCTCACCACGCTGATTCCGCGAGGTGCACGCCAATTAGCCGCGGCGTTTTTGTTGCTGGCGCCGCATACGCCGCTGCTGTTCATGGGCGAGGAGTACGACGAGACGGCGCCATTCCAGTTCTTCGCCGATTTTCAGGATCCCGCAATGAAGAACGCGGTCAGCGAAGGACGGCGCCGCGAGTTCAAAGATTTTGATTTCCAGGAAGTACCCGATCCGGAAAATCCAGCAACATTCGAACGCTCGAAGCTGACTTGGGCCGACGGTCCGAACCATCGGGACATGCTGGAGTGGTACCGGCAGCTGCTGCAACTGCGCAAACAGTACGTGATGGCGGGCCAGCGCACGGCCGATGCGCAATACTCCGATGGTGTGCTGACGATGCGGGTGCCAGCGAGCGATCCGAAACTGCTGGTGCAGGCGGCACTATTACCCTGCACGAAATTGCCGGCACTCTCGGGCGAGTGGAGCGAGACTTTACGCTCAGAAGATGACGGCTATGCGGCCAGCATTTTTGTCCGGCCGTGATGACGCTTGAATTTCGATCGGGGAACAATCGGAACCACAGATCCCTCCGCTTCGCTTCGCTACAGTCGGGATGACAAGGCTGGATAATTTCCTGGCAACTCTGAAGCAGCTTTCGACCGCGGTTGCACTTAGTCGATCGCGGAAAACGGTGCTGAACTCCTGGCTTTCATGCTTCGTCCCCGTAAAACAGAGAAGGCAGTTTTGCCTGTAGAATCAAAGTAGCACTCGGCAAGCTACCTCGCATGGATCCATCACTCATACGAAACTTCGCGATCATCGCCCATATCGATCATGGGAAGAGCACGCTTGCCGACCGTCTGCTCGAGCTCACCGGCTCGCTGACGGCGCGCGAGATGGAAGCTCAGGTGTTGGACACGATGGACCTGGAGCGCGAGCGCGGCATCACCATCAAGGCGCATTCCGTCCGCATGATGTATCCCGCAGCCGATGGCACGACCTACCAGCTCAACTTGATCGATACCCCGGGCCACGTCGATTTCAGCTACGAAGTTTCGCGGTCATTGGCCTCGTGCGAAGGCGCGCTGCTGGTCGTTGATGCCTCACAGGGCGTGGAAGCCCAGACTCTCGCCAACGCATACATCGCCATCAACAACGGACTGGAAATTATTCCCGTCATCAACAAGATCGATTTGCCCAGCGCCGACATCGAGCGCACCAAAGAGATGATCGAGAGCGCCGTGGGCCTCGACGCTTCGCATGCGCTGGCCATCAGCGCCAAGACCGGACAGGGCGTGCCGGATGTGCTGGAAGCGATCGTCAAGCATGTGCCTCCGCCGAAGGGCCGCGCCGCCAATCAACTGCAGGCGTTGATCTTCGATTCATGGTTCGACTCCTATCGCGGCGTGGTGGTGCTGGCGCGCGTGATTCAAGGCGTGCTCAGCAAGGGCCAGCGCATTCGCCTGATGTCGAATGGCCGCACCTTCGATGTGGAAACTTTGGGCATTCTCACTCCCAAGCCGGTGGAAGTGGACCAGCTCTCGGCCGGCGAAGTGGGCTTCCTGATCGCCAACATCAAGAATGTTGCCGACACCAAGATCGGCGACACCATCACCGACGATCATCATCCGGCGATTGAGCCCCTGCCCGGCTTCGAAGAGTTGAAGCCCATGGTATTCGCCGGGCTCTACACGGTAGACGCCCACGAGCACACGCTGTTGCGCGAAGCGCTGGAGAAGTTGCGGCTCAACGACTCCTCCTTTTTCTTCGAACCCGAGAGCTCCGTGGCGCTAGGCTTCGGATTCCGCTGCGGCTTCCTCGGCCTGCTGCACATGGAGATTATTCAGGAGCGACTGGAGCGCGAATACGATCTTGACTTGATCACGACCGCGCCCGGCGTACGGTACAAGATCACGCTAACCGATGGGACGGTGGTTGAGGTGGACAATCCCTCGCGCTGGCCCGATCCCAGCGAGATCGCCAAGATCGAAGAGCCGGTGATTCTGGCGACGATTCTGACCAACGAGGAATATGTCGGCGGCATCCTGAAGCTGGTGGAAGACAAACGCGGCAAGCAGAAAGGCTTCGAGTACGTCAGCTCGACCCGCGTGATGTTGAGCTACGAATTGCCGCTGAACGAAATCGTGCTCGACTTCTATGACCGGCTGAAAACCGTTTCGCGCGGATATGCTTCGCTCGATTATCACTTGGCCGGAGCCTGGCAGTCGCCCATGGTGAAGCTGGATATCCTGATTTCGGGCGATCCAGTGGACGCGCTCTCTATCATCGTGCATCGCGATTTTGCCTATGATCGTGGGCGCGCGCTGGTCTCGAAGATGCGGGAGTTGATTCCGAGGCAGATGTTCGAAGTCGCGATCCAGGCCGCGATTGGAGCCAAAGTGATCGCCCGCGAAACGGTTGCCGCCATGCGCAAAAACGTCATCGCCAAGTGCTACGGCGGAGACATCAGCCGCAAGCGCAAGCTGCTGGAGAAACAGAAAGCAGGCAAGCGCCGCATGAAACGCGTCGGGCGTGTGGATATTCCGCAGGAAGCATTCCTGGCGGTGCTGCGGGTGGGGGAAGACTGAGGGGCAGTTTCTTTTCCTGAGAGCTAAGGGCAGTCTTGCAATCCCATTTATTTCAGCGGACGCAGTGTGACGAGCGTGATAGAGTTTGCACTGGAGGCGGACAATGAAAGCCGTGATGGATCCTAGCCTCGAGGTTCCGATGTATGGTCTCTCGGAAGCTGCTCTCTACCTGCGCCTTCCCATCAAGACGCTGGAGTATTGGGCGTTTGGCCGGAAAAACATGCCTCCCCTCATTCGCGTGGCGGGTAAACACCCACGCAGCCTCTCCTTCATGAACCTGTTGGAATGCCACATGCTGGCGGCAATGCGGCAGATCTACGAGTTGCGGCTTCCTAAAATCCGCCGCGCGATTACCCATCTAAACAGCAAGTCAGGATTCCGCCATCCTCTGATTGAACAGTCTCTGTATACGAATCGGATCGACGTGCTGCTAAGAGAAATAGATGGGCTGGTCAATATCTCGCGAAGCGGTCAGTATGTCATACCCGAAATCGTCGAGGTGCACCTGGAGCGTATCGAATACGACAAGCGAACTTTCAAGTTTTACCCCTTTGTGCGCCAGCGCTCCGCCGACGAGCCAAAGTTCATCGTCATCACTCCCGAGATCGGATTTGGAAAGCCAGTAATTGCTGGAACGGGCATCTCTACAGCTGTCATTGCATCCCGATTCAATGCCAGAGAATCTGTACCCGAACTAGCCAGGGAATATGGCCTCGAAGAAAAACAAGTGGAAGAGGCTATCCGCTGGGAAACCAGAGCAGTTGCGGCTTGACGATTTTGTTCTCTACTTAGATGAGAACCTCGATAACTGCAAGCCGATTTTGGACGCCTTAGCGAGCCAAAACGTTCGATATGAGCGCCACCAAGCGCATTTCGCGAGGGGCACTGCAGATGAAGTGTGGCTGCCATTCGTCGGTGAGCACGGCTGGATAGTTTTGACTAGAGCATTTTCATAGTTGCTGTATCCCATACCCGCAGTGGCGGAAGAAGGCTTGCGCGTTTTGAGCGGTGATGGCAGCTAACGCTTGGGCGACCGCCGGTTCGAGCTGTTGCAGAACTCGGGCCT
>JBAVSY010000160.1:0-41071 GCA_049695855.1 Candidatus Korobacteraceae bacterium | reverse complement strand
GTGTGCCGTATCCGAAGTGTCTTTACTATTGCGACAGTCCGGGCCGCGTGATTATTTGCGCTGATCATCGAATGCCGCAGGTGCGAGGTTGCAGAATACTAAAGCAACTTGCGAGACAGGACACTAGCTTTCCCTGGCCACCGACTCGAAGTCTTGCT
The DNA here is from genome assembly GCA_049695855.1 of Candidatus Korobacteraceae bacterium. Taxonomy (GTDB): domain Bacteria; phylum Acidobacteriota; class Terriglobia; order Terriglobales; family Acidobacteriaceae; genus Bog-257. Next base: position 40,913 of record JBAVSY010000160.1, on the reverse strand, counting down.
GCTTCTTGGCCAGTTTCTGGTGCCACTCGGCTGCCGCCCGCACAAAGGCGCGGAACATCGCCCGCGACGCCTCATCGCTGTCGTAGGTACGTTCCGGATGCCACTGCACCCCCAGCACAAACTGATCCGGAGCCGTTCCCTCAACCGCTTCTCTCACGCCGTCCTCTGGGCACCACGCTACCAGTCGAAGACCATCACCTAGCGTTTCTAGTGCCTGATGATGACTCGAATTGACCAGCATCACCAGCTCGTGGCTATCCGGCAGGGCACCTGCCTCCCGCAGCACCGCCGCCAGTTTCGAGGCGGGATCGATCTGAACGCGATGCGCCTCGGCCACATTTCGCCCGGCCTTGTGATTTACCCCTTGCGGCAGTTGTTGGCTCAGGGTTCCCGTGCGCCAGACATTAAGAGACTGCAGGCCATAACAGATCCCGAAAACCGGTTTGCGCATGTTGAAAGCATCCTGCAATAGCAACTCGTCGGTGTTGTCGCGAAAAGGATCGGCGGGCGCCGTATCAGGATGCCGCACCGCCCCATACTTTTCGGGATCGACATCAGCCGGGCTGCCCGGAAGTAGCACGCCGTCGCACGACTTCACCGTCTGGGCAATCTCTGACGATGTGGCATTAACCTCGATGATAACCGGCAAGCCTCCCGCGTTGCGCACCGCGCGCTCATACTGCGGCAGGGCGAGGCTGACATAGAGCGGCCGCTTTGAGTTAGGCACCGGAATGGCGATGTGAGGCTTCATGTCTTATTTCGGCTTTCGGTGCTACGGCTCCGGGCTCAACGTCGCTTTCGGCTTGGTTTCGCCACCCGCATTTACCAGTTGCAGACGCCGCGAGTGCGAATCATACAGCTCCGTGATAGCTTGGCGCACGTGCGCCGACAACTTATCCATATCGCGCAGGCGTAGACCTTTGGTCGAAATCGGTTCGCCAATCACCAGAGCAACCTCGCCGGGCATCACGTGAAAGCTGTTGATCGGCAGCAACTCATAGGTTCCCACGATCGCCATCGGTACCACTGGCATCTGCGCCCGGATCGCAACATAGAATGCCCCGCCCATAAACTCTTGCAGCGTTCCTATAGCCGAACGCCCGCCTTCTGGAAAGACCATCAGCGGAACACCCCGGCGCAAGGCATCGCACGCGCGGTTCAGGCTGCGCAGCGAAGCGTGGGCATCGCCATAAACGATCGGGATTTGTCCCGAGCGCTTCAAATACCATCCCAGAAATGGGTAGCGGAACAACTCCTTCTTAGCCAGGATGCGGAACTGCACCGGAAGATTCGCGTAGAGCACCGGGATGTCAACTGCTGACAAATGATTAGCAGCGTACACCGCAGCTTGCGAGGCGTGAAGGTGCTCCAGTCCGTCAACCCGCACGTGAATTCCCACTGTTTTCAGGATCAATTGCGACCAGGTGCGGGCGAACCAATGCTGCAACCGTCCGCTTCCGTCAAACAGCGAAGCCACTAATGCCAGAGTTCCCAACACGCCTGTGTATAAATACACAACGGGCACGAAGAAGAAATATGAGCGCAGCCGGCTGAACAGCGAGTTCCGGCGCTGGGTGAGGGATGCGACTTGAGGTGCACTGTTGTTCATGGCCTCACGCCGCGATCCCCATTGCCGCCATGGCTTCGCCGATCAGGAAAATCGAGCCAGTCACCACGATCAATCCTTCCGGCTTGCTGATTTCGCGGGCTCGATCGAGGGCTGCTGGAACTGGCTCCGCCGCGAACAATAGGGTCCCAGTCCGCGAAGCGGCCTCCAATAGCTCTTCCGTCGTCGCGGCTCGTGGATTGCCAACCTGCGTTACTACCACCCGCTCGGCGATGGGAAACAAAATTTCCGCTATCTCCTGGATGGCTTTGTCCCGCAAGGCCGCGAACACAAAAGTCAATTCTCGCCCGGCAAAGTTTTCTGACAGTGCTGAACGTAATGCCCAGGCACCGGCGGGATTGTGCGCCACATCGAGCACCATTTCGCGCTGCTGCGTCGCCGCCGACGGTGGTAGCACTTGGAAGCGTCCCGGCCAGTGGGTCTCGCGAATTCCCTGCTCGATCTGCTGGGGCGTGAGCTTAAACCCGAACTGATTGAGTTCCTCTGCCGTCGCGATTGCCAGGGCAATGTTGCGCAGCTGATGTCTGCCTGCCAGGGGCGAATCTACTTCGATCTCCTCGCCCCGCACCGTGAGCGGATAGCGGCTTCGCCCCGGTGCGGCAACAGCGCGTCCCGCCAGATAAGTTGCCGCTCCCGGCGATACCGGTGGCACGTAATTCGCCGCGCTTACGGCTTGCGCCGAGTGTTCCATAACGGCGTGACCGATCACGTCATTGGCTTGCGGATGTTGCGGCAGCGTCACCACCACGCCATTCTTGCGGATGATGCCCGCTTTCTCGCTGGCGATCTCCGCTATGCTATCGCCAAGGTATTTCTGATGGTCGAGTGAAATGTCGGCAATCACCGAAATCAACGGCTCGACCACATTGGTCGCGTCCAGACGCCCGCCCATGCCGACTTCGAGCACGGCGATCTCGACTGCCATGCTGGCGAAGTATTCGAACGCCATCACGGTCAGCATCTCGAAGAAACTGGGATGCCAGGGCAGCTTGCCGGATTGCAGAAGCTGTTGCGCGATGCGTTCCACGCGGTCATGGATCTCGCCAAACTCCGGGTCGGAGATCGTCTCGCCGTTCACCCGAATCCGCTCGTTGATGCGCAGCAGGTGCGGCGAAGTGTAAAGCGCGGTCTGGTATCCGGCAACGCGCAGAATGGAGGATAGGGTCGCCGCGGTCGAACCTTTGCCGTTGGTCCCCGCGATCAGCACGCTGGCAAACCGCCGCTCAGGATGGTCCAACGCTTCCAGCATCTCGCGTACATACGCCAAGTCGAACTTGTGCGACGGGGTGGAGGCCAGCTCGTGCCCGAGCGCATAGAGTTGCTCTACAGTGCGTTGGTACGACATGACGGCTGATTTCAGATTACAACATTCGGAAGAGCGTTCAGTAGTCAGCAATCAGTAGTCAGCATTCAGCAATCAGCACTGAGCATGGTTTTCAAGGTGTCATCCTGAGCGGAGGCGGCGCTTCGCCGCCAGAGTCGAAGGACCCCTATTGCCACAAAAAAGCCATCAGTCGGCTGACGGCAGCAGACCTTCCAAAGCCCCTTCCTCAACCGGAGCGGGGAGGGTCTGCCGGCTCTAAACATCCTTCAACTGCTCCTCTGTCATGCCGAAATAGTGTCCCATCTCGTGAATGACCGTCTGCCGGATCTGGTGGCGCACCTCGGCTTCGGTGGAGCAGACCGCCTCAATGTTCTTTTGATAGAGCACGACATAATCAGGCCCTCCGGCCAGGCCAAAGACGCTCTTTCTGGTCATCGGAACACCATGGAAAAGCCCGAGACGCAAGACCCTGGGTTCGCCATGTCGCGGCGGCGGTTGGTCTGGAGGAAAATCCTCCACCAGAACGGCAACATTGCGAATGCGGCGGCGAAACTCAGCAGGCAGAGAATCCAGTGCCTCGCCGACTACCTTGGTGAAATCCTCGCGCTTCATGCTCCACAAACTGACCCCCTCGCCAAGTCCTGAACGCTAATTGCTTCCTGCCAGCTGCTTCTTCACCGCCTCACTCACAACCTTTCCATCGACTCGCGCCCCGCCGAACTTCGCCATCACATTCTTCATGACCGCCCCGACGTCTTTCATTGTGGGAGAGCCCATTTCGGCGATGACGGCGCGCACCGTCGTTACGATCTCTTCTTCGCCAACGGCCTTCGGCATGTAACCCTCAATGATCGTGATCTCCTCAGCCTCTTTCGCGGCCAGTTCGGGCCGGTTGCCCTTTTCGAACTGCTCGATGGAGTCTTTGCGCTGCTTGATCATGGTGGTCAGCACCTGCAGCTCTTCTTTTTCGTCGAGGTCGGCGCGCTTCTCGATTCGCTTGTTCTGCAACGCCGCTTTCATCATGCGCACGGTTGACAGCCGCAGCTCTTCTTTCTTACGCATGGCGTCAACCATGTCTTTTTGCACACGTTCGGTCAGGCGCATGACCTAATTATAGGGCAGCGAGTCACATGGATTTGTGATTCAGAGCACCACAGCAATGCCAACTTGCGGTGGCTTGTGCGCGGGTAGAAGGCTATAGTTAATACTGTCGGCGCGTGCCCGCGCCGGCAATCAACCCTCAGAGGTATTTGCCATGATTCGTAAGACACGGCTCTTTACTCCGGGACCGACTCCGCTTCTTCCAGCCGCCCAGACGGCAATTGCCGCCGCGGATATGCACCACCGCACGGCCGAATTCCGTGAAATCTTTACCCGTACTCTTTCCGATCTCAAAGCCTTCATCGGCACCAAGAATGACGTTCTGCTTCTCGCTTCTTCGGGCACTGGCGCCATGGAAGCTTCGGTCTCCAACCTCACTTCTCCCGGCGAGAAGGTTGTGGTTCTTACCGCCGGAAAGTTTGGCGAGCGCTGGCGTGATCTCGCCAAGGCATTCGGCTGCCAGATCGAACTGGTCGAGGTACCTTACGGTCAGACCTTCGACCTGGCTGAAGTCAAATCGAAGCTAGCCGGCGCGCGTGTGCTTTACATGCAGGCCACGGAGACCTCTACCGGAGCCCGTCACGACGTAAAAGCCATTGCCGCGTTGTTGAAAGGTAGCGACACCCTGTTCGTGGTCGACGGCATCACCGGGCTGGGCACCACCCATTTCGAGGTGGACGATTGGGGCATCGACATCCTCATCGGGGGCTCGCAAAAGGCGGTCATGATTCCGCCCGGACTCGCCTATCTCAGTGTGAGCGAACGCGCCTGGCAACGCATGGAGACGGCCAAGCAGCCGCGCTATTACTTCGATTTGCGCAAGGAGCGCAAGTCGCAGACCAAGGGCGAATCAGCCTTTACGCCGGCGACCGCGCTCATCGCGGGACTGGCCGCGGCGCTCGACTATATTCGTCGCTCTGGTAACGGCAACCTGGCCGACGGACGCGACGCGCTCATCCATAATGCGGAAACTTCAGCGGCCATGGTTCGCGCCGGTGCGCAGGCTTTGGGTCTGAAGCTGTTCGCGCCTACTTGTCCGGCCGCCGCTGTTACCGCCGTGCTGGCGCCTGCGGGCATAGATTCCAGTGCCATCGTAAAGGAATTCCGCGAGCGCTTTGCCATGGTTGTTGCCAACGGTCAGGGCGAGATGAAGGGCAAGCTCTTCCGCATCGCTCATCTCGGTTACTACGACTATCTCGACGCTATCGGTGTCATCGGCGCGCTGGAGCATGTGCTGCTCAAAGTTGCGCCATCCTACAAGTTCGAACTGGGCGCAGGCGTACGCGCCGTGCAAGAAGTCTTTGCCCGGCAATATGCCGAGGCGGCTACTGTATGAAAATCGTTGTGGCTGACAAAATTTCTCCTTCGGCGTCCGCCATCTTTGGCGAACACAAGGATTGGACCGTCGTTTCCCCGGACAAAGAGGCGCTCGCCGGCCAGCTGGCCGATGCAGACGCCATACTGGTCCGCTCTGCAACCTTCGTCGACGCCGCCATGATGGATAAGGCTCCCAAGTTGCGCGTCATCGGACGCGCCGGCGTGGGTGTCGACAACGTCGATCTCGATGCCGCCACCAAACGCGGCATCGTAGTGATGAACACGCCCGGCGGCAATGCGGTTGCCGTGGCCGAGCACACCTTCGGACTCATGCTGTCATTGGCGCGCCATCTGGTGCGCGCTCATACCACCATGCAAGCCGGCAAATGGGAAAAGAAAACGCTGCAAGGCACCGAGCTTCGGGGCAAGACTCTCGGCATCGTTGGCCTGGGCCGTGTGGGAATCGAAGTTTCCCGCCGCGCTCTTGCCTTCGGCATGAAGGTCATCGCCCACGATCCGTACGTAGCGCCGAGTCTGGCCCAGCAACTGAATATCACGCTGGCAACCCTCGACGAGGTCTTCGCCCAGTCCGACTACATCACGCTGCATGTTGGCCTGACTCCGCAGACCCAAGGCATGATCAACGCCGACTCCATGCACAAGATGAAGAAGGGCGTGCGGCTGATTAACTGCGCGCGGGGAGAATTACTAAACGATGCTGCTGTGGTCGATGCCCTAAAGTCGGGCCAACTAGGCGGGGTGGCACTCGATGTCTATAGCAATGAGCCGGTCAACGACTCTCCGCTGGCGACCCTGCCCAACGTCATCTTGACGCCGCATATCGCCGGCTCAACCCATGAAGCGCAAGAGGCGGTCGGCATACAGATCGCGCTACAGGTGCGCGAGTACCTGACCAAGGGCGTTATCCAGAACGCCGTCAACGTGCCTTCGATCAGCGAAGAAGAGTATCAGGAGATGTTGCCCTACATCCTGCTGGCCGAGCGTCTGGGAACGTTCCTGGCGCAATCCTGCGAAGGTGGGGTGGAAGAGATGGGCCTAAGCTATAGCGGCGAAATCGCCGAGTGGAAGACCGCACTCATCCGCAATGCCGGCGTGGCCGGCGCGCTCAACCAGATTGCTCATGCTCAGGAACGAGCGAATCTGGTGAATGCGGCGTCCATTGCCGAGGAGCGGGGTATCCGGCTCACGGAGCGCAAGAAGACGCGTGACGCGGGCGGTACTGCCGCCAACGTGCTGCGCATGACTTTCAAAACCGGACAACACGAAAACACAGTAGCTGGCTGCGTTCAACCCGGCGGCCTGCCCAGGCTGCTGGAAATCGACGGCATTCACGTGGAAGCGCCGCTGGAAGGCAATGTCATTTACCTGCGCAATCTCGACGTGCCCGGCGTGATTGGCCGTGTAGGGACGGTGCTGGGACAACACAACGTCAACATTGCCAACTTCTCGCTTGGCCGCGGCCGGGACGGGCAGGAGGCTTCGGCCGTTGCGGTGGTTCAGGTAGACGGGGAAGTGAAAGAACCTGTGCTGGAAGACCTGCGCTGCATCGAAACCATCCTTCTGGCCAAAGCGATTCGCTTTGTCGCGCCCCAGCCAAAGACGGTTTCAGCCTGATTGGAAAACAAAGCCGCGCTGGATAGGTTTCCGGCGCGGCAAATTTAACCCTCAAAACAATGTTTTAATGTGCGGCCGTGGTGCGTCCGGCGCGGGCCGCAACTTCCAGCCTGACCTCGGCGCGGCGCTGGGCGTACTGAACCGCATCGTAGTCGAGATCAGTACCGGCTTGGCGAAGCGCTTCATCGGCTCTCGCCTTGGCCTCCTGAGCACGTTTCACGTCGATATCTTCGGCGCGCTCGGCGGTGTCGGCCAGAATTGTCACCTTGTCGGGCAGCACCTCGGCAAAGCCCCAGGCTACGGCAAGGTATTGTGTGGTCCCACCCTGGGTATAGCTGATCTCGCCAATCATCAACTCAGTGATCAGCGGTGCATGACCGGGCAGGATGCCGAGATAGCCGTTCTTCCCCGGTATCTGCACCGAGTCGACGTCCTCGCGGACCAGCACTTTGTCGGGCGTGATGATTTGTAAATGCAGCGTGTCAGCCATGGCAGATTACGCGGTCGCCTTCATCTTCTCGGCCTCTTCCAATACCTCGTTGATGTCGCCCTTCATGTAGAAAGCCTGCTCGGGGATGTCGTCGTGCTTGCCGTCGACAATCTCCTGGAAGCTGCGCACCGTGTCGTCGATCTTCACGTAACGTCCCTTCAGGCCGGTAAACTGCTCGGCCACGAAGAACGGCTGGGAAAGGAACTTCTGGATCTTCCGGGCGCGCGATACCGTCAGCTTCTGGTCTTCGCTGAGCTCGTCGATGCCCAGAATGGCGATGATGTCTTGCAGGTCCTTGTAGCTCTGGAGTACGCGCTTCACCGCCTGTGCCGTGTTGTAGTGGACCTCGCCGACCACGCGGGGATCGAGAATGCGTGAGGTCGAGGCCAACGGATCGACGGCGGGATAGATGCCCAGCTCGGAAATCTGACGCGAGAGCACGGTCGTCGCATCGAGGTGAGCAAATGTGGTTGCCGGAGCGGGATCGGTCAAATCGTCGGCAGGCACGTAGATCGCCTGCACTGAAGTTACCGAACCTTTCTTCGTCGAAGTGATGCGCTCCTGCAACTCGCCCATTTCCGTTGCCAGGTTAGGTTGGTATCCTACAGCGGACGGCATACGTCCCAGCAGAGTGGAAACTTCCGAGCCAGCCTGGGTGAAGCGGAAAATATTGTCGATAAACAGCAGCGTGTCCGAACCTTCTTCGTCACGGAAATATTCGGCGACGGTCAGCGCGGTCAGGGCCACGCGCAAACGCGCTCCAGGAGGTTCGGTCATCTGGCCATAGATCAGGGCGGCCTTCGACTTCGCAGGCTCCTTGATATTGACCACGCCCGACTCCTGCATTTCCAGCCACAGATCGTTGCCTTCGCGGGTGCGCTCGCCCACTCCAGCGAATACCGAGAAGCCTCCATGCTTCAAGGCAACGTTGTTGATCAATTCCATGATGACGACGGTTTTGCCCACGCCGGCGCCGCCAAACAGTCCGATCTTGCCGCCCTTCAGGAACGGCTGGATCAGGTCGATAACCTTGACGCCGGTCTCGAACATCTCCATCTCGGTCGACTGCTCGTCGAATGCCGGCGCCTGGCGATGGATAGGATTGCGCTTGGCGGCGTTGATCGGGCCGAGTTTGTCCACGGGATTGCCGATTACGTTGAGCACGCGGCCCAGGGTTTCGCGGCCCACCGGCACGGTGATAGGGCCTCCCAGGTCGATGGCCTTCATGCCGCGCACCATGCCTTCGGTGGGCTCCATGGCAACGCAGCGCACTCGGCCTTCGCCCAGTTGCTGCTCCACTTCCAGGATGACGTCGATGGGCGCAGGAACGTTGAAGCCGTCGCTGGTAACGCGCAGCGCCGAATAGATGGGCGGCAGCGCAGCTTCGGAAAATTGCACGTCGACCGCGGGACCCGCGATCTGAATGATGTGTCCGATGTTTTCAGCCATAGAAACCTAGCTTTCAGCCGTCAGCTATCAGCCGTCAGCGAAAATCTTCTTAGCCTTCAGCCATCAGCTGTCAGCCCTCAGCAAAAACTTCTTCTGCGGTTGTTCGTCGACATCACGAACGCATTCCATTCGATCGCTACAACGCCCGACTGCCTTAGCTGAAAGCTGACAGCTGATGGCTGAAGGCTGGTTACGACAACGCCGCCGCACCGCTGACGATTTCGATAATCTCTTTCGTGATCGCCGCCTGGCGCGCCCGGTTCATGGTCAGCGTCAGCGAGTCGATCACGTCATTGGCGTTGTTGGTCGCCGAATCCATGGCAGTCATGCGAGCGGCATTCTCGGCCGCTACCGACTCCAGCATGCCCTGGAAAATCTGAAACGCCATGTAGCGCGGCAGCAGGCCGGCAAATAGCTCGGCCGGCGGCTGCTCGTAAATGTAGTCGACCGGCGCGGTGGCAAACTTCGCTGCTTCTCTCTCGAATTCGGTTGGTGGAGGCTCCTTCAGGCTGATTCCGGCGGCGCGCGCGGCTTCGCCCATGCGCTCTCTGGCCTCTAAGGTCAACTCTTCCGCCAGGGCAACCTCACGCTGGCCAAGCTCTTGAACCGGCAGGATTCGTTGCGCGATCAGGCGTTGAGAAATCACCGACTTGAACTCGTTGAAGATCAGGTAAACCGAATCGATCTGTTCTTCCTTGTAAGCTTTGGCGATACGATCGGCGATTTCCGAAACCACTTCGTAATCCACTTTGGCCAGCAGGTTCAGGTGTTCGCCCAAAACCTGGATCTCTCCCGCGCGCGCCTCTCCCGCCTTGCCCACAGGATAGCGCCGGCGCAGAAAGTCGCGACCCTTGCGCCCGATGGCCACGATGTCAATGTTCTTACCCTTGAAATGATCCAGAAACTTGGTTGCCGCCTTCAACACGTTCGAGTTAAACGCGCCTGCCAGCCCGCGATCACCGGTGACTAATACCAGCAGGATGTTCTGTTCGGGGCGCATGGCCAACAGCGGATTCAGCGGTTCTCCCGTTTTCGGGTCGAACAGCTCCGACCGGCTGACGGTCGAAGTCAGAACGTTGGCCATCATCTTGGCGTAGGCACGCGACGCTAGCGCTCGCTCCTGCGCCCGGCGCAGCTTGGCGGCCGCCACCATTTTCATGGCTTTGGTAATCTGCCGCGTGTTCTTCACGCTGCGAATACGCCGTCGAATGTCGCGTACGTTTGCCATTGGTTCTTACGCGCTCGCCTTCGCCACAGCTTCACGGTCGCTGACGAAACGATCTTTGAATTCCTTGATGACCTTGGTCAGGGCGGCGCGCAGATCGTCGTCGAGAACCTTCTTCTCCTCAATCGACTTCAGCACGCCCGGGTTGGAGGTTTCCACGTACTCGTTCAGACCTTTCTCGAAGTCGCGCAGCTGATCCACCGGCAGGTCGTCAAGCAAGCCTTGGGTTCCGGCATAGATGATCAGAATCTGCTTGGAGAAGGGCAGCGGTTGATACTGTCCCTGCTTCAGGATTTCGGTCAGTCGCTGACCACGAGCGAGCTGTGACTGGGTGGCCTTGTCCAAGTCGCTGCCAAACTGCGAGAACGCTGCCAGCTCTCGATACTGCGCCAGATCGAGTCGCAACGTGCCGGCGACCTGCCGCATGGCTTTGATCTGCGCGCTGCCGCCCACGCGGCTGACCGACAGTCCCACGTTCACGGCAGGACGCACGCCGGAGTTGAACAGGTCGGTTTCCAGATAAATCTGGCCATCGGTAATGGAAATGACGTTGGTGGGAATGTAGGCCGATACGTCACCCGCCTGGGTCTCGATGATGGGCAGCGCGGTCAGCGATCCGCCTCCCAGATCGTTGCTCAACTTGGAGGCGCGCTCCAGCAAGCGCGAGTGAAGATAAAACACGTCGCCGGGGTAGGCTTCGCGTCCCGGTGGACGGCGCAGCAGCAGCGAAATCTCGCGATAGGCGACCGCATGCTTGGAAAGATCGTCGTAAATGCAGAGCGCGTGACGCTTGGTGTCGCGGAAATATTCGCCCATGGCGCAGGCGGCGTAGGGCGCGATGTACTGCATGGGAGCGGGATCAGACGCTGAGGCCGAGACGACGATGGTGTAATCCATGGCGCCGTAGTCGTCCAGGGTCTTAACCACTTGCGCGACCGAGGAACGCTTCTGCCCGATAGCGCAATAAATGCAGATCAGGTCGCGACCTTTGCTGTTGATGATGGTGTCGAGCGCGACCGCAGTCTTGCCGGTCTGGCGATCGCCAATGATCAGTTCGCGCTGACCGCGCCCGATTGGAATCATCGAGTCGATGGCTTTCAAACCGGTGGCCATCGGCTCACGCACAGGTTGGCGGTCGATGACGCCGGGCGCCAGGCGCTCAATGGGAATGTACTGATCGGTATTGATCGGTCCCTTGTCGTCGATGGGCAGGCCAAGCGAATTCACTACCCGGCCGACCATGGCTTCGCCGACGGGCACGCTCATGATGCGGCCAGTGCGCTTGACCTCGTCGCCCTCTTCCACTTCGGTGTATTCGCCCATCAGCACCACGCCTACCTGGTCTTCTTCCAGATTCATGGCGATGCCGGCCACGTTGTGCGGGAACTCGAGCAATTCGCCCGACATAACTTTGTCGAGGCCGTAGACGCGGGCAATACCGTCGCCGATCGACATCACGGTACCGACTTCGTCGACCGCGATCTTCGATTCGTAGTTGTCGATCTGCTCGCGGATGAGCTTAGTAATCTCGTCTGCTTTGATCTGTGCCATAAGATTCCGTTCGGGTAGAGCTGCCTTCAGGACAGCGTCTACGCCTTTTATTTAATCCGAGCCAGCTTCACCCGGCGGCAGGCAAAGGTAAGAGTGCCGTCCCTGCCGGACTCAAACTCATTCCCTGATCGAATTCCGCGGCGCTGAAGCGCCGCACTACCCTTTTTACGCGGTGCTCAACTCCTGGCGCATCTTTTCCAGTTGCCCGCGCACCGAGCCGTCATAAATGGTGCTGCCGACGCGAACCAGCACTCCACCCAACAACTCAGGCTGGGAGAGGTAGTGGGCACGAACTTTCTTGCCGGTCATGCGTTCCACTTGCCCTTCCAACTCACGCTTCTCGTCGGCCGCAAGCGGCCGGGCGCTGGAAATCTGGGCCTCGGTGAATCCCAACTGCGCGTCGAGTTCCACCTCGAACTGCCGTACCATGTCGTCCAGCATCGCAATGCGCCGGTGATCGATCAGGATGGCAATAAAATTCCGGATTGGCTTGGCTGTCCCCATCTGCCCGACGATGGCATCGAGCACGGCACGCTTCTGCTCCGGGGAAATCGCCGGCGACTCCCAGACCTTACGTAGTTCGGGACTCTCATGCACTGCTTCCACAAGGGCTCGCAGTTGTTGCCGGGCGGTGTCGCCATCGATGTGCTGCTCGAGGATGACCTCAACCAAGGCGCGCGCGTAACGGCTGGCAATGGCGGCCATGCTTAACGGCCATCCTTTCCAAGCTGGTCTACGAACTCGCGCACCAGCGCATGATCGGTAGGCTCGTCAACGTGAATCTTGCGCGACGCCAGATCGACCGCCAAGGACGCGGCATAGCCCTTAAGCTCGCGCCGGGCATTGCGGGCGATGGCCGCAATTTCGGTCTCGACCGCCTGTACCACTTTGTGCTTGTCTTCCTCGGCGGCCTGCTTGATGCGCTCTTCTTCCGCGGCGGCTTCGCGCTCAGCGGAGGTGCGAATCTCAGCGACCTCTGTGTCCAGCTTGGCCAGACGGGCCTCAATGTCCCGCAGGCGTCGAGCCGCATCGGCGCTGGCCGCCTGTGCTTCCTTAATACCCCTCTGAATCGAGGCTGTACGTTCGCGAAAGGCCTGCGGCACCTTTCCCTTCACCAGAACATAAAACACCAAGGCAATACCGGCGAAGTTGAATGCGATGGAGATGGCGAAGGAAGTGTTCGGGCCGATGCCCAGCTTGTGGCCCCACTTCTCTGCGGTATGGGCGGCCTGCTCGGTAGTTTTGGCGAGAATAGCGCCCACCCCGGCATTAGGCCCGCCGCCGCCGGATTCAGCCGCAGTATTATCAGGTTCAGCCTTCTGCCCAGAAGAATCCTGGGCTCCCAGCATGGCAACCAGAAAGAGGGAAAAGAAGACGATGACCGCCAGGCGGCTTAGCAGATGTCGCTTCATTGCGCGCCGCCTATGGTGGGCGCCGCGCCAGTTGGTTTCAGGATGCTCGTAATAATTTCCGCAGCCAGGCGGTCGATTTCGGCTTGCAGGCTGGCCCGCGCCCCAACCATATCCTGGTCGATCGCGGCCTTGGCTTCACGGATCTGCTGCTGCGCCCGGCTTCGCGCCTCGGCCAGTGCCTGGGCCCGCAGTTGCTGGGCTTGTTGCCGTCGCGCTTCCTGCGCCTTGAAAATCGCCAGCCGCGCCTCCCGCAACTTGTGCTCGTACTCCTGGGTTCTGGCTTCGGCTGCGGCTACATCGGCGCGCGCCTTCAAGATGGCTCCCTCGGTACGCTCCCGTCGTTGATCCAGGACCCGGTTGAGCGGCTTACGCACCAGATTCTGGTAAATGGCATAGAGCAACAGCAGCAGCACCGCAGTCGGGATTGCCCCGAGCAGTAATTCGCCTACCTGTTTAAGAGTGTTGTCCATCCTTGTGTCGTGAGTGCCTACTGCTGAAGATGCACTGAGGGCGCTAGGGAAATAACTGGAACTATTGAAACTAACAGAGCTAATCACCCAATGTCAACGAAGCGATTGTCCCGGTTGGGGAATCTCGCAGCAGGAGTTATGGCGCGTTCTTCACGAACTCCGGCTGTCTGCCTTTGCCCCAGGGATCGTAGGTCTGAACGAAGATCATGCGGTCGCGAATGGTGGGATGGTCCCAGGCCCAGAATTCCACAAATTTACCGACATACGGATAATCCAGCGAACGCTCTCCCAAGATCTGAAACGCGTGCGCGGCTGCGAGCGGCGCATCCGGCACCAGACCGTGAATCACCTCCAGCCCGTACTGATCGGCCTGATGTTCGTAATGACGCGACACCGCGTTGAAGGCTGGGGTAGCCAGAAATGTCAGAACGGACAGGATCAGTGCCAGCAGTGGTAGCGACGCCCAATCGCTGAGACCACGGATTCCCCAACTCGTGCCATAGCGTGCCACCAGCCAGTTGGCCACCCGGTAGCCGATGTAAAACAGCACCAGCAGTTGCAACAGAATGATCGTCATTTCCTTGGGAATATGGCCGAGTACGTAGTGCCCCATCTCGTGACCAAAGACAAAGAGCGTTTCCGGTGTGGTCATGTGTTGCATCGTGGTGTCCCATACCACCACGCGTTTGGTCGAGCCAAAGCCGGTAACGTAGGCGTTCAGCGTCGTGGTCTTCTCGCTGGCTTTCATCTCGAACATGCGCTGGGGTGGGATGTCCATTCCGGCGCGCTGCACCACGCGTTCGATCTGCGCGACCAAGTCGCTGTGATGATCGCTGAGCGGCTCGAACTTGTTGAACATCGGTTCGATCCATACCGGCTCGACGAAGAGAATCAGGAGCACGATCGGAATCAAAGCCAGCCAGAAGTAAAACCACCAGCGCCGCGGACTTCGCCGTAACACAGCGTAAAGAATCCTGCCCAACAGGCTGACGAGCAGGCAGCCAAGCAGCAGGTTCTTGGTCCAATCGCCGAACCACGACCCCCAGGGCTGTACCGACAGCCCGTAGCTCAGGCTCACGTAATGCCGGTGAATATCGAATGGAAGCTGGGTCAGCTCAAACACCAGAGTAAACAGCGACATGACAATTACGGCTTGCACTATACGAAAGCGCGAGGCACGCTCGGCCCAGTCACGCAGCCGGACGCCGAACCGCATCCGCAACATCAGGTAGAAAACCAGAAACGTCCACGCCGTCAGGAGGGGAACCATGGTCACGTCTAGCCTGTAAAGGGCGTGGGCCTGAGCCAGTTCGCCGGGAGGCAAACTGTATTGCATCAGAGAACGAGCCGCTGGAGAGTTTGCCGAGTTCTTGCCCGGGACGCCGTCGCCGACCGTTGATCCTAGCGCGCACGAAGAGAAGAGCAGAACTAGAAAAAATAACAAACCCGAACGGGCGAACCGCATCGTCATTCCTTTAAGTGACACTTAAGGAGACTAAGAGGACCGGGTAAGGTTAGCACTGGTACGGCAGAAAAACGCCGTTCTTAAGCCGAGATTATTCGTGAGTTACAGCTGTATGCTGCGGCTGCACCCGAACCGGCGGCTTAGCAGCTATCACACAGCGGAATCCCAGGTGATTGGTTCCAGTACTCACTTCCCCCTTGCCGCGGGTTCCGACTATGTAGCGCGAGCAGTATTGATCGGTGCAGAGGAACGATCCGCCGCGATGGACTTTCTTGGGCTGATCCGGTTCAGCGGGATCGTAGGACGATGGCGGACCCTGCGGATTGCGCGCGACACCGCCGGCGTCGACCAATTTCTGGTAATAGTCGGGTCGGTACCAGTCGCTCGTCCACTGCCAAACATTGCCGGCCATGTCATAGAGACCGTACCCGTTCGGCGAATATCGGGCGACCGGCGCGATTCCCCGATATCCATCCTCCCCGGTATCAGAGTTGGGAAAATGTCCCTGGAAGGTGTTTGCCATCCACTTCCCCTGAGGCCGAAAACTGCTGCCCCAAACGAATGGCTTGCCGGTCAGCCCACCGCGGGCAGCAAACTCCCATTCCGCCTCGGTCGGCAACCGCTTGCCCGCCCACTTTGCGTAGGCTTCAGCGTCTGCGTAAGCGACCTGGACAACGGGATAGTTCTCTTTACCCTTAAGGTCGCTTTTGGGACCAAGCGGATGGCGCCAATTTGCTCCCGGCACATAGCTCCACCATTGAAAGTGATCGTCAAGCGGTACGGCGTGATCAGGCGCAGAAAAGACCACTGACCCGGCAACCAGGTTCTCCGGGGGAGCTCCGGGAAAGTCTTCCGCGCGCGGTTTACGTTCCGCCACAGTGACGTATCCGGTCGCCTTCACGAATTTCGCGAATTCGGCGTTGGTCACGTCGGTTTTGTCCATGAAAAACCCATCCACATAAACGCGGTGAATTGGCCGGGCATCTTTTGTCGCGTTCATGCCCACTTCATTCATGTCGGGAGGGTCGTTAGCTCCCATGGAAAATTCGCCGCCCGGAATCCACACCATTCCTCTCGGTGCCGCTCCCGGAACCGGTTGCCGGTTCGGGATTGTGGCTTGGAAGGCAGATTGCCCAATCGCAAATGAGCAGGTCGAAAACGCGGTAGCTGCCGCGAAGGTAAACAAGAGCAGCTTTCTGCTGAAATGCGCGGACGTACTGACATTGTAAGAAGCACTGGTTCGGGATTTATAGGCGAGTATTTTCATAGTGATTTCGCGCATAGCTCCAGCCGGTTGTGTCTTGGTCAATTCAAACTCCGATCGCCAGCCACGTCACTGTAGCGATTGACCTTGCTCGACTACCAGCTTGTACGCTACATAGTACTTGTAGATATTGCTTACATATTGGACCGTCACCGGCCCCACGTTTTGGGCAACCAGCAGTTCGACATTTCCAAACCATTTATTAGGATCCAATCCCTGGGCTGATGCTCTGTCCCGAAGTTCCGCTATGCGATTCGGGCCGGCATTATACGCAGCGAAGGTAAACAGCAGGCGGTTGACCGGATCAATTTTCGGATCGTTAAAATACTTGTCTGCTATGTGGCGCAGGACTTCGACTCCGGCGTGAATGTTGTTCTCGGCAGTGAAGACGTCAGGGATGCTAATGGGGGGCGCCGCGGCGGTTGTGGGCTTGACCTGCATGATTCCGACCGCACCGCCGGGGCTCCTGGCCGATTGATTCAGCATTGACTCCTGGTAACCCTGGGCTACGACCATCAGATAGTCGAAGCCATACTGCGATGAGTACTTCTTAAAGAAATCCACGGTCGCTTCGAACTTCTTGATTTCAGCCCCACTTGTTGGATTCTTCACCCACTCGTTGCTTTGCAAATATCGCCGCAACAGGGTATTGCCAAACGACGTGCCCACCGCTCGAGTCTTAACGAACTCATCTACCAGTTGCCGGAATTGCGGATTGTTCTTCCGCATCGCAAAGGCCAGATTGCCTTCGTTGCCAACTACCAGTTTGGGCTGAGGAAGGATGTTGGGAAACACACCGGCCCAGAGGTCGGCACGCTCGGCCAGAGTGACCGTCGCGGGCAGTATACCCGCATTCACCATTTCCAGCAGGTCTTCGTCCATCAAACTCGGGTCTGCTTTTTCGATCAGGATGGCCGGCTTGCCCTGCTTCCGTAATGAGTCATTTACCTTTTGCAGGTTTTCATAGTATGTAGTAATCGGATTAACGAAGACCTTCTTTCCACTCAATTCTTCCAACGATGAAAGTAGACCGGAATCCTTGCCCGTCACCACGATCTCTTTCACGTCAGTTTGTATAGGAATGGAGAACGCGACCTGTTGCTCGCGTTGTGGAGTCACGACTACGCCATACGCGATCAAATCACCTACCCCTTCGGTCAGAGCCGCCTCAATCTTATCGGGGCGAACCGGAATGAACGTTACCTGTATGTGCTGCCTGGTGTGCAATTTCTGATTCACGAAGCGCTCGAAATACTGCATGGCCTGGTAATAGATCCCTTCGGGACGGCCATTCACGTAGAAGAAGCTGGAGCGGCTATACAAAACCAGGGCGCGAATGTTCCCGCGCTTGACCATCGCATTCAAGTCGCCGGTATGACGCTCGAAGCTCAACGGCAAGCTGGCGTCGGAGGACTGAGCGGCTGTTTGCTCCGCCGGAACGCCGGCGAGACGCGAGGCTTGAGCCTGATCGCAGGCCGCCGCCATCAGCATGCCTAACCACAGAACGAGGCCTATTTTGACGGGCTGCATAGTCAGATGTCGCAGCCTTCACTATGGTAGGTAGCCGGGGAACTGTCAATTGTTTCAGCCGTCTGGCAGGCAAGGACAGTATCGGATTTCTACTGAGGTTTGCGATCCCGATGTCCGCTATGACGTTGTTTTTGGCATGCCGTTGCGTTGCCGCAAGGCTCAACTCGCCGGCAATCCCGCTGCCTTTTGCCGGAGTTGCCTCTGCTCTACCGCCAGCTTGTAGGCGACGTAGTACTTGTAGATATTGGAAACGTAGGTGACCGTTTCCTGCCCGATGTCTTTAGCGGCGACCAGTTCCACATTGCCAAACCAGACGTTGGGATCAAGGCCCATGTCGGCTGCCTCTTTGCGCAGCCTGGCAATGCGATTGGGGCCGGCATTGTAACTGGCAAAGACGAACAAGGTTTTATTGAGGCGATCGATCTTCGGATCGTTGAAATAGGTATCTTCGATATTGCGCAACATCTTGACCCCTGCATGAATGTTGCCGTCCACCGCGTTGACGTTGGGGATGCTGATGGGAGAGGCGGCTGCGTACTTGGGAATGACCTGCATCACGCCCACGGCGCCGCTGCGGTTCTTTTTGCTTTGGTCCAGCAGAGATTCCTGATAGCCTTGCGCCCCGATCATCAGATAGTCGAAGTCGTACTCTCCCGCATATTTCTGCAACAGCGCCAGAATGGTCTCGAACTTCTTCATCTCCTCGGCAGAGGTTGAGTCCTTCACCCACTTGGTATTTTGCAGATAGCGACGCACCAGGGTGTTGCCGAAGGAAGTTCCGACCGCATGCGTTGTTATGAATTCGTCCAACAGCTGCTTGAGCTGAGGATTGTCCTTGCGCACGGCCCACGCGGTTTGCTCGCCGCTGGCGATCACCAGGTCCGGATGAGGATCGAGATGTGGCAGGACTTGCGACCACAGCTTGGCGCGCAGCTCGCTTGTGACGGTGGCCGGAAGTAGCTCGGCATTCACCATCTGTAACAAGTCGTCATCCAGCAGGTTCTTGTCGGCGGCTTTGATCACGATGGGCGGCTTGCCGGCTTTCTGCAATTGCTGGTTCACCTGTTGCAGGTTCTGATAGTTCGCCGAGATCGGATTGACGTACACCTCCTTGCCACCCAAATCGTCCAGACTGGAGACCGTTCCAAAGTTTGATCCGGTGACGATGATCTGCTTCACATCCTTTTGTATGGGAACGGTGAAGGCCACCCGTTGCTCGCGCTCCGGGGTGACCACCACTGCATAAGCAATCATGTCTCCCACACCCTGCGTCAGGGCTGACTCCGCCTGGTCGGGACGCACCGGAATGAAGGTCACCTTCACTTTGAGGGTTCCGGTCTTCAGCTTTTGGTTGACGAAGGTTTCGAGCTCCCGCAGCGCTTCATACATGGCCCCCATAGGATGACCGTTGCTGTAGAAAAATCCGATGGGATTGATGAGCACAATCGCGCGTATATTGCGCTGCTTTACCATGTGATCGAGGTCCCCGGTTCGGCGAGCAAACATGGGCCCGAACTTGGCAGTAGTTGTAGGAGCAGGAGTTTGCTCAGAGGAAGCAGCAGGCTGCGGCTTCGGAGCTTCCTTCTTGCTGCAAGACAGGACGGGGAGTAATCCAAGGACTAGCGCCGTAATGGCCACAAGAGCAGACGAAAACTTGCTTCGCAAGGAAGCAGTTAACGAAGTCATAGTTCGCACCATCCACTGGAGCGCTGTTCTGGTGACGCCTTATCGCTATCAACGAGGATGTTGACCGGAAGCTGCTCAATCATCCAATAGCCGCATCCCAATTTGCACCCAGAAAGCTTTTGTACCACAGTGATAGGTTCGATCAGCGTACGCCTGGAAGCAGATTTATTCCAGTGCCAGGGAGGCTGGAGGTGTGCCATAGTGCACCCCCTAACCTTTTACCCAGGGCCAAGTTGCCAGTACTATCCGCCGGTCGGCAGAGACTTCGGCATATTGCTGGGTTCCATCAGCGGCGAGGGATTCTTGGGATGCTGCAGGTCGGGTATATTGTGGTTCGAGGCGCCAACCGGCGAGCGTTGGATGCTCGGACAGTCGGCGAATCGCCTTGTCAAACTGCAGCGGCACGACGGGTCCAAGAAAGGAGGGCGGCCTTTTCGGACCGCCCGCTGTGAATGTCGCTCCTGCTACTCGCTGGGGCCCTTGGACGCCGCCTCCGCCTCGGCCATCCTCTTCGACATCTCCGCCTTGAGCGCGTCGAGGTTGAAACTCGCGCCCCGCTGCATTGGCGGGTAGTCGAGGAAGGTCTGGATTTCCTTGCCCATCAACTGCTGCACGAACACGAAGCGCCAGAACTCGTACTTGAACCAATCGAAGTACTGCTGCGCTCCGTCTTTCGTCCCGTTGCTAGGCCAACCCGTGCGTTCGAATGGGTCGAGGCGCAGGTTGGTGATGTAGGGCACGTCCGGATGGGTCTTCTCGCCCAGCCAGCCTTGGGGCTGATCGATGAAGCGGAACTTGTAATCGTCAATTCGCACCGCGCCGACCGTGCTTTCCCCGAGGTAGAAGATTTCATGACGCGCGGACTTGCCCTGGCCGGTGATAGCGGCCATCTGGTTGTAGCCATCCAGATGGTTCTTGTAGGTCCGGTCGCCAATGGTTTTGCCCTTCAGCAACTCCTCGGTGACATTCGGATTACCGGCTGCGGCAACAAACGTCGGCAGCCAATCGAGACCGGAGAAAATTCCGTTCTGCACCGAATCCGCCGGGACATGCCCGGGCCAGCGAAGAATCGCGGGCACGCGGAAGCCACCCTCGAGAACTGTTCCCTTGGACTGCGCGAACGGCGTCTGACCGCCATCGGGCCAGGTGAAGACTTCGGTGCCGTTGTCGGTGGTGACCACAACGATGGTGTTGTCGTCCACCCCCATATCCTTCAGCTTTTGCATGACGGAGCCGACGATGTCATCAAATTGCGCCATGCCGGCTTCTTCTTCCGACCAACCGTTCTCGGCGTTGCGCATCGCTTCATATTTCGGGGAGAGGTGCGTGACAATGTGCATGCGAGTCGGGTTGAGCCAGACGAAGAAGGGTTTGTTGTCGGCCTTCGACTTGTCCATGAACTTGAGCGTCAGGTCGAGAATTTCATCGTCCACCGTCTCCATCCGCTTGGGATAGAGCGGGCCGGCATCCTCAATTCTCTGCTTGCCCACCGCACCCCAGCGAGGCATCTCGGTGGTGTCATTCTTGTCGGTGGCCCAACAATGAACCATGTTGCGCGGGCCGACCACATTCAACAGATTCTGCGGATAGTTGGGATGCGCCGGGTCTTCCATCGCGTCCAGGTGATATAAGTAGCCGAAAAACTCATCGAATCCGTGAACACAGGGAAGGTATTCATTCCTGTCGCCAAGATGATTCTTGCCGAACTGGCCGGTGGTGTAGCCCATCGACTTCAGGATCGTGGCCGTGGTCACCGCTTCGGCCGGAATCCCAAGCTTGGCCCCGGCCTGGCCCACAGTGGTCATGCCCGTACGGATGGGAAGTTCGCCGGTGATGAAGTTCGCGCGACCCGCGGTGCAACTCGCTTCCGCGTAGTAGTCGGTGAACAACATCCCTTCCTTTGCCATCTTGTCGATGTTCGGCGTCGAACCGGCCATCATGCCGCGGTGGTACGCGCCGATGTTCCACATGCCGATGTCGTCGCCCATGATGACGACGATATTGGGTTGCTTCGCACCTGCCGCCTGTGCGTATAAGGTCGCGCTCCCGCCCGCCAAAATACCGGAGACGGCGAGCGCTCCCATCGCAAACCTTCGAACACTTGCACCAAAATCCATAAGATTATCTCCTTGCTGTTAAGTCACCGGTTAGTCTCCGCAAGCGGAGGATAGGAATCAAGACGAGGGCTCCTCGGCCAAACCCACTGGAAAGAGCCAGCCATGAGTGGTTTCACAGCCAGGCTCAGGAGATTTTGTGATCGGTGCTAGAAAGCGTAAACGCTTATCTCCGCTCAAGCTACTGGCAAAACTACTAATTGCAGCTAGTCGTCTCGGGTGAAGGATTTCATCGCCTGACTGAGTTCTTCAGGCCCGAAGCTGTGACCTGCGGGGCAGCGGAAGTGGTCGGGTTGGAGGAGAGGGCCGCCTGGATGCTTTTTTCCGTTCAAAGGCGCTACGCCCATTCAGCCCTACCCTGGGCTAAATGGACGCTCGCATTTACGGTCTGGTCTTGGCGATGTCCGGCTCTTTATCGCGAGTAAACATCGGCTCCAGATGATGTTTAGTGAGGTCGGCCCGGACGCATTCAAACGCTTCCTCCGGAGTGTTGGCCCAATGAAAAAGCTCGAGGTCTTTCGGCGAAATCGTGCCGGCATCTACCAGCGCCTGGAAGTTGATGACCCGGTCCCAGTAATCCTTGCCGTAGACCACGACACAAATGCGTTTGGCCAGTTTCTCCGTCTGCGCCAGGGTCAGCAGTTCGAACATTTCATCCAAGGTGCCGAAGCCGCCGGGGAAGACAATTAGCGCTTTGGCCAGATAGGCAAACCAGAGCTTGCGCATGAAGAAGTAATGGAACTCGAAGTTCAACTCGGGTGTGATGTAGGGGTTGGGCATCTGCTCGAAGGGCAGGTTGATATTCATGCCGATGGTCTTGCCGCCAGCTTCGGATGCCCCCATATTGGCGGCTTCCATGATGCCCGGGCCGCCGCCGGTACAGATGACAAAACGGTGCCGCGGCTGGCTGATGGTCTTGGTCCACGAGGTGATCAGAAAGGCCAACTGGCGCGCATCTTCGTAATACCGTGCCATCTCGACATCGGCCTTGGCCAGCCGAATCCGCTCCTGCTCTTCCGGAGGAGCCGGCGCCGCCGAGCCCGGCTTGTCCAGCAAATGCAATCCTTCTTCCGCTTGCGAGCGGCTGTGGAAGCGGGCCGAACCGAAGAACACGATCGTGTCCTGGATGCGTTCCCGCCGGATGCGCGCCAGCGGCTCCTGATATTCGGCCAGAATGCGCAGGATGCGGCCATCGGGACCGTTGAGAAACTTCTTGTTCTCGTAGGCCAGTGGCGCCCGATTGTGACGCAAGTGCTCGTCGTTGTTATCTGTCATGGGACCTTAGTGAGTTTGCGAAAAAGTGATCAGTCTAATGGGAGGACAGCCAGCTGTATGCAGGTTGCTTAGTCAGTCGACGGACTCGCGATAGCGAACCGCTTCGGCGACTCCCATCCAAATATCGACCAAACCCAAGCCGCTGATCAGGCCCCGCACAAAGCCATAGGTTAGGACATCTCGCATCTGCGGGAATCCGACCAGCAAAGAGTTTTCCGTCCAAATCCGAGTCCAGGGAAGAACCGTCAGAATGATGCCGATCTCCAGACAAAACAGCACGAAGATAACCAGGAAAATCCGGTTCTTCCAGAGTAGCCACTTGGGCGGCTTCTGAGGCGGCGGCATCACCAGGATAGGGCCAGTGTGCTCTGGTCCGACACCATCCTGCGGCCCCTGTCCAAATGAACTCATCCCGTGCCTGCGTTCCGGCGCGTGCCCCGACCATGGATTCGGAACTGGCAAATCTGCTTCCTGAGAGAAACTCGGCACCGGACTGTGTCCCTCGTCCCAGCCACATAGCAGGATACTACGGCGGGGGCGCCGGGAAACCAGATTGCCGATTCCCTAAGGAAAGAAAACGCCAGCTCGGAAAGCGGGCTAGACCTCGGTTCCAGTTGGCACCTTCGATTCCGCCGAATCTGCCGACTGAGGAGACGGCTCCGCTAGAGCAGATCGGTAGGACGCCTCTTTCCAAAGGCTGGTGGGCTGCACGAAATAAACCCGCACGGCGGCGAGCGAAGCCGCCATGAGGACAACGAAGGTGCGGATCGGGGAAGTTAGCCGTTTCAGCGGCGAACCGTCGGACACAACTCCATCCAACGCTGCCAGAGCATAGAACAGGACTTGCCCCCAGGCTGCCGCGGCCCGCCAATACGGCGGCAGCCCGATGGTCGCCAGCGCGATTGCAATCATGCAATACGGTATGACGATGCGCCCGTACTTGGCCGAGAGGAAATGCAGACGCATGCGATTTCTCGAGCTCAACAGCTCGGGCATAATCTTGAGCATCTGGTACAGACCCGCCTGCAGCCGCACCTTCCGCCGGAATTCCGAATTCAAAACAGTCGGGTAGTCATACATTGTGGCAGTCGGTTCCATCAGGATGCGATAGCCCTTGAAGAACGCCACCAGCGGCTCGTAAACGTCGTCGAGCAGCGTGCCCGGCGGCAACGGCGTCCACAGCGAGCGGCGGATGGCGGCGAAGGCGCCACTGTATCCAAAGGTCGAGTCCAGACGCGTCAGGCGCAGCCGGATCCAATGCTCGTAGCGCCAGTAAAGGCTGGTAGTCGTCTCTTCATGCGTCTCGCCTTGCACGATGATGGTCTGCGGGCTGACCGCGCCGACTTTGGGATCGCCGAAGCAGGCGATGATGTTGCGCAGGCAGTCGGGATCGAGCGTCTGGCGAACGTCGTTCAGCACCAGGATTTCGCCGGAAACCAGCGGCACGCCGGCATTCAGGGCCGCCGCCTTGCCGCCGTGGGGCACCCGCAGGAAGCGAACACCTTGGTCCGCAAACTTGCGGGCAATGTCGTCGGTGCGATCAGTCGAGCCGTCGGAAATCACCAGCACATCCATCAACTCGCGAGGATAGTTCTGCGCGAAAATGACTTTCAGCTTGCGCTCGAGAAACTTTTCTCCGTTGTAAACCGCGATGACGAAGGAAACTGTGCGGAGTTTGTCATCCTTGTGAACCGGATTGTGGGAGCGGCCGGCCATCCAGTCCAGCAGCAGGGGATAGCCGAAGAGCGCGTAGAACATCACTGCGCAAGCCAGCGTGAACACTGCGGTACATAGCATTTGTATGGGAGCCAGTATGGTCGCAGCTAACAAGTATCGTGATCCTATTCGATCGTAAGTGGCAGCACCCAGGTTTCCCGTTCGGACATCGCCGGGAGGATGCGGCAAGCGCCTTCGCTGCGCGCCGTGCAAAGGGCTCGCATTGTTGGGTTGAGAGTAGCCCAGCCGCGCAGGCGAGTCAATCAGGGTAGAAAGTCATTTTGCGTCAGCTCCCCTTGCAGAATTTTCGTCGTAGGTCTAGGCTGTTGGGCAAGAAATGGGGTGTGCTGTGTTCAGCCTCAGTTATGTGCTCATCATGGCCGGCCTGGCGTTTGGCGGTGCCGTTACCCTGGTCGGATTCGGCGGACTGCTTTTGGCTTCCTTTCATCGAGCTCTGGGATCTCCGCTGCCACTCCCGACTTTGCACAATGCTTTCGAACGACGGCTTTACGTAACCGTGGGCGTTGCCGGATTCGTGGTCTGGGGCAGCGCTTTTGTCTGCAGCTTGAACGTCACCCCGTGGTAGCCCGTCTGGATCGCTATAATCGAGCGTTATGGTTACCACGCCGGAAGCTCCCGTAGCCGCGCGTTCCAAATACGAGCCAGTTATCGGCTTGGAAGTCCACGTCCAGCTCCTGACCCGAACCAAAATCTTCTGCGGCTGCTCGACCCACTTCGGCGATCCGCCAAATACCAATGTTTGCCCGGTATGTCTCGGGCTGCCCGGCCCGCTGCCCGTGCTGAACAGGCGCGCGGTAGAGTTCGCCGTGCTGGCGGCGACGGCCCTGAATTGCCGGATCAACGAAAGCTCGATCTTCGCGCGCAAGAACTACTTTTATCCTGACCTGCCCAAGGGCTATCAAATCTCGCAGTACGACAAGCCGCTGGCCGAGGTTGGCTACATCGAAATCAAAACCCCGAGTGGGCCCAAGCGCATCGGCATCACCCGCGTGCATCTGGAAGAAGATGCCGGCAAGAGTTTGCACGACGGGCTGCCGGACAGCAGCGAGTGGACCTCGATCGATCTGAACCGCTCAGGCGTGCCGCTGATCGAGATTGTTAGCGAGCCCGATATCGGCTCGCCCGACGAAGCCTGGGAATATCTGACGCGGCTGAAGGAAATCATCCTTTACACCGGGGTGAGCGATTGCAACATGGAAGAAGGGTCACTGCGCTGCGACGCCAACATCAGCATCCGGCCGCACGGGCAAAAGGAGCTGGGCACCAAGACCGAAGTCAAGAACGTCAACTCGTTCCGCTTTATTCGTCAGGCGCTGGAATATGAAATCCAGCGCCATGAGCAGGTAATCGAGTCCGGCGGCAAGATCGTGCAGGAGACGCGTCTCTATAACGCCGGCGAAGGCAAGACTTATGGCATGCGCTCCAAGGAGCAGGCGCATGATTATCGCTATTTCCCCGAGCCGGACCTGCTGCCGCTGGTGGTCGACGAAAAATGGCGTCAGCAGATCATCACCGAGCTTCCGGAATTGCCTGAGGCCCGGAGAGCACGCCTGGTCACGCAGTACGGCATCACCGAATACGACGCGGCCACGCTGACCAGCAGCCGCACGCTGGCCGACCAGTTTGAAGAAGCAGCCGGCGCGGCGAAAAATCCCAAGCGGGTCGCCAATCTGGTGCAGGGCGAGTTAATGGGGCGGTTGAAGGCCAAAGGTTTGGAGATTGAGCAGTCGCCAATTTCCATGAAAGGTGTGGCCTTGTCGGCGGACTTGGTGGAGAGCGGCGCCATCAGTGGCAAGATGCTCAAAGACCTTTATGACCTGGCCTTTGAGCGCGGCGAAGATTTTCCCGCCATCTACGAGAAAGAGAAGCCACAACAGATTACCGACACCGCTGCGATCGAAAAAATCATCGAGGAAGTAATGGCCGGCAACCCCAAGCAGTTGGAGCAGTATCGCGGCGGCAAGAAGACGGTCATCGCCTTCTTTGTCGGTCAGGTGATGAAAGCGTCGAAAGGGCAGGCAAATCCTACGCTGGTGAATGAACTGCTGGCGAAGAAGTTGGATGGGTAACGTCGCCAATTGCGCATAGCCGTCAGGCCGTGCGCTTTCAATTCGTCGTCCCGAGCAATCTTGTGACTTTGTCATCCTGAGCGGAGGCGCGCTTCCTCTGCGCGCCGGAGTCGAAGGACCCCTACCTCCACCACGATCCTTCTCGGTATAGGGGTCCTTCGACTGCGTTCGGTCGCGCTGCGACCTCGCTCCGCTCAGGATGACAGCATTGCGCGAGATAGCCTCGCGCCCTACTGTTGCGGCGGCTCGGCTGGGACCGAAACATGTTCGTGCTGGATGAGCCAGCGGCCGTCCGGCTGACGTTCCAGAATTGCGGTCCAACGTAAAGTCAAGGTTTGCTTCTGTCCTTGCGGCGACGCCCCTTCCATGTTCAACGTTCCATCCACCCAGGTGATTTTCCCTTCGGGATGAATTTGTATATCGTCGTTCAACGTGAACGTGACCTTAGGAGAATCCTTGAGCGACGGCGCTACGCCTGCCTTGTACTCATCCCAACTGTTGTACTTGAGCGGCGCCACGTCGAAGAACAGGTGGTTTGGGCCTTGCACATAGAACCGACCCTGCTTTTCAACGTCGTTCGAGGCCCAGCCGTCCCAGATGCTCTGCAAATATGCTTTGTCAACCGTGGCGCTACTCTTGGAGCCCGCGGCTTTGGACGATGGCGTTGAAGTATTCTGCGCAGCAGCATTCAGGGCTAACGCCATAAGAACAATTGCCGCGAACGTAGGGCGATTCATGAATTTCTCCTGATGAACATTGTGAGTGTAAACCCCGAAGACTTCCGGGAGGTGGCTAAGGACTCAACCCGACACTCATATTGAAGTTGCAAGCCACGGTGTTTTCGCGATTTGTTACCCTGTTAGTTTCCATGCGACTTCGGCTCAGCGGCTTAATCGGAAGTCTTCTAATGATCTTGGCGTTCCCGGGGTGTGGGACGCCCGGTGCGCCGGCATTGCCATCGCTTAACCTGGCGCTCCCGGTTCAGGATCTGATGGCCTCGCGCCGAGGCAGCCAGGTAGACCTGGAGTGGACTTTGCCGCATAGGAACACGGATCGTACAGTTCTGAAGCATGAACCGACCACCCGGATCTGTCGGCGTGAGGGAACCACCCTGATGGCAACGTGCAACCTCGTGGCTGAGGTAGCTCCGCCGACCTCACGGCCGCCGCAGAGGCAAAAGGGCGAAGCGCCGCCGGGGCCGATTCGAATCCATTATGTGGACAAATTGCCTCCGCAGCTGGGAGTGGAAAACCCTGCCGGTTTCGTGATGTATGCGGTCGAGGAGGTGAATTCGCGCGGCCGTAGTGCCGGGCTCTCCAACCAGGTGGCAATTCCGGTGGTGCCCACTATTCCGGCTCCCGAGAAGTTGTCAGCCTCGGTTAACCAGGAGGCAGTGCGTATCTCGTGGGTGGGGCCAAATCCTCCTGTGCCACCGGCGGGGGTTACCTATCGCTACCGGATCATGCGGAGACCCGTGGGCGCTCCTGCCTACGTCGTTCTGGACAACGTGGCGCCGGCAGCCAGCGGAACCTATCTCGACAAAACCTTTGCCTGGGAACAAAAGTATGAATATCGCATTACGACGCTTAGCGAGGTTCATGCCAACGGCTTGAATGGCGCGGTCGAAGGCGACGATTCCAGGCCGGTCGAAGTTGCCACGCACGACATTTATCCGCCAGCCCAGCCCGCCGGGCTACAGGCAGTTTTTTCGGGCGTGGGACAAAAGCCATTCATCGACCTGAGCTGGGCTCCAAACATGGAAGCCGACCTCGCTGGGTACAACGTTTTTCGCAGGGTCGAGGGGGGAAAGCCGCAGAAGCTGAATACGCAATTGATCCAGGTCCCCTCGTATCGCGACGAAGCCATCGAGCGGGGAAAGAAATATTTCTATGCAGTTTCGGCGGTGGACCTGCGCGGAAATGAGAGTCCGCATTCCGCCGAGGCGAGCGAGACGGTCCCAAAGTAAATAATTCATCGACTTTTCACGAAGGATCTATTTCATGTCCTATTGCCGTTTCCAATATCAAGACGCCAAGAGCTACGGCCTGATCGAGAGCGTTGCTGGCGAGCCGACGATTACCCGTACCCTAACCAGATATCCGCAATCGTTTGCCGAATTTGATTCGGGAGAACGCAGCAACCTGTGGTTGCGCGCCGTTCGTTTGCTGGCTCCAGTAGAGCCGACGAAAATTGTTTGCATCGGCCGCAACTATCTCGAGCACGCCAAAGAGTTGAACCATCCGATTCCGACCGAGCCACTGTTTTTCCTGAAGCCGCCGTCCTCGCTTATCGGCCCGGAGGATGAGATTCGCCGTCCGGTGGCGCTTTCCCAGCGGGTGGATTACGAAGGGGAGTTGGGCGTGGTGATCGGCCGGCGCTGTTACCGTCTGCGGGAAGGCGACGACGTGCGGTCGTACATCCTGGGCTATACCTGTGTGAACGATGTAACCGCTCGTGACCTGCAAAATAAAGATGGGCAGTGGACGCGCGCGAAAGGGTTTGACACGTTTTGCCCGGTCGGCCCCGTAGTGGCTGGGAACCTCGATCCCTGGAAAGGGGTTCGAGTGCAAACTCGCGTGAATGGCGAGCTGCGGCAGAATGGCACGACCACCGACTTTCTATTTCCGCTGGACCTGCTGATTCGCTTCATCTCCCAGGTGATGACTTTGGAGCCAGGCGATTTGGTCG
Source organism: Candidatus Korobacteraceae bacterium (assembly GCA_049695855.1). GTDB lineage: Bacteria > Acidobacteriota > Terriglobia > Terriglobales > Acidobacteriaceae > Bog-257. The sequence continues at coordinate 11,484 of JBAVSY010000160.1, read as the reverse complement.
CGACCGGGACCCCGATGGGTGTAGGTCCACTACAGGCCGGTGATAGGGTCGAAGTGACGGTGGAAGGCGTGGGCGCTCTGGCGAATCCAGTGGTGGATTTGGTGGATTGAGCCCGGATTGCCGACAAATGTTTGTCATCCCGGCCGCAGAGCGGGGAGCCGATCTTCGTCGCAGCCCCGGGAAAATTGGGCCGGGGCCATATTCCCACAAACATTTGTCCATGAAATTTTTCTGTTCCCTTGCGCATCCTCTGCGGCTATCTTGATGTCAAAGGTTTGCGACCCTCACAGCGATCTCACATGAACTCGTTCCGGCTCTATCCCATTCTCGCTTTTGGCGCCATTGCCGCCATCATTGGCTATGCCCTGCTTTCGCGGAAGGACAAGAAATCGGCAAAGCAGTTGGAGTGGGAGCGCCGGACCGATTTGACGCGCGGCGGACGCATTATCGACGGCAACGTCATCGACGTTCTGGAGCTGGAAGAGGACACGTCGGGACAGCAGATGCTGCTGCTCATTTACACCTATGACGTGGCCGGCGTGACCTACGAGGCCTCGCAGGATGTGACTCATTTGCGGCAGTTTATCGATCTCTATTCCTGCCGTCTGGGACTTCCCGCCTCGGTCAAGTATGACCCTCATAATCCGGGGGATTCCATCGTGATTTCAGAAACTTGGTCGGGTCTGCGCAAGCCAACCATTGTTATCCCTCAGCAGCCGGTTGCGAAATCTAATACTTTTGTGTGACTTTTGCCGCGCTTTCGCGTCTTTTAGGAGAAAGGCATCCGCTGTCGAAGAACTGCCTTCAGGGCGGGACTACATTGTTACAATGAGCTATGCATAACCTCCCCTTACCGCTCGCGGCTTTCCTGGCGGGGGTCTTGTCGTTTCTTTCGCCCTGCGTGCTCCCTTTGGTACCGGGTTACGTATCTTTGATTTCGGGAGCCACGGTGGAGGACCTGCAATCGCCCGAGCGCCGCATGTTGCGCACGGTCATGTTGCACTCCGTCACGTTCGTGCTCGGGTTCAGCGTGGTTTTCATTGCCTTGGGCGCGGTCGCCACCGGCATAGGGCAGGTGGTCAATGAATATCATTCCCTGCTGTCGAAGATCGCTGGAATCATCGTTATCATCTTCGGACTGCATCTGACGGGTATTTGGAAGATCAAGGCACTTTACGCCGACAAGCGGATGCATGACGTCAAGGGCGGTTCCAGCGCCCTAGGTTCGTTCGCTGTGGGCTTTGCTTTCGCATTTGGCTGGACACCCTGTATCGGACCCATCCTGGCCACCATTCTGGTCTTGGCGGGGGCACAACAAACCGTACTGAAGGGAATTGTTCTGCTGGCAGTCTATTCGCTGGGCCTGGCCGTACCCTTCCTGTTAACTTCCTTGGGAGTGGACCGATTTCTGTCGTTTTATGGCCGTTTCCGCCGCCATCTGCATACCGTCGAAGTTATCAGCGGTATACTTTTGATCGCCGTGGGAGTGCTGATCTTCTTAAATAATTTGCGATTGCTTTCAGGGTATTTGTCATTCCTGAACCGGTTCTCGCTGTAGAGAGGCCTTCGCTGTGAAACGTAATGCATTGGTCTTTGTAACCCTGTTCGTGGCCATCCTGGCCATGCTTGCCAGCGGCAAATATCTGGATCACACCCGCAAACACGGTCCCTTGCGATTGGTGGGGAATGTTCAGGGGCTGCCGGCGCCGGATTTTCAGTTGGCTTCTTTAGATGGAACCACCGTCAAGCTATCTGACTTTCGCGGCAAGGCCGTCTTGCTGAACTTCTGGGCCACCTGGTGCCCGCCCTGCAAAGTGGAGATGCCCTGGTTCGCCGATTTGCAAACGCAGTACGGCAAGGACGGCCTGGTAATTCTGGGCGTCGCCATGGACGATTCCAAGCCGGATAGCATCCAGCAATTTGCCAGCGAGATGGGCGTGAACTACCAAATACTCTTGGGAACCGACAAAGTGTCGGATGATTATGGAGACGTGGATTCTCTGCCCACCACGTTCTACATCGGACGGGACGGAACCATCGTGGACAAGATGATCGGGCTGTTCGACCGGAAAGAGATTGAGGACGCGGTGAAAAAGAGCTTGAACACCACCGCTCAACCCGCCTCGAGCCCGCAGCAAAGTCAGGCCGAGGCCGAGGTAAAGCCCGCGGGGAAGGGCGCGACGCAATGAGGAAGAACTTTGCTTTTGCACTGCTCGGCTTGCTGGTTGCCAGCGGGGCGCTGGCACAATCGCCCGGCGACAACGTGCCGTCGGTAATTATGGCTCCCATCGGCAAGGTTCAAGTGCGGGCTGGCGCCAGCACCGAGCTCAGCCTGGATTTCAGAATCGGCTCGGAGTTTCACATCAACTCCCACACGCCTAAGTCGGAGTTGCTGATCCCCACTGTGCTGAAGCTGCAAGCGCCGGATCAAGTTATGGTTGCCGACGTGAAATATCCTGCTGGCCAGGATGTGACCTTTCCGTTTTCGCCCGATGAAAAGCTCAGTGTCTATAGTGGCGACTTCAGCATCGACACCGTAATCAAGGCGCCTGCCAATGCTGCTGCGGGAACCTATCCGGTCACCGGCACACTACGATTCCAGGCCTGCGACCATAGCGCCTGCTACCCGCCAAAATCCATTCCGGTACAGTTTCAAGTGACGGTGGTCAAGAAATAGCTACCTGTCCTTACGAAGTCCAAAGATCGCGACGACCAAGTTATATCGCGACAAACCCATTTATGTTGTCATCCCGAGCGAACGCAGCGAGCCGAGGGACCTGCTGTTCTTCGACGCTCCTACAACATCGGACTTCGCTTCAATCTCGCCACGCTGCGCTCCTGCCCCAGGTTTGCCATCACAGCAAATAAACTCGGCGCGACCCCCTGTCCGGTAAGCGCCACGCGCGCACTATTGATCAGCACGCCGGCTTTGACACCTTTCTGTTCGGCAAAATCGCGCAGCACTTGCTCCGTACTCGCCTCGGAAAATTCGGAAGCTGGCTCGTAACGCGACGCTAGTTCCACTAGCATCCCTCGCACCGCATCGTCCTTCAGGAATTTCTGCATCGCCGCGGGATCGATTTCAAATTCGTCGCTGAAGTAGCCGCGAAACAGAGTCGCAAAGTCCTTAAGGTTGCGTGCGCGCGGCTTAACCAGATCGACCGTCGACTCCATCCCCTCGCGGCTGGTCTGGAATGGAACCAAGTCGACCTTCTTCCACTCTTCTTCGATCAGTGGCAACAACAGCGCGGCAGGAGTCGCGCGCAGGTACTCGGAATTGAACCAGTCGAGCTTACCCCGATCGAAAATTGCATTCGATTTTTGAATGCCGCTCAGATCGAAAAGATCGATCAGTTCGCGGTCGTGCAGAATCTCCTGCGAAGAGTTCGGCGGAGTCCAGCCCAGCAGTGCCAGAAAATTGCGGAAGGCCTCGGGAACGATGCCTTCGTCCTTGTAGGCGATGACACTGGTCGCGCCGTGTCGTTTGCTGAGGCGCGTCTTGTCGGCCCCCAGGATCAATGGCACATGCGCAAACACCGGCAACGGCCGGCCGAGTGCTCCGTACAGCATGACTTGCTTGGGCGTGTTGGAAAGATGGTCGGCGCCGCGCAGGATGTGCGTCATGCGCATGTCGATGTCGTCAACCACCACGCTGAGGTGATAGGTGGGCACGCCGTCAGAGCGCAGCAGAACGAAGTCCTCGATTTCGGTGTTGGCGACCTCGACGCGGCCGAACACGGCATCGTCAAACGCGGTGCTGCCGCCTTCCGGAACTGCGAAGCGAATGGCCGCGCCTTCGCCTGCGCCATGACGGCGATGGGCTTCGTCTGGTGCCAAACCGCGGCAGGCGATGTCGCGCGGAACGCGGCCTTCCGCGATGGCCTGCGCGCGCTGCTGTTCCAGCGCTTCTTTGCTGCAGAAGCAGTAATAGGCGTGCCCGCTATTGATCAGATGTCCCGCGGCAGCGCGGTATAGCTCCATGCGATTGGTCTGAAAGAACGGCCCTTCGTCCCAATCAATCCCCAGCCAGCGCAGCCCGACGAGAATGCCTTCCACCATTTCCGGAGTGGAACGTTCGAGGTCGGTATCTTCAATGCGGAGGACGAGCGTGCCGCCGTTGTGCCGCGCAAAGAGCCAGTTGAATAAGGCGGTGCGCGCTCCGCCGACATGCAGGTAGCCGGTCGGAGAAGGTGCGAAACGTAGGCGAGGAGAAATAGGAGTTTGTGGATTGGAAGTCATTGGTGTATCAATCAATCGCGGAGCAACTTCTTAGTGGTGTCATCCCGAGGGAGCGAAGCGAGTCGAGGGACCTGCTGTCTGCCTGCAGTGGCTTCAAGGCGGCCAACAGCAGGTCCCTCCGCTCAGACTAAAGTCCTCGGTCGGGATGACACTTTGTTATTTGCCGCCTTTTTCCCGCCTTGTTATTTGCTGCTCTTTTCCCGTTTCTCAATCTTCGCCCAGGTATCTCGCAGGGGCACAGTGCGATTGAACACCAGCGCGCCGGGCTTGGAATCGAGATCGGCGCAGAAGTATCCCAGCCGCTCGAACTGATAGCGATCGCCGGGCTTCGCACTAGCCAGCGATGGCTCCAGCTTCGCGCCGGTCAAAATCTCCAGCGAATTCGGATTCAGGTTCACGGTGAAATCCTGGCCCTCGGGAACGTCACCAGGGTTCTCAGTCGCGAACAGATTCTCGTACAGCCGCACTTCCGCTTCGATAGCATGTTGCGCCGAAACCCAGTGAATCGTCGACTTCACCTTGCGGCCGTCAGGCGCGTTGCCGGTTTGCGTCGCCGGATCGTAGGTGCAATGAACCTCGATCACCTCGCCTGCGTCGTCCTTCACCACGCCGGTGCAGGTGATGAAGTACCCGCCGCGCAGACGGACTTCCGTTCCGGGCGACAACCGGAAGAACTTCTTCGGCGGAGTCTCGCGGAAGTCGTCCTGCTCGATGTAAAGCACTTTCGAGAACGGCACCTTCCTGGTTCCAGCGGCAGGATCTTCGGGATTATTCACTGCCTCCAACTCCTCGACCTGGCCTTCGGGATAATTGTCGATGACCACGCGCAGCGGATGCAGCACCGCCATGACTCGCGGAGCTCGCGTGTTCAGGTCTTCACGAACGAAATGCTCCAGCATCGCCAGATCGATAATGCCGCTGGTCTTCGATACGCCGATCGCCGCGCAGAAATTGCGAATCGATTCGGGCGTGTAGCCGCGGCGGCGAATGCCGGAAATCGTCGGCATGCGGGGATCGTCCCAGCCGCGCACTCGGCCCTCCTGCACCAATTGCAGCAGCTTGCGTTTGCTCAGCAAGGTGTAGGTCAGGTTCAGGCGGTCGAACTCGATCTGCTGCGAGGGAAAGATGCCCAGCTGCTGGATGAACCAGTTGTACAGCGGACGATGGTCCTCGAATTCCAGGGTGCAGATGGAATGCGTGATCTGTTCGAGCGAATCTGACTGGCCGTGCGCGAAGTCGTACATCGGGTAGATGCACCACTTGTCGCCGGTGCGGTGATGCGAGGCATGAAGGATGCGATACATCACCGGATCGCGCATGTTCAGATTGGGCGAGGCCATGTCGATCTTGGCGCGTAGAGTGCGCGAGCCGTCAGCAAATTCGCCCAGCCTCATGCGCTCGAACAGGTCAAGATTTTCTTCGATAGAACGATTGCGATATGGGCTTTCAATACCAGGCTCAGTCAGCGAACCGCGATACTTGCGCACCTGCTCGGCATCCAGATCGTCCACATAGGCTTTGCCGGCTTTAATCAGTTGCACGGCCCAGGTGTGAAGCTGATCGAAGTAGTCGGAGGCGTAGAACATCCGGTCGCCCCAATCGGCGCCAAGCCAGCGGGCATCGGTGATGATGGAGTCGACATACTCCTGCTCTTCCTTCTCGGGGTTGGTGTCGTCGAAGCGCAGATTGGTTTCACCGCCGAACTCCTCTGCCAGCCCAAAGTTCAGGCAGATCGACTTGGCGTGGCCGATGTGCAGATAGCCGTTGGGCTCGGGTGGAAAGCGGGTGTGGACGCGTCCGTTGTACTTGTTGCTCTTCAAATCGTCCAGGACGATGTCGCGGACAAAATTCGACGGCCGATCGGTTGCGCCGTTGAATGTGGCGGCCGTGGTTTCCTCATCGTGGGTGGATGTCGACATGATTGCAGTACCTCAATTCAGGCGGCGAAAGCAGCGCGGCAGGGCGCGATTCGCCGAAAACCTTATTTTACGCGGTATGGCATAAACTTCGCCCGTCGCGGGACAGGTTCCATTTTGGGGCTGGGCTTCCAGGTTTCAGCCAATCTTGCGTTGACAGCCAGAATCGGTACGCCTAGTGTCGGGGTATATCCGCTAGGCTCGTAGGCGAGCAGGTTTCTGAAAGGCCCTCGAAATTGTGAGGGCTTTTTCATGGCCAAGAGAATTGTGGTTCTGATCGATGGCGCTTTCCTGCGCGTAAAAGCTGTCAAAGCGGGCAAACAATGCGACCCAACCTTTATTGAAGCGTTCGCCCTCGGCTGTCGAGCCAGTGACGAGGAAATTCTCCGAGTGCTCTATTACGACTGTGCTCCGTACTCGGGAACGGTGAGACTTCCAGTTTCGGGCGAGCCATTCCTTTTTACCGGCTCGGACAAATGGCTGGAAGAACTGGCGTGCAAGGATCTGTTTGCGGTACGCCTCGGAGTGCTGAAGTTCCGCGGCTATAAACCTAAACGGATCCCGGTTGACCAAGCGATGCCGCTTACGGACAACGACTTCGATCTTGACTTTGAGCAAAAGGGAGTCGATCTGAAGATTGGCCTGGATATAGCCAGCTACTGTGAGTATCGCCACGCCGATCGTATCGTTCTGGTATCCAACGATACCGACTGTGTACCAGCGATCAAGTATGGAAGAAAATCGGGAATGCAGGTGGTGGTGGCTGAGCTTCCCAATTGCGAAATTGCCCGGGAGTTGCTGATGCATTCCGATTTCAAGCGGAGCGTCTCCTGGCCCTCACATCTGTCGTAGAGCGGGTACGAGATTTCTCGTCGCTATGGCCAGCTGATTTCCGCCAGCAGCACGACCACATGCGCGATGGCGGCGTTGTCGGTGCCCATGCCTTCCGGAGTCTTGGCCTTGATGCCGACGCGCGAGGGCTCGATGCCGAGAAGGTCGGCGACTTTCTGCTGGATCGCCGTCGCGTGTGGCCCGATCTTGGGCGCGGCGAGGATCAGCGTGCTGTCTACGTTTCCCACTGCGTAGCCGGCTTCGTCGACCAGCCGTAAAGCTTCGCGAACAAACATGGCCGAGTCAGCGCCCTTCCATTTGGGATCGGTCGGAGGGAAGTAGGCGCCAATATCGCCAGCCGCGATAGCGCCCAGTAAAGCGTCGGTTATGGCGTGCAGTAGGACATCGCCGTCGGAGTGGCCAGCCAATCCGCTGTGATGCGGCAGCACGACACCTCCGATTTTAAGCGGGATGCCGGGCTTGAACTCGTGTGAGTCCCAGCCATAGCCGATGCGCGGAATGCCGGATGCCTGTGAGTTTGACAAGGTTTTATGAGACCGGGGCTAAAGCCCTCACTTCACCACTGCGGCAAATTGATGGTGCTGCTGTCTACCATCTAAGGTCAAGTCAACTGGGTTGGCTATGTTTTCGCCGGAGCGTGTGAACAATCCCGTAAATACCTAAAGTGAACCCTGCAAGGGCGAAAACGAATCCCGCCGTCGTCAACAGTGAAGAGCGGTGAGTGCTTTCAAGAGTCGTCGTCATGAAGAGCATTATCAGGCACCATATTCCAAGAAACGCCCAACGAGTTACAGCACGTTTTGTCAGCCAGTTTTCCATCTTTCCCTAGTCACCTCGATTCTTAATGAAAGCAACCTTGGTTGCCGCCCATGTTCCTCAGCCGCTCAGGCTGGCTTCGCGGTTTTCCTGCGCCAGAAAGAACTCTGCCAGGTCCAGGTCAGCGGGGGTGGTGATCTTCATGTTACGCGGTGAGCCCATCACGACATGAACAGTTCCACCGCTGCGCTCGATCAACGAAGCCTCGTCGGTTCCCATGAAGCCATCTGCTGTGGCTTCGTCAAAGGCCTTCTTCAACAGGCCGTAGCGAAAGCCTTGCGGAGTTTGCGCCAACACCATGCGCTCGCGCGGTACCGTGGCGATGACCACTGCGCCATCCGAGGTCCGGTCGACCTGCTTGACGGTGTCAATCGCCGGCACTCCAGCGATCGCCGCTTCGTATTTCTTCACCGCGTCGATAACGCCGACAATCGTGTCCTGATCAACAAAGGGGCGAACCGCGTCATGCACCAGGACAATGTCGTCGTCGGCTGCGTTGATTGCGGTAAGAGCGTTGGCGACAGAATTTTGCCGGTGTTCGCCGCCTTCCACAACCCGGAGCGGCTTCTTGAAGTTCTCCTTCTCGATCTGCTTCTGGAACGTCGCCGCTTCATTCTTGCGTAGCGCCACGACGATTTCGCTCACTGCGTTGCACTGCGCGAACTTGCGCAAGGTGTGCACCAGAATAGGCGTGCCCTGCAGCTCAAAGAACTGTTTGCTGGTGCTCTTGGGACCGCTGGAAACCGAGAACATTCGCGTACCCAATCCGGCGGCGGGAATGATGACAATAACTTTCATGATGGGGAGCAGAGTATAAACGCCGGAGGAACAGAAACACAAATCAAGCGCCGCTCACTCGTTCGGACTGGACTTGATTTCGAATTGCAGGAATTCGACGGGAGCTCCGTTCTCGACGATGAATGCTACTCGCACGCCAGGCGACGGGCTGTCAGGGGCGATGAGTATTTCCCTTTCCCGCAGTTCCGCGTCCAAGTCGTCCACCTCGAACGCGACGTGCGGCACCTGACGCACCAGGGCGGGAATCGGGGAATCTGGTTCGAAGCGCATCCACTCGATACCGTAACAACTGGTTTCGAACCCAGATACATACATCTTGAACTGTTCCAGATACCTCTCCCCGGGCTTTTCCTCTGTTGTGGGAATCCCTAGGTGATGGTACCGGCGCATGAGATCTTCCTATTCAGGCTTGACAGCCTCCGGCACGGCTGCCGCAGGCGTCGGCCCCGATTTACGCAGCTCCGGCCGCGATTCGACCGGACGCGGCATCGGGTTAGCGCGTTCATCGAACTTACCGAAAATCATCTTGCCGGCAGTGGTTTGCAGCACCGAAGTGACGGAGATATCGATATTCTTGCCAATCATTTTGCGCGCGTTGTCGCACACCACCATCGTCCCGTCATCCAGATAGGCCACTCCCTGGTTATATTCCTTGCCTTCTTTCAGGATGAAGACCTTCATGATTTCGCCGGGCAGAACAATCGGCTTCAGCGAATTAGCCAGCTCGTTGATGTTGAGGACCTGGACGCCTTGCAACTGCGCCACTTTATTCAGATTGAAATCGTTGGTGACGATCTTGCCCTCATACACTTTAGCGAGCTCGATGAGCTTGAGGTCAACTTCGCGCACGGCGGGGAAGTCGTCCTCCACGATTTGCACCGTCAGGGTAGCAATCTTCTGGATGCGCTGCAGAATATCGAGACCGCGCCGGCCGCGATTGCGTTTCATGGAGTCGGCAGAATCAGCGACCAACTGCAGTTCACGTAGCACAAACTGCGGGATCACGATCACGCCATCGAGGAAGCCGGTTTCAGCGATGTCGGCAATGCGTCCATCGATGATTACGCTGGTGTCGAGAATTTTGTAGCTGCGCTTGGATTGTTTTTCGCCACCGAAGATGCCACCCAGCGCCGCCAGATTCAGCAGGTCACCTTTGCCGGCGCCCACCACCAGGCCGACGTAGGCCATCAGCAGCATGACGAAAAGCTGCAGGAAGCTCTGGGTAGGGCCGGGACTAATGCTGTTGCGAATAACCAGGCTGAAGAGGTAGGCGCCGACGATGCCAAGAAAACTGCCGATGACCGCGCCGATCAGCCGTTTCAAGCTGACCTGACGCAAGCGGTACTCGAACAGGATGACGGCAGCGCCGATCAGCGCTCCCACGGCAGCAGCAACCCAGCGGCCTAATCCCAGGGGTTGAAGTTCAAAACATGCTAGAGCCGTAACCAGAACAAATAAGACGCGTATGAGTACCAGATCCACGCGACACCTCCCATGGCCAGTCCTGGGGGTCTGCGGTCAGATTAATGTGCGCCGGGAATTATGAGAGCAAAGATCAATGCCGGCGACTCACTCCTGTTCCTTAGACACGACAAGCGGCCTCGACTCGATCACCTTTACTTACGCTATTAATTTTCGGGGCATATGGAAAAGAGGAGCGCTCCCCGATCCGCTCAAACGATCGCGGAAAATATTCAAAAAACAAGAGCAAACGAAGTATATATCACTTTGCGGTCTTCGCCTGACATCTCAAACGCCGTTCGACACCACGGCTGCCAGGGTTCCCGTTTAGGGTCGGTGGCCCGGCACACTCCAGCCCGGCAATTTAGTGCTTATCTGAGATGCAGATTTCCGCCTTTCCGCCTATCCGCCTAGGAAAACGCGGCCGAGATGCCCGCTCCTACCAGCACCACCACGGCCCACCAGCCGAAAACAACACCCAGGCATGTGCCACGCTTGATTTTGGTCAGGCAGGATATGCCGATGCCGGTCAGCACCAGGGTCCAGATGGTAATGATGTCGACAGAAGTTGCGATCGAATATAGAAAGTGGGAGCTGGGGTCGACTAGTCCGCTCAGGTTGCTGGCTACCGGGTTTTGGAAGGTGAAACTTTCACCACCGCCCACAGCGATCGCCAACATGGCAATCAATGCCTTCAGAATAGTGGGAAGCGAGGCGTACATACAGACAGCCAAACTCTGATTGAAGGTGAGTTCCGCGCCAAATCCGAAGTTGAAGCTTGCCATGAGGACTGCGGCAATGATGGCGAGAACGATCACCAGCACCGCCGGGTAAGCATAGGCGATCACGCGATTAAATTTCACGATGGTCTGTATCTGGGTCGCGCGTTGCTCTGGAGATAGCTGATCGAGCCTGGCCGCCTGCTTCGGCTGGAGCGCCATTTGATTCTCGACCACCTTCTCCATGCCTAGTTTTTTGTCGACCACGAGCACCAGGGCCACGCTGGCAATGGACAACAGCAGCCAGGGTATGAGCCAGTTGGCACTACGGCGCAGATCGGTGAACGTCTTGCTGGGAGCCATAAAAGTGTCCACGACGCGTTCGATCTCGGAGAGAGGCTTTTGCTCCAGGGGCGCGCCAGAGACGGCTGAGGCGGTAGAACTCATGAGGTTCTCCTTCGTACACGCAACTCGCCCTTAGCAGCACGATGCCGAATCAGATTGGCACTTGGTGCGGGAGATGCGGCCAGATTGTACCACTGGTCAGGCGAACGCCGCCGGGGATTTCTGGAAGGCTACTGAGAAGTAAACGATGTAGATCCCTTGCCGGCCAAAGCTCCGGAGGACAAGAAATTCTTGCCGTGGCGCCTACATTTTCGGAGGAGGGCTAGTCGAATTGTTGG
>JBAVSY010000159.1:0-8539 GCA_049695855.1 Candidatus Korobacteraceae bacterium | reverse complement strand
GTTACGAAACTCGGTCCGTGCTTATATCGGTGGAACAAACCGCGCGAAATCGAGTGCCGAAGGCACGGCATAATCTAGCCCAGCACGGAGCCGGAGGCGGAGTGCTGGGTGAAGTGGAAAAAAATCTCCGAGTCGCGTAGTGACGGCACGGTTTCGTAACAGCCTCGTAAGCCCCCGAGAAAGTGGGAAATAGTCGTGAGCCGCAGAGCGGCGACGCAGGCGATTCTGGATTCATGGTCACTGGGGGAAGCCATTGAAAGAAATGGTAGGCACGAGGAGACTCGAACTCCCGACCTCTACCGTGTCAATCCAGCCCGGATAGGTTTTTCAACAACTTACAAGTGCGTGGAGACTGCCTAAGTACACGCAAGTCGTACAAGACATCGCTTTTTGTGGGTTGGATTGTGGGTTGAAAATTTGGGTTCACACGAACGCTATTTGCAAGCCAAGCGACATCCGAACACACAGTAGGATCGCCCTCCTGATGCTCGCAGTCATACCCTTTCTCCCGTGTACACATTCATCGGAGGAGGGAAAAATGCGAGCACGCTACCAACGAGGATATCTTCGGCTTGGCCATCGCAAGACGGGACCGGACTGTTGGGAATTTCTTTGGTGGGACATCGAACCTACCGGGCACAGAGTACGCCGCAAGGCGGTCATCGGAACCGTTCAGCAATACCCAAACATTGAAGACGCATCGCAAGCCAGCAATGGCCTGAGAGTCTCCATCAACGAGGCTCGAAACCGGCAGCGAGAACAATTGGTTACGGTCTCCGACTTAGTGGATCATTACACGAGGACAGAACTCACCGATGATCCATCGGACGGAGGGAAGTCCTACGCCACAAGGACAGTGTACAAAAACTTTCTCGCGAGATGGGTCAGGCCCGCGTGGGGCAGCTTGAACATCCGGGCCGTTCGCACCACTGCTGTCGAACAGTGGCTTCGTCAACTGACGCGCGCCGATGGCGGTCCGCTCGCTCCCTCGACCAAGGCGAAGATCCGCAATGTGATGAGCGTGCTCTTCAATCACGCTATCCGATATGAGTGGCTGGAGCAGGGCAAGAACCCCATCCTTCTCGTCCGCCAGGGGGCTAAGCGACAAACCATCCCAGAGTACCTGGAACCTGAAGAATTGCGGGCGCTGCTTTTCCAACTCGATCACTGCTTTCGTGTAATGGTTCTGCTGGATGCCGCCACCGGACTACGACGCAGCGAACTGCTTGCATTCAAGTGGGAAGACATTGATTTTGAAAGATTGCAAATCGATGTGAGGCGTTCGATCTATCTGAATGTTGTGGGCAATTGCAAGACCGAGGCGTCTCGAAAACCTGTGCCGTTGGATCTGACTCTGGCTTCAGAGCTCTGGACCTGGAAGCAGGACAGCGCGTATGGCCAGCCCAATGACTGGGTATTTGCCAGTCCTCACAGTCGGGGCAGGAACCCGTACTGGCCGGACATCCTTCTTTCTCGCGTGGTGCGCCCGGCGGCTGCGCGTGCGGGGATTCGGAAGCATATCGGCTGGCACACGTTCCGGCACAGCTTTTCGACCATGCTGATGGCGAACGGAGAAAACGTGAAAGTGGTGCAGGAACTCATGCGTCATGCGAACTGCCGGTGCACACTGGAGATTTATTCTCAGGCTCGGCTACAGGCGAAGCGCGACGCGCAGCATCGGGTAGTTGAGATGATCATCCCTCGGGAGCGGGAAGCCAATGACGCGCCATTGCCCTTGATTCTTGCAAAAAGCGAAGCTACCACGAGTGGCTGTCACGACCCGATTGTGGTTTAGGCCGTGAACAGTTCCACACATTTCCCAGAGCCGGTATCTCGGGAGTTGGCCCACGAGTTGCCCCACGACCGGGCAGATCGGTGAGTCGCCGACTTATCGTCCAAGTGGATCGCTTTCCTATCGGCGGACCCAGCGAGCAACTGGCAGGCCCTCGGGCTGTGAGTGTGCTATTGGATTGTGCGCTAACTGACTTTCAAAGCGTCGCGCAAGTTCCTTTCGTTGATTGACTTGTCCTCCCTCCAGTCCTAAGATTCCAGCCTGATGATCGGCCGGACGATCTCGCACTACCGGGTCATTGAGAAGCTCGGCGGCGGCGGCATGGGCGTGGTGTATAAAGCGCAGGACACCCGCCTGGACCGTTTCGTCGCCCTCAAATTCCTGCCCGAAGACGTAGCCCAGGATTCGCAAGCCCTCGAGCGATTCCGCCGCGAGGCGAAGGCTGCCTCGGCGCTGAACCATCCTGGCATCTGCACCATTTACGACATTGGCGAGGAAGGCGGCGAAGCTTTTATCGCAATGGAGTTCCTGGACGGTGTGACGTTGAAGCACGCCATCAACGACCGCCCTATGGACATGGGAATGCTTCTCTCACTGGCCATTGAGATTTCGGATGCGCTGGATGCCGCGCATGCCGAGGGCATCGTGCACCGTGACATCAAGCCGGCCAATATCTTCGTCACCCGGCGAGGGCACGCGAAGATCCTGGATTTCGGCTTGGCGAAGGTCGTCCCGGCGGGATCTGCGCGCAAGGCTGCGGCCGTCAATACCATGACCCGCACGGTTGACGAGCAGCATCTGACCAGCCCCGGCGCGGCCCTTGGCACCGTGGCCTACATGTCGCCCGAGCAAGCGCGGGGAAAGGAGTTGGACGCGCGCACCGATCTTTTTTCTTTTGGCGCCCTGCTCTATGAGATGGCGACCGGCCAGATGCCTTTCCGCGGCGACACTACAGCCGAGATCTTCGATTCCATCTTGAACCGCACTCCCGCGCCTGCGGCGCGTTTGAATCCTGATTTGCCGGCGGAACTGGACCGAATCATCAATAAGGCCCTAGAGAAAGACCTGGATTTGCGCTGCCAGTCGGCAGCCGAGATTCGCTCTGACCTGAAGCGGCTGCAGAGAGATTCGAGTTCAGAACGAATCGCGGCATCAGCCGGTAACCTCGGCATCCACGCGCCCGCGCCGTCTTCTGGTTTCGCAGCAGGGATTTCCTCTGGCACGGTTCCCACCATCGCGTCACCGCCCCGGTCGGCGAATCGCAGATATTTTGTGCTCGCGGCATGTGCCGCAATCTTGCTGGCGGCATTCGTGGGCTATCGCTTCTGGCCTCGCACAACTGCCCGTGTCCCGGGGAAGGTTACCCAGATCAGCCACTGGAACAAGGCAATCAGCGACCCAATGCTCTCGCCCGACGGTCATACCATCGCATTCTCATCCCCTACGGCCGGCGTATTCCAGATTTTCGTGATGCTCACTTCCGGAGGGGAACCGCTGCAACTGACAAGCGATGAGGGCGACAAGTTCGTACAAGCTTTGTCCGCCGACGGCACCGAGATTTACTACTCGCGCAACTTGGGACGGCCCGATATCTGGGCAGTCCCGACTTTGGGCGGTAGTCCCAGACACGTGTTGACCGCTAGCGCGGTGGCACCCTCATTCGATGGAAAGTGGCTGTTCTATGTCTCGGAAGGGAGCTCCGCAATTTATCGCTCTGCGTCCACGGGCTTGGGCGGAGAGGAGATTTTCAAGGCGAACGGAGCGCAGCTGTTTCCACAACAAATCCTGCCCTATCCCGGCGGTGACGACCTTCTGCTAATTTCGGGTCCGCCCTTCCAGGACATCAGGCATCTGCAGGACATTCATATCGGAAGCCATACCGCGACCGACCTGGGCACCATCACCAGCAATGGCCTCCTTACCTGGGATCAGCCGGGCAAATCGCTGCTGTTGAGTCATACCGAGAACGGCATCAGGAATCTGTGGCGCTACGAGCTGCGCGACCGAGCTCTGACCCAATTGACGTTCGGCTCGGGGCCGGATTCCAGTCCCATGGCAAGGCCCGACGGCCACGGGATCTACTACGTCAGTGGAAAATCTGCCGGATCCCTGACCACCTACTACACGCAAACCAAACAATCGGTGGACATCTCTGATCAGACCGCAACTCAGCCGAATATCTCGCCGGACGGGAAGCGGGTTATGTTCCTTGTCACCACCGGCCCAAAGCAGCAGGAGTTGTGGATCTCCGATATCGACGGCAAGAACAAGGTGAAAGTGGCTTCGTCGGAAACCTTGTCGACAGGCCCCTGGTCGCGTGACGGAACTCAGTTTTCTTTTGCCGATTTCACGGGTGGCCCGGTCAAGCTCTATATCGCCGGCGCCGACGGAAGTAATATCCGTCAGGTTCCGTGGAACGGGCTTTATGTTGGGTCATCCGCTTTCACCAGCGACGCAAAATCACTCTATTTGGCTACTACCAAGCCGCAGCAGCCTTTACCGCAGATCTGGAAGATGGGCGTTGATGGCTCAGATGCCCACGTCATCACCGAATGCGGGTTCGTAGGGGACATCACCTCAGATGACAAGTACCTGCTTACCATCCAACCCTTCGAAGGCATCGGCCTGTACCAGGTGTCGCTTGCCGATAACAAGTGCACGAAGTTGCTTCCCGACGTGGTGACGTTCGGAGTAGTTCTTGCACCCGACCAGAGATCCTTCTTGTACGCCGTCGCCTCGCGCGGTTCCGTGACGATTTACCGGCAGCCGTGGAGAGATGGGAAGCTGACCGGACCATTACAAGTGGCATTCAAGGTTCCGTTTGCTTTCAGCATCAGTTATGGCGGAAATGGGTACGATTTTTCGCGCGACCTCTCAACCATCATCTATGCGCGTCCGGGCGGGCAGCAGGACCTGTATTTGTTGAGCACGCCCTAATTCGTGGCTGATGCCGGTCTCATCCGCACCCGCGGCTCTCAGCGGGTCAGGTTCTGGCGTGCCCGTTACCCAGTCAGCCGCAGTTTGCACAGGTCCGCTCCTAGTGCTAACGAGGAATGACGGCTGGCGACTATTCCATCCACACTTAACACACCTGCCAGACTATGCTGCGGATATAATTTAGCGCACTGATGACTCTGGCCTCCGGCAGCAAGCTTGGCCCGTATGAGGTTCGTTCGCCGTTGGGAGCGGGCGGCATGGGTGAGGTGTATCGTGCCCGCGATACGCGACTGGGCCGCGATGTAGCGTTAAAGGTCCTGCCGGAAGCGTTTGCTGCCGACACCGAACGCATGGCTCGCTTCGAGCGCGAAGCCAAGGTCCTCGCCTCGCTCAATCATCCCAATGTTGCCTCCATATACGGGCTCGAAGAGTCGAATCACCGGCGTGCGCTGGTGATGGAACTGGTCGAGGGGCAGACGCTGGCCGATCGCATTGCGGGGGGTGCGATACCTGTCGACGAAGCGTTGCCGATCGCCAGGCAGCTTTGCGAGGGTCTCGAGTACGCGCACGAGCGCGGAATCGTTCATCGCGACCTGAAGCCCGCGAATGTGAAGTTGACGCCGGAGGGACAAGTCAAAATCCTGGACTTCGGCCTCGCCAAAGCTCTCGACCTGGCTGATACCGTGTCGGTCGATCGAGCCAGCTCGCCGACCATAACCCGAATGGCCACTCACGCCGGCATCATTCTTGGTACCGCCGCGTACATGTCTCCCGAGCAGGCCAAAGGCGGGGCCACCGATCGCCGCGCCGATATCTGGGCCTTTGGCTGCCTACTTTACGAGATGCTAACTGGCAAACGCGCGTTCGACGGCGAAACGGTTTCGGAGACGATTGCCAGCGTCATCAAGGATGAGCCGGATTGGAGTGTGCTGCCGCCGGCCGTTCCGCCGGGCATTCGCACTCTGCTGAAACGCTGCCTAACCAAGGATGTGAAGCAGCGTCTACAAGCGATCGGCGACGCGCGCATCGCCATTGATGAAGTGCAAAGCGGGGCAGACGAAACCAATGCGATCGCCGGCATTGGAAACGCTGCTCGGTCTTCTCGCTGGACTCGGGTGCTGCCTTGGACGATCGCCGCAATTCTGGCTGTTGCGCTGGTGATCATGCTTGTTGCCGTTCCTTCACGGTTCAGTCAGCCGCGAGCTTCGGTGATGCACCTGAATTTAGCGGCAGAGGCACGCCATGCCGAGTCGGACATGGCAAGTGCGGTGGCCATCTCGCCTGATGGAACTCAAATCGCCTACGTCGCAGTCAAAACCGATCCCAATCGTGAGAACGCAACTCTAGTCGCCCCGCAAGTAGAGACGGCGGGTCTGATGTTGCGGAAACTTGACCAACTCGCACCGTCTCCTTTACCGGACACGACCGGAGGCTCTGCGCCCTTCTTCTCTCCCGACGGCCGCTGGCTTGCGTTCTATGCCGACGGAGCGCTCAAGAAAATCTCGACCGACGGCGGTCCGCCCGTCACTTTGTGCCAGATTCCGAAGCTCATCGGTGGCTCATGGGGAGATGATGGCTTCCTCTATGTCGCTTTGTACGGTATGGCGGAAATCCAGCGCGTCGCGCAGGAGGGCGGAGTCCCCACGACGGTCTTGAAGGCCGGCAAGGGCGATGCAGCTTTGAGCTTTCGCTGGCCGCAGATTCTTCCCGGCAGCAAGTCCCTTCTGTTCACCTCGTCAGGTGCCGCTTGGCTGTCGAAGCACTACAAGACCGAAGCTTACTCGCTGGCCACCGGCAAGCGAACCATTGTGATGGACGAAGGCGCCAACGCGCGCTATCTGGCTCCAGGCTATCTCGTGTTCACGCGGGGCGACATATTGATGGGCGCAGCCTTCGATGTCAGCGGCCTCAAGGTCACCGGTTCGGCGGTGCCACTAATCCAGGGCATCACGCGCGACGAATGGTTTGGAGCCGCAGACTACGCGTTGTCATCCACGGGTACCCTGATTTACCTGACCGGAGGTGTGCAAACTGGCTATCGTCTGGTCAGTGTGGACATGGCCGGCAAGGTCGAGCCACTTGGAACGCAGGTGCGAGGTTTCGAAGACCTGAGTGTCTCGCCGGACGGCACGCGCGTGGCGGCAACCATCGTGGAAAATGGGAGCGCTGATGTCTGGATCTACAACCGGGAACGCGACGCCTTAACGCAACTCACAGAGAAAGGTGCTTGCGGCGACCCGCTATGGTCGCCAGATGGCAATCGCGTTGTTTATACCGATCCCGAAAGCCTTTACGTTGTGCCGGCTGACGCGGGCAGTCCGCCGGAATCACTCAATACAAGCGAATGGGCGGAAGCGGACTCCTTTTCGCCTGACGGCAGTGAATTGGTGTATAGCACTTTCTCCCCGGCAACGGGAAACGCCGAGACTTGGTTGCTGCCGATGCGGTCCGCCGCCCAACCAAAACGAATATTCCCTGATATTCCGCGGATCTTCGATGCTCGATTTTCGCCCGATGGCCGCTGGATCGCCTATGCGTCCGCGCAGTCAGGCCGGACGGAGGTCTATGTGCAGGCGTATCCCGGGCCGGGGGAGCGCATGCAGGTATCGACCGACGGAGGCCACCAACCAGTCTGGGCGCCAAATGGATCGGAACTGTATTTCCGCACGCCTACGAGATTCATGGCTGCAGAGGTGAAAACCAAGCCGACCCTTTCCATCGGGAAGCCACGACTGTTATTCGAGGGCGACTTTGAGTTGAGCCACCATGACTACGGCCTGCTCCCCGACGGCAAACACTTCGTCATGATCGAACCCAGCGGTAAGACTCCGCCGGCCGACTTGCATATAGTGGTCAACTGGGCCGACGAACTAAAGGCACGCTTGGCTGCCGTGCGCAACTGAGGACCAAAAACAGAGCACCCGCCAGCTGGCCTTCACTGGGTTTCTCGCAGTTGTGGTCCCGAACCAGATTCCAGGTCTTGGTGAAATCTGGTGAAGTTTGGTGATCTCAAGTAATTGAGGGTACGCGCATTATTCTGAACTTGTTGAAAGCTAGCAAAATCTGGTGAACTTTGGGTGCTCGACCATCACAAAATCGTCTACGGTAAAATGGACGAACAAATAGCTAAATAGAAATCCCTTAAGTAAATTTCCCGCGCATACGCTTGAGGTTCAACTGTCCGACATGCCGACTTCTCGTCAAGGTGATTTAGCTTTCCAACAGGACTGACTCCGCGCCAGCTCCGCAAACACATAGGCGTTTCCAGCGGGACTGATATTTCCCAGACTTCTGGACAGATGTCCCCAAGGGCTCTTTTGTAAGGTATCGCCGCTATGCTGGTTAACTTCGGGTTTGCCGTTACTCGCTCGGAGCGCAGACGATTGGCGGCAGCGGATGTGACCATGCGGTCCCGCTGGTAGTCGGGGAGCCACGGCTTTTGTTTGAGGGCGATTTTCGGCAAGGCACTTCCGGCGGAGCTGCTTGTGGTGGCGAACTTGCTGAGGCTTTTCGCTCGTGTGCTCACGGATACGTGGCGGATGGTTGGCAATCCGGAAGTTGGCCAGAAACAGGCTTCGGGGGAATCACTCGTACGTCGCAGCCCCTGAGCCGATTGCGGGACAGGGTTCAAGTGATCTGTCCATAAGCATCGCTCCTTCATGCCCCTGAATAGAAGCGAATACCAGTCTGCCTTCGTACATGAAGCTTCGATACGGTACGCAAAAGCGCTGAACAAATCCGTTCTTGCGGAATATATGCTGTGAAATTCTACCCGTCGCCTCGGTCAGCGCCGTTCGGTAGCCTCGTCGA
>JBAVSY010000158.1:0-14621 GCA_049695855.1 Candidatus Korobacteraceae bacterium | reverse complement strand
CCGAAGCCGTGCATCAACTGCTGGCCGGAACGCTGGACGAATGCTATGCCGAGATTCGAGCCATTCAGCAGGAGGCGCGCAAGAGCGGATTCAAGAAACAGCCGATCTGGCCCATGATCGTCCTGCGGACACCCAAGGGATGGACGTGCCCGAAAGAAGTAGATGGAATCCCGATTGAAGGCACCTTCCGTGCGCACCAGGTGCCTCTCGCAACGGTCCGGGAAAACCCCGAACATCTCAGGATCCTTGAAGCCTGGATGAAGAGCTATAAGCCGGAGGAGCTCTTCGACAAGAATGGCGAATTCATAAGGGAATTGGCGGAGCTTGCGCCTGCAGGTAATCAGCGCATGGGTGGCAACCCTCATGTGAATGGCGGACGACTTCTGACCGCGCTCGATCTGCCGGAGTTCAGCAATTACGCACTCGAGATCCCTGGACCGGGCCAAGTAGTCGCCGAAGCTCCCCGCAAGCTCGGCGATTTTCTTAGAGACATCTTCAAACTGAACCCGACGAACTTTCGACTGTTCTGCCCGGACGAGACTAATTCCAATCGCCTAAATTCAGTCTTCGAAGCCACCAAGCGTTGTTTCATGGCGGAGACGGTTTCGATTGATGACGAACTCAGCCCGGACGGCCGCGTGATGGAAGTATTGAGCGAGCATTGCTGCCAGGGGTGGCTGGAAGGGTATCTGTTGACCGGACGTCACGGCATGTGGTCGTCCTACGAAGCCTTCGCGCAAGTCGTGGATTCGATGCTGACACAACATGCCAAATGGCTGGAGCAATGTCGAGATTTCCCATGGCGAAAACCGCTAGCTTCCTTGAATGTTTTCTTGACAAGTCATGCATGGAGAAATGACCACAATGGCTTCAGCCATCAGGCCACGGGATTTGTCGACAATGCCCTGGCGCGCCGCAGTGAAACCGTCCGCGTGTACTATCCGCCTGACAGCAACTGCTTGTTGAGCGTCTTCGACCATTGCCTGCGGAGTCGTAACTACGTCAACATCGTCACCTGCGGCAAGCAGCCGCAGCTCCAGTGGTTGAACATGGACGAAGCACTCGAACATTGCTCCCGAGGCGCCTCGATCTGGAAGTTCGCCACGAACGACAATAGTGAAGAACCAGATGTTGTTCTAGCCTGCGCAGGCGACGTCCCCACCATTGAAATATGCGCGGCCTCATGGCTTCTGCAGAAGTATGTTCCCGGGATCAAGGTGCGGGTTGTTAACGTGGTGGATCTGAATGTTCTGATGATGCCGGGCGACCATCCCCATGGGATGGACAACATGTCATTCAATGCCCTCTTCACCAAAGACGCACCGGTCATCTTCGCCTTTCACAATAACCGATGGCTCATTCACACCATGGTGCATGGGCGTTCCAATGAAGACCGTTTCCATGTACGCGGCTACATGGATCAGGGCACAACGACGACGCCATTTGACATGGTAGTGCTGAATAAGATGAGCCGATTTCACCTTGCAATCGACGCACTGAAGTATGTCTCGCGTCTCCGTTCACGGGTTTCCGATGTCATCGACATGTTCAATCGAAAGCTATACGAACATCACGACTATATTCGGCAACACCTGGAAGACATGCCCGAGATCCGTGACTGGGCCTGGACGGCTGATTTCAAGCAGCCGAGCGCTCCGCCACCGCTGGCCAAGGGCCATCCTCGCGGAAGCTTATTCAGCGACAGCTAAATCTACAAAGTGCAGATGAAATGCTGGAAAGAAAGTAGGTTCAAAGATGATGGAACGGAAATTCACTATTGCCGAGATCATGCTTCTTGTCGGAACTCGCGCCGCCTTGGCCGCTGGGATTGGCCTTCTGCTTTCCAATCGGCTCAACCATGACCAACGCAAAGCCGCCGGGTGGGCTCTAGTGTTGGTCGGGGGGCTTACTACGATTCCGCTTGCAATGGATGTATTAAGCAAGAAGAATTCGGGTTAGATCCCTAACTAGGGGCAATTGACAACCAGAGCAGGCCGTCCATGCGGGCGGCGGCTCCCTGTCGCGCAGAATGTCGCGCAGAACAATGACCTAAAGGCAAGAACACGGGCACTCTGAATTCCCAAGAATCAAGTGAGTTACACTTTTGCCTCTGGCGGGTCGGCTACCCCTCCCGGTGGAAGGGCGTTCGGCAGGTCAAGACGTGCCACACCAATCCGTTTGTCGGCCATCCCGAAATAAATGTCGAAGCGGTCTGGTGAGCCAAGATCGTCGCGCCGGTCGATGCCGGTGGGGAATACGACGTTGGCGACCGTACCGTGGCGTTCCTGCGGCATCGCCGGCGTCAACACGGGTTCCGCCGAACGGTAAAGAATCGTGAGCGGATGTTCCTTGGAAAATATCATCGCTCCCGCCGAATAACACAGCTGATACCGGTCGGTCTTGGGCTTTCCTATTTCGCTAACCCCGTGGTAGATGATCAGCCAGCCGAACCGGGTTAAGACGGGCGGAGTGCCGCCCCCTATCTTGAGCCGCTCCCAGGGCGAGACCGGAGCGGCTAACCGGTGATGAAAGATAAATTGCCCGGTGCGAAATGGCTTGTCATCGAGGGACAATCGACAATACGAAATCCAGATGCTTTCCCTGTCGATATCCACATCACGAGTCTCAGCTCTACAGGCGGTTTCCTCGGGACGAGTCCCTGGGAAGAGCGGACGGTGGAGCATCGCTAATTCCGGTTGCCCGGATGGATCGGGAATGACGACCGGGAATAGGCTGGCATCTTTGTCATCTACATCATCGAATTCGATACCTTGATACGGGCCAAACTTCGCCAGTCCCAGACGATGCCAATGGAAGAGATCTGTCGATATTGCTAAGGCGATCCGAGGGCCTCGGGATGAAAATGCCGTGTAGGTCATGATGTACTGCTTGAGCGGCTCCACAAATGTGATACGCGGATCCTCGCAGCCACCACTACCGTCCGGCCGCCGCTCGTACTCGGCCTCTGGCTCGAGTGCGATACCGAGCCGCTCGACGCCTGCCGGATCTCCGGCTGCATTGAACTGCACACGCGCAATGCCGATTCGCGAGTAATTCCCTCGAGCAACCAGCCGCGGGAAAAGATAGAGATTACCATCAGGGCCACGAACGGCAGCCGGATTCAGAACGCCTTCGACCTCATGCGGATCGCCCGCCTGCGGCTCCATCAACATTCCCAAACGCTGCACCGAAAACCCACTCATGCCTGTTCCTCAATAAGTCGCGCCGGCTGATCAGAATCCGCTAAGCAAGCGATGATCGCTCGTACGACGAGCTTCGTGTCGTCGGGACCCTTGACTGGGATACAGTCGACACCTACTTGTTCGGCGGGATAGTCGTTCCCTCCTACGAACAAAGCATCTCCGATGTAGATCATCTCTTTTAACGAAACGTGGAGGAGGTCTCGCAGCTTTCCGATTCCGTATGCCTTATCAATGCCTGGCTTGGTAACATCAATTGATGTCGAGCCTCCAATTCGGACAGAAAACTCGGGGATGAAAGCGTCAAGAATCGCCTTAATCCTCTTCCGCTTGATGTAATCGGGATCCCACTTGTCCTTTTCTTCTAAGGGTGCCTGCTGCCCTAATGCCGAAAATGTTATCTGGCTTCCCCGGTCCTCAATTTGCTCTCCCCATAATTTTTCCGCCTTGAAGCCCTCCACTGCGAGTGCCCTCTTTAGAGAACTGATAATCTTCGCTCTTTCGTCCGCGGTGAAATCTTCTTCGTAAAGCTTTTTCCAATCTCCTGAATATTGGTAGAACTTTGTTCCGCAGGCAGGAAGGAGGGATAGATCGGCCAGGCGTTGGTCATGAGGAAGCTTGGAGACCACCTGGGTTTCAAACTGCGGCCAATCGCCTCCGGAGATCACGGCCACTTTGACGATATCGAGCAGGCCATGCAGCAGTCCCGACATTTCGGGATCAAGAGCCGACTTGCTTTCGGCAAGCGTACCGTCCAGATCAAACACAATTAGCTTCTTCACTATCCTCATCCCCTGGAACTATCGAGGCCCTCAATCCGGTAGTGCAACGTCCAACAAGTTCACCGCACTGCTCGGTCGAACGGTGCACTCTGCGATAACTGCCGGCAACAGAAATACGTCCCCTTTTGCAAAAGCAAAACGCGCATCTGCATGCTCCAGCTCTCCCGCACCCCCGATGCATACCAGCACGCGCGGAAGTCCCGCCACGCCTATGTCGAACGGTGATTTCCCACGCAGGCGCCACAGCCGGAAATGCTCACAATCGAACAGCTTCTCGCGTTCTACGGGCGTTGATGACTCCACCACAGGCGCGATCCGACAAACCGGACCCTCTGCAAAGTCGATGCAGGCAAGTGCCTTATCGACTTGTAGGGCACGCGGCTGCCCCGTCTTGGCGTCGACATGGTCCCAATCGAACAGGCGAAAGGTCACGTCGCTATTCTGTTGGATCTCGAACACCACGACATCGCCGCCCAAGGCGTGGACGGTGCCAGCCTTCAGGAATACGGCGTCGCCAGGCTGGGGAGTGAACCATGCTAGCTCGTCAGGCACCGTCCCATTCGAAAGAGCCCGCCGCAAGTTGCTGGCCGAAGTACCTTGTTTCAGGCCAGCGTACACGCGGCTTTGTGGTCCAGCCTGCAGCACCACCCAGGCTTCGGTTTTTGGGGTCTCGCCCGCTGGCAGCAGCTCGGCATTCGCCTTGGTGGGGTGCACCTGGACGGAGAGCATTTCACGTGCATCGAGGAACTTCAGCAGCAGCGGAAATCGTCTGAAACGTCCGGCCAGCTTTCCCAGAATTTGTTCCGGAAATTGTTCCAGCAATTGACCGATGGCTCGCCCTTTGAGCGGTCCATTGGCAACGCGGCTCGGATGGTCATCGCGGTCGCTGAGCACCCAGGCTTCGCCGATGGGACCATCACCGGGCAGCGGTGCGGTGAACAGGTTGGCCAAACGGCGGCCGCCCCAGAGCCGATACTGATAGATTGGTTCGAATCGCAGGGGGTACAGAAGTTGTTGACTCAAGAGTCTTCTCTTTTGCTCTCACATACCGTTTGCAGGCCCTATCGCCCCGAGCGGTGTCTGTGTGTGATTGCAAGCTTGTGGAACTGTCAGTGAGGCGACGAAAATCATGGGCAGCCGCTTTAGCGGATGCCCATGCCCCGACTTAAACGGTCAGGGAAAATGAAGACTCCTTTTCGGCTTCGTGCAGCCAATATGGCGGCTGGCCGTAGTGACGGTGGAGCTGATCCTCATATTCACGAGTGATCGGGGCGGATTCCATGTACGCCGGGGCATTCTTGACGGCTTCCCGGGAGAGGCTAACGTAGACTTTGGAATCTGTCCAACTGACTCGTTGGATCCACGACGGTGAAACGAGTACCTTCTTGCCTGGCCACCAGTTCTTGGTTGCTACCTCAAGATAGCGGATAGCCCAGGTTTCATCGTCCATGACGAACCCTTCCACGTGGCCGATCTCACCATCATTTGCCTCAATGTGATAACCCGTGACGGCTTCGTTACTGCGCAAATGTGAATCCGGGGACTCTCTCTGGATGCGGCTCGACGGCCCATCCTTAATGATAGACGCCGGAATCGGCAAGCCCGACGGATACAGCACGGGACCCCACATATTAGGACCGATCCAATAGTAGGAATATCCGTAATAATCCAGGTATGTCGCCTCGTGTTGTCGGGAGACGGGTTGATGGGTGTCAATGCCAGGGCTATTTTTTACCTGTAGTTTTGTCAGCGCCACTTCTAACCGCCAGGCCTGCCAATCCGCGTGGACAATAGAAATGGGTGAGATCAACACTTGTCGGTCTCCAAGCCAACCTCCGGTTTCTACCGTGAGATAGCGGATGGCCCACGCCTGATCGTCGAAGTAGAACTGATTTACAGTTCCAATGTCTCCGTCCGTCGCTCGGATCACCATATCTTTCAAACAGGCAGCATTGGTTAACATTGCTTTGCCCTCCTAATGCGGTTCTGCCACTGCATTGTGGCTGTCGACCCCAGGCATGTCAGGTCTGTCTTGCGCGCGGTGCAGTCTGCCGGCGAATCCCTACACTGGCTTTTCCGGGGAAGGCCTACCAGACGAATAGGCGAGCACCGCCGCCGCGCGAACGGTACCTCCCGGCTTGGAAAGATCTATCGGGACCAGGGGCGACCTTTTCGACGTCCGTTCTGGGGAGGTTAAGTTCCGCGCCGCTAAGTTCTTCGATCTCCACGGCATGGTGGCGGTTCATGATCTCAGCCGCCGCGTCTGCTTGCTCGCCCGAACCGGTTGCGAAAACCATGACTCCGCCATGCCGCACGCCCTGGACGTAAGCTTCTGCGTCCGCTTCGGCGACGCCAAACGCCGTGAGGTCACGAGTCAAGCCCACTTCGAAATCGGTGTGGGGAATGCTCATAACCCCGGTGCCAGCCATCTCCCGTGGCTCGCCTAGAATGCGGACGTCATTCTGATGCAAACCGCTGGCCAGGAGATCGTGAACAACCTCGTCGACTGCGATCGGATTCTCAAACAAACCAACTGCTGTTTTCGGCATATCAGCCTCCGTCCATTTAGTCTGCAGCACTACGTTCGAGCCCGATCGGCAATCTCTGCAACATTGCCTTTGTCCGGGATGTTGCCGCCGTTCCTCGTTCAGCTTTCGCCCTGGGGGTAGCGCAGGTTCCGTGCGCTGCCGTTGCCGAACGTCACCAATGCGGCCACGAGTCCGTCCTTCGTCGCAGATGTACCGTCTGGTCGCCGGACAAACTGCGCTAATGAGTCATCCATAGATTCGCTTATTGCCTGCCAAAATACTGTGCAGAATGACTCACTGCTGGACTCCGGCAACAAGGAAACACTGGCGCAAACGCCTGTCCTAAGTGCCGCCGGAAGGGTTTCTCTGTTGAGCAGCCCGAGTTCACTCACGCCGACTTCCCAGGCATCTGGAGCGTTGAGCCACAGGGGCGCGGGTGCTTGCGCACGCGTGCTTGTGCAATACCGAACAGTTTGGTCCTGAGCGCGGTGCCATAGTTAGGATTGAAAAATCTGGAAAAACTAACTTGATTGGCACCAAATGAATCGTAAGGAACTGTCCAGAGACTGTTCTGGGCGAGCGGAACTCGGACTTCCGTGATCGTCGGACCAGAGATTGGTCAACGCGGCCCTCTGGAAAGCCGTGAATGCTTGAGCGACCATTGAGAGAGGACCTCCTCGAGAGGGAGGCCATATGTGGGGTTTCATAGAGCAAGCACAGTCGATCGTTGGCGATACTCTGGCGGCGCCGTTAGCGCCAGCCCCTCAACCCATGAAGTAGAGTTCACGCCGCCGAGTGATCAAGAAACCAGAAAAGGACAAAACACGATGTCAGTGGAAGTGAAAGAACCCGATAACGGCAAACTGCTCGAAGTGTACCTGACCGGCAAGCTCGTTAAGACAGACTACGAGACGTTTTTGCCAGCGGTGGATCGGTTGGTCAATCAGCACGGCAAGCTCCTGATGCTTGTGGAATTCAATGACTTTCATGGCTGGACAGGAAGCGCACTGTGGGAGGACATCAAGTTCGACGCGAAACACTTCAATGACATCGAACGGTTGGCGATCATTGGCGAGAATAAATGGCAAAAAGGAATGGCGGCATTCTGCAAGCCGTTCACCACGGCGAAAGTCCGCTATTTCGATCACACCGATGCTGCCGAGGCGCGGGACTGGCTTGTTCAACAGTAAGGCAGCGCTGGTTGTTGCATGAAGATGTGAAAGCGTTTCGCCCTAGTGTGTGACGACCGCACGGATGAATTGCGAGCCAGCGTTCGTCGCAAACATCCACGGGTAACCGGTGAAGCGGGAACGACCGATAAATGAAACCACCTAAAGATGTTCGCAATCCGAAACAAATGGCAAATCTTATGCAAGTCGAAGGGTTCGATTCCCTGGCGGAACTCGCCTTGGATGTGCATTGGTCGTGGAATCATGCCACCGATGGACTGTGGCGCACGCTCGATCCGGTACTGTGGGACCTCACTCAGAATCCTTGGGTAGTCCTGCAGACGGTCTCGCGAGACCAACTCGAGCGCGTGCTGGCTGATCCCGCCTTCCGCAAGAACGTTGATGACCGGCTGCGATCCAAGCACCAGGCGGCAGGAAGTCCTGCATGGTTCCAGCAGGAGCATCCGCAAGCTTCATTGACCTGCGTCGCTTATTTCAGCATGGAATTCATGTTGAGCGAAGCGCTCCCGATCTATTCGGGAGGGCTTGGCAATGTGGCCGGGGATCAGCTCAAAGCTGCCAGCGATCTGGGAGTGCCGGTAGTGGGCGTAGGGCTGCTCTACCAACAAGGCTATTTTCGCCAGGTGATCGACAAGGACGGATCCCAACAGGCTTTGTATCCGTACAACGACCCCGGACAGTTGCCGATCACGCCTTTGCGCCACCCCAATGGGGAGTGGCTGCGGTTGGAAATCGCCCTACCGGGTTACTCGGTCTGGCTGCGCGCCTGGCAGGTACAGGTCGGCAGAGTGAAGCTTTACCTGTTGGACAGCAATGATGCGGCGAATTTTCCGGCTCATCGTGGCATCACCAGCGAACTCTATGGAGGCGGCCCCGAGTTGCGCCTCAAGCAGGAACTGCTACTCGGAATTGGCGGATGGCGATTGCTCCGCGCGCTCGGTATCGAACCGGAAGTCTGTCACTTGAATGAAGGACATGCAGCGTTCGCCGTGCTGGAACGTGCCCGCAGCTTCATGGCAGAGACCGGACAGCCCTTCGAAGTCGCACTGGAGGCCACGCGAGCAGGAAACCTCTTCACCACGCACACGGCAGTGGCCGCCGGTTTTGACCGATTCGCTCCAGACCTCATCGAGCAATACCTTGGCTGGTATGCCGAAAAGAGGCTCGGCGTTACCCTTCGCGATTTACTGGCCCTCGGCCGCCAGAATCCGAACGACTCGTCGGAAACCTTCAACATGGCCTACCTGGCAATCCGGGGAAGCGGAGCCGTCAATGGGGTGAGTCGCCTGCATGGGGAAGTCAGCCGTCACCTCTTTCGGTCCCTGTTTCCGCGCTGGCCGGAGGAAGAAATCCCCGTCGGCCACGTGACCAACGGAGTGCATATGCCGACCTGGGACTCTGCTCCGGCCGACGATTTGTGGACGGCAGCCTGTGGCAAGAAGCGTTGGCTGGGGACAACGGAGAACTTGGAGCAGGACATTCGGGGAGTCTCCGATGCCGTGCTCTGGAAGTTTCGCACTGACGCCAGCAGGTCGCTCGTTGAATATGCTCGCGAACGATTGTCGCGGCAACTCGCTGCCTCAGGTGCGCCGCCCGCAGAAGTGGAATATGCCAGGCACCTGTTCGATCCCAACGCCCTGACACTAGGTTTTGCGCGCCGCTTCGCAACCTACAAGAGACCGAACCTCTTGCTGCACGATCCACAGCGACTCATTCGTTTGTTGACCAATTCTCAGCGCCCGGTGCAACTCATCATCGCCGGCAAGGCCCATCCCGAAGACCTAGCCGGGCAAGCCCTGATCCATGAATGGATAAGTTTCATCCGGCAACCAGAGGCCAGGCCCCACGTCGTCTTTCTGAGCGATTACGACATGCTGTTAACGGAGCGCCTGGTGCAGGGAGTGGACGTCTGGATCAACACGCCACGGCGACCCTGGGAGGCTTGTGGAACGAGCGGGATGAAAGTGCTTGTCAATGGCGGCATCAACCTCTCGGAATTGGACGGCTGGTGGGCGGAAGCCTATACGCCAGAAGTGGGATGGGCACTGGGGGACGGCCAGGAACACGGTGACGATCCCGCTTGGGACGCCGTCGAAGCGGGCGCCCTCTACGACCTGCTCGAACGCGAAGTGATCCCTGAGTTCTATAACCGAGACCAGCACGGCATTCCCGTCGCATGGGTCAAGCGGATGCGGGAAAGCATGGCATGCTTGACGCCGCGTTTCTCCGCCAGCCGCGCGGTGCGCGAATACACCGAGCAACACTACCTCCCCGCTGCTACCGCCTACTATTTGCGCATTGCCAACCAAGGTGCAGTCGGAAGGCAAATCGTCGATTGGCAGCACGCGGTGGATCGGGATTGGGGCTCTTTGCGCTTGGAAAACCTGCGGGTGGAAACCAACGCGGACCACCACTTGTTTGCAATCGAAATTTTTTTGAACGATCTCGACCCGAATGCCGTGCGAGTAGAGCTTTATGCTGACGGAATCAACGGCGGCGATCCCCTACGGAAGGAAATGAAGTGTGCGCAAGTGTCTGCTGACGCATCCCGCCGCTACGCTTATCACGCGACGGTACTCAATACGCGTCCAGCTAACGACTACACGGTGCGACTGATACCTCAGCGCTCCGGAGTGGCGGTTCCCTTGGAGTCGGCTCGAATCCTCTGGCAACGATGATGAAAACTCTGCAACGCGAATCGCATCATCCCATCTCGAAGATCTCGGCGAGCACTGACGTTCACGCGCTCTCTCATCCGCACCTGGGAGCCCAAGAAAGAATAGCAGTGGCTAGTGTCTGCATTTCCGGCCGTAATAAGGAAGGAATCATTGCGTGAAACCAGCTAACCCACGCGTCCTGACCATCAATGGCGGTTCGTCGAGCATCAAGTTCGCTTTGTTCGAAGCTGGAGACTCTCTCCCAAGGATCTTCGATGGCGTGATTGAACGAATTGGGCTACCGGAGGCCATCCTGCGAGTGAAATGCTCGAATCCCGCAGACAACTTTTCGCGACCAGTGACGGCGCCGGATCATACCGTAGCGGTGGGCGTTCTAATGGATTGGATCGTGGAGCGCTGCGGGCATGACGCATTGGCTGCGGTTGGGCATCGCGTGGTGGACGGCGGGCCGAAGTATTACGAGCCGCAGCGAATCACCGCAGAAATGGTTGAAGAGCTGCGTCGGCTCAGTCCGTTCGATCCTGACCATATGCCGGAGGAGATTTTATTGACCGAGGCGTTTCATCGCCGCTTTCCCGATCTGCCCCAAGTGGCGTGCTTCGACACGGCATTTCATCATGATATGCCGCGCGTGGCCCAGATCCTGCCAATCCCGCGGCGCTACGAAGCGGAGGGGGTGCGTCGTTACGGATTTCACGGCTTGTCCTACGCGTTCTTAATGGAGGAACTCGCCCGCCTCGGCGATCAGGCGGCAACGAACGGCAAGGTTATCCTTGGCCATCTCGGAAACGGTGCGAGCCTCGCGGCGGTGCGCAACGGCAAGTCCGTTGACACAAGCATGAGTTTCACCCCGACCGCCGGCGTGCCCATGAGTACCCGCTCAGGCGATCTCGATCCCGGGCTGGTCTGGTATCTGACGCGCACGGAAAAAATGAGCGCCAAGCAATTTAACGAAATGGTCAATTTCCATTCCGGGCTGCTCGGCGTGTCCGAGACTAGTTCCGACATGCGAGACTTGCTCGACCGTGAAGCGCAGGACGTGCGCGCGGCTGAAGCGGTCGCGCTGTTTTGCTACCAAGTCAAGAAATGGATCGGTGCATTCACGGCTGCGTTGGGCGGACTGGACACGCTGGTGTTCGCTGGTGGCATCGGAGAGAATGCGCCCGCGGTCCGCGCCCGCATTTGCGATGGGCTGGGATTTCTTGGAATTGAACTCGAGGCAAAGCATAACGCAGCGAATGAGGACGTCATTTCCGCGGCAGCAAGCCGGGTGTCGGTCCGCGTCGTTCGCACGGACGAAGAACGCATGATAGCCAAGACGGTCTGCCGCGTTCTCGGCCTTGGCTGAAGAATTTCGGCAAGCTGAGGCGTGTGGCTTCCCGAAAGCCCTCGAGTGGGTCGAGTAATCAAGGATGCCAGTAACAGAGAGGGCCTTCAGGCGTCATCGTAGTGCGGTCTATTAATTTCTTGATTGTCCTCCTGAGACGTTCTTAACGAGCAAGGGCACAAGGATGCCTTTTTCTGGATTGTAGAAACCGCCTTGATACAACAACGAACCGTGCCGCAGTAGCTGTGTCAGCATCGCCAGAGCCTGGTATCCAAGGGTTTGATTGATAAATGGCTCTTGCCGGGTGAGCGCCTCGGCGGCACTGCACGAGGGTTGATCATCTTCGTTCTTTTTGGTAGAGACGATCTCCGGGTACAGCTCGGCGACGGTCGGAAGCCGATTCTTGTTCTTCTTGTTTGCCGAATTGCTCGGCTGCCCCAGAACGAATTGTCCGTTCGACGAGTTATTGCCCAGATCCAGCCAATACAGAACTCGAGATCGCAGTACCCAGCGATTGATCGCACGTCTGGCCTTTCGGGTATCCACGCACCCGATAAGGATGTCGACCTGAGCGCCGCTTTTGAGTTGCTCGATCTCAGCCTGCATGCCTAGCCAGTTCAGACCCCAGAACATGTTCGTCCGATGCGCCAGAACGATCGCCTTTGAGAGTCCGATTTCCGAACGGCAGAAGGGCTGGCGCACGCAGTTGATTTCGCTCACCGTATCGGGATCGATCAACGTGACATTCAGACCTCCGGGATGGCCGAACGCCAGAAGAGCTTGATGCAGGTACGGCAGTCCGGCCGCGACGGCGCTACCATTTCCGCCACAGCCCACAACCAGGATGTTGATCGGCCGCTCGAATAGCTGCGGGTCGGGGGTATGAGTCATGGTGGTCTCCGGTTTTTTTAAGGTAATCCTCGAGGCAGGAGCAATCTCGCCTGACGAGCGCGAGAAACTGCTACTTAGGAGGGAGTGCGAGCGCTGACAGCAATCGCACCATTGACAGGCTGGCGATCTGCGCTTCTCTACAGCTGCTTGGCGTGTTCGCGAATCCAGTCCACGATGTTTGCGAACCGGAACTCCTGCCGCTGCAGAGCGCCATCGATAAACTCGTATGCCTTGAGCGGGTCGACGTCGATATACGCCCCATTGACGCGAAGGAAGGTGTCGGCGGCGGCGAAGGCAATACGTTTGTTGCCGTCGACGAAGCCGTGGTTATTGGCTAGTGATTCCATCAGGGCAGCGGCTTCTTCTTCCAAGGAGTTGTAATAGCCCGTCTGGGGACGGAAGACGGCGGACTCGATTGCGCCCTTGTCACGAACACCGTGAAGTCCGCCAAACCTGTCTACGAGGATGTGCTGCATCTGGTGCACTTCCGCGACGGTGAGATAGACCTCAGCCATTTAGCGGGCGAGGCGCTCCATCAATTCGCGGTTGCGCTCGACCGACTGCTCGAATGCATGCATCACATCGGGCCGGACCAGACGCTGCGAGGGCACCACATTATGTAGGTAGTAGGCCAGTGCCTCTTCCAGCACGTGCCTCTGTGACTGACCGTTCTGCTTGGCCACAGCGGTGAGTTCGTCCCAGAGCTTGGCATCGATGGCTGGGGAAATCTTTTTGGTCTTGGTGGCGGGCATAGTCGTGTCTCCTACTGCTGAACTTATCGTCGGCCGTTTCGCTGGAAAGATCAAGAGATATCTAGATGAATCTAGATTGTAAGAAGTTGCGTTCCAGCTTGCCACGTATAACTCTTTGTCACTGTGCGACTTGCAGGACCGGTTTCAACGTGTTGTCCATGGGGCAAATGCACCAAATCCTAGACACTTGTCAACATTTGTATATGTTTTGGTACATGGCTGAGGCTGGTATGCGCAAGGCAAGGAGAGACGCGCAAGGGACAGTCTTCCCGGCGAACGCCCTGCCTCAGCCGCTCGCACAGCTGCGGATCGGGTGTATGCGTCATCGTTGCTCCGCCTCCAGTTTTCTCAGGTAGTCCTGTACGGTTTCCGTTTCGATGAGTGCCGAAGGTGGGAAACGCTTCTTCCCGGCCAGGCTCTTCCACAAGGCAGTGGTACCGCCCTTTCTTATGGTTAAGCGGCCTGCGCCTCCGGGATGCGTAAATTCGCTCTGAAAGAAAGCGTGCTGCCAGATGGGGATGGAAGCGACCGAAACCGATTTGGGAACGCGCATGGTTCCCGCGCAGACCAGTCCGTTGCTGTCGATGTTCCAGTAGGGCGCTGATGCCAGCTTGGCATCGGCAACCGGTCTCTTGTTTTCCGGAAGCGCGCGCACGAACAGCACGCTGTTACGAACTGCGAATAGCAGAGCGGGATGCGGAAAGAGCCGGCCGGAAATCTGGGCTAGCTCTGATCCGTGGCGAAAGAACATCGGCCGGACAGATGCCGGCGTCCACCACGCGATCAGTTCCGGAGTTCGCGTAATCACGTTCTCTGGCAGGTATTCAGCCTGGCCGCTGGTGCCCAGCTGCTTCGTGAGCTCGCGCAGAGCTGCAGTGCTGAGCAGTTGTCCGGCACCTAATGCTGGTGCGCCGTTGGTATCGGTTTGCATTACCCCGTGTACCGTGGCCATGAACCGGTTGCCGTGGTCGTTGCGGTACAGCAGCACAGCCTGATAGAGCTTTAGTTCTAGTTCGCTTCCGACATCGATGGTGAATCGCATGCAGTTCCTCTCCTGCTACCTAAGCTTATGGATCATTAGGTGTTTGAGAGGTAGCGGGTAGCTTCCTCACGGGGTGTGAAGGATGTAGGATGACCCGATTTTTATATGTTTCGTTTATTTCGTATATTGCATCTATTTCGATTAACTGATAATATCTCTCTTGGATAGAGGAGATGACTTTCATGCTTGGCGCAACCGTTACGATGCCCCCTTCGGACGAAGAGCAGATTC
>JBAVSY010000157.1:0-61066 GCA_049695855.1 Candidatus Korobacteraceae bacterium | reverse complement strand
CTTGCCGCCTGCGTATCCTCGATTCTTGCGCCCGGGTATCCTCGATTCGTCATCCTGAACGGAGCCCGCGCTTTTTCTTCTGCTGTCATCCTGAGCGAAGAGAGGCGCAGCCGAACGCAGCCGAAGGACCTCGATTCTTGCGCCCGGGTATCCTCGATTCGTCATCCTGAACGGAGCTCCCGCTTTTTCTTCTGCTGTCATCCTGAGCGAAGAGAGGCGCAGCCGAACGCAGTCGAAGGACCTGCTGTCTAGCGCTCGATAACGAACTTTCCTTCGGCTTCCGACAACGTCCCGCGTCAGGCTTTGCATGAATCGTAACTCGCAAGGTAACCCCCCTCCCCCCTTTTTCTCGCGCAAAGTATTCAAAACAAAGACTCGTCTCGCAAAGTATTCCGTTCATTGGACTTACGGGTAAAGTATTGCAGAATAATGACTTAACTGCACAAATCAGGCTCTTCCGCCTCGATTTTCAAAGATCAATTCCCTCGCATGCACGGGGGCGACAGCACCGGACTGCCGGGTCCAACCCTCAGTTTACGGAGCAGCCTACATGGACCCACACCAGAATCGTGCTCTCCGAAAACGAAAGTAACCACCGATTCCCAAAATGGCCTGCCCGGCAGAATCCCGCCCTGGCTCCGGATACCGAACCGGCGGTTCACCCGTCTCCGCCGCAAAAGGAAAAGGCCGCCAATCTGGCGGCCCATCTGCTCCCTCGACCGTTTGTTTGCCCAAACAGCTGGCCCGGAGAGCAATCCGATTCTGTCGCAAAATGGCGGCCTTGTCACGGAAAATTCATAATTCATCATGCTCCGGGCGCCCGACGCCTCTTTTTCGGGAACCATCCTTATTATGGAATTCAGATTTCTGCTCCAGCCCCGCCCAGCGAAGGTCACAATCCCGCCCAGCGGCTGGTCGACTAGCGCAGAGTTCCGGATGGTAGAATGCAGCGCGATGTCCTGTCCCCTCTGTGGAAGCTTCGGCCCAAGGAACATAAGGTTTGAGTTATGAACCCTCCCGTGGCGCGTCGAGGACTTCTCCGATCACTGCTTTCCTCTTCATTACGTCCGGTTTACCACCCGGCGCGTTACTATTACCGCCTTTGGCGGGTTCGAACTGCTGGATTGAACGTCTCGCTCGCGCAATCCATTTCCATGGATTGTCCCCACCATGAACTAGCGGAGCGGATGAGGACCGCAGTCTCTCCGCGTGTGCACTGGAGGCACATTTCTCTTGCTTCGGGTCCAATGCACGACCATCTAAAGCTTTATTTTGAGCGACACCGCGATGTGTACGACATCGATAAGGGACGCGGCAAGGCCCTGGAGCATGCTCTCGGACTGGAACTCCTGGACTTCAGTCGCGTCCAGCGATATTGCGATGTGGCGTCGTGCGCCAGTCCAATTCAGAAGACATTCGCTCTGCATTATCCGCAAGTCGAATTCTGGGTGCAGGACCTGACCTATCAGGACGATTTGCCGCATTTTCAGTTGGGCGGGTTTGCTCAGAACATGAGCGCGATACCAGACGGGTTTTTCGATGCGTTGACCCTGCACAATTCCTTCGAGCACTTCATGGGAAGCGCCGACAGCGAATTTATGCGCGAGGTTGATCGCGTCCTCAGTCCGATTGGAGCATGTCTGATATTGCCCCTCTACGTCGCCTCCACGCCCCGGATATATTTCGATCCCGTGGGTGTCAGCCCGTCTCTGCTGCGAACTTACGATAAGGAGGCAGAACTGATTTCAGTTCGTGGATTCGCGAATCAGGAACATGCCCGCTGCTATGACCCCGCCACGCTGCAGCAGCGGCTCATCAGCCGCATTCCTCCGACTTTGGAGGCAACCATCCTTGATTTCGCCGGCGGAGAAACTATCGCCCCCGACATGTTTCCCGAATTCGCATTGGTCCTGCATCGCCCGCAATCGATATTCAAAGCACAAATATCCCGCGGAGACACCAGCGAGTAGAATTCAACCCCATGTCCTGTCCGCTCTGTGGACGGGCCGGAGCATTATGCCAACTTCGTTTCGCTGGAAAGCAATCCTCATCATCGTAATCGCAATAGTTATACGGTTCGCGTTCGTCCTTGCGGTCGATAAGGGCAAGGTTCCGTTCGAACACAATCCTGACGCTGAGGACTATTTATCTTTCGCACACAACCTCGCAACCGGTGTGGGATTCGCCCACGCCATCAACGAGGACCAGCCATTTTCTCGGCCGGTGGAATTTTCCGCGTGGAGAACGCCACTCTACCCGATGTTTCTGGCGATTGCCTTTCATGTGTCGCGCAACACCTTGTTCCTGCAATCGCTGCAGATCGCTCTCTCTGCCTTCTCACTATATTTTCTTCTGCAAATTGGTTTAATTCTTTTCGGCGAGACGGCCGCTTTGATTGCCGGCCTGGCATTCGCCCTTTATCTGCCGCTGATCATTTATTCGGCGGACCTCGGAACGGAAAGCCTGTTTATATTTCTTCTGACCGCGATACTGTTCTTGTTCTATCAAGTGGGTAAGGAACATTCCCCAGGTCGCGTTTTTTTCTTGGGGATGCTGGTGGGATTAGCGTCACTGTGCCGGCCCAACGGTTTAATGCTAGTCCCGGCGTTGATGATCGCGATTTGGCTGACAACTCGCGATAGGATGCAAGCGCTTCGCCGCGCAATGGTGCTCGTGGTCGCGGTCGCGATGATGATCCTCCCTTGGACTTATCGCAACTATCGCCTCTTTCACAAGTTTGTGCTGATCAGTACGAACGGCGGAGCAAACCTTTGGTTTGGGGCGCACTTACGTCTGGAGGAGGGTGCCTCGATGGCCGAGATCGGATATTCGCAACACCAGGCATTCAGAGATGTACCCGAGCCCGACCGCGAACGATATTACTATCATCAGGCGTTCCTTATCTTCGACCATAGCCCACTCCGTTTCGGCAAAATGGTTCTGCTGAATTTCGCATACATGTATACCCTCGTGCCGTCGGCACGGCTCCACAGCCTGACCAACCGCATAATCTATTCCGTCAGCTATGTTCCTGTTCTTTTCAGCGGTATCGCCGGGTGGATTTTGGTGCGCCGGCGGTGGCGACAGCTTTCCTTGCTCTGGGCTTGGGTCATTGCTGATACAACGCTTTATTGCATCTTCATATCGTCCATACGCTATAGGGCAGCGTCAGTCGATCCGATCCTCCTGCTCGGAGTAGGGATCTTCTTCTCCGCGCTGCTCGAGCGATACGGACTTTTGAGGCCTCAGGCAAAGGCTCCGGCTGCTCCGGAATAAAGCTCGAGAAGCTAATCAAACACTGCCCCAAACCCTTGGTCAGCTACTCCTACCCCCCACCTTTTCAACACCCCTGTGGCTCGCCAACAACACGTTTTTACCATTGACGCCATTGTGAAAGACGTGTGACAGTAGCCTGCCTTCAAGTCATCACTGTTGTTGGTAATCTTTTCGCTGCTGGTCGGGGATGCTGTCCTTGCACGCTCCCTGGAACTCCCCGGTACCACGACGGCTTTATCTAAATTGAGAGAGGATGAGAACAAATGAGTGGAAAATGTTTGAGAGTTGCCATAGGTCTGTGCGCGCTGGCCATGGCCGTGGTTTGCGCCCTGCCTGCCTTCGCGCAGATGTCCGAGGTCAAAGAAAAACCGCCGATGTACTCCTACGTAAGCTTCTGGAACATTCCCCGCGCCCAGTGGGCCGACATGGCCAAGTCCGACGAAGCCGATCTGCCCACCTTGAACAAAGCCATGTCTGACGGAACCATTGTGGGTTTCGGCAACGACGTCAACCTGGTCCATCAGCCCGACGGCAGCACCCATGACGACTGGTGGTCGGCCATGTCCATGGCCGGCTTGATGAACCTGCTGAACCAGTTCTACAGCAACGGCAGCGCCACCTCGGCGGTCTTGCAAAGTGCTACCAAACACTGGGACAACATTTACGTCAGCCGCTACTACAACTGGCACTCCGGATCGTGGAAGGGTCTGTACACCCACGGCGGCGCCTATAAACTGAAGGCCGATGCGCCCGACGACGCCGTCGCCATGCTGGCCAAGAACCTGGTCGTGCCGCTGCTGGAAAAGCAACTGGCCGCCGGTACCATCGTGGAGTATGAGATCGATACCGAAGCGATTCATACCGACGCGCCCGGCATGTTCTTTATTTTCTACCTCGCGGCCAACGCCGACGGTCTGGATAAAGTGCAGGCCGCCGTGCGCGATGAGCTGAAAGCCAATCCTCTGGCCGGTGAGGCTTTCGGCTCCTTTACCGACGACGCCGGACACCGTGATTATCTGGTCCGCACCAACGCCACTTACAAATAACTCCCCCACACTCCCCCGGTCCGCGAGCGCCACAGAATTTGGTGGTGCGCTCGCGGACTGTACAGCTTCCTGAAAAACTCGGCCTGAGATGATTTTGAAGGGGCGTTGCTTTAGCTGCGCCGCATGGAGCCTTTTATTTTTGTCATCCGAATCCGGCTTCAGCCGGTGAGGACCTGCTTTTCAAACTGCGGAAACCTGGAAGCCATCTCATAAATCGCGCAGTCAGGTTTGTGTCGGGGCATGTCTTCAGACGCTGCGGAAAAGGTCGGATTCGATGTAGTTTGAAGGGGCGTAGCTTTAGCTGCGCCGTAGGAAGCCTGTAATTTTTGTCATCCCGAATCCGGCTTCAGCCGGTGAGGGATCTGCTTTTCAAACCGCGGAAACCTGGAAGCCATCTCATAAATCGCGCAGTCAGGTTTGTGTCAGGGCACCCTTCGGCTGCGCTCAGGGCAGGCTATTTCAGACGTGCCGTAAAGGGCTGACTATGACTAGGGCTTCAGCCCCTGAGGCGGTGTTACAGGGGCTAAAAGCCCCGATCTTTATCGTGTCGTTCGGCACGACTCAAGTCGTGCCCTGACACAAACCAGAAACGATTTATGAGGCAGCTTCTAGACTGTGAGCCTCTCTTTATCCGTCTACAACTTTCAGGGGATAAGAAATACCCGCAATTTTAGCGGCTCCCAGCCAACAAAAAGTCAAGTTCATGATTGACCAATGCAAACCTTGCCGATACTATTACCCCCGACGCTGGACAATTTTTCTTCCGGATTTCACTCTGGCCCCGAGTTGAACTCCCAAAATTGAGTGTCCGTCGCCAGCGCGGGTTGGCGCAACGTTGCCGGTTGCCGTGGATTACTGCGACCTTCCGTTGCCTGGTCTGAGCAGTCCCCCTTAGGAAACGGAAGTACGCGCTATGCCGGGATTTGCCGGTTTACGAACGGACGGACTCTCCTGGGCCATCATGGCGGGCATGACTGCCTGCTGGATGCTTTCGCTTCGTCTCGTCCCCAATTGGAAGCGCGACGGTTGGACTGCCCTGCTGCAGTCGGTCTACGGATTTGTCTGGCTCGACTTCGGCCTCGACATCGTCCTGCGTTTCTCCATGCTGGCCTACAACGCGGTGGAGTGGGGCAACGGCTCGCTGCGTCTGGTGGCGCAGCCGGTCGATACCGTCAACCTCACCTTGGAATACTGTGCGCTGTTCTGGCTGCTGATCGCGGTGTCCTACTCGCTCGCGGTGCGTCGTCGCGGGCCCGGTCCGCTGGGCCTGTCGCGCGTCTTCAATCTTGACTTCGCTTACGCCGCCGCGCTTCCGGTTTCGCTGCTGGCTTCCGTCATTTGCTACCTGACCGCGGTACCCGGCCGCCTGCCTCTGGTCTTGCTCACGCCGCTGTCGTTGCTGGCTGGTTTCTACATGGTGCCGGCAGTCATCGTCTGGTGGGACCAATTCCGCCAGCCCGGTCCCAAGTGGCGCATCAGCAGCATTCATCTGCTGGTATTGCTGCCCGCTCTGGTGCGCGGCGTCTGCAGTCCTTACCGCGAGAACCTGGCGCCCATCATCCTGATTCCGCTGATTGCCGCTATGTTTGCCGGCAGGCGGCCGTCACTGGCGAAAATCGTGCCCTTCGGCCTGGCCTGTCTGCTGCTGCTCAGCACCATCGTCAGCTCCTACCGGCTGATCAAGTGGCAGAACGTTCGTCCCGAGGAAGTAGCCCGCGGCTTGGCCGAAGGCGGCATCAGCGGCTGGCTCAGCGGCACTTCCGACGGAACCGTGCGCCGCTTCCACGCCTTCGATTCCATGCTGCTTACCGTGGCGCTGGTTCCCGCCCTGGAGCCGCACTCCGGACGCAACGTGCTGCTGTCTCCTTTGGTGCGCGGCGTGGTGCCGCGCTTCGTCTATAGCGGTAAGAGCGGCGCCGATGCCGGCATCAATTTCGGCTCTCGCATCTGGGCCTATGACGATCAAACTACGCGCGAAGGTTCCGGAGCGTCCATCGCTCCTTCCATGCCCGGCGATCTCTACGATGCCGGTGGCGTGCTCTACATTGCTCTGGGCGCGCTCATCTTTGGAACTTTGCTGGGCCTGGTGGATGGCTGGAAATCGCATCTCCCGCCCTACTGCGCCGCCGCCATCACCGTGCTGGTCGCCACCCAGTGCGCCATGTCGGTCGAGCGCGACTTCGATAATTCCATCGCTACCTTCATCCAGACCTTACTAGTCTTCGTCCTGGTCAGCGGTCTGGTTGCCATGGTCCGTCCCGCCGGGGCGGACTACTCAATCGGGTTCAATCCCGGACTGGAGCGCACCTAGAGATCTCATGACATCCCTTCTGGCCGCCGCTCCCAGTTCCCGGAAACTGCCGAACTGCCATACCGCTCTACGCCCGCTACGGCGTGGTGCACTACTCACCACCGATTTCCCGCCCGCTGTCGGTGGCATCAGCAATTACCTCTTCAACGTCTACCGCCAGTTCGATTTGCAGCAGATGACGCTGATTGCGCCGCAGCATCTTGACGCGGTCAGCTTTGATTCGACCCAGGTTTATTCTGCCAGGCGTTTTCGGACGGTGTTGGATGTTCCCGGAGTTCGCGGTGCATGGCAAGTCTGGCGGATGTATGCCGAAGCAGAAAAGCTGGTCAAGCAGAATCCGCAACTCGTGTTGCATTGCGGCCACGTGAACGCGGCCATTGCTGCTCGGAAGCTAAAAGGACGTTATGGCACGCCCTATCTGTTGTGGACGCATGCTCTGGAAATAATGGACGAATGGCTTCGACCTGGCATTCTGCCGGCACTACTCGCCGCCGACCTGGTCATCACAAATAGCAACTTTACGCGTAGCTTCGTAGCCTCCGTCGGGGTACCGCAATCGCGCATCGTGAAAATTCGGCCCGGAGCCGATCCCTCCCACTTTCGTCCCGGCCTGGATTGCGGCGAGTTGTCACGGCGTCTGGGAGTGGCCGGCAGACCGACGTTGCTCACCGTCTCGCGCATCGTGAAGGCCAATCGCTACAAGGGCCACGATGTCGTGCTTCGGGCGCTACCGCAGGTTGTGCGCGCCCTGCCTGATGTCGCCTACGTGATTGTTGGTGAGGGCGACGATCTCGATTATCTCCGTCGGCTGGCACGCGAATGCGGAGTTCAGAACAACATCGTGTTTGCCGGACGGGTCTCCGATGCCGAACTCCCGCCTCTGTACAACGCGTGCGATGCCTTCATCATGTGCAGCCGTGAAGATCGCACGCAGCGCGGCATTCTGGCTGAAGGGTTCGGGATCGCGCTGGTGGAAGCGTCTGCCTGCGGCAAGCCTGTCATCGCGGGGCGATCTGGCGGCGTATCGGATGCCGTGCAAGACGGCATCACCGGGCTGCTCGTCGATCCGGTCGATACCGAACAGGTTGCGGCCGCAATCATCAAAGTCCTGCTTGAACCTGGCGTGGCGAAGGTACTGGGCAACAGCGGTCGGCAATGGGTCGAGAACGAAATGAATTGGACTCGCGCCGCTGATGAATTTCATGAGGCGATGGCGCAGTTCTTCCCCGGCGTTGTCTGCGACGGCAAAGAGGCAGGGTAGCAACCTATGTGCGGAATCGTGGGATTGTTGAGCGACGGCCGGCCTGAGCAGACTCGCGCAGCGGTGCGCGCCATGGTTGCCGCCTCCCGCCATCGCGGTCCCGACGCCAGCGGCAGCGTGGAAATTCCGCTGGCCACCGGCAGCCTCGTCCTGGGACACACCCGGCTTTCCATCCTCGACCTCAGTGCTGGCTCCCGTCAGCCTATGCACCATGCTGAGTCCGGCTCCTGGCTCATCTTCAACGGCGAGATCTATAACTTTCGCCAGCTGCGCGCCGAGCTGGAAACTCTGGGCGCAAAGTTCGCAACCTGCGGCGACTCCGAAGTCCTGCTACAGGCGCTGGTGCATTGGGGAGAAGCGGCGCTCAACAAGCTGGAAGGCATGTTCGCCTTCGCCTTCTGGGATGGCCGCAGTCTTCTGCTGGCTCGCGATCGTGTAGGCATCAAGCCTCTCTATTACTACTCGGGTCCGCGCGGATTTGCCTTTGCCTCGGAAGTGAAAGCGCTGGAGCGCGCCAACCTCGGCCCACTGACACTCGATCGCGATGCGGTTGATTCCTTCCTCGCCTACGGCGCGGTCATTGGCCCCCATACCATCTTCC
This sequence comes from Candidatus Korobacteraceae bacterium, assembly GCA_049695855.1. Classification (GTDB taxonomy): domain Bacteria; phylum Acidobacteriota; class Terriglobia; order Terriglobales; family Acidobacteriaceae; genus Bog-257. The sequence continues at coordinate 52,571 of JBAVSY010000157.1, read as the reverse complement.
AGCAAATCCGCGAACTTGAGCCCGGTCATATGCTGCGCATCAGCCCGCGCGGCCAGGTTGTCGATTCCGAATATTGGTCGCTGAGCCGCAGCCTGGCCGAGAGTTCCGCGGACGGCAATCAGAATTTTGAGCAGGCGGTTTCGCAGATTCGCGAGCGCCTTGGTTACGCAGTCGACTCTCATCTGGTTAGCGATGTTCCGGTCGGAGTCTTTCTTTCCGGCGGTGTCGATTCCAGCCTGCTCGCGCTGCTGGCCTCGCATTATGCGAAGAGTCCCATCACCTTGTTGACGGTGGCCTTTGCCGAGCAGGAATTCTCCGAGCTGCCTTACGCCCAGCAGATTGCTCGCGGCCTGCCTCATCATCATGAAGTAGTAATGCTCACCGCCGGGCAACTGCGGGAGTCGCTTGCCGCAGCCCTCAGCGCCATGGACCAGCCCACCGTCGATGGGATCAATACCTACATCATCTCCCGCGTCGGCGCTTCGCTGGGTTTGAAAGTACTGCTCAGCGGCGTAGGTGGCGACGAGCTGTTCGGTGGCTATACCACCTTCACCAAGGTTCCGAGACTTCTGAAGTACGGTGTGGGATTGCGTCCGGCAGCGCGTGTATTGGCCAAGCTGCGAACCAGCAATCCTATCCAATGGCAGAAAGTTGCCGACGCTGGTCCGTCGCACAACTTAGCTGAGGCTTACTTACTCCAGCGCTGCATTCGCTGGCAACAGGACAACGCCCCGACGCTGGGACCTCGCTTGCAGGAAAGCATCGCGTCTCTGGATAACGACTTCCTCAGAGTGGCCGCGCTGGAGTTGCAGTTCTACATGCGCAATCAGCTGCTGCGCGATGCGGACGTATTCAGCATGGCCAACTCGGTCGAGCTGCGCGTCCCTTTCCTCGACGTGCGTCTATTACAGGCGGCCTTGGCCATTCCCCCGCAACATCATTTCGCCGGCGGAGCAGGCAAGCGAATCACCTGGCAAATTCTCCGCGATCTCACCGGCCAGGAAATGCCGCGGCGCCGCAAGATGGGATTCACCTTCCCCTGGCAACAGTGGCTCCGTCGCGAACTCAACGAAACCATCGCTCGCACCTTACGTAACAAGCGCCTCTATGAACCTCTCTGCCTCGATCCCGCCTACGGTGCGCAGTTGCTGCAAGGCTTGGAACGCAACGATCGTCTGCAATCGTGGTCCGAGGTGTGGTCACTCTTCGTGCTGCTGAATTGGCAGTGCCGGACGGAGGTGGCCTGTGCCGTTGCCTAGGGTCGCCGTGCTGTGCGCGATTGCCGGAATCGGCGGTGCTGAACTTAGCCTGCTGGAACTGGTGGCCCGTCTGCGTGACTCGTATGAGTTCCATCTGCTGGTTCCGGCCGAAGGTCCTTTTCAGAGGAGCGCCGAGCTGGCCGGAGCGAAGGTTTGGATTCTGCCTTGGCCGGAAGCTATTGCGGCCACCGGCGAGACCGCCATGCGTGCCGGTCCGGTAAAAATCCTTCGCGCTGCGGCTTGCCTGCATCCTTTCATGCGCAGCTTGTCGGAGTTGCTGGACGAGCTCGAACCTGCGGCTCTGATCACCAATGCCGTCAAGGCGCACGTGATCGGTGCTCTCGCTCGCAAGCCGCAGCTTCCTTTGATCTGGTATATGCGCGATGGATTGGAACAGCGTCTCCTGTCCCGCAAGTTGCTGTCGCTCCTGTCCCGGCGATGCGACTTGGCGGTTTGCATTTCTGAGTACGTGCTGGCGCAATTCCGCGAGTATGTTTCTCCCTCGCTCCCGGCACATGCCATTTACAACATCGTCGACCTCAGCCGCTTTCATCCCGAGACATCACCGCCCACCGACTTGCCCAAGAGTCCGAATGAAATCTGGTTCGGCATCGTCGGCGCCATCACACCGCTCAAGGGGCACGACATTTTTCTGGATGCCGCGGCAAGAGTCCTTCACCAGCTGCCCAATGCAGTGTTTGTGATTGTCGGAAATAACGCTTATCGCACCGAGCGCGGGATGGGTTACGAAGCAGGACTCCGCCGCAAAATGCCGCCTGCGTTAGCCGACCGGGTGAAATTCGTGGGCTTCCGAAACGATGTGCCGAACCTGCTTTCCCATCTCGACGTGCTGGTGCAGCCCAACCGCGGTCCGGAAGGTTTGGGCCGCTCGGTACTGGAAGCGATGGCGTGTGGCTTGCCCGTGATCGCCGTCGACAAGTGGGGCCCAGCCGAGTTGGTGCAGCACGGCGAAACCGGCTTACTGTTCTCCCCTTTGGATACCGAAGTTCTCGCAGCCCACATGCTGACCTTAGGCAGAGATGAATCCCTGCGCAAATTCATGGGTAAGCTCGGCCACGATTGGATTCAGAAGAATCTGGTTGCTAGAAAACTGGCAGGTCAATTCGATCGCGTCCTGTCCAGCGTAATTGCTTCCCAGCTCCAGGAGGCGGTGGCATGAAAGTTCTACAGCTTGGAAAGTATTACGATCCCGTAGTCGGCGGAATCGAGACCGTCCTGAAAGAAATCTGCGAGAGCCTTTCGGATCAGGTGGACTTCCACGTCCTGGTGGCTAACACCCGCTGGCACACGGAGCATGAGAGCCGCAAGCTTCGGATCACGCGAGCGGCCAGCCTGGGCAAATGTTTGTCCTGCCCGATTGCTCCGTCATTTCCTCTTTGGGCGAAAAAGTTTGACGCCGACCTGATCCATGTTCACCTCGCTAACCCGCTGGCGGAATTGTCGGCCTTGCTTGCCGACCGGGATATTCCGGTCATCGCGCACTTTCATAGCGACGTCGTGCGGCCTCTGCCACCGGTCTTTCGCACCATCTACAACCAGTTCCTGCATGCTTTCTATCGCCGGGCCAATTGCATCGTGGTACCCACGCCGCAACACATTGAAGTCTCTAAATTCGTGCCTCGATATCGAAACAAGTGTCGCGTAGTTCCGTTTGGCATTCCGGTAGCCCGGTTTGACTTAGACGAGGCCGGGCGCAAGAGGGTTGATGAGCTTAGGAACGGTCCCCTCACAGTTCTTTTCGTAGGACGTCTGGTCTACTACAAAGGAGTGGAATTCCTGATTCGCGCCCTGGAAAATGTGAATGCGCGTCTTCGGATCGTGGGTACCGGTCCTCTGGAGGACTGCTTAAGAAACCTGGCCAAACAGATAGGAATCGCCGATAAGGTTGAGTTTCTGGGACAAGTTTCGGAAGCGGACTTGATTGCTCATTACCATGCTTGCGATGTTTTCTCGCTTCCGTCCATAACCAACCAGGAGATGTTTGGATTAGTCCAACTGGAAGCTATGGCTTGCCGTAAACCAGTCATCTCGACCACCCTTCCTACTGGAGTGCCTTGGGTCAACCAGCACGGAAAAACCGGTTATACAGTTTCCCCACGAAATGCGAAGGAGTTGGCTGAGTCGCTGCAACTCTTGCTTTCCAGCCGGGAGCTTCGCCTGGAGATGGGCGAGGCCGGACGCGCGCGCGTCGAACAGTACTTCACTTCCGCCAAAATGGCCGAAGCTATGTTGCAGGTCTACCAGGAGGTCTTGAGTGAATCCTATCAGACAGCGGGAAGTACCGAAAAAGAATTCGAGACCCAGGTCAACGAAGTCTACTAATGGTTGTTCTCCAGGGTAATGGGTCAGAGATTTCATATATGTATAAGCTATCTTATAAATCGGACTTGAAAGGCACGGCTTCAGCCGTGCCGTCTGAGTCTTGAATGTCGGGCTTCGGCCCCTGAGGTTACTCGGGGTAGAAGCGTTTCGGATTCATGAGATGGCTTCTAGTTAATTCCGACCGGAGCGAAAGTATCCGCCGTTACATATTTTGTCATCCCGACCGGAGCGGAGGGATCTGCGGTTTCTCTTAGCTGCTCAGAAACCGCCATCAGAATCCTACTTATTCAGACGCGCTTATATTTGACCGGTAATCGACCGCGCATTTTCCCAGGCAGCTATAAGGACGAAAGACATTTCCGGATAAACTGCGGATTCGAACTGTGCCACTTTCCTGCACGGTCGCGTTCCGAAAGCTGCCGGTGGTCGCGATTGCCACATTGTTAGCAAACCTTTCGATCACTGCACTATTCAACTCGAAGGCATGGGAGGTAGTGCGCGACAGATGATAGTGTGTGCCCGCGGGTAAGGCATCCGCCTCGTCGTCCAGTTCCAGCAGGGAACTAGTTACGAACGCGCGTATGAAGAGGTTGCCCCGGTCAGTAAGGAGCACACGATTCGTCCAGCCGAAGCCCCATTCGCCGCCCCGCACCCAGATCCAGCGGCTTTTGCCGGACGACAAGCAGGTTCTCGAGGACGGATTCGCCACGCTACAGACCGTGCCGGCATCGTACTCGTGCTGCTCGTCGATGTAGAGGTTGTCGCTGACATCAACCACGGCGCCGCCGATGACGTACCCTGCATGATGGTCCGCCGGTCCGCCCTGGCCTACCTCGCGCACCAGGTTACCTCTCATCACCGAGCAGGCATTGCACTCGATGCCGCTGCGATCCTTTGTATACCTGACTTCGTTGTAGCTTACTTCGATATCGCCGGCCACCAGGGAATTGCCCGTACCAATACCTCCGTCAAACACGCGATTGCGCGTTATCAGGCTTCTGCCGGTAAAGACATGCTCCAGCCCGGCCATGGCGATACTGCCAAAATGCAGCTCGTTATCGGCGATGGTTAGTCCCGACAGGGAAGCCGTCGTACCCGATTGCAGGGCAACGTAAATGTCTCCGTGATCCAGAAAATTGCCGCTGATCTCCGAGTTGGAAGCGCCTCCGTAGGCAATGCTGGCGCCGTGAAATATATTGCCGCTGATCTTTATATTTTCCGGCAGGCGAGCCAGATTATCCTGTCCCGATTCGATGCCCGTAGCGTTTCCTGGAGGGGGAAGATGCGCTTCAAAAACATTGGAGTGAACATAGAGCCCCGATTGCGCCACAATCAGCATGGAGAAGGTGCGGTAATCGCCGCTCTGCCGAAAGTGGTTGTCACGAGCTACTCCTGCTTCGCCACCCACTGATAGGGCGGGGTCGAAGCGGCTGAACGACAAAGCATTGTCCCCATGTCCGTAGCCAGTCGAGTGCAGCACGAATGTATTGTCATGCACACTAGAGGCTGTGCTATCCAGGAGATTAACCAGCTTGTTGGGATTCCCTTCCAAGCTGAGGTGGTCCAGCTCAAGCCGCTCGCATCCATGGCAGATGAAAATCGAGACCCAGTCGTAGCTCGAACTGGAATCTATCCAGGTTATAGTCATGTCATGGATATGAATATTGCGGCCAGATTCGATAGCATTGGCCAAGAGCGTGCCCGTGGGATCGGAGCCGGAACGGACTACATGGAGAATCGTGTGGCCTATCCCGGCGCCACGAATCTCTACATTGGAAGGAACCGCAATTCCTACGCGGGTCCCGGTAACATCCCGGTTTTTCCAGCTGGAAATAGGGCTGCTGTTATAGCTTCCAGCCGGAATGTACACTTCGCACGGCTTCAGCCCACAATCGCGGATTGCAGCCTGCACGCGTTCCACGATGGATGCTCCCGGGAATTCCGCAGCATTCCTGGTGCCTGTTAGCGTGCCCCCCTCCATGCCGACTTGTGCGGGCGAGGCCAGCGACCCGGCGAGCACCACCCCCCACCAAAGCAGGATACGGCATCCTGATACCAGGGTAGACTTCTGCCTCTCATTATTCTGCTCGTATGGGTTGCAATTTCCCGGCATTACGACCACCTCTAATCTAGCTTCGTCCGATTAATCGGAAAATCCCCAGGAATTTCTGTTGGCGACTTGCATTCCTACTTGCACTAATACTTCTGCAGTTGGCACACTGGAAGCCTGCCCGCCGGCGAGACTTTTCTGTCCGAGTCAAAGCTGGACACGTTCGCGGCACACGAAATGTATCGCGCCACCTACCAGTAACTATAACAGCTACGAATCGTTCGCCCCGAGCGGTCCTGTGCTTCCCAGCGGAAGCGATGGAACCGGCAGCAATCCGATAGGACTAGCTATGAGTGCCTCGATTTGCCGGTAGTATCGTTCCATTTTCGGAAGTAGACCCCACTAAGTGCAGAATGCTGGCCACCGTTGTGCACTCAGGCCAAACCGCTACTACTAATGTCGTAGATGAATTGAGAATCTTTTTGTGTTTTTCTCTTGACAACGACTGGTTCCTAGTCTGATATTGCTCTGTCTCAATTAGAGTTGGTTTCCGCCCACCTACCTGCTCTAAGCAATCCAATTAGTACAAGTTTTCCTGCATCTGGCCCCTTTCCCCAGGAAAGCACTGCCATACGAACGTCCGAGGAGAGTTGATGAGAAACGTCCGCCACTTCCCTACAGTCTTGTCTGTCGCCATGTGTTCTCTGGCATTGTCTTTATTTTCGCAGTCGTTATTAGCCGCAACCGTGTATACCAATGCGCGTCCGGTAGCGCGTGTAACCAAGCCAGTAAATGATGCCAAACGTGTCACGCTTTATGGCCACGTGCCTCAAGTCGTGGCCACCGCAGCGGTGACGGGAAAAGCCCGCGATATGGGCCGTCTCGATCCCAAGACTCCCATGCAAGGCATGCGTCTGATGCTGCGTTCCAGCCCCGACCAGGCTCGCGAGCTACGCCGCATTGTGGACGAGCAGCAGGACAAACGGACGATTAACTACCATCAGTGGGTAACGCCGGAAGAGTTTGGCAATGCCTTCGGAGCTCATGATGATGACATCCAGAAGGTTACCGCATGGCTCACCAAACAAGGCTTCACGGTGGAGAACGTCACCAAGGGTAAGAGAGTCATCCAGTTCAGCGGAACTTCAGGTCAGGTGGAACGTGCCTTCCAGACTTCGATGCACTCCTATCAGGTAGACGGCGAAACCCATGTTTCCGCCGCCACCGACATCTCGGTTCCCGAGGCCCTGGCTCCGGTAATCGCCGGCGTCAACGGATTGCATAACTTCTTCCGCAAAAGTCATATGGTGGATGTCGAGAAGTTAAGCGAGCTGCAGAACAATCTTAAGCTCGGTCCCGCCTATACCAGTAGCTCCAGCGTGCATTACGTGGGTCCTTCCGATTTCGCTACTATCTACAACACCAATCCGTTGCTGCAGGCTGGAATCAACGGTACCGGCGTGACCATCGCCATCGTCGGACGTTCTGACATTCTGATGAGCGATGTTCAGACCTATCGTCAATTGTTCAATCTTCCTCCCAATGATCCGATTTTCATTCATGCGGGACAGGACAACGGAACCGAGCCCGGCGACGATGGCGAGTCTGATCTTGACGTCGAGATCTCGGGTGGAATTGCCCCGAATGCGACGGTGAAGTTTGTGATTGGAACTCCAACCTTCACCGTGGATGGAATTACCAATTCCATCGAATATATCGTCGAGAATAATGTTGCCGATATCATGAGCATCAGCTACGGCTCGTGCGAAGCCGTCGAAGGTGCCGGTGGCAATGAATTCAACAATCAGATCTTCGAACAGGCGGCCGCCCAGGGCATTAGCGTCTTCGTCGCTGCCGGTGACGGCGGCCCAGCCGGCTGCGATCTTCAGGGAAGTCAAACCTACGAGGTTTCCGGTTATGCCACCGGCGCCGAGGCTTCCACTCCCTACAGCGTGGCGGTCGGCGGCACTGAGTTCTATGGCGATCAAGGCGCTGGATACTCGACTTACTGGAGCGCAACCAACAACTCGCTTTACCTAAATTCAGCTCTGAGTTACATTCCCGAGTATCCATGGAACGAATCCCGAGTTGCCAGCCCCATTCCAACCGGCGACTCTGGCAGCGATCTGTGGTCGGGCAGCGGAGGCATCAGTGCTTATTACCTCCGGCCTTCCTGGCAGCAGGGGCCCGGGATCAATAATTCATCCGACCCGGCTTTGACTCTGGGTAATGGCGCGACTGGCCTGTGGGTCAGCAGCGTAAACATCACCAATCCCGGCAGCGGGTACACCTCCGCTCCCACCGTGACTTTCACCGGCGGGGGCTGCACGGCTGAGCCGGTTGCAACTTCCGTGATTAGCGGCGGACTGGTCACCGGACTTACCTTCACCGGTTATACCTCTCACTTCCAGGGTTTCGGTTGTACCTCCGCTCCCACCATCGCCTTCTCCGGCGGCGGCGGTACCGGAGCAGCGGCAACTGCGACGGTTGGGCAGATGCAGTATCCGCAGCCCCTCATCTCCGGAGTCCCACATCGCTTAACTCCCGACCTCTCGTTGAATGCAGCCTCGGGACACGATGGCACGTTCTTCTGCAGTGAAGGCGTTTGCGAGATTGCCAGTAACGGAGCCTTGGCGGATGCTGGAATAGTAGGTGGCACATCCGTAGCTGCTCCCAGTATGGCAGGCATCCAGGCGCTGATCGATCAAGCCAATGGCGGACGCCAGGGCATGCCCGGATACATTTACTATTCTTTGGCAGCAGCCCAGAACACCGCCAATTGCAATTCGTCAGGACCTCCGGGTCCCGGCTCCAACTGCGTGTTCCAGGACATCACGCTGGGGAACAATCTGATTTGCGGCCTGGCGGGCTCCAGTTGTACCGCCGCATTGACGCAAGCCAAGATCGGTTTCAACGCGGGCACCGGTTACGACATGGCCACCGGCTTGGGCTCGCCGAACGCCGCCAACCTGTCGAACCAGTGGAATAACGTTGTCTTTAACAGTTCGAACACTACGCTGAACCTCTCGCAAACCAGTGGCATCAATCACGGAACTGCCGTCACCTTGAGCGGCACGGTTTCGCCGGGCTCCGGTTCAGGTACTCCGACCGGCGATGTTGCTTTCATCGTCAGCCAGGGAGCGATTGGCTGGGTAGTGAATCCGAACACGGGTGGCCCCGGCGGCCCGGGGGCATTCGCAACCCTGAGCGGAGGATCGTATTCGGCCAGCCTGCCTAACCTGCCAGGTGGCACCTATACGGTTACGGCCCGATATGGAGGTGACAGTACCTTCGCTTCCAGCCTGTCTGCTCCAGTGCAAGTAACCGTAAACTCGGAAGGCAGCACCATCACGATCACGCCGCAGTCTATAACCCAGACCACCACCTGCCTTATCAGCCCCAGCAACTCATTCACCTATGGGCAGCTGGTTGATGTTCAGATTGCGGTAGCCGGAAACTCTCAGCAAGGTGTTCCCACCGGCACCGTGGCCATCACAGATAACGGCAACCCTGTGGGCACGGTTTCGCTGGATTCAAACGGGAATGGCTGGCTGGTGGCGGGAGTTATACCGAGCACCTCGTGTATTTACGACTACATGTTTGCTCAAAGCCCCACCCTGACCGGAGGCACTCATCAGATCGGCGCATCCTATTCCGGAGATGCAACCTTCCAGGCGACCACAGCCACGCCGGCTACCATAACGGTCACGCCTCTTACCCCCACCCTGACGCTGACCGCTGGAGCGACCCTGATTAATTCGGGCTTTGCCGATACCTTGACGGCAACGTTCGGCGGCCTCACCTCGCTTACTGGTTCTGGGTCAGGAAGTTCCGGACCAACTGGAACCGTAACCTTCACCGACACCACAACCTCTACCGTGCTGGGTACAGCCACTGTCGTTCCCACGGTTTCTTTCAGCGGAAACATCTACACCTACGGGGCAACGGCAGTTGGGTCAACGACCGGAATTACTCAAACCGGTGCGAACTCGATAACCGCCAGCTACTCGGGTGATTCCAACTACAGTTCACTTACCAGTACCGCAGTGGCAGTCACCGTAGGTACGGGTACGGCAACCACAACTACCGTAACCTCGAGTGCGAACCCAACCACCCTCAATGGACGGCCAACCTTCACCGCTACCGTGGCGGGCGGAGCCGGCCCCACGGCAGGTACCGTCACCTTCTACGACGGGACGACCATGTTAGGCAGCGGTACTGTCGGTGCGGCCCACACAGCTACCTTTAGACCCGCTTCCGGAGCTGCCTTCTGGGGTGGAACCCATAACATCACCGCGATCTTCGGCGGCAACGCCACCTTCATGGCCAGCACGTCGCCCGTGTTCGTGGAAACGGTTACCCAAGGCACGGTGACCATAGCTCTCACCGCTAAGACAGCCGGTAATTCCGGACAGAACTACACCTTCGCGGCAGTTCTGACGCCTAACCAAACCAACGCGACCTATGCCCCGAACCAAAGTGTCGTGAACTTCTATGACGGCGCTACCTTAATCGGTACCGGCCAGCCGCAGACGATTACTTCAGGACAGGGAGGTTATGGTCTGTGGACCGCGACCATGGCAACTAGTTCGCTCTCTGCTGGTACCCATACCATCACCGCTACCTACACGGACATTAACTACAGCTTAGGAACCTCCAACGTACAAACGGTCTACGCCGGCAACAATGCCAGTTCCCTGGGAATCTATTCTCCGGTAAATGGGACGACGCTGACCGGTACCTCCATGACCTTCCGCTGGTTCCCGGTTCCCGGCGCTCAGTTCTGGCTGGACATCGGTCCTACCCAGGGCAGCAACGTCTACTACCAATCCGGCAACCTGGGTACGATTCTGGCCATGGCTGTCCCCGGGCTGCCTAGCGACGGAAGCACCGTCTGGGCGCGCCTGTACTACCTCGTCAATGGAAACTGGAGCTATGTTGATAGCTCCTACACCGCCTACAATCCGAACTCGACCAAAGGTGTGATCACCTCGCCGGTTCCGGGCTCAACCCTGACTGGCAGCAGCGTGACCTTCAGTTGGAGTGCAGGTTCAGGTGCCACGGCTTACTGGATCGATGCCGGCAGCAGCGCCGGTGGCAACCAGTACTATCAGTCAGGAAACCTGGGCAATATACTGACCAAGACAGTGACTGGGTTGCCGACAGACGGCAGTACGGTCTATGTGACCCTCTACTCTCTGGTAGGTGGGAATTGGCTGAATAACCAATACACCTACACTGCGTTCGGTGGCAGTGGGGCACAGGGCGTAATTACTACTCCCACGCCAGGTTCTACCTTCACCGGCAGCAGCGTGACCTTCGACTGGGCGGCAGGCGCCGGCGCTACCGCTTACTGGCTTGACATTGGCAATGTGGCCGGTGGCAACCAGTACTATCAATCGGGGAACTTGGGCAATGTACTGACCGTCACAGTCAACGGGCTGCCGACGGACGGTAGTACCGTCTACGTGACCCTCTACTCGCTGGTAGGTGGAAATTGGCTCAGCAACGCTTATACCTACACAGCGTTTAACTCGGGTGCATCGCTCGGTATCATCACCAGCCCAGTTCCGGGTTCGACCCTGAGCGGTAATGTCGCCACCTTCAACTGGAGCGCGGGCAGCGGGGCTACGTCGTACTGGTTGGATGTGGGCAGCACCGTGGGCGGTAACGATTACTATCAGTCTGGAAACCTGGGCAACGTGTTGACCACTACGGTATATAGCCTGCCGGCCAACAACACCACCATCTACGTAACCCTGTACTCCTACGTTGGAGGCCAGTGGTTGTACAACCAATACACCTACACTTCAGGTCCGTAAGACTGAAATGATTGTCCGCCACCGCATTCCGGCGGCGTCCACTTCCACCGGGCACGGATTCCCATCCGTGCCCTATCTTTTTGTATTCGCTGTGCCGATTACTGTTCGAAGCCGTCTAATCCGTGATGAGTGCCAACGAAACCCTGATTAAGTCTAAGATTTGAAGGGGGCGGCCTTTCAGGCAGTTCGAAAGTGGCGCACAATGATGTCGGCTTTACAGTTTGCTGAAAAACTCTCCGCAGCGCTCCGTTCGGGTAGTGCGCCGCTTCAGCGGCGCGTTCAAGCCCTTAACTTTTGTCATCACGAGCCGGCTTCAGCCGGCGAGGGATCTGCTTTTCCGAATTTGTTTAGCAAGCTGTTTAGTCCCGAAAGATCAGGATAACGGAGCGTTTTAAAGATTTCCCTTGGATAGACTCAGGGAAAGCATCCTTAAGTAAGACTGGGCTGGCTATGAGATTCGGCAAATATTGTTTTCCTTTAGCCTTGGTTTTACTGGCTTCTCAAGGCTTCTCTCAGAATGCCTCGCCAGCCGCCTCCAGTATGAAGAAGCCATTGATTTATGAAATTGGCCAGATCGTTCATATAAATGCAACCGGGCCTCGTCCATTATTGCAGGCGGTAGATGCATTACAGGCGAAGTATGGCTGGATTGTGGACTGCGAAGATCCGCAATATCCGCGGGAGATAAGTGGATCGTCTGCTCAGCCACCGATTCCGCTACGTCGCCATGCAAATGCTGAAACGAATGTGGAAGAAGGCTTCAGCGTAAAGTTTGATGGTGGTCCAACTCCGGATAGCCGCCCCGATGAACACATGGTTCTGGCCTTTCTGGTGGATGCCAATAACCAGGGTAACGCCGCCGGAGAGTTTGAGCTGCGCCAGGAACGGGAGGGCAGCTTCGCCCTGGTCGGAGTAGGCATCCGCGACCCGCAAGGTGAGAGCTCCGGGCAGCATCCCATTCTCGACACCACCATTACCCTCGCTTCAGAGCGGAGGAGTGTAGCTGAAACAATTGCCCTAATCTGCCATAAGCTAAGCCGGCAGCGCCAGATTTCAGTCACGATCAACGGCTTAGCCCAGAGTCTCGCTGGGCGTGAACCGGTTGCGGTCGGCGGGACAGAAGTACCAGCCCGAGCCCTACTGTCGCGAGTCCTTGCGGCATCGGGCAGTAATCTCTATTGGCGGCTGCTCTACGATTCTGAAAGCCAGAGCTACCAGTTGACCATAAGCCGCCTCTCACCCTAACTTCGTCTTGCAGGCCGCCTTCCCGAAATACCAAATTCGTAGTGCCGCGCCACGGCCGGATCGAAACTTGGCGGGCCGCATCCCCTGCTATTCTTAACCACAGCGGAACTTAGAGGAAGCTGCACGACTTGCCACCCATTCTCAACGCACAAGGTATCTCGAAAAGCTATGGGGCCACTCCACTGTTCCGAAGCATCGCCTTCACTATTGTCGAAGGTGAACGCATTGGACTGATCGGGCCCAATGGCTCAGGCAAATCGACGCTATTGCAAATTCTCTCCGGCGCGATCGAGCCCGATGGCGGGGAAGTAGCTTTGCGCAAGCGCACCCGTCTCAGCCATGTGCAGCAGGAGTCGCAGTTCGCCGCCGGTCAGACCGTGCGCACCGTAATCGAGGCGGCCCTCAAACGCTCCGCGGTTCCGGCCGACGAATGGCAGGCCTGCCTGGCCGAAACCCTCGGACGTGCCGGCTTCGAGAGCTTCGACGTTGCCGCGGAGTCGCTTTCCGGCGGATGGCGTAAGCGCCTGGCCATCGCTGAAGCCCTGGTGCAGCAGCCCGACATCCTGCTGCTGGATGAGCCCACCAATCATCTCGATCTCGCGGCCATCGAGTGGCTGGAAGATCTTCTCCAGTCGGCCTCCTTTGCTTCCGTGGTAGTCAGCCACGACCGTTACTTTCTGGAGAACGTCGCCACTGCGATGGTTGAGTTGAATCGCGCCTATCCTGACGGACTGCTGCGGGTCGGTGGCAACTATAGCAAGCTGCTAGAAGAAAAAGAGGCGTTCCTGCATGCCCAGGCCAAACATCAGGAAGCGCTGGAGAATCGAGTACACCGCGAAATCGAGTGGCTGCGCCGCGGACCCAAGGCACGCACTTCCAAGTCGAAGGCGCGCATCGATAAGGCGAATCAACTTATCGGTGAACTGGCCGACTTGCAGGCCCGTACCCGTACGGCCAGCGCGGATATCGATTTTTCCGCCACCGATCGCAAGACCAGACGGCTGATTGAGTTGGAAAATGTTAGTTTCGACATTGGCGGCCGCACTCTGTTTCAGGATTTCGACTTCATTCTTACCGCCGGAATGCGGGTCGGTCTGGTCGGACCCAATGGCAGTGGCAAGACGACTTTGTTGCGGCTCCTCTCGCGAGATCTGGCGCCGACTGGCGGAGACATTCTCACCGCTGATGCGCTACAAATTGTCTACTTCGATCAGAATCGCGTACTCGATCCTGATGCAACGCTGCGCCGCGCCCTCGCCCCTGACAGCGACTCGGTAATCTATCAGGATCGCGTGATTCACGTGGCCTCATGGGCGGCGCGCTTCCTGTTTACCGGCGAGCAACTGAATCAGCCGGTGGGCCGCTTGTCCGGAGGCGAACGTGCCCGTGTCCTGATAGCCAGGCTCATGCTGCAACCGGCGGATGTGCTGCTGCTCGACGAGCCCACCAATGACCTTGACATTCCCACGTTGGAGGTGCTGGAGGAGAGTTTGCTGGAGTTCCGCGGCGCGCTTGTACTCGTGACCCATGATCGCTACCTGCTGGATCGCGTTTCGACTACCGTCGTGGGGCTCGACGGCCTGGGCGCGGCCGGACGCTTCGCCGATTACTCGCAGTGGGAAGCCTGGCAGGAGGAACAGGAACGCGGCGTCAAGTCAGTTGCAAAAACACTTAACCGTGGCGGCGGCGCTGGCGCCTCCTCAGAGGCGATTCCTGCCCCGAAAAAGAAGCTCTCCTACCTCGAAGCTCGTGAGTACGCAACTCTTGAGCAGCGCATCGCTGAAGCCGAAGAGCAGCTTAAGGCAGCACGTGCCGCCTATGAAGATCCATCCATTGCCAGCAATGCCGAGCGACTGGTGGTGGCCCAAAGCGAACTCCAACGGGCGCAGCAGCACCTCGACCAGCTTTATGCCCGTTGGGAGGAGCTAGAGACCAAAATCATCTGACGCGTCCCGTCATCCGGCAACGGAACTGCCATCGGCATTTACCGCCGGCTTCCTAGCGGCATTCCATGTTCGACTCTCCGGTGATATTTCCCTTAGCGTCGATCGTGAATCGCAGAGTACAAGTATCGACGTCCGGCTTCAACTCCCGCAGCAGAACTACCGAGGTCTCCTGATAGCGGCAACGCATAAAAAGGCTCAGCGTTCGATACCCTTTCAAATCCCAAGTCTGTGTGACTCTTGTACCGTTTTGTTTTTGATGGTCAGGAGCAAGGTCGAATTCTTGCTTGTCAGCTCCGACGTTATAAACCGAGATGCGTTCAAATCTGTTTTGACCTTTAGCCGGTACGACGGTCCAGCCTGACACTGGTCCGGCCGTCTCATCGACCGTGATGCTGGTCGGGCAGACCACCGGCGCGGGGAGCTGCTTTTGTTGAGCCAGAGCAGCAGAAGAATCAACCAATGCCAGGGACAACCAAAGGAACGCCCAAGCCAGCGAATGCTCAATCGATAACATAGAAGGCGTCTCCATCATTTACCGGCTTCACTCCCGGGGCTCCGCCCTGAAAGCGAATCGTGCGTTGATGAACCGGCTGGCCTTTCCATTGATCCCACACCTGAAGCCCAACGCCATTCTGGCCTATGTAAATGGCGGCATGAGAGGTTCCATCCGTACTGTCGGTATATTGCCCATCGCTGTTGAAGGTGGCTATCGCCGTGCCAGTCTGAATGTCCGCGTTGCCTCTTACCTGGGATCCCTGACTCCATCCCGAGGTTAACGGCGCTCCGCTAGCCTGCTGCACGTATGCAACGCATTGTCCACTGCCAACAACCGTGTTCTGGTAAGATTCGGGATCCGGTGCAATGTAAGCCATAGTTCGCATCTCCTCTACCGTGACGAACCGCCAGGCTGTTCTTTCCTGCTGATTGTCCGCAGTCCCGCACTATATACCTGGTAAGGTTTCCCGTACATTGCCTTTTCGAATCTGGGTGGGCCCAGCAGTCGAGATACCGATGAGGCGTGTTCCATACGGGTTTCTGGCGTGGAACCAGCTTGTCCTGGATCGCTGCTCACTACTCTGAACTGGCATCTACGTCGCGAGCAAACCAGGAATCAGCAAACCTAAAGCTGAATTTCATTGCTTATACCAAGTTGATGGTATATCCATTCGGTTGACCGGTGAGAAGAGAAATGGAGAGCAGATCGATCGCGCCAGATTTAAGAGCAGCTTTTGAAACGACGTTGTTGGGGTTTACTCAAAACCGATGGATTGAGGCGCATGAATACAGCAATGAAGCTGAACAGCACCAGTTTGAGGGCTTTGCTTGTAGTGGCAGCGTTAATGGGCCCGATCGTCTGCATTGCAGTCGACTCCGGCAATGCTTCCAATGAAGCACGGACCGAGTATTACTTTCAGAGCATCCGCAAAAATCCCAATCAGCTGCTGGCTTTTCTGCGCCAGATGCCTAAGGGGGGCGACCTGCACAACCACCTCGTCGGCGCTATTTATGCGGAATCCTTCATTGACTGGGCATCGGAGAAAGGTTTGTGCGTCGACCCGGTCAGCTTCTATCTTAGCGATCCACCTTGTGGCGGCGAAAAAGGTACGGTGCCCGCCCGCCAAGCGCTCACCGACCGCTTTTTGTATCGCAACATGGTGGATGCCTACTCCATGCGTAAGTGGGAACTCTCTGGACTATCGGGGCACGACCAATTCTTTGATACCTTCGACAAGTTCATCCTGGCAAGCTACGGCAACACCGGCAGAATGCTGGCTGAAACCGCTGCTCGCGCCGCCTCGCAGCACGAGGTCTATCAGGAACTGATGCATGCGGCAGCTTTCCCGGAAGTTACAGCTTTGGCAAATCGGACGGGCTGGGACGATGATTTTTCGCGCCAGCGTGACAAACTCCTGGCCAATGGCATAGCGCAAGTGGTAACCGCGGCCCGCCAGGAGATGAACGACGCCGAGGCTATCCGCAATTCCGCACTACGCTGCGCCACTCTCCAGCCCGACCCGGGATGCAAGATTATCCAGCGGTATCAGTACATGGTTTTGCGCGGTCTGCCTAAAGAGACTGTCTTCGCGCAAATGGTACTGGGATTCGAGGTGGCTGGCGCCGATCCCCGCTTCGTAGGAATCAACCTGGTTCAGCCTGAGGAGTGGTATGTGGCCAGGCGCGATTTCGCCTTGCATATGCAGATGCTGCAATATCTGCACAGCGTTTATCCCAAGGTGCACATCGCCTTGCATGCCGGCGAACTGGCGCAGGGCATGGTTACACCCGAAGAATTAACGTTTCACATTCGCGCGTCGGTTGAGACCGGTAACGCCGAGCGCATCGGACACGGAATGGATGTCTTCTATGAAGACCGCCCGTACGAGCTGCTTGCCGAACTCGTGCAACGCAACGTGATGATTGAAATCTGCCTGACCAGCAATGCGACGATCCTGGGAATCCAGGGTGATCGCCACCCGCTACGCCAGTACATGCACGCCGGAGTTCCAGTGGCGCTGGCGACCGATGACGAAGGCGTTTCTCGGTCCGACATGACCCAGGAGTTTCTGCGAGGCGTGCTTGATCAGGATCTGAGTTATGCGGAATTGAAGAAGATGACGCGTACCAGCCTGGAACATGCCTTCATTTCCGGGACAAGTTTGTGGAGCGACGGCCGAAACTTCACGCCCGTGAAGGAATGTGCAGCAGATCTCAGCACGCCGCAGACGCCGTCGGCAACCTGCCAAAGCTTTCTCAAAAACAATGCCAGGGCCAATCTGCAATGGCTGCTGGAATCACAACTATTGAGCTTTGAATCGCAGCCCTGGCCGCCGAAGGAAGCCAGTCCGCCTGCGCCAAAATCTGCCGAATCACACGGCTCAAACATAAATAAGGGACAGTAAGCCACCGCGGATTCCCATACAGAGGGCCGACCCTCCACTCATTCGAAAACCGCGAATGAGTGGGGACCCGGCGGGGCTCTCCGGTGGTCTGCCATTCCTGATCGAGATTACCGGCCTGTATTTCGTTGCAGCCACTATTCTGCTTTTAATTTCTGCGGAACCTGACGCACTAAAAGTGATCTCGTCTCCGGCGTTGGTCTCGACGGTACGGGCATATCGTTCCTAGACCCACCCATGCCCTTCCCAATGCGATACGCGTTTAAGTCCACTTTCTCGCTTATGTATAACTTTCACGTGACATCGTTCATTTAGTAAATGGGTTGGCGAGTCGCGTACCCTGCTCAAACCGGTCGCTCTTCGTGAATTCTCTCTTATCGAGATCGGCTTCGTAATAGAACCCCCAGTACACGTCCACTGTAGGCGCTTCTTCCACCAGCGTGTGGGCCTGAAAGAAGTACTTCTGCCAGACATCGTCCTTCATTGGCCCCCACGACTCCTTGTATGCCGCGTCATAGAACCACCAGCCGCCATAATAAATGTTGTCGGCCTTGCTGGAATAGTAGCCACGATCCGACGTAGAACCTAGGTCCACGTTCTTTCCTTCATGTCTGCCGTATCGGTCCACAACGTCCTGCGCAAGGTGACACCCCTTTACGTCCGCGCCCTTCTTAGATTTAAGAGTAATGACCGCTGGAGCTTCGTAGTATACGTAGAATTCTTTCGGATCACTGCCGACAACGTCGATTTTGCCCTTCGAGTAGTCCCCTTCATAGCCGACGGGTACGCTCTTTGCCTTTTGTTCCGTCCCAGAGGTGTACTTGGTCGAAAACGTATCTCCTTTCTTTAAGAACTGTACCTCGATGAAGCAATCCGGTTTAGTACAGCAGCATTTCGCGCCTTTCGGAACATCTTCGTTTCTTGTGACGGTATCCCGCCCTGTGGGGTCTGTCGCAAACGTCGGCCTGCCCTGAACATACTCGTAGAGGTTCATGTCCCCCGTATCGTAATCGATAGGATCCCTCTCCAGAAACCGGCCGAAGGAAATGGAGTAGTGCCGATTCTTGTAGTACAGCAACCCAGTTTCCGGATCGAAGCGCTGGCCGGTGAACAGGAATGGATTGCCGACTGAGCTTCTGGCGCCAGGTACATATACGTCGTCCGAGTCGAAGTCCAGGATGCCATCCTCTCCTGGCAGTACGACAGTCTGATAGCCGTAGGCGTCGTAGTAATAACCTTCGATACCATTTCCCGAGCTGTTGCTGAGAGCGTAGACCGACCACAGCGCGTTCTGGTGATAGTAGTAGGTGTGGCCGCCGCGATCCATGGTCAGCACTTCGTCCAGGTAGTTGCCGAAGACGTAGGTAGCCTGGGTTGCGCCCGTCGAGGACTGCTCCTCGATAGTGCGCCATCCGTCATAGTAGTAAAGCGTCTGGACACCGAGATTGTCGAGCTTCGACACACGTCTCCCAAACGTGTCGTATTGGTACTGACCCAGAGTACTGAGTGCTCCGAAGGTTGCCTTGATCAGCCGGTTCTCTTCGTCATAGGAGTAGCCATCCGGACCATAGTTGGTAGTGTTGCCGTTGAAGTCGCTCACCACAGAAGTCGTATTGATGGTGCTGATCTCGTTCGATGGACTATGGCTGCGCGTCTGGATGACGCCGTCCGTGTCCTTGCTGTTCCAGTTGCCGAGTTTGTCCAGGTTGTAGGCGGTCTGAGTGATGGGCATCGACACGCCCAACGCACCTGGGCAGTCCGGTGGCGGCGAACCGGAGAGCTGCCCAACTTGATAGTCGATGAGGCGGTAAACGGAATCGTAGGTATAAGCCTCGGAGCGTCCGAGTTCATGCAGCTTCTGCTCGTAAAACTTGTTACCCTCATTGTCATAGGCATAGGTAAAGGCGACGATGAGGTTATTGCCGGAGGTGGTGTGTTGGAGCGAGCAAACCCAATTGTTGGCGTTGTAAGTCGAGGTCGCTACTGTACCGTTGCGGTAGCCGCGCGTGAGGACGTTATTTGACGCGTCGTAGGCATACTGCGCAATCGCAGTCTGGCCGCCATCGTTAACGTTCACCAGCCGTGGCCGGTAGTCCCACTGCTCGGTGATGGCCCGGCCGCCGGGGTAAGTCAGCGTGCGCGTGCGTCCGGGAATGTTGTAGACATAGGAAATCGTCTTGCTGTTTTGAACACTCTGTATCAGACGGTCAGATCCGTCATATTGGAAGCTTTCGTTCCAGCCGATGCCGCGAGTCGTATTGCCGGTAAGTACTCGGCCCGACAAGTCATAGGTGAAACTGTCAATGCCGCTGGGATAACTCCGGCTGTTCAGGTAGTACAGGTCACTGTAGCTGTAGGTCGTAAGCTGCAACTTCTGGTCAGTTCGGGTCATCACGTTGCCGACCATGTCATAGGTCCAGTTGATGGTGTTATTGGACAAGTCGGGATAGGTTTCCGAGATCTTGCGATTGACCGCATCATAGCCAAAGGACGTGATGTGGCCGTTCGCATCCGTAATTGCAGTCAGATTACCGACCCCGTCATACTGGAACGTAGTGGTCGCCGGCTGCGCGTCCGTGATCGTAATGCGCCGATTGTCGGCATCGTAGGTGTATGTGGTGGGATTCCCGTTGCGATCCAGCACTCGCAGCAGGTTGCCCACCGGATCGTAGAAATACTGCGTCGCCTTGTCCAGCGGGTCGGTCATGGTGATACGCCGGTTCAAGCCGTCATAGTTGTAGGTGGTCAGATTGCCGTCGCCGTCGGTGGTGCCGATCACATTCCCCACGGCGTCGTAAGAGGTGGTATTAAGCGGCCCGTCACTGTCGGTTTCCGAAATCCTGCGGTTCAGCACGTCGTAGGTGTAAGTGGTGACGTTCAAGTCAGGGGCCGTGATGGTGTGGATATTGCCAAATGGATCGTAGGTCCACGTGGTGGTGTCGCCGGTTTGCACTTGCACCATCGTGAGCATACGATTCACCTGATCGTAGGTGTAGTTGGTTATGTTCCCGTCTGGTTGCTGCCAGACCAGCCGGTTGGAGTTGGGATCATAGGTGTAGTACGTGACCGCGTCGTTGGGATCAATCTCGTAGTTGGTGTTGCCCTGTTTGTGGTCCTCGATGATCAGGCGGTCCAAGCCATCATAGGCGTAGTAGATGACCTTTCCATTGCCGTCGGTCTGCTTGGTGATCAGGCTGGAGCCCAGAGTCGGACCGCTGCAGGGGCCGGGAGGGGTAGGACAACCGCCTAGCCCCGTCATATCGTAGTTCCACGTCGTGACCTCATTGAGGGCGTCTGTGCGCCGAGTGCGACGGTTTAATTGATCGTAGCTATAGCAGGTTTGATGCCCATCGGCATCGGTTTCGCAGATCAGATTGCCAACGCCATCGTACATGTAGGTAGTGTTGTGTAACAGCGCGTCCGTAACCACGGTCAGACGGTTCTGCACGTCGTAGGTATAGCTGGTGGTATGCCTATCCTGGTCGGTCGTGGTCAATTTATTATCATTGCCATCGTAGGTATACCTTATTGTTCCGCCCAGGGCATCGGTTACGGTGACCACTCGCTGCCGCAGGTCGTAGGTATAGCTGGTGGCGTGTCCGTTTTCGTCAACTACCTCGGTCTTATCGCCCTCTCCGTCGTAGAAGTACTGCTTCAAATTATTGAGAGCGTCGGTTATCAGAGTGAGCCGGTCGAGCGGGTCATATTGATATCTCGTGAAATTGCCGTCGGCGTCCGTCATCGACAGCCGGTTACCCATGATGTCATTGGTATAACTGGTGACTTCGTTGAGGGGGTCGGTCACGGTTGTCAGGTTTCCATACGAGTCGTAAGAGTAGTTGGTGGTGTAGCCGTCCTTGTCGGTGTTCGAAATGACATTGCCATGCGAATCGTAGGTCCACTGTGCAGTTTTTCCCAGCGGGTCAGTCTCGCTGGTCCGGTTGCCATGCCCGTCGATGGTATAGGTTGTGACCCGGCCCTGAGGGTCCGTCATGCTAAGCATCTGGTTGAATGTGGCATCGTAGGTATAGGTTGTAGTGTACCCATGAGCGTCGGTGCGGGTGAGCATGTTGCCCTGGGTGTCGTAGCCATAGCTTGTGGTGTGGCCGTTGGCATCGGTGACCGAAGCAACCTGGAGGGTGCCCGGATCATAGGTATAGGTAGTGACGGTGCCGTCCGGGGCGGTCACTACCAGCGGGTGGGCGTTGCTATCGTAGCTGTATTGCCAGACATGGCCACGGCCATCCGTTTTGGAGGTCGTGGAAGGGGTATAGACCCGCACATAGTTGGCCCAGGTTTGGGCCAGATTAATTGCCCAGTTGAGCGGATTGGTAAGCGAGTAGAACGGATTGCCCATGCTGTCGAGTTCTGAGTAAGGCAGATGGTTCTGATAGGTATAGGTGAATAACCTGCCATCACGGTCGGTCTTGGCGGTAACGTGGTGAAGGGAAGTGTCGTAAGTATAGGTAGTTGTCTTGCCGTTCGGGTCGGTTATTGTGGTTAGCTGGTGGCCTGTCGTGTCATAACCGAAAGTAGTAGTCCTTCCCAGCGGATCAGTCGCACTGCTCACATGATGATTGCTATTGTACCCATAGGTAAAAGTGCGGCCATAAGTGTCGGTTACAGTCGTCATATCTCCGGCGGCACTGTAGGTAAGACTGGTGACGTTGTTGTTGCGGTCCGTAGTGCTCATCAGCCGCATCACCGGCCCAGTTCCCAGGAAGAATGGAGTATTAGGTACGGCAGCGTAGTGATAATCAGTCTGATACTTGGTGGTCAGGTCGAACGAGCCGTCGTTGTTCTGGACCAGGGTCTCAAAATACCCGGGGGATGTCTGGTAGGTGCCGTTGTTCTGCAGGGCGAAGCGGGTAATGCGCCCATCGGGCGCTAGGCGGAACATGTCGCCGCCATGCTGGGTGAACAGCAAGTCGTTGAACATATGCGTCCAGCCATAACCCATGACTGTATCAATCTCGCCCGGCTGCTTGGTAAACATGTTGCGCGAGCCATCCGCGTCATACGTGTTGTAGGAGATGTCGAGGGCGAGGGTTGTTCCGAAGCCGCTGCGAACTTGACCGCCAAGGTACTCGTGGTCGGCATTACCTTCCGTAAGGCTGATGGATGAGTTCAGGTAACTCTCCTGCTGGGTACAACGATTAGGGGGACAGGTAGGGCAGGAGGAGGTAGGGCAGGAGGAAGGAGGGTCGGCTGGAATAAACTGGCCGTGCCCAACTTGCGGGCTGAGTAGTATGGCAATCAGGGAGACAAACAGGGAAATGCGCAGTGCTAGACGAAGGAAGCGCGACATGGGAGTATCCTCCCTTGCTAGATTTGAGATTTCGGAGCCCAGGGAACCCAGGATCGTTCAGCCAGATAATTCCGCGAGGATGAGTAATAAGTCGAAGATCGAGCGAACTATACCTCTAGAGCCCGGACACTTGTCAAGAAAATTCTCACATGAGTCACTTAGGTGGGTTACGGTTTAATGCCCTGTCTCCGGTCATTATTCGAAGTTCCAGGTGACCCGGCAATTGTGAGTTTCGTGATCTGAGCGGTGCTGTGTGCTCACGCCGGGTAGCTAAGATGCCATCATAAGAGAAATAAGATTCAGGAATTTTCGGTGCATCGTGAACGCCTTTCGATTGTGTCATCTCAGGCTCTTGTGAAAAGCCTCGGTGATTTCGCTTTGTTCGGATTAATAACCGATACCCATCAGGGAGTCTAATTAAAGACTCTGATTAAGCCAAAGGTGCGTCGCTTCAAGAACGCGTCGAACTCAACTTTTTCAGCAGCTGTAAAGCCGACATGATTTTGCGCCACTTAGGGACGGCCTGAAGTTCGCCCCTTCAAAACCAGGCTCAACCGGAGTTTTCCTAATAATCGGCCGCAACCCCGGGCCGCTACCGGAAAAAGGAACTTGACTCCGGTTGCCGACTTGGCCTACAGTACTCAAACCTCATGTCCGTCTTCCGCCTCAAATTCGGAGAGCGCAGCACAACAACATCAGGGACAAGTGTGCGAACCAGAACATCGGTTTCTTCGGCGGGCGGGCGACAGATCGGCAATAGTTCCTAGAGCAACTTTCCAGGACACGATCTAAGAACCCACCGCCGCCAAGGCTGGTGGGTTTTGTATTTCTGGGCAGGCGCAGGGAAGGAGCGCACATGATCGTAATGAAATTTGGCGGGACGGCGATAGAGGACAGAACCGCGATTGAACGCGCAGCCGACATCGTGCTTGGCCGCCTCGAACAACGGCCCATCGTCGTGGTTAGCGCCCTGGCAGGGGTAACCGATGCGATGTTGACCATGGCGCAGGACGCAGCTTCCGGGCTACTTTCCCAAGCTTTGGACTTACTTGGGCAAATCCGGCAGCGGCATCTGGAGGTGTCGTCCGCGCTGCTAGGAGAAGCGCAAGCAAGCACGGTTCGGGAGCGGACTTACAAACTGACCGATGCCTTGCAAGACACGCTGCGGGGAGTGGCAACGCTGGGCGAGCTTACCGGCCGCACCACAGACGCGATTCTGGCCACCGGCGAGTTGCTCTCCAGTGGAATTGTGACGGCGGCTTTGCAGGCACGCGGTATCCGTGCCGTGCTGGTCGACTCCCGCGAGTGCATCGTCACGGATGCCACTCACACTCGTGCCGTTCCCCTGTTCGAGCCGACGATTGACCGCTTGCGGCAAGAAATCGAACCGTTGGTGGAGGCAAATCAAGTCGTGGTAATGGGGGGTTTTATTGCGGCGACTACCCGGGGGGTTACGACCACACTGGGTAGAGGCGGTTCTGACTTCTCGGCGGCCATTATTGGCGCTGCCCTTGACGCCAGTCGAATCGAAATTTGGACCGACGTCGAAGGGATGATGACGACCGACCCGCGGTTGTGCCCGCGAGCGCAGAGGATCGATGCGATTGGATTCGACGAAGCTTCCGAACTGGCCTACTTTGGCGCCAAGGTATTACATCCGGCTACGCTGATACCTGCGATCGACAAAAACATACCTGTGTATGTGCTGAATTCCCGCCAGCCGAAGAACCCGGGGACGCACATTTGCTCGAGCGCGTCACCCAGTCGAACCGTGTTCCGGGCTATTGCGGCAAAGAAGGGGATGCAAGTCATCCACGTGAAAGCTCCACGGATGCTGATGGCGCGTGGCTTTCTGCGCGCTCTGTTCGACCTGTTCGAGAGGCACGATTGCGCTGCCGATCTGGTCTCGACCTCGGAAGTAAGCGTTTCGGTTGCGTTGGATTCAGCGCGCGATGTCAGCGCACTGCTGAACGACCTGCAGAATCTAGGCGAGGTGGAAGTTCAGAAGGGAAAAGCCATCGTCTGTCTGGTGGGAAAACAAATTCGCGGGAAGGTCGGAATCGCCGCAAAGGTGTTCCAGACGGTTGCGGAAGGTGACATCAACGTTCACATGATTTCGCAGGGCGCTTCAGAAATCAATATCAGTTTCGTGGTGGACGAAAGCGATGTTGGAGAAGCAGTCCGGCGGCTGCACCGATGCTTCTTCGAGGCCGAATCCTTTTGCCAACCTGCGGAGGCCGGTCTCGGGCTGCCAGCGGCGTCTCTGGGCCGCCACCTGGACGTACAGCAGGAGGTCGGTTGACCATGACGACCACGCTGACGGAGTTTGAATCCTGCGAGTTCGCAGCCGGGAAATCGTGCAAGGTGGCGCTGCTCGGCTTCGGAACGGTAGGTAGTTGTGTGGCTCGATTGCTTGGTGCGCGCAGCGCGGAATATCCGCTGCGACTCACACACGTCTGCAATCGGGACGTGGCTCGCAAGCGAGTGGATTGGACGCCGCCGCAGGTCATCTGGACCGAGGACATCAATCAGGTACTGTCCTCCGACGCGGACGTAATCGTTGAGCTGCTTGGCGGATTACAGCCGGCGTACGAGTGGGTGCGGTGCGCCTTGCAATCCGGCAAATCGGTGGTCACCGCAAACAAACAACTCATAGCGCACTTTGGGACGGAATTGTCGGATCTGGCCCGCGCAAAGCAGCAGTTTCTGGGTTTCGGAGCTTGTGTGGCAGGTGGGGTTCCGGTGCTCTCGGGACTTCAGGATGGTCTTGCGGGCGATCGGCTGATCCAGATTTGCGGCATTCTCAATGGAACCTGCAATTACATTCTGACCAGGATCGAGCAGACCGGCACTTCGTTCGCGGAGGCGCTTGCCGAGGCCCAAGGAGCAGGATTTGCGGAACGCGATCCGACCGACGACATTGAGGGACTGGACGCAGGCGCCAAGCTGGCCATCCTGGTGCGAGTCGGGTTGAACGGCGCAGTGCAGCCGCAACAGGTGATTCGGCGTTCGATTCGGCACGTCACTGCGGTCGACTTCGAGTATGCCGGTGAATTGGGCTGCACCATCCGCCAGATTTCCTCAGCCAAACGCGATCAAGCAAAGATCTATGCCGAGGTCGGACCCGCACTGGTAGAGAAGGATTCTCCTCTGGCTAGAATCTCCGGAAGCCAGAACCTGGTGATGAGCACCGGCGAGTTTGGAGGAGAGACGGTGTTTTCCGGTCATGGAGCCGGCGGAAATCCAACTGCAGTCGCGGTGGTTTCAGACCTTCTGCAGGCTGCACGCCACCAGTCGAACAGCCTGGAACGGCCGCGGGGCCCAGCCCTTAATTCGTGTGAGGCTACGGCCGATCCTCAGCTGCCGCAGTATGTACGTTTTGTGGTCAGAGACAGCCCCGGGATTCTGGCGTCGCTGGCTGGAGTGTTTTCCCGCCACCAGGTCAACGTGGACGCGGTGCTGCAAAGGCCGGGCTACAGCAAGTCAAAGCTGCCCTTCGTCATGACGTTGGAATCTTGCCAGCCTAGCAGGGTGCAGGCGGCACTGGCCGAGATCGCTGAATTTGATTTCCTGTTAGAGGCTCCGCTGAGCCTGCCAATTTTTAAATAGGAACGTGTAATGCATTTACGCTGTAGCAATCCGTACTGTACCGCGACCCTGGACTTGCATGATCGCGCCCTGGCCTGTCCTGCCTGTGCTGACCTGTTGGAGGTTGCGATGGATAGCGTCACCACGACTCCCCGTGACCTGAAGCGCATTTGGCTGCAGAGGCGGAGTTCGTATGCACCCCTCGACGCCAGCGGTGTCTGGCGGTTTCGAGAGTTTCTGCCGGACGGCTATTCCGAGCCCGTCACCATGGCGGAAGGCAACACTCCTTTATTGCGGGGTCAAAGAACGGCTGAGTGGGCCGGCTTGCGATTTCTCCACTTCAAGCATCTCGGCTGGAACCCGACGGGATGCTTTAAGGATCTGGGGATGACCGTCGGCGTAACCGAAGCGCGCTTTGTGGGCGCCAGAGCGGTGGGCTGCGCCTCGACGGGCAACACTGCGGCGTCGCTTGCCGCCTATGCTGCCCGAGCCGGTCTGAGCGCGAAGGTCTATCTGCCCGCGGGACAAGTTTCACAGAACAAGCTGGCACAGGCGCTCGATTTTGGAGCTGAAATCGTACAGGTGGACGGCAGCTTCGACCGGGCGCTGGACCAACTTCTGCACACGCTGGACGGTAATTTGTATTTCCTGAACTCCATTAATCCGTTTCGCCTTGAAGGACAAAAGATGGCCATGTTCGAAATGATGGAGCAGCTGGAGTGGCGGATACCCGATTATCTGATTCTTCCCGGCGGCAACCTGGGCAACACAGCGGCCTTCGGCAAGGCATTTACCGAGCTGCAAGCGGCTGGCTTGCTGGAGAAGATTCCGCGGTTCGTCGTGGTGCAGGCGGAAGGCGCTAACCCGTTTGCGCGAACCTGGCGATCCGGCTCTGCCGATCTGCAAGTGGTCGAGACTCCTCAGACGGTGGCCACTGCGATTCGAATCGGCAATCCGCGTTCCTGGAAGAAGGCCATGCGCACCGTGCAAAACAGCAACGGCCTCGTCATGGACGTGAGCGACGAGGAGATCGCCGAAGCCAAAGCCGTGATCGGGCGTGACGGCATCGGATGCGAGCCCGCGTCGGCCAGCACGCTGGCGGCTTTGCGAAAGCTTTCCAGGCAAGGGCAGATCGATCGCGACGCCACGGTGGTGGTCATTCTCACGGGCCACGCTCTCAAGGACACCGACTTCATTCTCCGATCACAGCGGCTGCCTGAGAGCTGCGTCAGCGAGGTGCAGGCATGACCACCCGGACTGAATTGAACACGCCGTTCCTGGTGGGCCGCGAAGCTTTCGAGATCAAGGTCCCAGCCTCGATTGCGAATTTGGGTCCCGGCTTCGACACGCTCGCGGTGGCTGTCCAGCTTTATCTGCGCTTGAGGGTGTGGATCATCGGCGGTCACGGCCGGCTGCAGTTCCGGTTCGTGGACCACGAACTCCGCGGTGAAAACAACATCGAGCGAGCATTCCGCTTTCTGGCCGGGCAAAACCCGGCTGCTCATCCCTCCCTGTACATTGAGGTTCGCAGCGATATTCCTATGTGCGCGGGACTGGGCAGCAGCGCGGCCGCCACCGTAGCCGGGCTACGTTTGTACGAAGCCTTAAACGGACCGCTGCCGGTCGAGGCGATCGTGAATGCGGCCTGCGCGCTGGAAACCCACCCCGACAATGCTTCGGCTGCGTGCTTGGGCGGTCTTACGACCAGTTGTCAGCTTCCCGACGGTTCAGTTTTTGCCACCTCTTTTCCCTGGCCGGAAACGATTGCGTTTGTGGTGGTGACTCCGGATGTGCAGTTGGCCACGGCAGAGTCGCGCAAGGTCCTGCCCAGCTTCTTTCCGCGACGGGATGTTGTCTTCAACCTGCAACGGCTTTCGCTGTTACTGCAGTCGCTGCAGAGCGGTAACTTTTCCTTGCTGAAAGAGGCGCTGCGAGATCGTCTGCACCAGCCTGTCCGCCGGGAAATTGTACCGGGCTTGGCGCAGGCCTTGGAGCTGGAGCATGAAGACCTGCTGGGAGTTTGTCTTAGCGGATCGGGACCGTCCATTGTCGGGTTAGCGCAGACCAATCTGCAGACCATCGCAGAGTTGTTGGCGTCGATTTACGAGTCGCTCGGGATTGGATACCAGCTACGAACTCTTACCGTTCATCAGGACGCCAGCGGCCGGCCGCAGAACGTTTTCGCTCGACCCGAGGCCTGTAGTTCGCCACTTCCGGTGGGACCTTCTACTTCGTGATAAACAGTGCGCGACTTCGGTCACGTCTATGAAGGACTGAGCGCGATCACGCGTGACTCACGCAACCCAACGCTCGCACCCGTGGTGACGACGACTCTGCTGCGATGATTGCTCATTTCATAGCGTTCATTTGCCAGAACGATATTGTTCGTCGCTGACTTGTTCCATCCAGTCGACGACTTTCCCGTCCAGCTTTTCCTGAATGGCTATGTGGGTCACGGCCGTGGTCGGCGTAGCTCCATGCCAGTGCTTCTCGCCGGGCGAAAACCAGACCACGTCACCGGGCCGGACCTCCTGGGTAGGCCCGCCTTCGCGCTGAACCCAGCCACAGCCAGCCGTAATGATGAGGGTCTGACCGAGCGGATGCGTGTGCCAAGCGGTGCGTGCGCCGGGTTCGAAGGTAACGGCGGCGCCTTGAACCAGTGCCGGCTCTGGTGCTTGAAAAAGCGGATCGATCCGCACTGTACCGGTGAACCACTCTGACGGTCCCTTCACCGAAGGCTGGGAGCCGACTCTTTTAATTTCCATTTTCTGAATTCCCTCAGTTGCGATTTGGTCTTCCTATCTCGCGAACCGATATGCCAGATCGTTCTCCGCGTAGTGAAGCCAGCGGGAACTTCGCACAGCCGGGATGGAAGAAATACACCGAGTTTGGCTTTTCTTATTTAACTGCGCACGAATTCCCTTGCCAAATGAAAAAACAGTACTACTATGCTTCCACGGGAATCGGGGTCCGGTCCACTCCCACAGCGGATCGTAGGATCCGTCTATTTTCTCACTTCCAACAACCTTTACGAGGGGATAAGAATATGAGCCCTGCATCGATCTCCCAGGCAGCCTTGCTGTCCATTCTCTTCTTCTTGACAATTTCCGGCCTATCGCTGACCGCGATATTTCTGGCCGTTCAACAGATGAGTAAGCGGCGTGCGCATCTTGTCGCAGCCAGCGGCATAACCTTAGTCGTGTTTTTTCTGGCGCTCTCGGCCGCCCAGGCAACCGACCGCGTCATCATCAACGGCACTGGTTGCCAGGTAACCGAAGAGGATTCAATCGGCATTTACCTGCACCAGGACCTTTATCTACGCATCGACTACCCTAATACGCATTGGCGCTTCGGCTTGCGCAACATGGGTATGAAGGGCACTCAGGCGCTCGATGTGACTCTTCAGGGAGCGCAGTACACTTCGCCGCAATACCTCATCAAGCGCGCCGGCCTGGCGGAGATGTTCGTTCCCTACGACGATCGCAGCGAGACCTACTACGACATGTCGTTCGGCGACAACCGCATGGACCAAATGGATCCGGCTGATCTGCCTGCGACCAATGCCGCGCTGGTGTACTTTAGGAACCAGACGGGCAATTACTATATCCGCGATACCGTACCCAAGGTCGCGGTAGAATGCCGCGACGAGGGAATCGGATATTTGTGCAAAGAGCCGGGCAACCACATGCGGAGGCGCATTCAGGAGGTTGTAGTGTGGTCGGTTTTCGACGCCTATAACTACGACTACATCATTGAGTACACCTTCCATGAGGACGGTCGCATCACCTTTCGCAGTGGCGCCTCCGGATACAACCTTCCCGGTAATACGTCGGAGCCCCACGTTCATAATGGACTTTGGCGGGTGAGTACCAAGCTTCTCGGGCGGGATGACAATCAAATGTTAGAGTTCACCCACGTCGAGGATGCGAACGGATACCGGGCGACCGATTCTTACACGCCGATTCCCACCGAAGAAACCACGGATTGGAATCAGGCGCAGTTCAGCAGCGTCACCGTGCAGAGTCTGACCCAGAACAACGACTACGGACACCCGATTGGCTACCAGTTCTATCCCTTCAATCGTTGGGGCCAGGGTCACTTCGAAGAGACCTTCACGCAGCACGATCAGGATCTCACCAACGATAACGCTGGCGAAGACGGTACTGGCATGGGCATCAACAACTGGCTTTACACCTGGTACAACCCCAACAGCTATCTGCTGTCCTATCTGAACGGCGAACCGCTAGGAGGGACGGGGGATGGCATTGTGCTGTGGTATTTCGGATCGACACACCATGAGCCTACCGATGCCGACAATCAGATGGGCAGCGGCGGTCGCACCGGTATCACCCTGGTCCACTGGCTGGGCTTCGAAATGGTGCCGCACAACTTTTTCGACTACAACCCGCTGGGCGGTCCGCCGCGCTGCGGCGATGGTTATGATCTCAATAGTGCGGAGCTTTTGGGTATGCACCATCACTAAACTCCGCTACGGTGTGGTGAACGGGGCCATCCACGAGTAATCCTGAAACGGAGCGCCGGGCCCAAGAAACAAATCTGTCGCGCATGGTGCGCGACAGATTTTGTTCTAGCTCTTTTTCGGATGCGGCGTACCGATGTAGGGAAATTCCTTGAGAATGTCGGTGTGCGGCTTGAGGCCGGTGGGCGGACACTCATCTTTCGTCAGAAACGCCAGCCGGTAATTAATGACATCGTCGGTAAAGACGCGGCCATTGGGGTACTTTGCGGGCTTCGAAGGATTGAAGCTCAACATGTCGGGCAACAGACCTTCGACGTCGATGGCGGCGATTGCTTCTTCCCGGGTGTAATTGCCGGTATGTCCCATCAGATGCACGAACTGATCGGTCCAGCGCTTGCGATCGTTGACCGGCTCGCTGGCGTTGTATTCCAACTTGGTGTCATCGGTATTGAAAAAGCTGCTGACGGAAGGATGGCCGGCGCGATCGACATGCAGCAGCTCGCCGTCGCGGCGCAGGCTGCACCGTCCCCAAATGTGCATCACGGGATTGCCGCCAAGCTCGCTGCTGGGCAGTTCCATAACCGTCGAAAACACATTGGCTTCCGTATTCGAATCTACGCCGGTCCAGGGAGACTTGCCGCCCAGATGAGGCTCGGTGAAGTTCCGTTTGCCCCTGGTATCGAACAGATTCTTGATACCGTCGTAGTCGAAAAAGAAGGCGTCGCTGCGAGCCCCGGCGAAGAACGTGTAGTCGCCCGCTTTGACGATGTTGGGTTTGTCGGCGACGAAGGAAACCTCGGCGTCGGAGATAATCTTTGTTCCGACTGCTTCTGCCGAGCGGGATTCCGTGCCTTTGGCGACAAAAACGCTCACCGTCTGCTTACCATTTTGCGGCGGCGAGAACACATAGCTGAACGCAATGTCGTTCAAATAATCGCCGTCGGTGTCGATGGCGAGCCGATAGATGGCGTCGGGATGGAGTGCGTCGGCCTGCGGATTCGCATTCAGAATGAGCACGGTCCGCGTTGGATCCGTGGGCGATTGGAAGGCGTAGAGATCGCATAGGTCGAGTCTTTGGTCCCCCAGAGGAGGGCCGAGGCTGAGTCCAGTGAAATGGTTCGACATTTTTTTCTTCCCCTTGCGAATTGAAAATGTGAGTGCCTGGTCCGAGAGAGTCGCAGCCCCGGAATTCACTTTTTGGAGTTCCAGCGGTTGGCAGTATACACCTGTTTGTCTGCGACCGAGCCGTCGTCGAAGGGATCAATCCATTTCCCATGGGCTACGCCACCCACTCCGATGGTAAAGCGCTGAACCTTGGCTAAGGGAGGCCGCATATTCTGGTTGTGCAGAGCCCAGTCTGGATTATCCGGAATGATATTGAGGACGAGCATCCGCTTCTTTGCGGAGGTAGATGATTGCGGGTTCGAACTGTTTCTCTTGGTTATAGGAATCAAGGCCGGCCTGCGATAGCATACCGGAACACTATAATCGTTGAGCTCCGGAGATCAGCGGGTCGAACTTAAGCTACCTCTTCGTCTCATAGTGCTCGGGCCGCGGCCCGTTGTCCGTAGTCCTTCCGGCACACAATCGACAAAGGCGCAGCAGCCGGGGGTTGAAGGGTACCGGTACTCTACCGCCGTCTCCAGACTTGGAGACGAACAAAGCGGCAGGCGCTTCCAAAACGGACTTGTCACCTTGAGGCTGGAAAAAGGGCGCGGACCGTAGTCCGCGCCCTTGCGGTTCTGGTTCTGTCCCAGGTTCGCGTCCTTCTTTTGGCGCGAGCCTGGGTACTTGGGTACTACGGTTGAGGCGCTCCTACGGCGCCGAGGTGTAGGTGTACGAGTTGTTCAGCCACTGACCTCCCACCAGCGACCACAGCGTCACGTAGATCGTGCTGTTATTGGCCGGCAGGGTGGAGACCACCGTGCTTAGCGTGCCGCTGCCCAGCGGGCCCGACTGGAAGTAGTCGTTGCCGCCTGGATAGCTGCCGACGTCCAGCCAATAGTTGTTGGCGCTGCCCGCCGTCCACTGGAAGGTAGCGGTGTTGCCGTTGATGATTGAGCCCGGCGCCGGCGAGGTCATCACCGCCTTACCTGCGCCGAGGTTGTATGCAGTGTAGGTGTAGCCGGTCGACAGCCACTGTCCGCCGACGAGCGAGTACAGCGTGGCATAGACCGTGCTGCCGTCGCTCGGCAGACCGTTGACCGTGGTCGTCAGGACATTGCCCAGATTGCCCGACTGGTAGTACTGGTTGCCGCCCGGCGCGTTGCCGAGATCAAGCCAGTACGCCGTGGCGCCCGCGCCTGCCGTCCACTGGAACGTAACCGTCGTGCCCGTGAACTGCGAGCCCGGAGTCGGAGTGGTCAGCACGCCTTGCTGCCCGCTCAAGCTGTATGCGGTGTAGGTGTAGCCATTCGACAGCCACTGTCCACCCACTAACGAGTAGAGCGTCACGTATACCTGGCTGCCGTTAGTCGGCAGGCCGGTTACGGTGTAGCTGGTCACGTTGCCGATGTTGCCGGTCTGGGAGTACTGGTTGCCGCCGGGCGCGCTGCCGGCGTCGATCCAGTAAGCCGTCGCACCCGCACCCGCGGTCCAGGTGAAGAGCACGCTGCTGCCGGTCAGGGTCGAGCCCGGAGTCGGCGAGGTGATGACGCCGGTCGAGCTGCCGCTGCTGAAGGCGGTGTAGGTGTACTGGTTGTACTGCCACTGGCCGTTGATCTCCGTCCACAGCGTGGCGTAGATCGTGCTGCCATCGGTGGGCAGGTCGTTGACGGTCTCTGACAGCGTTGTGGTTGGCAGGCTGCCGGACTGGTAATAGTTGTTACCGCCCTGCGTGCTGCCTAAATCGAGCCAGTAGGCCTGGGCCGAGGCGCTTGGATACCAGGTGAAGCTGGTCGAGCTCCCGGTCAAGGTCGAACTCGCCGCCGGAGTCGACATGGTCGCCGGACCGGCCGGACCGCCCTCCGGCCCGGTGGGCAGCGGCCAGGCAAAAGCGCCGCGGCTGCGGGTCCACAATGCCAGAGTGGTTGAGCCGCGATCCACCGACATGTCCCAAATCATTACGTTGGGCAGGCCGGCGTTGAAGCGGTTCCATACCGGAGGATTGGCCGTGATGTCATCGGTGTAGTACAGCCCGAAGTCGCTGCCAACATAGACTTGGCTGGGGTAGTTCGGGTTGACGATGATGGAATCGACCGGTATGTCGGGCAGGTTGCCGGTCTCGTCGTTCCATGTGAACCCGTCGCATGGGGTCGAGGTCATGGTGCAGACCACGCGGAACACATGTCCGGGAGTGCTGGGAGAGTTGTTGTTGAAGCCACCGACTGCGGCATATCCGATTGGAGTGCCTACTGCCGCAGCGCTGGGATCGAGGGCGATGCCCATGATCGGGCGGTTGGGCAGCACGGCGTTGTTGCCGGTCACGTTGACCCATGTAGCTTGAGCTTGCGTGCCACTACCCAGACCGAAGCCGAGCTGCACGTTGCCGTCGTTGGTGCCAACGATCGCAACGCTCTGGTACTTGGGCGAGTACTTTACCTCATTGATGTACGAGCGGTTGCCCAGAGTACCTTTCGTCAGGTTTGCCGTGATCGGATTATTGGTGACATACCACGATTTGGTCGCCGCCGTACCGGTGATCGTTTCCCAAACGCGGGTGGTGCCGGCGAGCAGGTGTCCGCAGCCAGTGGTCAGGCCCGCAGGTTGGCAGTCATCGCCACCAGCTATGCCACCGTGGAAGAGGCTTACAGGCAGAACGAACGACTGCGTGTCGCTGGTCCAGCTACCCGCCCAACTGGTCCAAGTCGCGCCCGGCTGGGTGCAGTTCACAATACAGCGGCTGAAGCCGCCGCTGTTATTGCCTTCCCAGTAGCGAAGACTCCCGGTATTGTTGCCCATCGTCGTGCCACCCAGGAACCCGCTGCCGTTCATGGCGAAGTTGGTGGAACTGATGTTGTTAAAGATAATCGAGTTACCGCTGGGGCCGCCGGTGACGGCAGTTACCACCACGGTGGCGCCGCTGCGTACGCCCGTCACTATGGTCGGGATCGTGCTGGCGATCGCACTCACGATGTTGTTGCCTTCGGTCGTGGTGCTTGAGTTCAACACTACGTTGCCGCCGGTGTTAGTCCCCGAGGCGACCCAGGTGAAGACCTGCGGACCGATCTGGAATTGCTGACCGGCCAATGAACCACCCGTTGTCAATGTGATCGTTCCTTGGGCCTGGGTGGAACCCGTGCCCATCGGATCAATCAACCCGGAGAAACCGTCGCCGCCCAGGCCCATCTGCCACTGCACCCCGCCTGTGGGCTGGCCGGAGAACGTTGCCGAGCTGGGTCCGTTGTCCTGAGCTCCTCCCACCGCAGAGGGATTCGCCGAGGTAGCGAAATTACCGCTGATGTCGCCGGAGTAGAACTCGATAGCATTGATGCCGCCATCTTGATTCATCCACGTCGGGCGAGTGGTGTTAAGCACCGCGGTGCTGGCGTTGAGGGTGGCGTGAACGCCACCGTCGTTGCCCACCAGAAGAATGTCAGATGAGCCGTTAACGAAAGCCAGAGCGTGCTGGTCCACGTGCACCACGTGGTTGGCCACGGGGGTGCCGTTGTATCCGCACGTGGTGTCGTACCACTGGGTGCCGGTACGACTGACCAGCCAGATTTCGAACGTATCGAAGAAGGCGCGATCTGGATTATTGGGATCGACCGCGATGCCCTGGTCGTACCAGTTCTGCGGATAGTCGGCCACGCCAGACGAGCCTCCACCGCTGCTGGCGCATCCCAGCAGTGAGCCGCCGGCCGAACCCGTCATAAAGGTCCAGGTGTTGCCGCCGTCAGTACTGGCCCATGCGCCGAGTTGGCAGCCATTGGTGTTGCCGCACTGGCTGTTGTTATTCCAATTGATGGATTGCGCCTGGGCGTAAATAGTCAGGGGATTACTGGGGGCCACGGCGATGTCGATGCGGCCAAGGTTATCGACCGTGCCACCGTTGGTCGTGGTGCCGCCGGTGGCGCCGTTGCCGCAATAGGTCGCGTTGCCACCGGTTAGTGGATAGTTGCACGAACTACCGCTGCCGGCATTCATCAGTGCGCCCGTAAGGTAGGGGCTGCCGCTCACCTGAGTGCCAAAAACAAAACCGTTGGTGTTGCTCGCTATGGACGTAAACGCCGGACAACCGCTGACTGGCATGTTGGCCGAATAGATGCCGTTGGCGCCATTATTCCCCAGATCATACTGCACATAGGTGGGGAAGCCGCGCGTGCCCACGGCTGCCAGAATGCGCGTCACCCCGCCGCCCATGTTCGTGAGTTCCAGGCCGGTGATGTCCTGGCGCTGGCTGCTGAAGCTGTTGGTCGGACAATTCGTCCAGGTCTGGCCCTGGTCGAAGGACAAGTAAAGACCCATCTTGGTCCCGGCTGCAATGTTGTTGCTGTTATTGGGATCAACTCGAACTTTGCCGACCGCGTTGTACTGCGGGTAGTTGCCCGGCGGCTGGTTGTACTCGGGACCAAAAACGCTGGCACCCAGAGTAGTCCAGGTGTTGCCGCCGTCCATCGACTGCAGGATGCCTTGGCTGCCCATGGAGAACGAGCCGTAATTCAGATCGCCCGTGCCGGCATAGATGGTGAGGTGATTGTTGGGATCGATGGCCAGCGTATCAATGCTGGTGGTCGCCAGCTCCGGGCTATCGGTGGTGACGGTCCAGGTGGTGCTGGCGGTGCAGCAGTTTGTGGTTTTCCAAACGCCGCCGCCGACACTGCCCATATAGGCGACGATACTGCCGTTCGTGGTCGTCGTCGGATCGGTCACGATGGCATTGACACGTCCCTCGGTGGTTCCGTAGTCATAACAGCCGGAACAACCTGTCATGTGCTCGGGCATCGGACCAAGGGCAGTGAAACTGGTGGGGTTCAGCGGTTGGAGACCGAGTGCGGGGTTCAGGACCACGCCCTTGATTCCAGCTGGCACCCCACGCTTGATCGCCCGGTCTTGTTCGGCAGCGTGACGCGTCCAGGCGGGCGAGTAGTGGCCGGTCGGATACGTTAGCCGGTGGTACCAGAATTCTTCCTCGCTGATGAGCCGCTCAGCATCGGTCGGAGCATGGCCGAGGGTGAACTGCGTAGAGACCGATGCCCCCGAGGAGCCTATCGCGGTAGCTGTGAGAATCGGCGTGTTCTTGCCGCCAGTGTTAGCACTGCCGAACGAAGACAGCTTCGGCATGGTTGCGGAGATGTTTATGCGGCCGTTTTCCTCGCCGCTGCCGTGGACGGTGGCGACGATGCCCGCGGAATCGGTTTTAATGACGATCGTGACACCCTCTCCCGGCTTCCAACTTCCACCGCTAAATACGATCGTCTCGCCCGGTAAGTAGCTGATCTTATCGGCGATCAGCGTCGGTTTTTCTGCGGTGGGGCCGTCTGTCCTCTGCGCACCGGCGATCGGTGAGAGAACGAGGATGGTGGCCAGGATACAAAGAAAAACAACATCACTACGACGAAGTAGGCGACGATTCATCATTTGTCTCCGAGGGAAGTTTCCGGGTTCTAGAGCGAACCCGGTGTCTTGCAATGGCGGGCCCTGATCACGGTCACATCTTTGAGTAACGGGGAAGCAGGTACCTTCGTACTATCTCCCTAGTAAATGTGTAAAGAAAATTGTTGAAAAGGGATTACAACTTTCCGGTGATTTTATGGACTGGCATCACTGAGGCCAGCGACTTCGAGCGGAAGGCAAAGAGAACGGCGGTGGGGGCTTCCCGGGACACTGAAGACATGCCCTGACAAGAGGCATTTTGCTGGTGCCCCAAGTTCGCGTCCGTCGTTTGGACGCTAACCTGGACTCGCGAGGAGGCGCGGTAGAAATTGAGTCAGAGTGGACGGGCAGAGATCGTGACATGAAAACCTCCGGCCGAGGGAACAGTATTTTTTCTTGACATCCCCTTTTGTAGAACCCGCCAGAAAAGATTATATTCAGCAGCGCTGGCGTCCGGGTGTATAGTGTTGGCTCCCCAGGCTGCCAAAATAGAAATCCTGGGTCAGGGGGGATGCAATGACAACGACGCTCCTCTTCCAAGACAATTTCTCAACGAACGGTCCACTCAACTCGGCAAACTGGGACTTCAATCGATGGGAGGCGACAAACAACCCATCGTACCTCGGCCTGACGCAGATGCGCCAATCCCTTCCGGTTGCGGAGAATGGGATGGCTCGCATCCGGTTGGATACCTGGCTCGACGGGAAGGCGTTTTCCGGATCGGAGGCGATCACTATTCAGGCGTTTGCTCTACCTGGCCAAGGCGGAGGTATTGCCTTCGAAGCCAAGCTCAAGTTCGCAGGCACCCAGGGTGGCATGATCGCGGGCTTCTTTACGTTTCAAAAATTTCCTCCGGGCGCGAACCGCGATATTCATGACGAGATCGACGTCGAAATCCTCACTACCAACCTCAAGAAAGTCTCGACCAATGTCTTTGCGCACGAATCTTTAAATAAGACAGCCCATCCTCTATCGATCGCTGTAACACCAGGCACGTTCGCGGCTTGGCATACCTACCGGATGGAGTGGTTTCCGGATCACGTCAGTTGGTTCATTGACGGCTCTGTCATCCGGACCGAAAAGAATCATGTTCCGGCCCAACCCCAGCAGCTCCACATGAACTTGTGGGGAGTGCCCACAACCTGGGGCCCTTCTCCCGGCGACCCCAACGGTCCGCCCGTCGGCGATCCAAGTTTCACGCCTGCCACGAGCGCAAGCAACAACCAGACCTACTTCTTCGACGTGACTGCGGTGAAAGTGGAACGGTTGCCGGCCGCCCCGTAGTCCAGCGATAGCCGGGAAATACCGCCTACGAGTAGGACCTGAAAACAGTGTCAGCGGAAGTGTGTGTTGATACTGCCCGTGAAGCAATACCTGAGTCGGAAGGCGAGTGGCCCGGGTCGCGTGATGTTCGAGACCAGATGTTGGCGTTACTGCGCCCTTCCTGATCAGGCGCACTTCGCCAGATGGCCCTCATCGCCCTGCACCAGATCAAAAGTCCGCGGCATGTCCTGCCCCTCGATGAAAACCTCGAGCCGCAAGCTCGACCCGCTGAGAGTCCCGGTATAGGTCGCCTTGACCCCTGAAGTAGTCAAGCCGCCATCAACCGCGGCAGGCGCCGGTGCCTCCGCCATATAGATACCCTGGACCTTGAAGCGTCCCTTATCGTCAAGCTCCAAGCGTTGCGAAATACTTCCCCGGGCGCAGTCGAATTCAATGTCTGCGCCGCTGTCGTTTACTTCCATGCGAATGTGCTCACCGCCCCACACGCCGTTCGGAACCGCTTTGGTCGGAGCAGCGGGGCCGGATTGCACCGGACGCAAAGCCTTCATCTGGCCGGCACAGGATAGACCGACGCACGCGGTGATTAGTACTACGGCCACGAATCGCATTTCACCTCTCCTCCGTAAAATTGCCCGCGTCACAACATGGAGCTCCCTTCCGCTTCTCGTGGGCATTGCAGCCCAGTCAGGGAGACTGCGACCTGAGTTCCGTGCGGGAAGTCAGGTAGGAATTCAAATTGAGAATCTAAGAAGGCGCGACCGCTATTGAAATAATTGGTCGGGGAGAGAGGATTTGAACCTCCGACCCCCTGGTCCCGAACCAGGTGCTCTACCAGGCTGAGCCACTCCCCGACGTGCAGAACAGGACGCGATATCCGCTGTCGCGATGACAAGTAAGAGCGGATGAGGAACACGCTAGAGCTCGATTATAGCAGACCTTATCCATCTGCCGGTTCCGGTTCGCGGCCAGGATCTCCGAGCGACGCTACTCTCAGCGACCGAGGCGACCAGGCGCTTAGATCGCTTTCTCAACATCAAGGAAGACTGGCGCGAGCAGAATTGCTTGACCAGGTTGAAAAATTCTTAGGGCTAGAAATCTGGCATTGGCAGCAAGATCATGGAAGTCCCAACCTCCACCAGGCTCTAAAGTGATCTAGCAATGTCTGCGGCCTGGATCGCATGCCGCCGGCACGGGCCCGTGAAAACGTTCATGCCACTGCCAGTCAGTATGACCATCAAGACGAGCGGGATCGCCTGTAACGTTTTTGGAGAGTCAGCCTGCCGTTACCAGAACATTGCCGAACATTCCGCTCTGTCGATCTCGGTCATTGATCCTGAAACCAGCCGTTATATCGAGGTCAACGACAACTTCTGTGAGCGCCTGGAGTACACGCGGGAAGAAATCCTGCAAGCTTCGGTCGCTTGCATCAACCCGAAGTTCCCGCCCTCGGCCATCGCAGATCTCGTACGGCAACTGGAAAGCCGGCAGGTCGTGCATCTGCATACCACCCAGAGAACGAAGAGCGGAAAATCGCTCAATGTTTTTGTCACGGTGAGCGCTCTCCATTGTAATGACCGGATTCTGATTCACTGTGTAAGCCTCGACGTGACCGCGCAGTGGATGGCGGAGAGGAAACTGATTGCCAGCGAGCGGCGCTTTCGGGCAACCTTCGAGCAGGCGGCAGTAGGCATTGCCCACGTGGCGCCGGACGGAACCTGGCTGCGCGTGAACCGGAAGTTTTGCACGATCACTGGCTACTCTGAGCCGGAACTGTGCAGTCTTACTTTCGGGGACATAACCCATCCGGATGATGTTGATGCCGACCGGGCCCAGGCGAGTTCGCTACTTCGGGGCGAGATCACGACCTATTCCATGGAAAAGCGGTATATCCGCAAGGATGGCGACTCTATCTGGGTGAACCTTACGGTATCGCTGGCCAACGGCGAGGATGGAAAGCCGGAGTATTTCATCTCGGTGGTAGAGGATATCTCAGCCCGCAAGCGGGCCGAGGAACAATGCGATGAGCTGATTCGGACTCTGGAAGAGCAGGTGCGGCAGCGAACCGCGGAGTTGGAGAAGCTGTCGATGACCGATCCCCTCACCGGAGTGGCTAATCGCCGCGCGCTGGATAAGGCGCTGGCGTCGGAGTGGGCACGGGCGTTGCGGTCGCATCAGATGATTTCGGTGATTGCGATTGATGTCGACCAACTGAAGACCCTGAATGATCGCCTGGGACACTCCTACGGCGATGAATGCATGATTGCCATTGCCGATGCGTTGCGGCCGCTCGTTACCCGTCATTCCGATCTGTTTGCCCGCTGCGGCGGGGATGAGTTCATCTTCCTGTTGCCCGGCACGACTGCCAGTGGCGCCAGGCTGCTGGCAGGGAAGGCACAGTTGGCGGTGCGCTCGCTCTCCCTCGCTTTTCCCGGGGCCGATCATGCAATCGTCAGCTTGAGCGCGGGAGTCGCCACAGAAATTCCCTCGACCCGCAGGTCTCCGAAAGATTTGTTGTCCGCAGCTGACCGGGCCATGTATCAGGCGAAACACAACGGACGGGACCAGGTTTGCTCGATCTCAGAGGTTCAAGTTGCCCGCAATCGACTGTAGAAGGTTCCGTTCTGTCAAGCGCTCCACATCCATACGCAAGGCTAGCGGCCAGGCGGCGTGGTTCCCGGTGAAGTCTGTTGAGTGGGCGATATGCGCTCCAGGTCTTGCAAGCCAGACTCAATGCGGGCGATCTGGTTGGCATATTTGTTGTCTCCCTGGCCCAGCTTTCGCAAGATGTTCAAAGCCTCTTCGTAGTGAGCGCGGGATTCTTCGATCCGGCTTTGCAGTTGATCCACCCTGCCCAGATTGCTCAGGGTCATGGCCAAGTCTGGCAGGTACACGGTGGGATTCTGCTGGACCAGTTGGCGATCGATCTTCAACGCCTCCTCATAGTGCTGTCGCGCCTCGTCCAACCGTTGCTGGAAGGCGTCGAAAAGCGCGTAATTACTCAGCGTCATGGCCAGTTGTGGCAGGTATACGTCAGGACTCTGAGCGGCCAATTGCCGGGCAATCTGCAACGCCTCCTCATAGTGCTCGCGCCCTACCTCGATCTGATTCTGAGCTGCATCCAGCAGCCCATATTCATTCAATATCATGGCCATGTTGGGGAGATACTTGGCTGGATCCTGCCTGGCCAACTGCCGGTTGATCTTTAATGACTCCTCATAATCTTTCCGGGCCTCGTCCAGATGATTCTGAAGCCGTTCGATGGCTCCAACGTTATTCAGAGTCACTGCCAGGTAGGGCAGATACGCATCCGGATTCTGCTGCGCCAGACGCCGATAAATCGTAAGCGCGGCCTGGTCGTGCTGGCGGGCGTCGTCCAGCCGGTTTTGCATGCGATCCAAATTTCCCAGATTATTCAAGGTCCGGGCCTTGTCCCAAAGAGAGCTGTCCGCGTTCTGCGACTGGCGCAGTTCTATGGCGCGCTCGAAGTGCCGGCGGGCCTCGTCAATCCGCGCTGGCTCGGAAGGAAAGTTCTCCAGATCCTGCTGCGTCATTTCCGAGCTGGGATTCATCAGAGCCATGCCCACGGCGTTATGCGCGAACGGACTTTCTGCTAAAGCCAGGGTGTGCGCATACAAATCGTAATCGCTCTCCCAATAAGCGGTTTGGGCAACGGTGACGGCGCTCAGAGCCGCCAAAACGCATACTGCCGGAATTGCGTACCAGACAGCGCGAACATGTTTCGCCTCTGCCAAATCAGCGAACCCCCACGCAATCATGACGAAAATGCCAATCAGAGGAACGTAGGCGTAACGATCGGCCATGGCATACTCGCCCACCTGTACCAGGCCGATGACCGGAACTAACGTACCCAGAAACCAGAACCAGCCGACCGGCAGATAGCGCTTTCTGCGGAAGATGATGACGAACGCAGTGATACTGATCAAGACGGCGGCGGATAGTAGCCACTGCCATGCCGGCAAGGCAACGAGGGAATGCGGATAAAAGGCAAGCCGGGCAGGCCATACCATCTTCCAGAGGTATAGGCCGTAAGCCACCAGCGCATTCTGGATCCGGTTGGCCAAGGAGAATTCATCGAA
Organism: Candidatus Korobacteraceae bacterium; assembly: GCA_049695855.1. Classification (GTDB taxonomy): domain Bacteria; phylum Acidobacteriota; class Terriglobia; order Terriglobales; family Acidobacteriaceae; genus Bog-257. The sequence goes on along the minus strand of JBAVSY010000157.1, from coordinate 9,718 downwards.
GGCACGCACTACAGTTCGCTGGGCTTTGAGGGTGATCCAGGAACTTGCCACCGAGAGGGCGAGCAGCGGGATTTTCTCCAGCACCAACCGCGAAAACGTCGCCGGTTGCGCGCCACTTGCGCTGGCTGATTCGCTCGGCGTTCCGGTGAACGACATTCTTTCCAGCGGCCAATAGTCCAGCAGCAATAAGACGAAGGGCAGGGTGACGACCATGGGCTTCGCCATCAGCCCGGCGGCAAACAGTCCTGCCACGAGCAAATAGCGGCGCCAAGCCGGCCTTTGCGCGTACCACGCATACGCGCCGATCGCCAATAAGAAGAACAGCGTGCTGAGAACGTTCTTGCGTTCCGCAATCCAGGCCACCGACTCAACGTTGATGGGATGCAAGGCGAACAAGGCAGCCACCAGCAGGCTCGGTCGCACGCGCTTGGTAATCCATGACAAGCCTAGGAACAGAAGCACCGCGTTGAGAGCGTGGATCAACACACTATCGAAATGATGGCCTGCCGGATTCAAGGCAAAAAGCTGGTAGTCGATAGCATGTGAGAGCCAGGTCAAAGGATGCCAGTTGGCCGCTTCGGTGGAGGTAAACGCCCACTTAATGGTGTTCCACCCGAGGCTGCGGATATGGGCGTTGGCGGTGACGTACTCCCGATCGTCCAGGACGACAAAGGAGTGGCCCATCACCGGGCTGTAGACCGCGATGGTCACGGCGGCGAGCAAAAGGCACAAGATCGTAGCCAGTTTCTTGCCGGTGAGGAAGGGAGCCGGCCGGGAAGAGCCGACAGGAGTTGGTCTTTTGCGGATAGGGACTCGAGTTTTGGGGAGGGTTCTGGGGCGCGACATCCGGTTCAACCGATTGTACTGGCATCGCCAGGAGTGCCAATTGTGCTCTACGACCTAAGTTGTATTTTACGAACAGCCTTGGGGAGAGTACCTTTTCTGACGATCGAATCGCGCCTGTTTAACGTGATCGATAATGAGTGTGGCCGCCAACTAAAGGATAAAGGCAGTACGATCCCGCCCCGAATTCCCGCCTTGGCATGCTCCGCTGGTTCTGGTAAGGCAGTTCATCAAATTGCACGAGTTTGCACGCGCAGCAAATAGCGGTATAGATTGCGCGACTCTGGCCGGCGCCACTTCGTCCCCCGCCGGTCTGCACCGACTGAAGTTCTGCTGTCTGGTTGTCCCAGGTAATCGCTACCGCTTAAGGGTAGCTGCGCTCGGCCCAAAATCCAAAGATATCCACTCACACCTCTACGAGGTGTCAAAGGTGCAGCTCCATGACAAGAAAATCCTTGCTTGGGTTGTGGTGTGTGCTGTTATTGGCATGGCTCACAACTCCTCTCCTCTCTTACGGGCGAACAGCGCCCCATCCGATCACACAAAGCGGTGATGAAGTGGGGTCGGGTCCCCGCATTACACAGGCGATTGATCCACGCGCGTATGTTACGTTGCCGGGCAACACTCGCCCCGAGGCGACGAACGCCGCCTACTATCGGGGCGCGGTCTCGGCCACTTCCCCCATCGAGCACATGTTTCTGTTTCTCCAGCGCTCGCCCGAGCAGGAACAGGCGGTTGACAAGTTCATCAACGAACTCAACGACCGGAACTCTCCCAATTTCCACCAGTGGCTTACTCCCGAGGAATTCGGCGAGAGGTTCGGCGTGGACGAGGGAGATATCCAGCAGGTCACCAACTGGCTCCAGTCGCAGGGCTTCGTCATCAACAAGGTCTATCCCAACCGGATGCTGATCGACATCTCGGGAACCGCAGGCGCGATCGCGCAGGCCTTCCATACGCAAATGGTCCAGCTTGAGGTGAATGGCGAGGCGCACATCGCCAACTATAGCGATCCGCAAATTCCAGCGGCGCTGGCGCCCGTGATCAAGGGCTTTGCCTCCCTGAACGACTTCCCGCCTCACGCAATGCACAAGTCGGTATCGCAATACACCTTTGCCGGCTGCGCCACGAGCACAACTCGCCCGACAGAGCCCGGTACCTGCTACGCCATGACGCCGCAGGATAACCAGACCATCTACAACTTGAATCCGCTTTATGCCGCCGGTTACTCGGGGCAGGGACAGACCATCGCCCTGGTCGAGGACACCGACACCTATGGCGGTGCCGCAGACTGGAACAGTTACCGGACAGCGTTCGGGTTGACCGGTTACGCGGGAACTTACACTCAGGTGCATCCCGGCTGCACCGATCCTGGCACGAATGCGGATGATGGTGAAGCGGCCATCGACGTGGAAATCGCTACCGCGATTGCACCCAGTGCCGCCATCGAAAATATCGCGTGCCCCTCGGGCTCGGTCACTTTCGGCGGCCTCATTGCCCTGCAAAACCTGATCAACGAAGCGGGCCCGTATCCTGGCGTTGTCAGCGTCAGCTACGGTGTTTGCGAAGTAGTGAATGGTAACGGAGGCAACGCATCCTTTACCACTACCTATCAGCAGGCGGCGGCCCAGGGAATCTCGGTCTTCGGAGCCTCGGGCGATGAAGGCCCGTCCAGTTGCTCCAACGAGTTCGCGAATGGCGCCTCGTATGACCAGGCCAGCCTGGGCATCAGTGGATGGACGAGCACTCCCTACAACGTATCCGTGGGTGGAACCGACTTCGAGGACGTTTATAACGCGAAGTTAAATTCCGTTCCGCTCAGCACCTACTGGAACGCATCGAACACTGCGGACTTTGGCTCTGCCAAGTCTTACATTCCAGAGATTCCGTGGAACGATGCCTGTGCCAGCACTCTGATCGCCGACTACGCCAGAAGCAGCTTCAATACCTATGGCGCCAGCGGCACTGGTATGTGCAATACGAGCCCTTACAACACTGCTAACGGCTATCTGAGCACCGGCGCCGCCAGCGGAGGCGCGAGCAATTGCTACTCAGGATCGGGCGGTGCGAATTCTACTAGTTACCTGATATCAGAACCTCAGTGCCAAGGCTTGCCTAAACCCAGCTATCAAACGGGAGCGGCTCTGAGCGGAGGCCAGGCTGTGTATGGCGTGCCCGCCGATGGCGTGCGCGATATCCCCGACGTTTCCATGTTTGCCGCCAACGGCGTTTGGGGACACTACGAAGTGGTTTGCTGGTCTGACCCGAGCCAGACCTCAGGCGGAGCGGCTTCCTGCGCAGGCGCACCGAGCACCTGGTCAGGCTTTGGTGGAACCTCAGTTGCCTCTCCCACCATGGCGGGCATCCAGGCGCTGGTGAATCAAAAGACTGGCGAGACTTGGGGCAATCCGCTTCCCTACTACTACCAGATCGCGCAGAACGAATACGGCACGGCTGGCGGTACATTCCTGGGAACCTCTTGCAACTCCAGCGGCGCAGGCGGCCCGGGCAGCGGATGCGTCTTCAACGACATAACCCAGGGCGACATCGACCTGGCGTGCCGGTATAACGGCACCACGACCGAACATCACTGCTACAAACCAAGCACCAACGGTGTCGACAGTACCGACAACGTTACCGCCGCTGTGGTGATCAACGGCGGCTCGGGATATACTTCGGCGCCGACCTGCACCATCGCGGGGCCGACCAACAGTAACCCCTACAAGACGCCGACCGGTACCACTCTGTGGGCGGGCGGTACACAGGCGGCTTGCACGGCATCCGTCAACTCCGGCACAACCACTGCCGTATGGACGGTTGCGATAGGGAGTACCAGCTCGGCGGGCATGACCATCGTTCTGACCAATCCCGCTGGGACGACTACTTGTGGACCCTACACGCTGACTGGAGCGGCCACGACAACGATCGCGTCGAACTTGTCGGCGTCCATTGGGGCCGGTTGCTCCCTTGCAACGTCTACTGTTGCCAGCAGCACCGTCACGATCACGGCGAGGAATTCGGGCTATGCCGGAGACTTCATTACGGAGTTCGGCACGGGGACGATATTCCAACAAGCCTATGTCACCATCATCAATAGCACCCTTGGTCAGGGACCCAATTACGTTAGCGGCATCACGATCACGACCGCCGGCACGGGCTACCAGCCGGAGACTCCGATCACGCTGACAGGTCTAGGTTCCGGTGCAGTTGCCGTGGCCAACACCACTCCGGGAACCGCTTCCCAGTCCTATCAGCCGGCATACGGAGCAGCACCCGGCTATGACTTGGCGACCGGTCTCGGATCCGTTAACGCCTATAACATGGTCTTCTCCAGCGTGTGGGGACCGAGTCAGCAACCTTGTCCTATCACCTTCCCGAATCCGGGTCCGGTGACGTACGGCGTTTCGCCGATTACGTTGGGGGCAACCGATTCGGCCTGCAACCTGCCGATTACCTATACCGTCAACTCCGGTCCGGGCACCGTGGGTGGCAGCACTCTCACGGTCACGGGCGCGGGCACCATCGTGATTACCGCCAGCCAGGCGGGCAATGCGAACTACCTGCCGTCTTCGCAGCAGATCTCGATTACCGTTAACCAAGCTGTTCTGACGGTGACCGCGAACAACGCTTCGATGACCTATGGCAGCTCGTTGCCGACGTTCTCGGCCACCTATAGCGGCTTCGTGAACGGCGACGGCCAAGGCGTGCTGAGCGGCTCGCCCAGTTTGACGACGACGGCGACGTCAAGCTCACCCGTTGGTCCTTACACCATCACCGCGGCCCAGGGAACTTTGTCGGCGGCGAACTATACGTTCACCTTCGTCAATGGAACCCTGACCATCAACCCGGCACTGCTCACGGTAACCGCCAACAGCAACTCCATGATCTACGGCGGCGGCGTGCCGGCGCTAACCTACACGATGACCGGTTTCGTACTCGGCCAATCGCAAGGGACGGCGACGACGGGCCAGCCCGCCGAGAGCACGGCAGCAAGCTCGAGCTCACCGGTAGGCGTGTATGCGATCAACATAAGCCAGGGAACTTTGTCGGCGACGAACTATACGTTCACCTTCGTCAATGGAAGCATGACTATCGGCCCGGCAACGTTGACGGTGACAGCCAACAACATGACTATCACCGAAGGCAGCCAGTTGCCGACCTTCACGGCCAGCTACAGCGGCTTCGTGAATGGCGACAACCAAGGTGTGTTGACCGGCAGTCCGGCATTCAGCACAGACGCTCCGCAAAACCCGCCGGTGGGAACCTACAACATCTTTGTAACCCAGGGAACGCTGGGAGCAGCCAACTATACCTTCACCTTCGTCAACGGCACGCTGACGGTAACCGCCGCAGTAGCCCAAATCACCGCACCGCCGAAGAACTCGATGTTCAGCGGCAGCACGGTGGTCTTCACCTGGTCGCATGAAACCAATGCAGTCTCCTACCAGTTCGAGTTGGGCAGCACGCCCGGCGGGCAGGACATCGCGTCGATGACGACGGCCAACCTCACTACAACCATTAGCAACATCCCGACCGATGGCAGCCTGGTCTATGCCACGTTGCTGGGCTCGACCGATGGCATCAACTACACGGTGCAGGACACGGCGCTCTACGCCGCTTACTCCATCAGTGCGGTGATGATCAATCCGATTCCGGGAACGACGTTCACCGGCAGCAGCGTAACCTTTAACTGGGTTGCGGGCGCGGGTTCCTCGGCGTACTGGATCGACGTAGGCAGCACCTCCGGCGGGAACAACTACTTCCAGTCCGGCAACCTGGGTGGCGCGCTCACGGCCACCGTGAACAACCTGCCCACCGATGGCAGTACCGTCTACGTGACCCTGTGGTCGCTAGTGGGCGGAAACTGGGTGTACAACGAGTACACTTACACCGCCTACAACAATGCCAGCATCAAGGGAGTGATCACGACACCGACTCCGGGTTCGACCCTGAGCGGCAGCAGCGTGACTTTCTCCTGGATGGCAGGCAGTCAGTCAACCGCGTACTGGATCGATGCCGGCAATGTGCAGGGCGGCAACCAGTACTTCCAGTCAGGGAACATCGGTAACGTCACCACCTACAACGTGACCGGTCTGCCCACCGATGGCAGCACGGTTTACATCACCCTGTACTCGCTGGTGAATGGAGAGTGGGTCTACAACCAGTACACCTACACGGCGTATGGCGCGAGTTCGGGGACGGGCGTACTTACCACTCCGACCCCAGGCTCGACCTTGACCGGCAGCACGGTAACCTTCGTCTGGACGGCGGGTAACAACTCGTCGGCCTACTGGATGGACATCGGCAACGTAGCCGGCGGCAACCAGTACTACCAGTCAGGAAACCTGGGCAATGTCACGACAGTCACAGTGAACGGCCTGCCGACCGACGGCAGCACGGTCTATGTGACGCTGTACTCGCTGGTGGGAGGTCAATGGATAGCCAATGCCTACACCTATACGGCGTTCACCTCGGGAAGCGGTCTGGCTGTCATGCAGACGCCAATTCCGGGAACGACGCTAAGTGGCAACGTGCAGGCGTTCACCTGGAGCGCAGGCAACGGAGCTACCTCATACTGGATGGATATCGGTACCACGGTTGGTGGGAATGATATCTATCAATCGGGGAGCCTGGGGAACGTGCTGACCACGACGGTGAATAGTTTGCCGGCGAATGGCAGCCAGATATACGTCACCCTGTACTCGCTGATCGGAGGCAACTGGATGAGTAACGCCTACACCTACATTTCAGGTCCGTAGGATCTGAAGTGAGAGATGGGCTGCTGCTTTCCAGTGGTAGCTGCTTTCAAAAAGGGCATGGATGGATTCTCGTCCATGCCCTTCTTTATCCGGTTCGGAGTCGTGCGCTGAGTATTCCTGACTGGAGTGTATTCGGAAGATCGCTTCGAACAGCGTTGCCGAACAATATTGTAGAGAAAGAGTTTTGACTTCTGGGTTCTTCTTGATATACAGGAAGTAAGAAATTTTGTACTGGCTGCCGACTGCTGCCGTGCTCGCGGAATCCGGTTATTCCCTCTCGCCTGGCATGGATCGAAGTCCCAGACCCGATTCTTACAATGACAAACGACTGCCCATCTGTACGAGCTCCAGTCCGCATCGCGGTCATCGGATCCGGCTACGTTGGACTGGTAGCGGCGGCTTGCCTCGCCGAAATCGGACATAGCGTTACCTGCGTGGATAGCGATGATGTCAAGATTGCGGACCTGCAAAACGGGCTAGTGCCCATCCACGAGGACCTGCTGCCGGAATTGCTGGCGCGGGTGTCGGGTAAACAGCTGAGATTCTCCACGGATTTGTCGACCGCAATAAGGGAAGCCGATGTCATCTTTATTGCCGTGGGTACGCCTTCGCTGGAGAGCGGTGATGCCGATCTTTCCTACGTTGAATCGGTTGCGGCCGAAATCGCGCGTTCCATCAATGGCTACAAGGTGATTGTGGAAAAGAGTACGGTACCGGTCTATACCAATGAATGGGTGAAGCGGGTACTGGTGCGCAATGGTGTTCGTACGGATAGTTTCGATGTAGTTTCGAATCCGGAGTTTCTTCGCGAAGGAGCGGCGGTCCTGGATTTTCTGCACCCCGATCGAATCGTCGTAGGAGCGGACACGGAGCGGAGCTATAGCCTTTTGGCTCGCATCTACGAGCCTCTTACTTGCGGAAGCTACTATCGCGGAAGCACAAGCTTGCGGGGCAGAAGGTCGGCAGAAAATCCTGTACCCATGCTGCGCACCAGCGCCAAGAGTGCGGAGTTGATCAAGCATGCGTGCAATGCTTTCCTGGCCATGAAGGTCAGCTTTATCAATTCGGTGGCCAATGTATGTGAAGCTGTAGGCGCCGACATATCCGAGGTAGCAGAAGGTATTGGCCAGGACAGCCGCATCGGTCCGCAGTTTCTTTCCGCAGGTATAGGCTATGGTGGCTCCTGCTTTCCCAAAGACCTCAAAGCGTTTTGTTCAGTAGGGTCTGAAGTAGGAGTTGATTTGAAGCTGCTGCACGAGGTGGAAACGATCAATACTCAGCAGCAGAAGCGGTTTCTGGCGAAGATACGCTCGGCGCTGTGGACGCTGAAAGGCAAGCGGCTGGGCGCATTGGGGCTCGCTTTCAAGGGAGGCACCGACGATCTGCGGGAATCGCCCGCGGTGAAGATTGTCGAGGCCTTACTGACTGAGGGCTCGTCCGTGACCGCATACGATCCGGCGGCCATGAGCAACGCGCAAGCTATCTTCGGTGATAGGGTTCGCCTGGTTCGCGACTCCTATGCCGCCGCGGAGGGAGCCGATGCTCTGATCATCCTGACAGATTGGAAAGAATTTGCGGAGCTTGATCTGGAAAGATTGAAGCTGCTGCTTCGCTATCCGATCATCGTTGACGGCCGCAATCTGTACCGGCCGGAAGAGGTTACGCGTTACGGATTCACCTATGTCAGTGTGGGGAGGAGCACGGCTAACCCCACGTCAGAAATTGCGGATCCGGCGGCGACGAATTTGCGGAAGGCGCAAGTTATTTAGCCGGGTTCCGCGCAAACCAGAACGTTAACCGACGCATGGAATCGCTGCCGGGAGTAGTTCCTGGCCGTGCTAAACTATGGGTCCTCAAGTAGATGTCAGAGGTAGTGGGATGTGGTTGTTGCTATTCAAATTATTTAGAACTTCAGGTTTCGCGCTGGTCTTGGCCACCACGTTGGTTTGTATGTCGGGGTTAAAAGCCGCAGCCCAAGAGCAAGCCGCGCCGGCGAATAACCCTGACGGTAGTCATAATAATGATAAGGACGCGGGCCAAACTGCTTCGACTCCAGCCTCCAGGCCAGCGAGCGGAGACAGGTCGCTGCAGCTCGGGGTAGGGGATCTGCTGGAGATGAGCGTCTACGGCGTTCCCGATCTCACCACCAAGACCCGGATTTCCAGCAATGGTGAGATGTACTGCCCGCTGATTGGGTACACGCATGTGGCTGGTCTCACCGCTCAGGAAGCTGAAGAACTCCTCCAAACCAAGCTTTCTACTTTCTTGAAGAATCCCCAAGTCTCGCTCCTGGTGACGGAGTATGCCTCGGAAGGAGCGAGCGTGCTGGGAGCCGTAGCCCGGCCCGGCGTTTATCCGGTGCTGGGGCAACAACGTCTTTTCGATCTGATATCCGCAGCCGGCGGGCTGAGCGATAAGGCCGGACGCAGCCTGACGGTTACGCATCGCAGCGATCCTGACAAGACAATTACCGTCGACCTGTCGCGCAATCTCAAGGATAATCCGGAGACGAACATTCAGGTTTTCCCCGGGGACACGATCATCGTGCGCAAGGCGGACATCATTTATGTGGTTGGCGATGTGAACAAGCCCAGCGGCTTGTTGATGGAAGGGGGCAGTCTCACCGTGTTGCAAGCGGTTGCGTTGGCCGGGGGCACCACTCGCACGGCTAAACTCGGCGGCGCAAAGATTCTGCGAAAAAGTGCCACAGGTGAAATGACAGAAACTCCGGTCGAGCTGAAGAAAATTCTTCAGGCCAAAGCTCCTGACTTGCAGCTTCAGCCAGACGATATCCTGGTGGTTCCCTCCAGTACAGGAAAGGTGATCGCCGGAGCGACCCTGCAAGCCGCGCTCCAGGCAGCGACCCTGCTCAGTGTGGCCGCGGTTCCGTAGGCTGAATCTCTTCAGCCTGACGTTGTCGGGATCGCTGAGGCAAAGGCGCGCGACTATAGCTGATAATTCCATCGACAATTGCAAGCGATATCGGCAGGCTAGAGCAGTTCCTTAGTAGCTATATCCTGAAAGGTTTAATTGACGATAGAGTGGCAATGGCGATCTCTGCAGCGTCGATGCCACGAGCCTATTCGGACGATTTGCGCTGCAAGCTTCTGGAAGCC
>JBAVSY010000156.1:0-21698 GCA_049695855.1 Candidatus Korobacteraceae bacterium | reverse complement strand
TTTTCTGGTGGAATAAACAGATGGAATGACCAGTCAGACTAGCCGCAACGCGGCGGGATGAAGTTAGGCGGGGGCGTAAGCCCCCGAGAAAGTGGGAAATAGCCGTGAGCCGCAGAGCGGCGACACCACTCGCGACACAGTCTCTGAAAGGCCGTCCCCTTCAAATATTAGACTTACTCAGGGTTTCGCTGACCGAGATTTAGTTTTCAGAGAGACTCTAGTGCACCGATCCCTACTCGAAATGAAACGCCCCATCCAAGTTCTTCGCTCGAATGGGGCATGGTACATAAACTACGCCACAGTTGTTATCTCTGCGGCTAACGCGGCGGCTGAAGCGCCGCACTACCCGGTCCAACTTGCGACTAGCGACGCTGCAACCGACCTTCGATTCCCAGCGAACAATCGGGATTGACATTCTGGATGTAGATATCGTTTTCGCCGTTGCGATCGTCTTCCCAGGTCAGAGCTGAAAGTCCTGACGAGGCGATCCCCGCCGCCAGCCGCGACTTATCCGCCGAAGCTGACGACACCGGGAATTGTGAGCATACCGTGGCCCCGGTTCCATCGAGCTTGGTGGCCTGGATGGTTCCCGAGCCAAATCCTGGCTGATCGAACCAGAACACGAGTGCGCCGGTTCCGATCCGTACGTTCTCGACGAAAATCTGCGAGTCCGATCCCAGCGGCACAATGGTCAATCCGGTGTCGCTCCACTGGCGTGCGCCTGCGGAATTAAACTTCTGTCCGGAGACGCCATTCAGGCTCTGCAGTGAATCCTCCTCCGTCCAGAAGAGAAAAGTCTCCTGAGTCGAGGGATTGTAGGACGCCGAGGGCGAGACTCTCACGTTCGACAGATTGGTGGAACCAACCGAGCCGTTGTGTCCAAAGGCCTCGGTCCCGTCCGTCAGGATGTGCTGTGCGAACACCTGTAGGGTCGGACTGTTGCTGTACCAGGAGAACACCGCGCCACCGCTGCCATCGGGAGTGAAGTAAGGGAACTCTCCGAATTGCAGCGAACCGCCATCGTAGACATGGACGTGGCCCGATCCCCACATCAGTTGTCCGCTAGCCGAGATCTTGTTGGCGTAAAGGTAAGCGTTGCTTCCGAAACCATGATTGCGCACCCAGGAGACAATGACCGATCCATTGTCGGCAGCGTGCAGGTCGGCCAGCGAATAGTTGTAGCCGGCTTCCTGTAGCGTCACCCCATACTGGAATGCCGTCTGCCCGATCCACAAGGGCTGGCCGTTGGGAGTGAGCTTTTGCAGGATGACTGAGCTGTTTGTTGTCCAGGCGACAACAATATTGCCGTCGCTGGTGGCTGTGATCTTGGGCGCCGCGTGGGAGCCGGGATCCCAGGTCAAGGCGATACCGTTGGGTCCCCACAGCGGCTGACCGGTAGAACTCATCTTAGCCGCGGTTATCTGCGGATTGTTGGGATCGCTGCGATCGTCGAGGAAGGCCAGCAGTGCATTGCTGGCCGAGTCGATGGCCAGACCATAGTCCTCGGTCGAACTGAGGCTCAGCTTGGCAACCTGGACGCCGTCATGCTGAAACTGCTCCACCCCGTTAGCGCTGAGCATCTGGTAGTAAACGTCGTATCCGTTAGGTGGAGGATCGTTAGGATTGTTGTTGAACCAGCTCACATACCAACTGTTGTTGGGCAGCGGCAGCAACTTGGGCTGCACCTGGTCCGCGCCGGCGATGTTGGATAAATCGAGGTTCTGAGAAGGATCGGAAGACCATTGGGCCCAGGCACTGGTCGCGAGGGTAAGCCCGACCACACACATGACAGCCGTACGAATTGCGTATTTCATTCACGCTCCTTGATTCTCTCTTTTAGGGAGTGGGTGGAATTTTACCGCCCCGCTCGCGCCGTGGGAATGGGGTTATTTGAAAACGCCGGAATCGTATGAGAAATCCCGGGGCGGTTCGGCTTGGACACGGGAAAGCATATCCTCACCGGCTGAACTTCACCCCAACAAGCGCAAAAGACGCGCTCATCGGGGACCCCGGTTCGCCGGGTTCGGGATGACAAATATAAAATGAGTTCCTGCGGCGTAGCTAAAGCTCCGCCCCTTCAAAATCACCGTTCCACCCTTATTGCTTCACGCTATCCAGCAGCTTGGTTTCCGCCGGCGATGGCGGTTCGGCACGGCCGCCAAGATATTTGGCCAGAAAGTTTTCGCTGGCTGCATTAAACGCCATATTGTTGGTAGGGCGAGCGAAGCCGTGTCCTTCGTCGGGGAACACGTAATATTCCACCGGCTCGCCATTTTTGCGCATGGCGGCAACAATTTGATCGCTCTCTGCCTTGTTCACCCGGGGATCGTTTGCGCCCTGCCCGATCAGCAATGGAGCCTTGATCTGATCAGCCTTGAACAGCGGAGACTGCGAGTTCAGAAACTCTTCGGAGTCGCCCATGCGTTTGTGGAACGTCGATAAGACGGTCGACCAGTAGGGAGGAATCGTCTTTAGCAATGTGTTCAGGTTGGACGGACCTACGATGTCGACCCCGCAAGCGAAAGCCTCGGGTGAGAATGCCACTCCCGCCAAGGTTGCGTAGCCGCCGTAGCTGCCGCCCATGATGCAGACTTTCTTCCCATCGGCCACGCCCTGCTTCACCGCCCAGTCTTTTCCGTCGAGCAGATCGGTATGCATGGTACCGGCCCACTGCCGATCTCCGGCATTCACATACTGCTTGCCGTAGCCAGTCGATCCGCGGAAATTCACTTGCAACACGGCGTAGCCACGATTCGACAGCCATTGAGCGTAGGGATTGTATCCCCATTGGTCACGTCCCCACGGTCCGCCGTGCACAAACAGAACCATGGGAAGATTTTTCGCCGGGACCCCCACGGGCGTTGTCAGATAGCCATAGATCGTCATCTTGTCGCGAGCGCTGTATTCAATCGGCTCCATCGTCGCCAGTTGGTATTTCTCCAGTTCGGGACGATTGGTGAATAGCAGCGTGGCCTGCTTCGCCGAACGGTCGTAGAAGTAAAAGTACACCGGCCCATTGTCGACGACGTAGGTGACAATCCACTTGTTGTCGTCCAGACTGCGCGAGAGGTTGACGATGTCGCCCGCGTGAGCCTTCTGCAAGATCTGGTAATCGGCTTTGATCTTGGGATCGATGAAATCGTACTCGGTGCGCTGCTTCACGAAGGTTACGACTTCCAGAGCGTTGCTCTTAGGCTGGGTAACGATGTTTTGAATATCGAATTGCGGATCGGCGGCCAGGACTTTGCGCGCGCCGGTGGCAATATTGATCTCCAGCAGGCGGGCCGCGTTGGCGTCGAGGCTGGTGCCGATCCAGACGTTCTTATTGTCAGGAGTGAATCCGAAGACGCCGCCGAAAGTCTCGTCCGGCCCCCACTTGATCAGCTCGCGCCAGGGCGAGTTTACGTCGTTGCGAACCCGGATGATGGTCCCTCCATCCGGTGTCGATACTTGAGCTGCGCGCACCTTCAAATCGTTGTCAGCCTGCCAGCCGGCAACGTCGCCGGGATTCTGCGTGTTCATCGCGATCTTGCCGGTCTTCAGATCGAGACTGTACACATCAAATACTTTCGGATCCCGCTGGTTGCTCTGGAACAGAATGGTGTCTGGAGTTTTCCAGTCATAGCCCACAATGTCGACCCGAACTTTCTCGAACGGCGTCAGGTCCTTGGTCTGCTTGGTAGCAATGGCGGTCTGGTAGAGCCGCCAATTCTCGTCACCGCCTACGTCCTGGGTATAGAGGACGTGCTGGTTGTCATACTGCCAAGTGAAATTGCGGATGCCGCGCTTGGTGTCGGAAGTCACCGCGCGGTCGTCAGTCTTGCCCAAGGTGCGGATCCAGACGTTGAGCACGCCATCCACCGGCGCCAGATAGCCAAGCTGCGTGCCATCGGGCGAGATCTGGGGATCGGCACGCTCGGGATTGCCGAAGAGGACAGAGCGAGGAATGAGCTCGGTCGTGAGTTTTTCCTGCGCTGCCAGGAAAGACGAGAGCGCTGCCACTTGAACCATGATCAAAGATAGCAATAACGAGAGGATTGTCCGCATAAAGTGACCTCCAATTCTGCCGCACCATAGTCGCACCGGGGCAATCCCAGCGCAAGCGGGGAGTGACGGATCGCCGGGCCAGCGCCGCGAGCCTGCGGCAATGGACTAAAGCAATTTCTGGGTTGCTGTAACTGCCTTGAAAGGGCGCGGCTTCAGCCGCGCCGATCGGCGCTACACGAGCTCGGCCTTTAGGCCCTGAGGGACGCCCTCAGCGGCTAAAGCCGATGTCTTGCACACAGCTTTTCGGCACGCCTGAAGGTGTGCCCCTTCAAAGCGGATACAGCCACTGTGAAATTGCTCTAGGTCTACCGTCAGGATGGACTTCATGCTTCGCGTAAAATGCCGGTGCAGGCGACAGCGTTCGCCTTGGATCCACTCGGCGGCAAGGGGTAGCCTCCTGGCTGCGCGGCAAATACCCGAGGGAATTTCATGCGAGTGATCTCCGGCCAATATCGCAGTCGACCGCTGCAGTCGCTGGCTGGACTCGACTTGCGTCCCACCAGCGATCGCTTGCGCGAAACGCTGTTTGACGTGCTGGCGGCTTCGCGCGACCTGCGTGACAGTGTTTGGCTCGACCTTTACGCCGGAACCGGCGCAGTCGGTATCGAGGCGCTCAGCCGCGGCGCGCGCCAGGTCTATTTTGTGGAATTAGCCAAGAAGCATGCGCGACTGCTGCGGGGAAATCTCAGCTCACTCGGAATCACGGAAGGCTTTGAGGTGCAGGAACGCGAGGTGGCGAAAGCATTGCCGCTGCTGGAGAGCACAGGCATCGTTTGCGACTATTGTTTTCTCGATCCGCCATATCGCCTGCGCGGCAGCTACGAGCAGGTACTGGGTTATCTGTCGCAATCGCGGTTGTTGCAACCCTCGAGCATCGTTGTCGCCGAACATGAGAAGAAGTTCGATCCCGGTGACCGTTTCGGGGCGCTGGTAAAATACCGTCGTCTCGACCAGGGCGACGCGTCGGTCAGCTTTTACAAACTGGGTTAAGATGCTTCGCCGGTGCCCTCCTAAATTTAGCGAACGAGTTTCTTTATGGATGCGCCTGGCGTATGAGATGGACGAGTAAGACAATTTCTCTGTAGCCGATAAACAGTTCGCTCGAAGGTCGAAACAGCAGATCCTCACCGGCTGAAGCCGGTTCAGGATGACAAGAAATAAGTAAAGGATCTATACGGCGCAGCTAAAGCTGCGCCCCTTCAAAGCAGCTGAGGAGTTGGTTTGTCGCCGCTTATTCAGCGTGCCGGCGCGGAACGCGCTTGGAGAGATTGCAGAGCGTTTCGTACACCACGGTATCGGAGCTATGCGCCAGATCCCAGGCGCTGATACTTTGGTTGCCGCTGCGGCCAATGAGGATAACCTCATCGCCAATCGCAGCCCCCGGCACATGCGTCACATCGACCAGCGTCAAGTCCATCGAGATGCGACCCACCATGGGAGCACGTTGACCTCTCAGCAGCACTTCGCCTCGACCGATTGCGGGATCTAAGTCGCAGGAGGTCGCAGGAATTCCGGCGTGAGTCGACACCTTGCGCGACAAGCCATCCCCATATCCCACGGACACCACCGCGATGCGCGCCGGCGCGGCAGTCACGTAAGCGCCGCTATATCCCAGAGCCTGACCCGCGGGCACGTCGCGCAATCCAATAATGTGTGTTTTCCAGGCGAGAACCGGTTTCAGAGGCAGCACAGGAACGTCGGTTGCCGGAGAACCGTCACGGTGACACCAATACTGTTCGTAGCCGTAAAGCGCGAGACCGGGGCGGACGAAGTTGTGCCAAGTGGCAGGCCGCGCCCCGACCGCTCCGCTGTTGGCCAAGTGCCGAAGCGGCGGATGTAGACCATGGAGGGCAAGCGTGCGCAGCGCCGCGTCGAAACGCTGAATCTGGAGGGCCGCGTCTTCATCGTCCACGACCTCGGAAGATGCCAGGTGGCTGAACACGCCCTCCAACGCCACCTGCGGCAAACGCTTCACACCGTCGGCAAACGATTCCAATTCGGCGAGGGGCAATCCTAAACGGCCCATGCCGGTATCGATCTTGAGATGGACCGGGACCGGCCGCTTCAGTTCCAAATGCGCGGCGGCCTGAGCCAGCGCCTGCGCATCCTCCAAACGAAATACGGCGGGAGTCAGCGAATTCCGCAGAGCGTCTTCTTCTTCGCCCGCAAAAAGTCCGCACATCACCAGGATGCGTCCGCTAACACCGACTTCGCGAAGCACGATTCCTTCGTCGGTCGAGGTGACGCCAAACCACCTGGCGCCGGCCTGTTCCAATGCAGGCGCGCACTCTTCCACTCCGTGTCCGTAGGCGTTACACTTAACTACCGCGCAAATTGTTACCTCTGGCCCCAGGTGATTCTGCAGAACGTTGAAGTTGTGACGTAAAGCGGACAAGGAGACTTCCGCCCAATTGGGACGGGTCTCGATACGCGAGGAGGTGAAAGTTGTGGCCAAGTCTTGATGATACAAGCAGAGTGCCGCGGGCGGCCAACGGGCTGGGTATTACTAAGAAGCTTCCCGAAACCGGAGTGGCCAGGTGCTCCCGAAACCCCGATTGCTGGGCCAATTATCGCTGGCGTGTTACTTTGGTGCCACCTATAACTAAAGATTTCTACTAAAGAGCTATTCCTAAAGGGACATCCGTGGTATAAAACCGTGTGGAAAACTAGGGCAATTCAAGGCATGAGGTTTGCCGAGCCGTGAACTCCTTCCGAATCGGATGCGCAGTCCAACACAAAACTAAGCGTGAGACTGCGAAGTCGCGCTCATGATTAGCGTCATCATCGCTGATCACCAGGCCATTTTTCGCGCAGGCATTGCCAAGGTGCTTGCCGTAGAAGAAGACATTCGTATCGTTGGACAGCCTCAGTCGGCGGAACAGTTGTTGAATGCGCTGGATAAATTGCGCTCGCGGGTGTTGATCCTCTCCTCCAGCTTCCTCTCCTTCCTTCCCGAAATTCAAGAGATCGCGGTTCGCCAACATATCGCCGTGTTGATGCTCTCCGATAACAATGAGAATGCTGCCGACTTCATGCGGATGGGCGTGCAGGGAGTGATCTATCGTTCCGCCAGCGGCAATATCGTGCTGGAAGCGGTACGACGGCTGGCGCAAGGCCAGTCTTTCCTGCAAGGGCCAAATTCCTCGGAGGCTGAAGTCAACGAGGACCTGGTGGGCGCGCGGGTGCGAAAGCGTCTCTCGGAAAGAGAATTGCGCATCATCGCTGCCATTGTGCAGGGATATAAAAATCGCGAGATCGCGATGCAGCTTCACACCAGCGAGCAGGTCATCAAGAATGCGCTGCGAAATATCTTCGACAAGATCGGCGTCTCCGATCGTTTAGAGCTGGCGTTATTCGTCGTACATCATCGTATTCTGGCTCAGGCTACAGCTTCGGTCGCGGTGAATGCGCCGCGGCCACGACTCTCACCCACGTCCGAAAAACCGCAGCTCCTGCAAACGCCTTCCCCTTCCATCAACTAGCCTGCAAGCCGTTCCGGGCGGGCGGAGCCGCAGCCGGCAACGCAATCCATATACAATGTCATCCCTGAGGTCGCTTGCCCATGCGTCAAGCCGTCTGTATCTCTCTCCGGGTAACAGCAATCCTGATTTCGATCATGATTATTTCGGGTCCTTCGATGAATGCTCAAGCTAGCGGCACCGCCAATTCGCCAACCACGCCATCCAGTCCGCCGACCGTTGCCGAAGCTGAAGAGTTCATGCGCGGCGCCGAGACCCGGCTTAACGATCTGAGTGTAAAGGCCAGCCGCGCTTCCTGGGTGCAGTCGAACTTCATCACCGACGACACCGAGATTATGTCGGCCGACGCCAACGAAGCGCTGATCGGTGCGACCACGGAGTTGGCAAAGCAAGCCACGCGCTACGACCATCTCAAACTGTCCGACGAACTCTCGCGCAAAATGCTGCTGTTGAAGCTGTCGGCTGCCGTACCGGCGCCTGCCCCAAGCGATCCCAAAGAGCTGGCCGAGTTGGCACGCATCGGGACGTCTCTGGAAGCTGACTACGGCAAGGGACAGTATTGTCCCAAGACCGGCAAACACGCCGGCCAGTGTCTGGAGATCGGCGAGATCGGAAAGATCATGGCCACCAGCACCGATCCCGACGAGCTGAAAGATTTGTGGGTTGGCTGGCGCACGGTCGGACCGCCGATGCGTGATCGCTACACACGCTGGGTTGAGTTGGGCAACAAGGGCGCGAAAGAAATGGGCTTCAGTGATCTGGGCGCGATGTGGCGTGCCGGCTACGACATGACGCCCGAGCAGTTCAGCGCCGAGGTCGAGCGGCTGTGGCAGCAAGTCAAGCCGCTCTACGAATCGCTGCACGCTTACGTGCGCACCCGGCTGGTGGAGAAATACGGTCCCACCGCGGTCGATGCCAACGGCATGATTCGCGCCGATCTGCTGGGCAATCCCTGGGCGCAGGAGTGGGGCAACATTTTTCCGCTGGTGGCACCAGCTCAGCAGAAGCAGCCGTATGACGTGACGGATCTGTTGAAAGCGAAAAACGTCGACGCCATCGGCATGGTGAAATACGGCGAAGGCTTCTTTACCTCGCTGGGATTTGCGCCGCTACCGAAAACGTTTTGGGAGCGCTCGCTGTTTGTAAAGCCGCGCGACCGCGATGTGGTGTGCCATGCCAGCGCGTGGGACATCGACAACTTCGACGATGTGCGGCTGAAAATGTGTATCCAGATTCGCGGCGAAGACTTCATCACGGTTCACCACGAACTGGGCCACAACATGTATCAGCGGGCCTATGAGCATCAGCCATTCTTGTTCAAGAATGGCGCCAATGACGGCTTTCACGAAGCTATTGGCGACTCGATCGCGCTGGCTATCACGCCCGAGTATCTGAATAAAGTTGGCCTGCTGGCGACCGTGCCGCAGTCTGACGACACCGGCTACCTGCTGCACATGGCGCTCGACAAAGTGGCGTTTCTGCCCTTCGGCCTGCTCATCGATCAGTGGCGCTGGAAGGTGTTTAGCGGTGAGATCAAGCCTGCCGACTACAACGCCGCCTGGTGGCAGATGCGCGAGCAGTATCAGGGAATCTTTCCGCCGGTTGCTCGCAGCGAAGCCGACTTCGATCCGGGAGCGAAATATCACGTCCCTGCCAATGTTCCCTACACGCGTTATTTCCTGGCGAGGATTCTACAGTTCCAGTTCTATCGCGCCATGTGCCGTGAGGCGGGATTCACTGGCCCGCTGTATCGCTGCTCGTTCTACGACAACAAAGCGGCCGGCGCCAAGCTGAATGCCATGCTGGAGATGGGACAGAGCAAGCCCTGGCCCGACGCGCTTTATGTTCTGACTGGCGAGCGCCAGATGGATGCGGGCGCCATGATGGAATACTTCGCGCCGCTGAAGCAGTGGCTCGACGAGCAGAACAAGGGCAAGCAGGTAGGATGGAAAGCGCCTCAGAATAACCTACGCTGATGAAGGCTCGCCTCAGTTGCGCGGCCGCAGCGCTTCTTTTTCTCGTCATTCTGACTGGGTCGAAACTGTGGGCGCAGGGACCGCCGTACCAGACCGACGATCCCGTGCCTGTGGACCTGCACCATTACGAGTTCTACATCTTCGGCTCGGCCGATGGGACACCGGTGGAGATGGACTCTTCGGGTCCAGCCTTCGAGTTCAACTGGGGCGCTCTGCCGAGGGTGCAAGTGCACGCGATCTTGCCCTGGGGCGTGGTGGCGCCGCTCAACAATCCTGTCTATCGACCGAGCGGAACCGGGCCGACGGAGTTTGGGCTGATCGACATGGAATTGGGCGTGAAGATCGCATTTATCAAAGAGGGTAAACACGTTCCGCAGATTGGCAGCTTCACCATGTTTGAAATGCCCACGGGGGACGCGACCAAGGGACTGGGCGTGGGCAAGGTCTGGTACAAGCTACCGATCTGGCTGCAAAAGAATGTTGGGGACTGGACCTTTGACGGCGGCGCCGGCTATGAGGTGGTGCCGCAAATCGGGTACCGCAACTTTTTCTACACCGGATGGCTGGTGAAGAAAAAACTCAACGAGAGGCTCGAACTGGGTGCAGAGGTGTTCGCCCACGGATCGGAAGGTAGCGCAACGCCGCAGACCGAGTCCTCCACATTGCTCGACGTGGGGGGATACTACCACTTCAAACAACACCCGGGCGAGCAGTTCTTGTTCTGCTACGGTCACTCTATTGCCGGCCAAACGGAGAACTACGCCTACGTGGGTATGTACTGGACCTGGGGAAAGGACAAGGACGATAAGCAGGAAAGCCCAAACGAGAGCTACTTTCCGGGACAGTTGAATCGCAGCGCACCTTGACGATGGGAGTTGGTGCGGTTGCTATTAACTGGCGATACGCTAAGTGCCGGGTGCCCCACTCATTCCTGCTTTTGTAATGAGTGGGAACTGAGATATTAAGCCCATCAGACACCGAGAAGGTTACTCGGGTAGACTCTTGACTTCCCGCACATTCGAAAATCGCGAATGTGTGGGGCACCGGGTCAAGTGCTAAATGCCAAGTGCTAAGTGCTCGCCTTCAGCTCTGTCCCGAGATCTTCAGCCGCAGGTCTTCTGGAATGCGATCGCGAATTTCATCAGGCAACTTTTCCAGGCCGACCCGCGCGCCGAACATTGCGACATCCTTGACCACCAGGGGAGCTGGCGTAGCTACCGCAACCAGCAGCCATAGCAGCATGGAAAGCAGAAATCCACCGAGGGCGCCGATCTCCAGCCAGAACGCGTGGCTGGGATGGAAGTGACGGATAACTCCGTAGGCCAGCAGGAAGACCAGCATCGAACCCGAGGCCAGGACCATCAGCCCGATATCGATACCGCGATGCAGGCGTTGCCGGGAATGACAGAAGGCGCACTGGGCCAGGTGAGCTTCGTAATCGCCGCGCATTTCAGGAGCCAAGCCGGATATGTCGTAGCGCCATCCGGCCAGGATCTTGCCCACGACAGGATCAGTGCATTTTGCCATCGAGAAAAGCCGAACGTCCCGCAAGCCCGGGAGAGGCGCCCACAAGACGCTTACTACAGTCGGACCGCCGCTAACGGTTCGTGCTGTGCGGCCAGCAGCAAGTGATTTCCCAACAAGCTGCGCTGCTCGCCCAAGGCACGTTCCGCCGTCATACGCGCAATTTCCGGATGATTATTCTGCTCCGAAAGGTGCGCCAGAATGAGGAACTCGGCTCCTCCATCATAGTCGCTCGTCAGAAAATCCGCGAGTGCGTCATTGGAGAGATGGCCGACCCGGCTCATCACCCGCTGCTTCACGCTCCAGGGATAAGGGCCGCCGCGCAGCAGCTCGAGGTCGTGGTTGGATTCGATCATCAGCACGTGACAGCCGCGCAGATGATCGCGAACGCTGGCCGGCATGTAGCCCAGATCGGTGCAGATACCGATCTTGATGCCTTCACTGTGGAAGGTGTAGCCGACCGGATCGATGGCATCGTGTGGAATGGTGAACGGGGTGACCGTGATGTCGCCGATCTGGAATGCCGTGCCCGAGCAAAATTGCTCACGGCGTTCCAGCGCAACCCGATTTCCGGCAGCGTCACGCACGCACTTCTGGTAGGCCTGGTAGGTAGCGCCGGTGATGTACACCGGAATCTTCAGACGCCGGGCCAGCACGCGAAGTCCGCCAACGTGATCGGAGTGTTCATGGGTGATGAGAACCGCGTCGATGGCGCGCGGATCGTGCCCGCACAACAGCAAGCGGCGCAGCAGCTCGCGGCAGGAGAGGCCGGCGTCGATCAGCAACCGGGTGCCAGAACTGCAGACAAGCGAGCAATTCCCGTGGCTGCCGCTCGCCAATACCGTTACCGACACTGCCATATTCGCGAGCATAATCGCAAGTGGGAGTTCGCGGTAGTAACAAAGTGGTTAACTGCTGTGGAAGTTTGTGAGCCAAGGCGGTCGGCGGCCATGTCAGGGCCGTGAATTTTGGCCTGGATTTGCACAACAAACGTGCAGCTTGCACACGAAATGCACAGCCCTTTACGTTTTCCGCTTGTTTGTTTCTGGACTTTCAGGCATTCTTTTACGCAATCGAGGCACAGGCTGTCGCGTGCCGCTTCCCGGTTGAGACGACCATTCGGCGATGAGAGGTGATCCCGGTCGCAAATGCTGCGGCTGGGATCTTGTTCCGAGCGCCCGCTTCGAAGGTTCTCGGGAACTTGCCGCATACGGTCGTGGCAACTGTTGAGGCAGATTGGGCCCCGCGTGGCTTTGTGCGGACTACCTCTCGAGCTGACAAACTCGAGCGCGTTCCTCCAAGTCTGCATTTCCAAAGTGCGCGACTGCGCAACACGCCGGTGCCCGTTGCCGTTTGCTCTGGGCTGAGCGACGGAAGCCACGCTTACGTCGGACACGACGTTGAAGCTGTGCCTCTGCCGCGACCCGAGGTGGCTGGCCTCGGGTCGCACGTTCGAAAATCCGCTCTCAGCTTTCAGCCATCAGCCATCAGCTAGCAGCTATCAGAATTCGGCAGCGCACCGCCATCCCAATGAGCCATTCAGAATTGTTTTCAGAGGGATAATTCCATCTAGGTTTGCCGCCCCGTGTATAGCAAGATGGCATTACCAAGAGCGGGCGCGAAAGATGGGATTTCGAGAGCGATTTTGCTTATTGCTAAATGCCAAGTGCTAATTGCCAAGTGCCAATTGCCAGCGGCGGTCTTTCAGAACTTTACCGCCACCGGCTCGCGCTGCGTAGGCTCGGTAATATCGAAGAACTGGCGCTGCTGGATATGAAACATCCCGGCCACGATGTTGGTGGGAAACGTCTGGATCTTGGTGTTCAGGTCGCGCACCACGGCGTTGTAATAGCGCCGGGCGTTCTGGATGGCATCTTCCAATCCGCTTAGCGACCCCTGCAGGGATTGGAACTGTTCGGAGGCACGCAGCTGCGGATAAGCCTCCGCTACCGCCAGCAATCCGCGCAGCGCATAGGTCAGCTGGCCCTCGGCCTCGCTCTTCTCCGCCGGGGTGGTGGCCGACATGGCCGCGCTGCGATACTTGGCAATGTTCTCGAATGTGCCTTTCTCGTGCGCGGCATATCCCTTCACGGTTTCCACCAGGTTCGGGATCAGGTCATAGCGCCGCTTCAGTTGCACATCGATGTCGGCCCAGGCATTGTCGGCACGCACTCTCAGCTGCACCAGGCTGTTGTAAATGCCGATCAGCGCAATCGCAATTACCACTAGTATGACAACAATAACGATGAGACCAATCATCAGCTTCCTCCGCCACCGACAGGGGACGAGCGGAAGGTATCACACGCCGGAAGCGGGAAGCAATCGGCGCCCAGCTAGGTAACAGCGCGGAGGCCTATTTGCCGCTTAAGATGCGGTGCCCATCTCTGGTGCAAGATTTCCGCACCACGCGGCAGAATAAGGGTTTACCATCGAATTTTAGTCACCTGTTCGGGTGATAACAGTCACTGCCAGATTGCCTGGGAAAGACTGAAATAAGAGCGGCCTCAATATAGTTCGCCGGGCAACGTCGGCGAACGGTTTTATCTCTCTACCGGCCCTAAAAGAGAAGAGTTGGAAGGTTCGAGGAGGACCTCTATGAGTGCTGGAATAACCACCACGCCCGGTATCAAGACCCCGGGTAATTACATCAACGAAGTCATGGCGCTGGTAAAGGCCAAAAACCCAGCCGAACCTGAATTCCACCAAGCCGTCCAGGAAGTACTCGAGTCACTACGCCTGGTGCTGGAACGCCACCCGGAATACATCTCAGCCAAAATCCTCGAGCGCATCACCGAGCCCGAGCGTCTGATCATGTTCCGCGTGCCCTGGTTTGACGACCAAGGCAATGTCCAGGTCAATCGCGGCTTCCGCATCGAGATGAACAGCGCCATCGGCCCCTATAAGGGCGGCCTGCGCTTCCATCCTTCCGTCAACCTCGGCATTCTGAAGTTTCTGGCTTTCGAGCAGGTCTTTAAGAACTCGCTGACCACACTCCCCATGGGCGGTGGCAAGGGCGGGTCAGACTTCGATCCCAAAGGCAAGAGCGATAACGAAGTCATGCGTTTCTGCCAGAGCTTCATGACCGAGCTGTGCCGGCACATTGGACCGGACACCGACGTCCCGGCCGGTGATATCGGCGTGGGCGGGCGCGAGATCGGCTTCATGTTCGGCCAATACAAGCGCATCGTGAATGAGTTCACCGGCGTGCTGACCGGCAAGGGCCTGCACTGGGGTGGATCGCTCATTCGTCCGGAAGCCACCGGCTACGGCTGCGTATATTTCGCCGAGGAGATGCTGAAGACTCGCAAGGACACGCTCGACGGAAAAGTGTGCCTGGTATCGGGCAGCGGCAACGTCTCGCAATACACCATCGAGAAGCTGCTGCAACTGGGCGCGAAGCCGGTCACGGCTTCCGATTCCGACGGCGCTATCTACGATCCCGACGGCATCACCCACGAGAAGCTGGCTTGGATCATGGAACTGAAGAACGCCAAACGTGGCCGCATCCGCGAGTACACGGAGCAGTTCAAGAAAGCGATCTTCATGCCGACCGATCTGAAGCTGGGCTACAACCCGCTCTGGAACATCAAGGCTGATTGCGCTTTCCCCAGCGCGACGCAGAACGAAATCAACGCCAAGGACGCGACCAACCTCATCAACAACGGATGCAAGGTCGTGGCCGAAGGCGCCAACATGCCGAGCACGCTGGAAGCCACCAAGCTGTTCCTGGAGGCGAAAGTCCTCTATGGTCCGGCCAAGGCGGCGAACGCGGGCGGCGTAGCCACCTCCGGCCTCGAGATGTCGCAGAACAGCGCCCGGCTGAGCTGGACACGCGACGAGGTCGACCACAAGCTGCACAACATCATGATCGCCATCCACAAGACCTGCTTCGAGACGGCCGAGACCTACGGCACCCCGGGCAATCTGGTGAACGGCGCCAACATCGGCGGCTTCCTGAAGGTCGCCAATTCCATGCTGGACCAGGGACTGGTATAGTTCCTGTCGTCAGGCTTCCGTATCATGCGGGGTGGAGAAATCCACCCCGTTGATTCCGTGGACAGAAGTCCCGCCGTCGAAGTCACTGCGAAAACCCGAAACCACAATTTTGGTCACGGTCTCGACTTCCTGCGGCTGCTGGCATGGGATATACTGATGTATATGCCATGCGGCAAAGAGGTCCAAACATGCGGCGAACAGCCAAGATCTTCATGAACAATCGCAGTCAGGCAGTGCGCTTGCCCAAGGAGTTTCAGTTCAATACCTCGGAAGTATTCATACGCAAAGAGGGCGGCGATGTAGTGCTGTCGCCCCGGCCAACGGACTGGTCATCGTATCTCGATGAGGCCCCGGTCGCATCGGACGATTTCATGCAGGGCGTCGAAAAGCTGCCGGTCCAGGAGCGTGAGCGGTAATGCCGCGGTTCATGCTGGATACCGACACTTGTTCGTACATCATGAAGCGCTCCAGCGACGTCCTGCTTCAACGTCTGCGCAAAACTCCCGTCAGTGACATTTGCGTCTCGGTTATCACCCAATCGGAGTTGTTGTACGGTGTCGAGATTTCTCCCCGGCGACGACAGGATGAAGCCGCTCTCAACGCATTGCTTGCCTACGTGGAGACACTGGACTTTCCCAACGGAGCCGCCCCTCATTATGCGAGTATTCGAGCCAGACTCAAGGCCAAGGGAACGATGATTGGTGCGAACGATCTATTGATCGCCGCACATGCGCGCAGCCTCGGCTTAACGCTGGTGACCAATAACACGCGGGAGTTCGCACGCGTTCCTCAATTGAAGATTGAAAACTGGACAGAGGTCAAATAGCATGCACATCTTCACGCGCGAGTAGAATCGTCCTTCAGGCGGTGACCCTTGACCACCACTCGCCCCGCTTCCGATTCCATCCCTCCCTCCGAACGCCTTTTCGAAGGCTTCGAGAACCTGATGCCGTTCCGGGTGAACGACATCCTGCTCGTCTCCAGCCTTTACGATTCTTTCATTCTCCGCGAAGACGGCCGTCTCAATGAGCTGCTCATCGGAGAATCGCTGGAGCTGAATCTGCACCACGTTCCCGGCATCACCCACGTTTCCACCGGCGCGGAGGCGCTGCGACTGGTCCACTCTCAGCGGCGTTTCAACCTGATTGTCACCAACCTGCACCTGGGCGACATGGACGCGGCGCAACTCGCCCACGAAATCAAAGCCGCCCGGCTTGACGTGCCCGTCGTCGTGCTGGCATACGACTATCGCGAGATACAAAACTTCATCGCCCGGAATCCTCATACCAATATCGACCGCATCTTCTTGTGGCAAGGCAACGCCCGCATCTTGCTCTCGATCGTCAACTACATCGAGGACAAGCGCAACGCTCTGCATGACACCAAGGCCATGAGCGTGCCCATCATGCTGGTGGTGGAAGACGACATCCGCTACTACTCTCTGTTCCTGCCGGTGATTTACACGGAAATCATCAGCCAATCGCGCCGCCTGCTGAGCGAGGCATTGAATGTCGCGCACAAGCTAGTGCGCATGCGTGCCCGTCCCAAAATACTGCTGTGTTCCAACTATGAGGAAGCGGAGCGGCACGTACTGAAGTATCGGGATTACCTGCTGGGCGTGATGTCGGACGTCGAATTCCCGCGCGGCGGTGAGCTTACCCCCGAGGCAGGCTTCGAGTTGGCGCGCATGGTTCGCAATACGGTGGCTGACATCCCCATCGTGCTGCAATCCAGCCGTACTGAGTTCATGGAACCGGCGCACCGCGAAGGATTTTCGTTTCTACAAAAGCGCTCGCCTACGCTGCTGGGAGATTTGCGCAAGATCATGATCGACGAGATGGGTTTCGGCGATTTCATCTTTCGCCTGCCCGACGGCAAGACAGAAGTGGCGCGCGCCACCGATTTAAACGCGCTGGAAACCCTGCTGCATACCATTCCGGCCGAGAGCCTTGCCTATCATGGCGAGCGCAACCACTTCTCGCACTGGCTGATGGCGCGGACCGAATTCGCTCTGGCGCAGAAGCTGCGTCCCCGCGCAGTCAGCGATTTTGGCACGCTCGAGACCTTACGCCACGATCTGATCGAGTCCATCGCCGAATATCGCCGGGAGCAAAGCCAGGCCCTGATTGGCGAATTCAATCCGGCAACCTTTCAGCCTGGCGGTTCCTTCTTTCTCCAGATCGGCGGCGGTTCGCTGGGCGGCAAAGCGCGAGGGCTGGCATTTATTCGCCACTTGCTGCATCGCCGCCGAATGGAGCGCAGATTTCCCGGTGTGCGCATCTCAGTGCCGCCTGCGCTGGTGTTGACCACCGATGTTTTCGATCGCTTCCTCAGCGAAAACGGCCTGCTCGATATCGCCATTCACGGTACCGATGACGAAGAGATAACCCGGCGATTTCTGAAAGCGCCGTTTCCCATTTCCTTGCTGGACAGTCTGCTGGCCTTTCTGGAGGCAGTGCACTATCCGCTGGCGGTGCGCTCTTCCAGCCTGTTGGAAGACTCGCAGTACCAGCCGTTCTCCGGAGTTTACGAGACTTTCATGCTGGCCAACCAGCATCCGGATATCCAGGTACGGCTGGAACAGTTGCTGGAGGCGATCAAACTGGTTTACGCCTCTACCTTCAGCCAGCACGCCAAAGCCTATGTGCGAGCGACGCCCTACCGGCTGGAGGAAGAGAAGATGGCGATCCTCCTGCAGCAGGTTGTGGGAGCCGGGCATGGCAACCGGTTTTACCCGGATTTTTCCGGCGTGGTGCGGTCGCGTAATTTCTATCCGGTGGAACCGGTCACAGTCGCGGATGGATTCGCTGCGGTCGCATTAGGGCTGGGGAGAGCCGTAGTCAGTGGAGGAAAGTCGCTGACCTTCAGTCCACGCCATCCCCGCCATCTGATCCAGTTTTCGTCGGTCGAAGATATTCTGGCCAACTCGCAAACCGAGTTCTGGGCACTCGAACTCAATCACCCGCTGCATGGGAAAAGTCCGGCTGACGATCTTCGGGAAGTTTGCTTTGGTCTTGACGTTGCCGAAGCCGATGGGACCTTGCAGATGCTGGGATCCACCTATTCGGTCGATAACCATGCGGTCTACGACGGACTCAGCCGGAAAGGTCCACGCGTGGTCAGCTTTGCCTCCATCCTGAAACACGGCACGTTTCCGCTGGCGAACGTCCTCGATCAGCTGATGCGGATTGGCGAAGATGCTCTGGGCAGGCCGGTGGAAATCGAATTCGCGGTGCGGTTGCCGCAAAGTCCCGACGAACCCGCCGACTTTGGATTTTTGCAGCTGCGTCCTCTGGTGCTTTCCCGCGAAGGCGAAGACATGCCGATGGAGGAGGTTGAACCGGAATGTCTCATCGGCCAAAGCTCGCAGGTGTTGGGACATGGCCGCCTGACCGATCTGCGGGATGTGATCGTGGTGGATTCGCATCGCTTCGAGCGGGCTCGCAGTCACGAAGTGGCGCACAGCGTGGCTCACTTCAACGCCAAGCTGAGCGAACTGGGAACGCCGTATCTACTGATCGGTGTTGGCCGCTGGGGATCGACCGATCCCTGGCTGGGAATTCCGGTGGCTTGGGACCAGATCTCCGGCGCGCGCGTGATTGTTGAATCAGGATTTCGCGACTTTCGCGTCATTCCTTCTCAAGGCAGTCATTTTTTCCAGAACCTCACCGCGTTTCAGATCGGCTATTTCACGGTGAACCCCGACGTTGGCGAAGGGTTTGTCGACTGGGAATGGCTGGCCGGGCAGCCTGCCGTTGAAGAACACGGATGTGTGCGGCATCTGCAATTTCGTTCGCCGGCGGTGGTGGTGATGAATGGAAAAACCAGCCGCGGAATGATCTTCAAGCCGGTCACGTCCGCTGGGTAGATTCGGCTGACTGTCTGTTCCTGACCGGCTTCTGGAATGCGAAAAAGCGACGCTTGGGTAATGGGCTTGCCGAGCTTGCAGCGTTGCCTGATCGACATCTTCTCAGTGCGAGGAGTTCGGCACCACGAAGTCGATGCCCCGGTCTTCATTGGACCGCTTGGTGGCTGCCAGGTCCAGGTCGGCGAGAGGAATTTTCTTGGCCCGGGATTCGTTGAACACCCAAATCGTCTTACCGACGATGGCGTAGTTCTCTACCTCTTCAGCGTGCCCGTCACGATAGATCAGAACGGTCTCAGCGTGAATCTCGGTGGTCTTGCCTTGCGGGCGTGACGCCGGATTCTGGGACTGTCCCTGGGCTTGCAAGCGATCGACTTCGTTGTTCAGGCGATTGATTTCGTCCTGTTGAGCTTGATAGGCCTGCGAGTCGTCGCTCGAGCCGTTGGGAGTGACGTAGACGTACGATGGATAGGACTGCGCACTATTGCTGTCGTAGGGATAAGAATTGTCCGCGTAATAAGAGGAGTCGTCCCAGCCCAGTCCGCCGTACCAGCCCCAGCCTGGATATCCGCCCCAACCGGCGTAGCCGTAACCCCACCAAGGGTAACCGCGCCAGCCCCAGCCCGAGGGACGATAGCCGCCGCGCCAGCCGTTCCAGCCGTTCGAACCATGCCAGCCGTTCCAACCGGAGCCATTCCAGCCGTGATACCCTCCACTCCAATTCGCGCCCCCACGCGGAGCGTAGGAATAGCTTGGGACTCGAGCGTAGCCGCCGCCACCATGATAGGCATATCCGCCGCCGCCATGTGCAGCGTAACCGCCTCCGCCGGAGTATCCGCCGCGGGCTCCGCCGCCCATGCCACCGTGTCCGCCCCCGCCGCCTCTTTGTGCCCACAGCGGAGTGGCCAACAAAACTGCACCCAACGCCGCGATGAAAAACCAACGAGGCATAGCTATATTATCCGCCCGTTTGGCAAAGTAAGAAAGTGAGGATACGCTGGCCATACAGCAACACCGTCTGCCTGTTTAGATTGCCGGTGCGACGTTTTGGATTTACTTTGTCGTGCGCCCGGTTGTCTTGGCGGGCGTCTTCTCAGGCGCGGGCTTGACTGCCCTGACCTTCCCCAGCCGGATGGCCCGGCGCAGTGCTTCCCAATCCTTGACTGTCTGGTTGGCATAGGCGATGCCGAAGCTGGCCATGGCGCGGTCGCAGCGGTCGCTATTGCCCAGATATCCCGAGATCGCGCACGAGTCGCCGGAACGCGCGTGCCCCTTGGAAAGCAGCTCGCCGGCCATGCGCGCATATTGCACCAGTCCATTGCCTTTCAGATCATCAGCCTCGATGCTCGCCTTGTGATCCCGCAACTGCCGGACGATATACTCGCGGCCTGCGATAGACGTCCATCCCAGAAAAATGTCGGATTGCATCTGCATCGCCCGTCCGCCGGCTGCGACCCGCTCGCCTTGATGCGTGGGGACCAGGCTGGCCGACAGGTAAGGAGCGTAAGCCGATTTCGGTTCTTCCTTGATCTGGATGAAAATCGGATCCGAAATCGTGCAAGCGAACATCAGCACCACATAGTCGCGCAGACCAACACTACCCGTGCCTACGACCCGGAAGACCACGTCCTCGGGATAGTATTGCGAGAAGAAGTTTGCAACATGAGGCAGCAGCGTCTTCGCGTACGCTCGCAACGACGCAATCGCAGCCTCGCACTCGGCCCGCGGGACATGAAATTGCCTGGGCTTCATTTCACGAAAGCGATGCTTGCCATTTTGGAAGACGGTCAGCTTCTCCAGGCTATTTTGGGGCGTTGCCCGCTCCGCCTTGCGCAGCACCGAGCGCACCGGCGACACCACCCGGTAAATCTGGAAACGTGCCAAATCAATGACTGCCATCTCCGAGAACCGGCGCATGCACTGACGATAGCTGGCGA
Organism: Candidatus Korobacteraceae bacterium; assembly: GCA_049695855.1. Lineage (GTDB taxonomy): Bacteria > Acidobacteriota > Terriglobia > Terriglobales > Acidobacteriaceae > Bog-257. The sequence continues at coordinate 874 of JBAVSY010000156.1, read as the reverse complement.
CGAAAGCGGTCACCGCGGCTTTGCATTGCTTGTCCGTATTGCCGGCTTCCCGCCCGGCCAACACCAGGCTGGCCGACATGCGCTTCACGTCCCACTCCCAGGGACCAACCATGGTTTCGTCAAAGTCGTTGATGTCGAAGATGAGCCGCCCATCCGGAGCTTCAAAGGCGCCGAGGTTCTGCACATGGGCGTCGCCGCAGATTTGCGCCAACAAACCGGTACGCGGCAGGGCCGCCAGATCGGCCGCCATAAGCGGGACCGAGCCGCGAAAGAATCCGAACGGCGACAGAGACATGGCTCCGTACTTCAACGGCAGCAGCCTGGCGACACGCTCGCGATTAGCTTTAATCAGGAGATCGACCACATCGAAGTTGCGCTGCTTGGGATCCCAGCCGGCGTGACTGACTCGTTTAACCTCGTTGCGCAATGAACGACCCAACTGACGGCGCTCTTTGCGCGTCTTACAGGGAGGCGAGTTGGCGGACGGACTAGACAAACCAGCAGCATCATACCTGAACCGGCTCGATAGACCTCGAAAAAACGGGTGGTGTCCTAACACTGCGTAAAATCAAGCCCGCAAGGGCGACTTAGTCTAACCCACGACGTAGCCGTAGGCGGAGTCCTGGGTCAGGTGGGAGATTAAGCGGAGTCCCGTAGGTGTCTGTGTCGTAGCTGCAATTCGCGCTGAGCGGTGGAACAAACCATCTCATTGTGGATCGAATCAGCCGCGCAGCGGCGACATTTGTGTTAGCCGCGGGCGTGAGAGGCTGTTACGAAACTCGGTCCGTGCTTATATCGGTGGAACAAACCGCGCGAAATCGAGTGCCGAAGGCACGGCATAATCTAGCCCAGCACGGAGCCGGAGGCGGAGTGC
>JBAVSY010000155.1:0-6055 GCA_049695855.1 Candidatus Korobacteraceae bacterium | reverse complement strand
CGCCTTCGGAGCCGCTGACGGCCAGCACCTCGTCGAACTGCACGTTTTCGCCGCCAGCCTGCGACAGCTTCTCGATCTCAATCACGTCTCCGGGTGCGACGCGATACTGCTTTCCCCCGGCGCGGATGACCGCGTACATGGCAAATCCTCCATCGACCTTGACGCGCACACTGCGGCGCGAAATGGCTAAACTCTTTGTGCGCTTGCACTTCCCCGAGCGTGGAAGGAAACCTTCGCTAAAGGCGGGGCGTCCCTGACGGGAGCTGGTAGTACAGGCAAACCATAGAAGTGTAGCGTGTTTGAGGTGGGCAGGTCAACCGGACGCTGCAACACAAGGCCACCAAAACCGTAATCAGCCGCCAACGGAAAAAGCATAGCAAGCATTTCGCCGATCAGATATGCTTCTCTCAGGATGCGAGCGGGCCGCATAGCGCATCAAATCGAGCAATGCCAGAGCGAAAACCATCTCGCAGCGCAAAGGGCGAACACGTGACCTTCAACATTGAAACCGAGCGCGAGACGGATGGTCGCTGGATCGCGGAAGTTACCAACCTGCCAGGAGTTTTGGCTTATGGGGCGACCGAAGATGCCGCTAGGGCCAACGCCTACGCGCTGGCTCTTCGCGTAATTGCTGACCGGGTTGAGACGAGCAAGAATCCTCCCAAGACCATTAAAGTTGCCACCTCGGCATGACTCTCTGGCCCAGCACCCGGGCTCGCCAAGTTTATAAAGCGCTGATCAGAATCGGATGGCAACCGGTCTCGAAGCACGGTTCGCACTTCAAGCTTCACCGGCAGGATTCCAAATACCCCCGACTATATTTGCGCTTTCCACGACAATGAAGAAATTGGACCTCGTATGCTGGCAAGAATTGCCAAGCACACCGGATTGCGTCCCGGCGACTTGTAGTCAGCTAAACCTGGACGGTCCCGGCTCGCCTATGCTGCTAGCATAGCTTTGTGGCCTCGCTGCTCGATGTTCGCAACCTCAGCATTGAATTCGCTACGGCGCAAGGGACCGTCGCCGCCGTTCGGGATGTCAGCTTCGAAATCGGCGCCGGTGAGGTGCTGGGCCTGGTGGGCGAGTCGGGCTCGGGCAAGTCGGTGAGTGCGCTGGCCTTGCTGCGATTGCTGCCGCCCCAGGCGCGGATTCACGGCAGCATCAGGTTTCGCGGTGAAGAGTTGCTGACGCTGTCGGAGCCGGAGATGCGTCACATTCGCGGCGCCGGCATCAGCATGATCTTTCAGGAGCCGATGACCGCGCTGAATCCGGTGATGCGGGTGGGGGACCAGATTGCCGAGGCGGTGCTGGCGCATGCCGGGGCTAAAGCCCCAAATCATAGAGAGATCGATACGGCGGACCTGAAGGTTCGCCCCTTCGACGATGCAATAGCCGATGCAGAACCGCAGATCCCTCCGCTCGGGCTGAAGCCCTCGGTCGGGATGACACAGCTGGAGGTCCCTCCACTTCGCTCCGGCTCGGTCGGGACGCGCCCCTTCAAAGACACAGCAGCTGATGCGGAAAAGCAGATCCCTCGCCGACTAAAGTCGGCTCGTGATGACAACAACGAGGGTACCGAGGCGCATGCCAGGGCTGAAGCCCCAGATCGCAGGGAAGCGGATACGGCGCGGCTGAGGCCGCGCCCCTTCAAACACAGGATCACGAAAGCCGAAGCCTGGCGACTGGCGGTCGAAGCGCTTCGCACCGTCTCCATTGCCGACGCCGACCGGCGGGCCCGCGACTATCCGCACCAACTTTCCGGAGGCCAGCGGCAACGGGTGATGATCGCCATGGCCGTGGTGAATCGGCCCTCGTTGCTGATTGCCGACGAGCCCACCACGGCGCTCGATGTCACCATCCAGGCGCAGGTGCTGGACCTGCTTGCCGAGTTGCGCGAAAAATTCTCGCTCGCCATGCTGTTCATCTCCCATGATCTGGCCGTAGTGTCGCTGGTATCGCGGCGCATTGGTGTGATGTACGCCGGCAATCTGGTCGAAATGGGATCGGCCAGCGATGTTTTCCATCATCCGGCGCACCCTTACACGCGGGGCCTGCTACACTCAGTGCCAACGCTACGCACCGATCGCGACCGGCCACTGCAGACCATTGAAGGGACCGTGCCTTCGATTGCTGCGTTGCCGCCGGGCTGCGCTTTCGAGCCGCGCTGCGCCTCGCGCATTGCCAGTTGTGCAGCCGCGCTGCCGCCGTTAATTGAAGTGGGACCCGGCCATCTTGCGCGCTGTCCCGTGGTTGCGCCGGAGGTTCGCTGACTCATGCGCCTGCTGCTGCTGAGTGACATTCACGCCAATATCGAAGCGCTGGAGGCCTGTCTGGCCGCGGCTCCGGCGTACGATCGCGTGGTGAATCTCGGCGATATCGTGGGCTACAATGCCTCCCCGAACGAAGTGTGCGAGCGGGTACGCGCCATGGGATGTCCGGTGGTACGAGGCAATCACGACCGGGCTTGCTCGGGATTATCGAGTCTGGCGGAGTTCAACATGGTGGCAGCCATGTCGGCGCGCTGGACCCAGATCACGCTGCAACCCGATCATCTCGATTGGCTGCGCAACCTGCCGCGAGGGCCGCTGCGTCCCGACGAATTTCCCGGTTTGGAGTTCGTGCACGGCTCCCCACGCGATGAAGACGAGTATGTGCTGAACAACACTACTGCCGGAGTTGACTTCCATCTTCCTGGTCACGCGGACAAGATTTTTTTTGGGCATACACATCTACAGGGCGGATTCGTTTGCCGGAATGACAAGACGCAACCCATTACGCCGCAGTACGCCAGCGGAAACGGGGTCGAGCTGTGCAGGATAATGCTGACTGCCGGTGAGCGTTATCTGATCAATCCAGGATCGGTGGGACAGCCGCGGGATAACGACTGGCGCGCCGCCTTTGCGGTGTATGAAAGCAACGGCGATACTTCCGCTAACGTTACCTATTATCGCGTTCCCTACGACGTTCAGCAGGCGCAGTCCAGGATCATCGCGGCCAACCTTCCCGAGCGTCTAGCCACGCGGCTGAAGTTGGGACGGTAAGAGGGCCGCTTCCCTTGAGTGCGCGGCGCCGGCTGAACAGGCCACTGAAAAAGTCGAGAATACAGTTGCTGCCGCCGGCTAAAGCCGGCTCGGAACAAGAGAGAAGCCTTTACGGCGCAGCTAAAGCTGCGCCCCTTCAAGACGCTCCGAATCGTGACCTCAAGCAACACCGTCGAAACACTTCTGAATGGTGAACTCAAGCAGGTCCCTTCAAAACACTTCCGAATGGTTAGCTCAGCCTACTCCTCTGCAAAACTTCCGAACGGGTAGGTCAAGCTACGCCCCTTCAAAACAGTTCCTAATCCAAGGAGGGCCAGAGCGACATCAATGGCCGAGCTGATAAATCCGCAGCATCTCGACTAGTACGACAAATATCCCAATACCGAAGTAGAGATTGCGTGCGACCTCAGTGCTGAGAGCCGCAGGCAAAGGCACGCCGCGCTGACGGAAGCTTAATACCAGCGATCGTTCACGCTCGAGGATGAAATCGGCAATGCGCCGGTGTAAGGCTGCGATGAGCAGGCCCAGAAGAAGTCGCGCAATTTCGAGTGGCATAACAGAATCGTAGGCTTTGCAGCCGGTAGCACTCAATAGGCCGAAAACCTTAATCCGACCGGTTACACGGTTACCGGGCGCGGCGTTTTCTGCGTGCTAGAATCCAAGCAGGTCTCCCTGGGGTCTGATGAATTCCGAGCTACAGAATCTGATCGACTTGCAACAGGTGGATTCGCGAATTGCCGCGGTCCGTGCCGAGGTTGCCGCCCTGCCTAAGGAAGTGTCACGAATCGAAGCCAAGCTGGCTGGCTCGAAAGCCGCAGTGGAAGCGGCGCAGGTGGCGATCAAAGCGGATGAGGCTGCCCGCCGCAAGCATGAATCCGATATCAAGGACCAGCAGGAGAAGATCAGCAAGTATCGCGACCAGTCGCTGAAAGTCAAAACCAATCAGGAATACAAAGCGCTGCTGAGCGAGATTGAACACGCCGAATCCGAGATTCGCAAGCTGGAAGACAAGATTCTGGAGATCATGGTTGCGGCCGACACTCGCAAGGAAGGCCTGAAGCAAGCGGAGGCGACGCTGAAGGCCGACACCACCGCCAACGAGAAAGAGAAAGAGCACGCCCGCCAGCAGACTGCCGAAGACGAAAAGCAACTGGACGAACTCCATGCCCAGCGCAAGCAGCTACGCGCGGGTATTGGTGAAGAGACGCTGACCCACTACGACCGCGTGCTGAAGCTGCGGGGCTCGGTGATGGCTGCGGTCTATGAAGACGAAAGTTGCTCGGCCTGTCGGGTCCGGCTGCGTCCTCAGGTGTTTCAAGACGTGACCAGCAACCAGCAAATCGTCACCTGCTTCTACTGCAACCGCATCCTGTACTACGTTCCGCCTCCACCCAAGCCGGAAGAAGAAGCCAAGGGTAAAACCGGCGCTGATGCCAAGGCCGTCGAGATAGAAGAGCCCCTACAGGCTGACGAAGCGGCGCAGTAGACGAACAATTCGGCGCCAACCCCGCATAGCACGCCCGACTACTCCAGATTGCCCCGCGATCCCCAATGCATATCAAAAAGCAGTTCTACTGCTCGAAGCTACCGTAGAAAACCCCGGCCGTGAATTTGCCGTCCCATAACATAAGTAGCCCCACGCGCAGCAGGAAGTCCTGTCGCGCGTGATGAGGAGGGAGATATGAGCAAGGTGGCAGTAGTTTTGTTAGCGATGGTTTTGTCTATTCCGGTGATCGCGTTCGCTCAGAATAGTGGGCAGCAGGACGACAAGAAAATGCAGCAAGAAGAAAACCAGGCAGCCATGACCAGTGTGACGGGTGAAAACGATCAGGCCAGACACAACATGTCAGGCATGGTCAGCAGTGACGGCAAGATGTTGACCAGCGGCAATACCACGTACACGGTCAGTAACCCGAAAGCGTTAAAGTCATACGATAACCAGTCGGTGTCCGTCGTGTTCGTGTTCAATACCGATACCAATACGATTCACATTGTTTCAGCCACTCCGGGGCCGGCCCAATAAAGGCTGAAAGTTTGGCCGAAGCGCCTGGTTGTCATTCCCGGCAACCCAGCCGCTTAGGTTAAATCGAGCATCTGTTTAAGGGGCGGAAGGTTTCGCCCCTTTGAATTTGTGAGGTGAACGAACCGCATGTCCAAACCAAGCAAGCTAACTTCTCCAACCCGGATTGACCCCTTCGACACAGGACAAAAGAGCTTGAGGGTGGTGATTGAAACTCCCAAAGGCAGTCGAAATAAGTTCAAATACGATGAGGACCTGGGGTGCTATCGCCTTAACAAGGTCCTTCCCGAAGGGATGAGCTTCCCTTACGATTTTGGTTTTCTTCCTCAGACCAAGGCTGAAGATGGCGACCCGTTGGATGTGTTGCTCTTAATGGACCAGCCGGCGTATCCGGGGGTGGTGGTGGAGTCCCGAATCGTTGGGGTCATCGAAGCAGAACAAACCGAGGACGGGAAAACCATCCGCAATGACCGGGTTCTGGCGGTGTCGATGAGCTCCCACATCCATGCCGATATAAAGGAGCCCGGCGATCTGAACAGCAAGATGATTGAAGAGCTGGAGCAGTTCTTTGTGGCCTACAACCGGGAAGAGGGAAAGAAGTTTAAGCTGCTCGGCTGCAAGGGGATGAAGACCGCCATGAAGCTCATCAAGAAATCCCGGCTGAAGTGACTTTACGAAATGACCGATTGCGTTCCACGAGGCTTTAGGAACACCTCCCAAGAGAAACTCTGATTAGAGCAATTTGACAGTGGCTGTATCCGCTTTGAAGGGGCACGGCTTCAGGCGTGCCGAAAAGCTCAGTGCAAGACATCGGCTTTAGCCGCTGAGGGGCGTCCCCCCAGGGCCTAAAGAGACTGTGTCGCGAGCGGTGTCGCCGCTCTGCGGCTCACGGCTATTTCCCACTTTCTCGGGGGCTTACGCCCCCGCCTAACTTCATCCCGCCGCGTTGCGGCTAGTCTGACTGGTCATTCCATCTGTTTATTCCACCAGAAAA
>JBAVSY010000154.1:0-58740 GCA_049695855.1 Candidatus Korobacteraceae bacterium | reverse complement strand
GGCTGACTCCTTGGAGTGAATTTGAACTCAGCCAAGTATCCAAGTTATGTGGCCATGGACACGCAGAGCGATGAGAAAGGAAGGTGCGCCCATGAAGGACGACAACATAACCGACATCGCAACATATTTGAGGTTATGTGGCGCACCACATAACCTCAAGTAGTCGTGAATCGTGTCTAGGCTCTGCATGGATTTCTCCGAAGAAAAGTTGGGAAAACCGACGGCACTTAACAATGACGAAAGAGTGCTGGGGGCCAGCCAGCGAGGACCAGAGGAGTCCTTCGAGAAAGCGTCAACTCTGAAATGCGGGAATACAATCAGGGACAGATCAAGCTTGGCCTCGTTCATCCGTAGCTTTCACCTTTGGTCATCGGAGGTGTGTTGTGACGACGAATGATCTGAAGCACGTTCTTCTTTGGTGTGTTGGTCTCAACTACCTGGTTCTATTCGTCTGGTTCGGGGTCTTTGTCTTTGGCCATGACTGGATGTACAGAATGCATACACGCTGGTTCAAGCTCTCTGTGGAGACCTTTGATGCGCTCCATTACGCGGGTCTTTCTGTCTACAAGATCGGCATTATCTTGCTGAACCTGGTGCCATTGGTCGCGCTCTATCTGGTTTCGTAAACGGAGTAGCGGGTATGACGCCTATGCGTCAGAATGAAGGAGATGAAGCTGGAAGTGGATTGCTACTCCGGGCGGACGGCGGACGAAAGGCCAATACGTTTTCGTATGGACGGCCACGAATATATGGTCGACGAGGTATTGGACCAGTGGTACGGGCCGCAGGACACCTTTTACAAAGTCCATGCCGATGACGGCAATCTCTACATCCTGCGCCGAGACACATCGACGCCCGATGGTCCTTGGCATCTGGAGTCATTCCGTCAACTGAAGCCCGTACGTTGGCTGGGGAAAAAGACCACGGATTGATTGAAGAAAAGGACCTCGACGTTTACGGCAAGCGATCGCGCCCCTTGTCAGTAAACTGTGAACGAACGGGTGATGCATCACCGCCAAGATGAATCCCGAACACTGACGTCGAGGCACCTGTCCGCCAACGCAACTATACGACCGGGTGCCTTCCCGGACACTGGCGCGTTTATCGCGACTGATCGTGGTCTGCTTCGGTCGACTTTGGGACCTTCAAACCACGCCTGAGGTATTCACCAGGATTAGCCCTGACAATTCGCTTGAACGCCTTGCTGAATGCGGCGTCGGACTCGTAACCGACCAATCGAGCGACTTCTGGGAGCTTTTTGTCACGCCGTTCAAGTAGCTGTATCGCCTTCTGCATCCGCCACTCGGTTACGTATTCCAGCGGCGTTTGTCCGAGTAGCTCTTTGAAACGTGCTGCGAATGCGGAGCGAGACATGCCCGCCGATTCGGCCAGTGATTCGACCGTCCACGGTGCATTCACTTTGTCGTGAAGGGCACTCAGCGCGGTGCCCAACTGAGGATCGAAGACTGCGCGGAGCCATCCCTTGCTGCGGGACGGTCCCGACGCGATATGCGCTCGCAACAACTGGATCACCAGTACCTCGGCTAACCGAGTCGCGACGACTTCAGATCCAGGCGCCTGTTCTGCCATCTCTGACGCCAGCGCTTGCACGGTGTTGTGAAGAGCCAGCGTGCGTGCCTGGTCGGCCTTCATCAGAATAAAGTTCGGCAAGAGCTGGGTGATTGGCTTCAAGCTGGCCTCATCGAAACTCAACGACCCGCAAACAATAGTGGTGGGTGCGCCGCCGCCCCCACAAAGAGCGACATTGCCGTTAGCCCTGGCCCCAATCTCGCGAAAGGTCCACTTCGGGCGCGTTCGCGGGCTGTCGCGCAGAACAATCGAAGTCCCCCGCGCCAGCAAGAAGCAATCGCCACCGGTGAGCGGAATCGGTTCCTCGATTCCTTCCACACTCAGCCAGCAGTTTCCCCGCGAAAGCATCGCGAAGTGCGCCAAATCTGCCGGCGGCATCGTTTTGCCGGAAGGCCTGCCGTGTACTTTGACCTCGTTCTCTTGTCTTAGGCCCCAAGGGGCTGTCGCTTCCAGCCTGTGAAGACCGAACGCGGTGACGTGCATCGTTTTGAAGATGTCTGTAATCGGGTCCACGTTTGTCTCCAGTTCTGGACGAATAGGCAAAAAGACTGGACTTCTGAGCAGTTCCCGTCCACCGCCAAATCACTCTAATCAACTGTATTGGATGCTGCGCATCCATCGAGGGAGCAAGTATGGGGAAGCTTGAAGGGAAAGTTGCAGTCATCACAGGCGGTAACAGCGGGATTGGCTTGGCCACAGCCAAGCGCTTCGTTGAAGAAGGCGCGCACGTTGTAATCAGCGGCCGACGCGAGAAAGAGCTGAATGAGGCCGCAGCCTTTATCGGGAGAAACGTCACGACGGTCACGGGCGACGTAACGCGCCTGCAGGATTTGGACCGGCTCTATGCAGTCGTGAAAGAGAAACACGGTCGCATCGACGTACTTTTTGTAAATGCCGGCTGGGGTGAAGTCGCACCGCTGGAAGCGGCTACCGAAGCTCATTTCGACAAGACCTTCGACCTGAACGTGAAGGGACTGTTCTTTACGGCGCAGAAGGCCCTCCCCTTATTCAAAGATGGAGGCGCGATCATCCTGAACTCTTCAGTCGCGAACGTGATGGGAGTGCCAGCGTTTACCGTCTACGCCGCGAGCAAGGCGGCTGTGCGCAGCTTCGCGCGTGGCTGGACGATGGAGCTGAAAGACCGCAAAATCCGCGTGAATACTGTAAGCCCCGGACCAATCGAGACTCCAGCACTTGAGAATGCAGGTCTCACTCCTGAGCAAGCCCAGCAAGCGGCCGACCAGTTCGTCTCGCAGGTTCCACTTGGCCGCAGAGGTAAACCCGAAGAAATCGCGGCAGCGGTCGTGTTTCTTGCCTCGGATGAAAGTTCTTACGTCACCGGTGCGGATCTCGCCGTCGATGGAGGCATGGCGCAGGTCTGACCTCGGCGCTGTCATTTCTCGAACTTCAGTTCTCACACTAGATCGGAGAAACATGATGAGCTATGCAATTGTAGGATTCGGAAAGATCGGCCAGGCCCTCGCCCACGCGTTCGCCCGTAAAAACATCAACGTGACTGTCGCGAGTCGCCGGCCGCCTGAGGCGTTGGCGCCGCAGGCTCGGGCGATTGGACCTACGGTCGTCGCCAGCTCGCTGCAGGATGCACTTAAGGCCGACACCATCATCTTGGCGGTCCCGTTCGGGGAACATCGCGAGGTTGCGAAGGCCCTGCCGAGCTGGAAAGGCAAGACGGTCATCGACGCGACGAACGCGTTTGGAGTTCTCCCTGAAGAGCTGGGCGGCCTTCTGTCCTCCGCCTACGTCGCGAAGGCGTTCACCGGCGCTAAGCTCGTGAAAGGTTTCAATCACCTCGTTGCAGCCATCTTGGCTACCGACCCAGGCGTCGAAGGGGGCCATCGGGTCGTCTTTCTGTCGAGCGATGACGAGGACGCGATCTCTCCCGTGGCGGATTTGGCCAATCAACTCGGGTTCGCACCCGTCAAGCTGGGAAAGCTCAACGAGGGCGGCGCGCTAGTGCACGCACGCGGCCGCACTTGGGGTCAGCTCATCTTCCAGGATTTGTTCAAGAAGCAGCAGTAGTCGATCTTCGTCCGTGTGATTTGGCCGTGGAAGGATGGTTCCGAAACATCCGATTAGGTCGGACACACTTAATGTAAGGGAAAAGGAGAGATTCGATGAGCATCGAAGAGAATGTTCACGTCGTGAAAGATTTCTTTGCAGCGATCGGCAGCGCCGATAAGCAACGTTTGCTGGCGTTGGTTGCCGAAGATATTGAGTGGATCATTCCCGGCGAGGACTGGCCGCTGGCCGGCACGCATCGCGGACACGCCGGGGTGAATAACTTACTTCAGAAGGCTAACGAAACGGTGGAAACTTCATACCCAGAACCCCCCGAGTTCATAGCGCAGGGAGACCGGGTTCTGGTCGTCGGCGTCGCTACTGGGAAAATCAAAGCAACGAATAGGACGTTTGAGGACCATTGGGTCTTCGACATTACCGTTCGAAATAGCAAACTGACGAACATCCGTGAATATGTCGACACGCAAGCACTGGCGCGGGCCTCCGAGACGGCCGCGAGCCGCAGGCCCTGACACATGGCGCTGTTTCGTCTCGGCAATCTGAATCGGCGGATCGGTGAGTGCATGATCGCCAATGCACTCTCTGAGTAACGATCAGTAATGGTACAGCTCACTCCAGTTCAACCAGTCATCGAATGTTAGTGCGCAGGCGACTCGGATCGTCCGCTGTGAGGGCGTTCGACGGATGCGGCTTTTCCTGCCGGAGTTAGGCAGTCCACTTGGCCAGATAGACCTCGGGCCAAGCAACCGGCCCATTCTGATCGGGGAAAGCGATCCGTCTGTTCCTCAAACCCTTGGACAGCACCGCCAGTAAGTGTTTGCGTGTCGCTTTGACCGCTACACCGTCGAACCCAAATCCCGAAAGAGGCTGAATCCTCTTTTGCAGCTCCAATTGCGCGATTACCCATGAACCCCAGACAGGCGTGGCTGGCAGACCGTAGTGACACACCAAAGAGGACCAGACGAACAGGTAGTCGTCACTGACCAGAAGCAGCTTCCCGTCCGAAGTGTTGTCCGCTAATTCCTGCGAGCAACTCACAAGATGCCGTAGCGGTCTCTTACGACCGGAAATCACTATGGATCCCCGGAAACATAACGGCTTCTCGCCAAGCGAGACGATGCTCTCAGCACCGTGCGGGTCTTCCACAGTGAATGAGTCACCATTCGCAAACGCTGCTGCGATGGCTCCGATCTCGACGTCGCCGCCGACCACTGAGACGAGATGGGCCTTGCCACGTTCTTCTCCCACAAAGGCGTCCATGAGCACGCGAACGTTGGTGGCTGTCTTTTCCGTGCGACGCCGATAGACGAGTTTGCCGAACCGCTCATGAGCGTTCTTCATCGCAAGGCTTCGCCTCCTTGGTCTCTTTCAACTCGGTGATCTGTCCACTCTCATAGGCAAGTGTCAGTTCATGGCTGAACCGTTCCCGCTTGCGAATGATTGTTTCTCCCTCGGCCTCGCCTTCTTCGTTGAACTCGTCTACATACTTCACCGAGCGCCAGTGTGCGATGTGCCTCGTCTCACCTTCTCCGAAGAAGCCGTTCAGCATGCCGCTGCAGGCCAGTAAACCAACGTGACCTTTATGAAGCGGAGTGACAGGCCGACCACTCATCTTCTGTTGCTTGCGTACGAGTATTCCGCGAGCGCTCTGCATCGCCACCGACCGTTGCAGCGCGTCTTCGATTTCATCCAGCGGCAGTCCCGTGAAAGAGATCTTCGCGGGCGATGATGGGGGAATCGCGTAGCGCTCCTTCACCTCTTGGTTCAGAACAGGAATCGACTGTGGCTTGTAAGCTATCCGAAGCAGCTCATCCGCTCCCTTGGGCTCACCGCGTAAATGTGCTTTCTTTCGTGTGCCAAACACCACGACCTGGTTGAAGCGGACTGACTCGGGATCTTCCAGGCGAAAGACACAGATCCGGTCAAACTGGCTCGTAAGTAGACGCGCGCACGTTCCGACGGCGGGAGCTGGAACCACGAATACCAGCACACCCTCGCTGGTCACCCAGCGATAGCAATGCTCCAGAAAGACCAGTTCCATCCTTTTATTACTGTGTGGTCCGAACTCTGTGTCGTATGGCGGATTCAGATACAGCAGGGAGCATGTTTCCGCCAAGACCCGGCACTCAAATGCGCTGCCGTGAACGGTCGCAATTCCCTGCTCGGCAGCTGCCGCAGCGCGGTCCGAATCGAGCTCGACGGCAGCAAGATGGGCTTCGGTGTACTTCGTTATCTCCAGCAGTGCCGTACCGTCTCCCGCGCAAGGGTCAATGGCGGCGTACGGCGCAGCAGAAACCAGCAGTGAACGGATATTCTGGGCTTCCTCGATCGGCAAGGGATAATAGCCAAGCTTGATTCTTGCGATTGGTCGGGCCATTTGCTCTCCGGAAGGCTGCGCCTTGAAAGTTAGGGGAACCCAAGTACGGTGCCTTCAGTGTCCATCAAAGGCTACTAAGAGGCCGCCCAGCATGGGTTTATAGCGAACTGTTAAAGCGCTGGTTCTCATTGCTCGTAAACTAAAAGTTCATCCGTGCGCCGATTCGCTGGATCAATAACAGGAACCAACTTTTCCCCTTCGAGGCATTCGCATGCAACTCAAGCCTTTCCTGCTCGACGCCTGGCTAGACCAGTACGAACACGACATAGAGTTCAACCTCGCTGCGAGCACCGGACCGGACTGGACTGTAAGCGACATCCTCGCCCTCACCGATCACGCCACGCAGCACCGGTTCCTTAACCACAAGCTTGTCTACAGCCGCCCCGCCGGCGCCGACAGCCTGCGTGAGGCTATCGCTGAAATGCAGGGCGTCCCGGTTGAGGCTGTCCAAGTCGTGACCGGCGCTTCCGAGGCGCTCGTGGCCCTCATGTGGCTGGCCGCCGAGCTCGGCGCGAAGGTGATCATCCCGCAGCCTGGATTCACTACCTTCTCGGCGCTGCCGGAATCTCTTGGCCTGGAAACCCGCTTCTACCACGTTCGCCGCGAGAACGGCTTCCGCATCGACCCTGACGAGATCAAGCGGCTAACCGACTCGAAGACCAAGCTCATACTCGTCAACAGCCCGCACAACCCCACGGGCGCGACCATCGGCGACGAAGAAATGGAAGCCCTGCACGACTTCACTGCCGAGCGTGGAATCCAGCTGGTCAGTGATGAGGTCTACCACCCCATCTACCACGGAAGGCAAACGAAATCGGCGGCGCGACTGCCGCACGCTACCGTGATCTCCGATCTGTCGAAGGCATTTTCGATTGCAGGCGTGCGCACTGGGTGGATGATCGAGCACGACGACCGGCGTCGCCAGCAATACTGGACGGCGCGCGCTTACTTCTCAGTCAGCAATACGACTACCGGAGAAATTCTTTCCGAAATCGCCATCCGCAAGCGCGACGTCGTCCTCGGCAAGACACAGCAAGTCGCCTCCCGAAACCTCGGGCTCCTCGAGCGCTTCATGGCCGACCATCGCGACGTACTCGGCTGGATACCGCCGCAAGGAGGCATGACCGCGTTCCCTTGGCTGCTAAGCGAAGAGAATGCCCGCCCTTTCTGCCAAGCCGCCGCCGAGCGTGGGATCTTATTGGCTCCCGGTGATTGCTTCGATGCGCCCTCGCATTTCCGACTGGGCTTTGCCGCCGCCGGCGAGAACTTCTCCCAGGCGCTCGACCGCTTCGGAGAATTCGTAAAGAGCTGGTCGGCGAAGATGGTCACAGCCTGATGGAACTTGCAGCGACGCGATCAACAGAACGTTAAGAACAGAGCAGGGCGGTTTACCAACTCAGACAGGAACGGGTTCCCTCTTAGATTCTGTCGTGCAAGGAATCGGCCTTCCCGTGGCCCAATTAGGAAACGGGTTTCTGCTTGAAGTTCTGAAATCTTCGACGAGCTGCCGGACAATACTGCGTCGCTCCAAGAGCCGTACCAGCAAGCGTTGCAGCTGATCGCGTTCTCCGTACCACTCGCACGGGACCTCGTCCGCAATACGCCGCAACTGCTGTTCGGGGAATGTTTCGATCCGTTGCAGCCACGGAGCGAAGTCATCCCAGGATTCGATCCGCTCATAGACGTCATTGAGGCCGTAAACTCCCCGCAGTGGAGCGTCGTGAAAATCCCACTCGCCTGCATTGAAGCAATAGCCAAAATCGATGAACGACGCAGTGTATTTCCGCTCCCGCATCTCTTTGTGGAATACGACCTGTCGGCCATCAGCGTTGCCGGTCCACTTGTCAAAGGCCAGCACACCGGCAAATTCCCTGAGATTCCTGACACGCCCTAGCATTGATCCTGATGGCCAGTCCCAGACCTCACCAGTCACAACCACAGAACCAAACTGGAGTCCTGGCATCGCCGCGACCGCATGGCCAGCCAGGTTGAAGACGATTTGCTGCTCCTGGATTGTCTTCTCATCCACTTGGATAATCGCCGGCTCAGGCACGGTTAGACCGATCATCCGAGCCATCCGACAAGCCAGGTAGTCGTTAGCCAGCACTCTTGTACATTGTGGGTTTCCTTGAAGCTTGACCACAAACCGCCTGCCGTCGTCGCCCAGCATAATCCGGGCTTGCGAGCCGCCGCGAACCTGAGAGATATGCGCGACTGCCGTGATAACCATTTCTTTGCTCCTGGATTCGTGCGGAGGGACCAGCTACGGCCTTTTTCTGGGTGGGTTGAGCGAGCCGAGGGCACACGTGTGCACTCGGCATCTCTGTGGTTTGTGGTGTAGTTACTAAGCGGCGTGGTGTTGATCGGTGCCGGCGAGTTCTTCGAGCCCGAAGACCACGTGTTGCAAGGTCTTCATGTCCGAGATCTCGGCCAAAGGCGGAGCTTGGAGTTTCGCCAACAGAGCTTCAATCGTTTTCGGTTCCAGCCGCTTTGTAACTGCTTCCAATCGAGTGAAACCCCGGGCTGCCGATTCAAGCAACTGCAGGACGCTGCGCTTAACTGCGGGATCGCGGATCAGCTTTGGCTGGTTGACCCGTCCGCACTCCCGCAGGATGTTGCGATACAACGGTGTGCCAACAGTCTTTTCCAACCCTGCGATGCGCCCATCCAGGTCCTCGCTAGCAGGTCCACGAATCCCCACGTGTTGGCGACCCAAACCAGAGGAACTGCAATAAGCCAGTTGCGCCGCAGAGCAAAGATAGAAACCAAGGCCAGCGCCGCTTCTAAGAGATCACCGTAAGCGGCACTGGAACGGAAACCTAGAGGCAGGTTCGGATCGACCATACCTGCAACTAATAGCGTCATGCCCACATAGCGAGGCACCTGCACAAAGAGCAGTGGAATTAGAGCAGAGTTACGAGAAAGTCTGGTTAGGTACGGCCAAACGTACCACACGGCGACGATGCCGAAGACGAAAACACTGGTAAGAAGCTGCATCCAGAATATCTGGGTCGAGCCCATTTTCATGCTCCTGTCACGCTAGACTTTCGCAATCTCAGTTGCGCGCCGGCTAATGTTCGCGCCAGTCTGTGGCCATCCGGGAAGGTCGCGTAGACCTCATTCAGGTTCCGCTCTTGGCCCACTCCGGATAGTCGATGTAGCCGTGTTCGTCGCCGCCATAAAAGCTCTTGGTATCGGGAACATTCAACGGCCCGCGGCGACTTAAGCGGTTGGGCAGATCGGGGTTCGCGAGGAAGAGCCGGCCATAGGCGACGGCATCGGCAGATCCTTGCGAGACCGCACGCTCACCCCGCTCAGCGTCGTATCCTCCGTTGGCGACATAAATCCCCTTCCATGCCGAGCGCAAGCGTCGGAAAAAGTCCGTCTTGCAATCTACGGGGATAGCGTCTTCCACGACGTGCAGGTATCCGGGCCGATGCCCGTTGAGCACATCCACAACGCACGCGAATGTTTCCTCTGGATTTGCATCGCCCATGTCGTTGAAGGTACCGAGGGGAGAAATACGTACCCCAACGCGACCCGGTTCCCAAACGTTCAAGACGGCCTCGACGACCTCACCGAGAAAGCGTGCCCGGTTGGCAGCGCTGCCACCGTAAGTGTCGGTGCGGAGGTTCGAATTCGACCGAAGGAACTGGTCAATCAGGTAGCCGTTGGCAGCGTGAATCTCCACGCCATCGAAGCCGGCGGCCTTGGCATTGGCGGCGCCGCGACCATAGTCCTCGATCGTGCGACGGATCTCCGTCAGGCTAAGAGCTCGGGGCTCTGAAACATCGACAAACCCTGTTTCAATGACTGTCTGCGCGCGTGCCCTAATCGCGGAAGGCGCCACCGGGGATGCGCTTTCCGGCAACAGGCTGCTATGAGAGATTCGGCCCACGTGCCAGAGCTGAAGAAAGATTCGCCCGCCCGCCCGGTGTACCGCATCGACGACCGGCTTCCAGCCGGCGATCTGCTCCTCCGAATGAATGCCCGGGGTATTGATATAGCCCTTTCCCATGGGCGAGATTTGCGTTGCCTCTGTGATAATCAACCCGGCCGATGCGCGCTGGCTGTAGTACGTGGATGCCCACGGGCCCGGCACTCCACTCGGCGTAGCGCGATTTCGGGTCAATGGCGCCATGAAGACACGATTTCGCAGCGCCAATGACCCGATACGGACAGATTCGTAGAGACTGGTCACTTTGTACTCCTTTGGGTGTTTTCAGCATCGTCCGATACCACTGGCCTGGATTCTCGCGCAAGCTCCACTATTTTTTCGACCGGTCCTAATCTTCCCTCGGTGCGGCGTTTTAGCCTTCAGCCTGGAATGCCGGATCGAGTTCCGTAGGAGAAATGTGATCCAAATAATTGCTCATCGTCTTGAGAGCGACGCCGACCAGAACCTCAAGTACCTGATCCTTTCGGTATCCGGCAGCAAGAAAGTTCTCCATGATCTCCGGGCGCACATGTCCGCGTTCGGAAACGATCTCCTTGGTGAGGGCGACAAGGGCGTTTAGCTTCGGATCGGATACAGGTTGGTTCGACCTCACTGCCGAAACAACGTCGGCCGGTACATGCATGAAAGCCTTCAGTAGTGTGCTGTGAGCCGCCGTACAGTACCTGCAGCTGTTTTCAACGCTGGCGGCCAGTAGGACGATCTGGCGCTCCACAGCACTTAGGCTTCCCTTGTCATACGTCTTTTCCAGCCCTAGATAGCCCTCCAGCAAAACCGGAGAGTTTGCAAACACTCCGAAGAGGTTTGGAATAAACTTGAACGACTTTTGGACATTTTCCAGGAGTGGACGAGACTTCTCAGGGGCGGTTTCCACTCCCAGCGGGCTGAAAAGGCTGTTTTGGGTGCTTATCATCTTAAGGTTCCTTTCGTGTGTGACCTACGAGACAGACACGTCTGTCTCGTTACTAAAAGTATTAGACAGACTGGTCTGTCTTCTGTCAAGATAATTTTATGCCAACACAGAAAAACCCGGATCCGCAGAAGAGAATTCTGGAAGTTGCCGACCGCCTCTTCTATGCAGAGGGGGTCCGCGCGACCGGCACCGAGAAGATCATGTCCATCGCCGAGGTCGCAAAGGCGACCTTCTATCGGTATTTCGAAAGCAAAGATGACCTCGTGCTCGCATACCTCGACCAGCGCGACCGATCATTCTGGGAGTATCTCGGCAGTCCTGTCCCACCCGAAGACATACATGAAGCCTTGGTCAGAATAGAACGCCTGATAAACCTGCCCGAAGTCACCAGTTGCCCGTTCCTTCGTATCGCATCGGAATACCCGCACACTGCGCATCCGATCCATCGCCGAGTGATCGAACACAAAGACAAATTGCGCGACTATCTTGCCGAACTCTTAACTCCTTACCCGGTCGATAAATGTGCCGCGGCGTCGATGATACTTGGTGTCATCGATGGTGCCCTCTCCACGCGAATGGTCTATGGAACTTCGAAGGAAATTCCGCTTCTCACGTCCGCCGATGCAGTGCTCAAGAGCTTCCAGAGCGCGTGAACTACCACCGTATGGCCCGTTTGATGCCAAACAGCCCCCACGACCAAGTACAGGGGAATTGGAATGTTGAAACGAACTGTGGAGGATGCTCGGACCGGTCGAGGGCTTAGTGGGCGTGTTCAGGTGCGGCTTGTCCACGGGATACTTGTTCGTTGTCGTGAGCCGCATCCATCGATTCCGACCCTAGAAATCCAATGCTGTTCCCAACACAGAAGATGGCTAACGATTCAAAACGGTGCGAAAATCAGGTTGCGAACCGGCTAAAGTTAGCCCGGACGATTACTGCCGAGAAATCGCCAAGTCGGAGGTAATCCTTGCGCCTCACTCGAGGCCGTCAGATCCAAGGGCTTATTCGGAATTACCGAACGTCGGATTCTGAATCATGACTCATACACCCACTTACCGCCAACCATTGTGCGCTCAACTCGAATCGACACTAAAGCTGACGGGTCGGCTTTGAACGGGTCCTTGTCGAGCACAATAAGGTCGGCAAACTTGTCCGGCGTGATAGATCCTTTGCTATTTTCTTCGAAGGAAGCATAGGCGCCATTGATCGTTCCGCACTGGATCGCCTCCTCCAAAGTGATCCGCTGATTCGCGCCCCACACATTTCCTTTCGGATCGGTACGTGTTAACTGAGATTGCAGCCATATCATTGGATCCGACGGACTGGCCGTGTAATCCGAAGAATCAGTAGGCCGCAACCCTGCATCGAGAAAGGAACGCATTGGGAACATGTTCTTCGTTCGCTCCTCACCATAGAAGTGCATCACGTCCCCATGAAAGTACACGTAGCACGAGAACGGGGCTGGTATCACTTTCAGTGCTGCCATGCGCTTGATCAGCGACTCGTTCAGCAGCGTGCAGTGCTCGATACGAAACCGGGGATCACGCCGCTGCATCTCTCTCTGAACCTGCTCATAAACGCCAAGGATCTCATCGATTGCCAAATCACCGTTCGCATGTGTCGCCAACTGCCATCCGCCGGCGTGCGCCTTCCTGGAGGTCTCCAGCAACTTCTCTCTCGATGTGACTTGCAGGCCCGTGTAATTCCCCATTCCAACGTAAGGTTGCGAGAGCCAAGCCGTCCGCTCAGAAATGGAGCCATCCGCATATTGCTTCACTCCGCCGATGCGCAGCCAATCGTCGCCAAAACCGGAATGGACCCCGGCATCCATGAAGCGCGGTAGATCTTCTGCATGAATTAGGCAGTAGGTACGGAACCGAAGTTCGCCAGCATCTCGCGCGTCCTGATATCCCTGCACAGCATTAGGAGCAGCATCAGCATCGCACGCGGAAGTCACACCCTTGCTGGTGAACATCTTTGAGATCAGCGCTGCAGCTTGGCGTACATCATCACGGGAGACGTTATTAGGGATCAATTTGTAGAACTTCTCGGTTGCGGCATCGGCTACAAGGCCGGTCAATTGTCCCGAACCGTCGTGAGCGTAGCGGCCTCCGGGCGGATCCGGCGTCTTACTGTCAATTCCAGCCGCTTTAAGAGCAGCGGAATTCACAAACACAGTGTGTCCTCCACGGTGTGCAACCAGTACCGGATTGTTCGATGCGACTGCGTCGAGGTCGGCGCGATTCAGCGGGCGCGGTGTCTTCCCATCGTCATACAGAAATCCGACGACCCACTCGCCTTGGGGCTTGTTCTGCGCGCGTTCCCGTAGAGCTGACTGGATCGCTTCGATGGAGTCCTTGTCGCACGCCACCCGCTTCAGCTGTTCCACTCCGGAGTCGGCTGGATGAGCGTGTGCATCATTGAATCCCGGCAACACCGCCTTCCACCCGAGGTCAAATTTGCGTGTCGTTGCTGTCGCGAGCGCCAGCATCTCATCGTTGGTCCCCACCGCGAATATGCGCCCGTTGCTGATAGCGATCGCTTCCGCTTTGGGCAGTTTGTCGTCGACGGTCCAGATACGTCCATTGAACAGAATGGTGTCGACAGCGACCCGCTCCGAAGCCAGCAGCGGTGAGATAGCGAAAGCACTGATCGCGCCAAGGAAATAACGACGGGAAATTGTCATCGTAGTTTAGGGTGGACACGAAATAGTACTGCACGGAATAGTACTGCAGCAGCCCGCCAGAGACTAGAAGCTCCTGTGCACGTTGGCCCGTTTGCTCAATGGCACTAACGTTGCGGCGTGACTTGATTGCGCCATCTCCCGGGACACTGTTACGAAACGACTAGATGCTGAACAATCGTGACCGACTAAAGCTGTACGAGCTCAGCTTGGACGTTTCTCATCCAAAGCGCTGGGACGCAGCAGGTAATCAGAAGACAAGGCCTTGAAAAGAGGTGCCCTTACCACAGGCGACAACACCGCAATGGTAAGCAATCGCACGGCAATAACATCGCAAAGCGTTCTGGAGCCTTTGCGCCCAGACCTGATTGCGCTACTGGAGGAGGTTTCGCAGGGTCGTCATAGCGCCGGGTCTTGTGCCGCGGAGCGACATATCGAACAGTTTGTCGAGGAAATCTCTGGCGAGACCGAAGTAGATTGGCCGCCTCACGATACTGAAACAGCCGACCAGAAACGATAAGAGATCATAGTTGGGAACCAGATATAGAAACCGATCCACTGCTCGTTCCGCTTCGATATCGGCCGCGATGTTCAGGTACTCTTTTCGAGCCTTGGGGCTGCGTTCATATTCCAGGGCAAACGTGCGTTCCCCAATTTGATTCCTTACGATCACGACCGCGTCGTAGTCTTTGCAATAGCGGTCTCCGGTAAGCTCATTTCGGGAGTGGATTTCCGATTCCGCCATCCATCTGACCAGTTGCTGCGAACGTTTGAGGGCGAGGTGGATCTCGTTGAGTTCAATCGCGTGGTAGATGGAGCGGGGGATCTGTCCATCTCTGGGCCGGTATTTCGGCCCGGTGCAATATTCGCCCACGCCAATCAGCTCGGCCACGCCTCTTTCGGAGAGCGAATACACATAGCCTTCGGTCTTGTGTGGAACCTCATCCCGAATGAGGTAGTCATGCCTGACCAGGCGAAGCACACGATTGTTGAAGGCGTTCCGCGAAGTCGTGCGGTAGTCCAGCCTCTGAAAGGCATACAGTTGTTGGTGTGTGATGAACGTTGAACGCAGGACCTGTTGCAACAACGGGTAATCTTGCGTGGGACTGATTGCGATTGATCCTTTCCAATAGCGCACAGCGCTGTCTCCTACTCGCCACACTCCAACACCAGTCGTCCCAACCAAGGGCGGCCGATCACCGGATCCATCACGAACTTGCCCAGCTCAGCCCGGATCCAGCCATAGGCTGGCATTAGCAACATGGCTTCCTGCTGATTACGGCACTCACTGAAAGCGATCAACCAGCTGTCGGCTGATCGCCAGTTCGGGCTACCCACCTTCAATGCTCCAGTAAGTTCCGGGCGTACGACGATGAGGAAGCAATCCGGCCGCTCGGGTGTTGTCAGCCGGCGTTTGAAGAGCAATTTGTTCTGACCCTGCCAAACGCACGGATCTCCATCACCAGAATTCCGTCATGTTTAAGGCTAAAGAATGCCATGTCAAATGGATAGCTGGCACACTGATGAGGCTTAATGGCGTGAATCCTGCAGCGATTGCAGTCATCGACGAACACGCACTTATTTTCCTCCCGAGTCTTCAACACGGGAAAACCCGTTCGCGTGTCGACAAACTCTCGCTCGTCCAGACTGCACTGGCCCTTCACAACATCAGCAAATGACTTCGTCACAAAAACAAGACGCGAACTCGGTAGTAAGCAACAAGAATGTGTGCATTTATCTTGTGCGCATATGAACTTGGGTTGCCCTGGCAGATACGGTCTGAGACTCCCGTTGGCCTTTCTTAAGACCTCACTGACCGAAAGTGCGCAGTTCGCCAACCATTTTGCCAACCCAGAGTATTCGACTTCATCGGCGGCGACTTTCCGCTGCACCGTCCAGCTAACACGAGCTTGACGTTCAACCGAGATGCTTACAACGGCTGGCTGCCAGACACGGAATGCATAGTGATTACAGGGCTGGCCTACGCCGAACGCACTGTTTCGTCCCCGTTCAGTTACCTGGACACTCTTGACCTCGGCCGTCGCAGTTATCTGGGAATTCGCAAGTTGAAGGGCTGTCTGCTCGTCTCGGGCCGCCACGACCAATTCGCTCCAAAATGGTTGGGACACAATGCGGCGTTCGGTAACCAAGGCTCCGGCCGGAACCCGCTCTTCGCATTGAGCATATGCTGCCTCGACTGTCTCGGCGACGCCTTCCAGACTTAGCAGTCCAGCTTCGGAAACTACGTTTTCGCAAACAAGTTCTTGGTCCGAGGCGAGCAGCGTCCCCAAGCATTCTCGCGCAAGCTCAAGTGAAGGGCCAGTCCCTTCTTTCATTTCGATACTTGGAAGCTTACTAATTATTCTGGACATCGGTCGACTACGCTAGATTCGTTCTCATTTAGCAATCTTTTGTTCGCTTGATCTCCTCGAGTGTAATCTTCTCGAGGGTAGGTTGCAGGATTTGTCGGCAACGCCAAGCCTCCTAAACATTTGTCAATGAGCGGCCCCTTCCGATTCGACATTTAGCACATGTCACCTGACTACGCTGATTCTCGTACAGACCATGACGATCACCGAAGCCCTAAATGTTCCGGCCGGACAGAAGGGGGCCTTGGGTATCTCGCACGCTGTAACGGAACTTCCTCGATTTTGAACTGATTATGATTTACGGGCAACCAGGGGGCACGCCACAACTCGATTCCCGAGCCATGCGGTCGCGCCTTCAAACGAGGGTACGGCCCGGGTCTGACAACCGGTCGTAAGATCTTCAACCGGTGCCATGCAAGTCTAGTGACGTGCATCGGATTTCAGATCCATGCCGCAAGGACTGGTGAATCGAAACTGGGGAGTGGATACAATGACATCCGCGCTCGCAGGCCGCTGCGCGAGAAGACTCAGAATGAGTTCGCCAGCCAGATCGCGAGTCCCCGCGATCTAGTACACTACCGGAGATTTGCTCCCGACTTGGAGCAACATAGTCGGATTCACGCTTTGGGAAAACGGTCAGTCTCGGTGGCCTAGCATTCAGGACAACATCACGCAGATCGGTTCGAGCGTACGTTCCGAATTCGGTTTTCGGTCCCGGGGCCTGCGGTACAAATCCTACAAGGGCTGGTAGAGTAGGGCGAATCAGCGTTGCTAGATAACGCTCACAACGAAGATATTGCTGGTATCGAAAGCACGATGTATGGGGTCTTGAAGTGGGGTGGACGGAGCCGAGGGCATTATGGCCGTGCCGGTTTAATCGGCTGGATCTTGCGAAATGGGAATCTTCAGGCCCCACGACCTGTCTGAGGCTCTCGTTTCCGCGAGCGGAGCAAATTCGACAAGCGCGAAGCGATTCAGGAGCTTAATGCTATTCAGGGAAGGAGCAGGGAAATGAAGTTGGATCGGCTGGCGTCTGGTGCGGGGGAACCGGCTTCACCCTCTGACACAAAGCAATCCGTCTCTCATTCGGCGGCGCTCGACCAAACGAGCGTTGGGCAGCATACCTCGCACGAGGACGGCCGGCTCATCAGTTCAGGACGAACGGCCTTGACCCTCACGATCAATAGAGATAGCGTTACACTTTTTGTTGATCCTTCAATCACTCTTGTAGAGGTGCTGAGACGGGAAATGCACCTGACTGGAACTAAGGTGGGCTGCGATCGTGGAGCGTGCTCGTCCTGCACCGTCTGGATTGATGGTGAAGTCGCCGCGAGTTGTATGACCTTCGCCCTAGACGCTCGGGGAAAGGAAGTCACCACAATCGAAGGACTCGCTCGGACTGAAAAGTTGCACCCTGTGCAACGTGCCTTCATCGAGCACGACGCGATGCAATGTGGGTTCTGCACTCCGGGGATGGTGATGAGTTGCGCCGCGCTGCTCAAACACAACCCAAACCCCGGGTTGGATCACATTAAGAAAGCAATCAGCGGGCATTTATGTCGCTGTGGAACCTATAACAACGTCTTCAAGGCTGTCATGTCGGTGAGTGGAGCATCGGGGATAGAGAAGAGCAATGTCTGACCAGCAGAGCAAATCACCCTCTTTATCCGAGGCTAGAGACCTCCGCACCGGCATCATCGGTGAGCCGTTAGTGACCACCACGCGTGAGGTCCCCATTCATGAACCGCCACCGCTCCCTGAAAATGCGAAACTCTCTTCTATTGGTAAGCCGGTTCCACGGCTCGATGCTGAACTGAAAGTCACAGGAAAAGCTCGTTACACGTCCGACATTGAGTTGCCCGGCATGCTGCATGCCCGTCGCGTGGTCAGCACTGTGCCCCATGCTCGCGTGAAGTCAGTCGATATGTCGGAAGCCGAAAAATATCCTGGTGTTCGAGCTGTTCACGTGCTCGAAACCATTCTCGAGCAGAGCGTGCTGCGCGATCCACGAGCCGAACAAGGGTTACGTTATCCAACTATCCGCTATGCCGGTCAGCTCATCGCCGCTGTAGCTGCAGATACGCCTTTGGCAGCGGAAGCCGCAGTGAGGCTTGTGAAGATCGAGTATGAGCCCCTTCCGCATGTGACAGAGCTCGATGAAGCAATCAAAGATTCGTCGCCGCCTGTGTTTCCTGGGCCCACCGAGATGCCGGCCAGCGCCGGCGGCGGTGGCGCGACTCCGGGATTGCCGGAGCATGGAAATGTCCGCGGACCGGACAAGGGATCGCTCGTCGGCGGTCCCAAGGGTTGCATCGATAAAGGGCTCTCGGAGGCCGACATCGTAGTCGAAGCTGAGTACCGCACACAGGTTCAGACGCATACTGCCTTAGAGACTCACGGAGTTGTGGCCGACTGGAGTGACGATGCGCTCACAATCTATGCCTCCACGCAATTCCTGACCAGCGTTCGCGACGAAGCCGCGGATAATTTCAGGATTCCCAAGAATAGAGTTCGGGTAATCAGCGACTTTACCGGCGGCGGCTTCGGTGCCAAATACGGGATCGGCAACTTTGGTCTGATGGCGATCCATCTCTCGCGTAAAGCCCGCGCTCCTGTGCGCTTGATGCTCGACCGTAGCGAGGAGCACATCTACGGTGGCAATCGGCCCAGCAGTATTCAGCGTTTGAAGATTGGTGCAAAGCGCGACGGTTCTTTGACCGCCATAAAAGTGGAGTCTTATGGTACTGGTGGCGTGGCTGCGGGTGCCGGAGTTGGTTTCGCTGCTTCCACCATGTATCCATGTCCGAACGTTCTGACCGAACAATACGACGTCTACACCAATGCAGGCCCCTGCGCTGCCTTTCGCGCTCCTGGCCAGGTTCAGGGTATTTTTGCCTTGGAACAGGGCCTAGATGAACTTGCCGAGCGGCTAGGAATGGATACCCTTGCTCTCCGCGATAAGATCGACACCTCAGACACCGATGACGCAAAGGCTCGGGCTGTACAACGCCGAATCGGCGCCGAGCGATTCGGCTGGAAGATGCGACCAAGGCCGAACTCATCGGTCGGCCCGATTAAGATGGGTTATGGCGTCGCGCAGTCGCACTGGGTGTCGATAACCTATCCTCCGACCACGTGCGAAGTGCGGATTCTTTCCGATGGTTCCGTCGAAGCGTTCAGCGCAGCGCAGGACATCGGTACTGGCACGCGCACCATCTTGGCGCAGGTAGTCGCCGAAGAATTTGGGCTGAGGTTCGACGAGATTGGCGCGTACATCGGCGACACCCGGTATCCGCCGGGGCCACCGTCTGGCGGCAGTCGGGTGACCGGTTCACTCACGCCTGCCGCCCGAAACGCTGCCTATCGTGCTGCGCGCGAGTTGGCGGCGAGACTGGCTCCAATTGTGAATGCTAAGCCGGAAAACATCGTGTTCGCCGACGGTATGGTAAGTGTTCGTGGCAACTCGAACTCCGCCGTTCCTTTCCGGGAGGCAGTAAAGAAAGCGGG
Source organism: Candidatus Korobacteraceae bacterium (assembly GCA_049695855.1). Classification (GTDB taxonomy): domain Bacteria; phylum Acidobacteriota; class Terriglobia; order Terriglobales; family Acidobacteriaceae; genus Bog-257. The sequence goes on along the minus strand of JBAVSY010000154.1, from coordinate 39,306 downwards.
GATCGAGGAGATATCCTGTCGCGCTGAACGAAATGAAGATTACGACGGATACGCAATGCAGAACGCGCAACTGGCGATCGGCAAGCATGGCATCGGCGGCGTACAGTTCGCCGAGATCTCCGTTGACATCGAGACCGGCCGGGTGAGAGCCGAGCGCATCGTAGCTGTTCATGATTGCGGCCGACCCATTAACCCTAAACTTGCCGAAAGCCAAATTTTAGGCGGAATTATTCAGGGCATCAGTTACGCCCTCTACGAGGAGCGTCACCTCGATCCCGCGTCTGGACAGCAGATGAACGCGAATGTCGATCAGTACAAAATGGTCGGAGCACTAGAAGTTCCTGAGATCGAGGTGCACTTGTTAGAACAGCACGGAGGACACTCGTCAACGGACGCGCGCGGAGTCGCCGAGCCTGCCAATGTCGCCACTGCCGCTGCGCTCGCGAATGCCTTCTACAACGCTACAGGCAAGCGTATCCGCACGCTGCCCATTACTCCCTCCAACGTATTGGCGGCCCTAGCATGCTGACCTAAGGAGAAGATGCGAATGCAGAGTCTTGAGTGGGTAGATGCCGTTTCCGTTGAGCACGCAGTGCAATTGCTGGCGGACAAGAACCTCAACGGCCCCGTGGTAGCCAAGGCCGGCGGTATCGACCTTATCGATCTGATGAAGGAAGGCATCCTTGTCCCCGCCCGCATGGTCAATCTAAAGTCCATTCCAGGGCTCGACCAGATCAATGTCCGTCAGTCGGGTGAGTTGGAGATTGGCGCGATGACTTCACTCGCACGCATAGCTAATGATCCCCACCTTCGGAAGCGGTATCCCGCCGTTTCTGAAGCAGCCGCCCAGGCCGCAACGCCGCAAATCCGCAATGCCGCCACTATCGGCGGCAACCTGCTGCAGAAGCCGCGATGCTGGTATTACCGCAATAGGTATTTTCACAACAACGGCCTCGCAAGGGGCGATCCTGCTAGCTCGGGGCAGAATCAGTATCACGCTATCTTTAACAACAGCGCGACATCGATGGTGCATGCGTCAACGCCGGCCACGGCTCTGCTCGGCTACAGCGCGAGTGTCGAACTCGTGGGCGGCCAGGGACGAAAGCGATCCGTACCGGTTCGGGAGTTCTTCCTGCCCCCTGACTTCGAGACGGGCCGCGTCACGGTGATCGAACCTGACGAAATTTTGACGCATCTAGTACTTCCTCCACAACTCGGGTGTACGAAATCCGCATATCACAAGCAGACCGACCGCGACAGCTACGATTGGCCAATCTGTGATGTGGCGGTTGTGCTTGGCATGGAGGGCAGTGCCGTCCGTACCGCAGCGATCGCGATGGGATGGGTGGCATCGACTCCTCGACGCGCGACTGAGAGCGAACGGATCCTGATCGGCAAAGGCCTCAGTGATGGCCTCATCCACGAGGCCGCCCGGGCTGCCATAGCAGGTGCTACGCCTTTATCGAAAAACGGATATAAGGTTCCCATCCTAGAAACGGTGGTGCGGCGTACGATCTACGCTGCGGCAGAATAGGGCAACATGACCCCGACCAACGTCACGCAGAAGCCATATGTCTGCATCTGTCTTCGTACAAAGGGCGGCTGGGTGCGCTATGGCGAACGAGTGACCTGGGACTCAGGCTTCATCCTCAATGCGGTGTTCTGGTGTACGGAGAGCGGTGACCCTGTTGGTCCTGACGATCGCCCCGCTCACCCGCACAGATGCACAGAGGACCGGGTCTGTTACCGCGACGTGCCCACACCTTAAGCTAGGACTGGATCAATATAAATCTCGTGGTCGGAATTAGTAGAGTGAGTGTGTCACGTAATTCCAACAGTTCGAGTAACAAGCCATCTGACTTGATGATACGGGTCATTGAGGCCTCTTGGCTGTCGAAGGTTATTCACGTAGTTGTAAGTCTCGGCATCCCAGATATGTTGCGCGATGGGCCAAAGGGGAGCGACCACCTAGCCGCGGAAACTGGGACCCATGCCCACTCGTTGCATCGCGTTATGAGGGCGCTCGCGGGCGAGGGTATCTTTGCCGTGGATGATCTGGGACGCTTTTCGTTGACGCCCGCTAGCGCTATCTTGCAAACTGATGTCCCAGGCTCTCTGCACGATTGGGCTCTGCTCATGTTGGGCGAGGTGCACCAAGAAGCATGGACGGAGGTGATCCATAGCGTACGGACGGGCCAAAGTGCCTTCCCGCATCGCTTTGGCATGGATCTTTGGCAGTATCGCTCCAATCACCCCGGTTATGCGAAATTGTTCGATGCGGCGATGGCTAGTTTTACCATGACGTACATCGACAACTTGCTTACAAATTATTCGTTTTCGACATTCAGAAGGATAATTGATGTAGGAGGCGGGGATGGAAGCCTATTAATCGCAATTTTGCAGGCGAATCGAGAGATCCAGGGTATTGTGTACGATCTCCCGGATGTCGCAGAACGGGCAAGGCAGCGGATCGACAATGTCGGATTGGCCAATCGATGTCAAGTAAGTAGCGGCAACGCCTTCGTGAAAGTCCCAAAAGGCGGTGACGCCTACATACTCTCCCGGGTTCTTCATGATTGGGACGACGATTCTGCCTGCAAGATTCTGTCTAGTTGTCGCAATGTCCTGCCGGCCGACGGGCTGATCCTAGTTATTGAACGTGCCCTGCCGGACAATTTAAGACAGACAGTTTCGACGGCAAGTTCTGTTCTATCGGATATCAACATGACCGACCTAAACATGATGGTCATGACCAGCGGTCGCGAGCGAACGATCGCAGAGTATCGAGAGCTTTTCCGAAAGGTGGAGCTGGAACTTGTGAGGGTCGTTCAAACACAGACGGCAATGAACGTCATGGAGGTCCGAGTTGGCATCGGGGATCAGCAGACTTGAGTTAGCGATCGGAAAATCAGAGCAGCGTCCCCGAATGCGACCGAACTCTACGATTCTGGGTGTTCCGAGTCTTGACAGACTCGGCGGTGCTCGCTCAACATCGTGCGACCGAAGTTGTTCGTATTATGGCATCGGAAGAGGCTCCGCGTGCTCTGGTTTCTGGAACGATCTGGACTTCCGGGATCTAAGTTCGAACAAGGTGAAGCTCGATGATGAAGTTTGAAAGGACGATGTCGCCAACCACAGAGCCCCTTGCTGGCGCTGTACTTGCTTTGTGCCAAACCGTAGGCTCAACGCCGAGCAACGTAAATCACGCGGAGTTGATGGTCTATCGTCATTGCCGGGAGGGCCGCGGAACCGAAGACGCACTGTACTTTGAGGGCGAGACTTACACTTATGATCAAGTCGCGGAAGTGGCAGCACGTGCTGCGGTATGGCTCCGTTCGTTAGGTATCCAACCTGGTGATCGCGTGATCTTGTCGATGCCAGATTGCGCTACGCTCGTCGCAACTTACTTTGGCGTTGTCGCAGTCGGTGCCATAGCAATCATTATTGATCCGGCCCTCTCAACCGAGGATGCTTTCTACATAGCGCAACTTTGCGAAGCTCGATTAACAATAGCCTACGAAGGGTCACTCGGACGACTACTTGGACTGCGGTCTGTTCCCGGAATGATCGCGGTCATCGGCGCCGGCATGAGTTGGAAGCGATCTTCTGAGTTTTCTGCGGCCGTCTCTGTTGGACCACTGCCCGATTACGTGGTCTGCAAGAATTCAGATGGTTACGCGTATGGGTTGCTCAGTTCCGGTAGCACCGGGCGTCCGAAGCTCATCGTGCATCGTCATCAGGACATTCTTTATGGGTATTTTGGTTTCGCGCAAGGCGTCCTTGGCTTAAGCGCCGCAGATCGGACCGTCTCGGTCGCCAAAATGACGACAGGGTACGGACTTGGTTGCTCCTTGTTAATGCCATTCCTTCAAGGTTCGATCTCGGCACTTGTTAGCGCAGTACCCACTGCTGCGATCATGGCCAACGTGATTGAGACGCACCGCTGCACGTTGCTCTTCGCACAGCCGCGGTTTCTAGCGGATTTGGTTTCCTGTCCTGAGTCGGCTGGCAGAGTACGAACTCTTAGATTAGTTGTTACGGGCGGTGAGCCTTTGTCAAGCGCACTCTCGGACCGTTGGGCGCAATTCTCTCAGGCCGAACTGCTCGACTCCTATGGCAGCACTGAAGTCGGGTTTCTGTACGCTTCGAACCGCCCTGGGCAGGGCAGGCGTGGTTCAGTTGGCAAACCTATCGACGGTATTGAGACCGAAGTGATCGACGAGAGTGGAAAGGCCGTGCAGGAAGGCCAGATCGGTAAACTTCGCGTGCGTGGTCCGATGATCATCAACGGGTATTGGAACGATCGGCTTCGCAGCGAGCAATGCTTCAAGGATGGCTGGTTCATTACCAGCGATATGTTTAGTTTTGACCCTGATGGCTATTACTACATTCATGGTCGGTCGGATCACCTTATTAAGCTAGGGTGTGGCGACTGGGTCAATCCAAACGAGCTCGAGATAGTTCTTATGGAACACCCTTCGGTCCGCGAGTGCGCTGTAGTTGGTGCGTCGGACGAGCGGGGACTGACAGTACTGAAGGCATTCGTTGTCGTTGACGCACTTAGGGAAGCAACTCGAGACTTAGCCGTCGAGTTAAGCAATATGATCCGGAATCGTTGGTCGATGCAAGAATACAAACGGCTTGGTGCAGTTGAATTCACTGCAGCTCTCCCAAAGACCACTGCCGGGAAGTTAGATCGCGCGAAATTAAAGCCTCAGAGCATGACGGAATTCTCCTACAAATGCTAATGACATTGGACGGCTGAGAATGATAGTCCACCCAGGTGGGTTGCCGTGACACCCTTAGACATCCTGCCGTATTACTTTGCGATCGAACCATCACCGACAGATAGTCGGAGCGCCTTTGCGATTGCGATGCCCGTCGCCGAATGCGACGAAGTCGGCGTATCCGTGGTGCTGGAAAACCAAAACGAATGTACCGAGATCTTCAGATTCAGTCGACTTGCTTTGGTTAATTTGGCCTGGAGCGCATGCGGGCGGCTTTTGGCTTTTGCGCAGGAATCAACTCTAATGGTTCGCGATCCGGCTGGAACTCTTCAACTTGGCTCACTCTCGGACGATGTCCAATGGCTTGGCTTCGATAAAGAGTTGCGGCTTTGGTGCCTTGCGGGCAATCGCTTGGAAATCAGACTCAAGAATCGCGTCAAAACTGCGATTGATTTCGTGGAGTGTGTGGCGGTATCTGAGTTTGCCGCGTACTGCCGGAACGACAACGAAGGACTGTGCATATATTTGCACGATGGAGAAAACGAGAGACGGCTGGCCCGTTTGGCAGAACCGAGAGAGTATGCGACGGTCGAATTGTCATTATGCGGCAATCATCTGCTAGTAGTACTCGGAGCCCAGGTTGTCAAAGATCGTGCTCGAGTGCGAATTGTGCGATTCGATCTGCTGACATCCAACGTGGAAACGTTGATGGATGAACAGGTTGCATTCGGCTTCAATGGCGGACCAGGAATCAGCGCCGTAACGTTGAGCACAGGCGAAGTTCTCGCTGGTTATGAAAGTGGAACGTGCTCTCGTGTTTGGACGCTCGCTCCAGGGTCGTCCTCAAAGCCCATATCGCCCGATGATTTCGAAGTATTCGACTTTGCCGTAAATGCGAACGGTGACCGGATCGCGATAATTGCATCGGATACGCGGAGTGCCGATGGCACCTCCGAACGACAGCTGCTATTGGGGCGAAAGGAACATACCGACTGGCGGTTCTTGCCGCCGGTGCGCGGTATCTACGGGATGCCGCGTTGGAGACACGATGGCCAGATTGAGATCCTGTGTGGCGATAACGGCCGCTGGACCAAGCGAGTTTGGGCCGCCAACGATAACGCCGATATTAAAGGTTCGGGATGGTGCAAAGCTACTCGCGTTGCCAAGGGCGGTGTTGAATATGATTTCGTCAAGCTGCCCGGTCCCTCACATCGCGAAGCCGGAATTATTCTTCTTCCTCGATTGCACCAGCAGTTCGTTTCAGGAGCTCAATCTTTCTTTTTTCACCATCTGCTCTTCTCAATTGCGCGCGGTTTGGCATTAGATGGCTATCTCGTTGTGTTGTTGAGTGGGCCAGGCGCAATCGGTCGAGGTAGGTCGAGGCGCGAGCCAACCGGATCGTATTTTGCAAGAATTAGGTACGCAATCAACGATTTGGCGCAAACACTTCAAACTGAAGGGTGTCGCACCATCGGAATTCTTGCCGGTAGCATGGCGGCCGTCCCCGCATTGCGCGTTCTGGGCGCTGGAACGCAGTTCTCCGGATGTGCGTTTGTAGCGCCTCTTTTTGAAGCATCGATCCCAGTGACGGAACCACTGAGACGTCATCTGCTCGACGATCCAGTAGTAGAGTCCCTTGGTGCGGCGGCAGCTGAGGTTGAAGTTCCCATATTCATCATTTACGGCGCCCGCGATGAGGTAGTTCCGTTGCGGCAAATCACACAACTTCCCGATCGTATGCGGCAACCTTCCATGGTTGAATTGAGCGTACTTGACGACGAGGGCCACATTTTTACGCAGATGCAGTCGTGGAAACGAACGCAAGATGCAATCGAACATTTCTTTTCGTCACACCTCGCAGTGGGTCCCCAGCAGCGGGGTGATTAAGGAATGGCAAGATGCGGGGCGTTTAACAGAATCTCGGGCCACGTAACTACGACTGCATCCCAAAGAACCTTGAATTCTGATGATTGGCTCTTTAGGCGCGACAGCCGACGAGTCTCCGACGAGTTATTGGTCCGGATGGCGTCGAAAGATCAATCCAGGGGGAAACAATTCGATGGGCACGGAAACCATGAAAGCTTTCGTCATCACGGCCCCAAGGACCTCCGGGGTGCAAACGACCAAGCGCTGGGTACCGGAAGCGGGGGAAATCCTGGTCCGCTCCAAGGCAGTGGCGATCTGTACCATGGAGCGACGGCTTTTCTCAGGGAGCTTACCGCATTACCCAGCCATCGGCGGACACGAGCTTGCCGGCATCGTCGAGTGGGTCGACAGTAGCCAGTCCGAGCTTAAAGCTGGGGACCACGTTGCAGTAGACGTCATGAACCGCTGCGGCCGCTGCTTCTATTGCTTAAAAGGGAGCAACAACCTATGCGTGGATATGTCCAAACCTCGCAAAGGCTCCGATTTTGTTATTGTTGGGGGAGGATTTGCGGAGTATGTTTGCGTGCCGTTCCAGCAGGCGGCGAAGCTGCCGGACGACGTAGACCTGGCAGAGGCAAGCTTGATTGAGCCGCTGGCATGCTGTCTGCACAGCATCAGTCGGACGCAACTTTCGCCCAACGACACAGTGGCAGTACTGGGAGCTGGGACGATGGGCACGTTGCACGTCCTCCTCGCTAAGTTGGAGGGTGCTCGCACCATCGTCAGCGATGTGGACGAGGCACGCCTGAGTTTTGTACAGACTCAAGGAGCAGATCTCACCGTCAATCCCCGCATTGATGATCCCGTCCAGTTCGTCAGAGATTGTACGGAAGGCCGCGGGGCCGATGTGGTCGTCGTCGCGGCAGGTTTTTTGGAAGCCGGTGAGCAAGCCCTTGCCATGGTGGCGCGTACCGGTCACGTCATCTTATATGCTTCTTTGCACCCGTCCGCGGCATTACAACTTGATTGGAATGCTGTTCACTATCGAGAAATCACCGTCACCGGTTCGGCAAACAATACGGACCGTGATTTTAGACAAGCGGCGGCCCTTGTGGGGAGCCGCGCCGTCAATCTCAAACCGCTCATTTCCAAGCTTATCTCCTTAGACGAACTGCCCCGGGAACTGATGTGCAGTCCTGCAGGAAAAACGCAGCGTGTAGTTGTCCGAATGTAAAGTTAAGCCGCCCAGGGCACCGTCCGTTGGTGTTTCCGGTCAGGCTCGCGTGGACCGCGACGAGGTGCTCAGAAGCCGACCGCTGCCATCGTTCAAGCGGCAGCCTCGGTAGAATACTCGATCAGAAGTCTGCTTCGGGCCGTGTAAGCATGCTATTAATCAGTAATTGCTAACATAGAAGCTTACTTATGGAGAAAACGGGACACGAAGGGTCAAAATGGCTGGCCATCATTCTTTAGGGGTACACATAGGACATGATCGAGGCGCGGCGCTGGTTAGCGACGGTGAACTCATCGCTCAAATCGCTGAAGAGCGGTTGGATCGCCGTAAACATTCCAACTCGCCCGATCTTCCACTCAAGTCAATCAAGGCGGTCCTTGACATTGGCGGAATACACCCTGCTGATCTCGGTATTGTGGGTATCAGCTATACCAATGTCGAAATAGACCGTGTTATTGATCTTTTGAGAGACGAGTTGCGTGATGTGCTCGATACTCCGCACCTTGATGTTCTCGGAATAGATCACCACGATTGTCATGCTTGGTCCGCTTACTGGACATCGGACGTTGATGCTGCCTTAATCGTTGTCGCGGATGGTTCGGGTGACATTATTGGCCATCGGGTTGAAGCCGAGAGTGTTTATTCGGCCTCCGGCGATGTCATAGAGCTGATTGATCGGCGGCTTCAGGACTTTGGCTTGGCGAGAATTACGCGACGAAATTCTTTTGTATTGCCGTATATGAATGAGGTAGACCGAAACAAAGAGATTAGCTTGGGTCTCAAGTACGAGCAGTTTACCTACCTTTCTGGATTTGGCCAGCGCGAGGGCGGCAAGACTATGGGCTTGTCGGCGTATGGGATGCCTCTAATCGAACCACACATCCCCGCTATTAAAGATCTGCAGTTTTCCTTGTCATTCGAAGATGGACTCATTGACATAGATCAGATATGGAAGAAGTCCGGCGAATCCTGGCACAGGTTCATAAAAGAGAGGGCAGCCGACATTGCCGCGACAGGCCAGCAACTTCTTGAGGGATACATGACAGCGCTGCTCAATGCCTTGAATCCATCCGGTTCGCACCAAGCTCTTTGTGCCGCCGGCGGTGTTTTTCTTAATTGCCAAATGAATGGCCGCATTCTGGCCGCCACCAAATTCCAAAAAGTTCATGTCATTCCAGCGGCCGGAGACGATGGACTATGCGTGGGCGCCGCGTTTTACACGTACGCTCGCGCCTTTGGGGCGCCTACGCGTCGGTCCGATCCGCTGCCCTTTCTCGGCCAAAGTTATGACAATGCTTCCATTCAAAAATGGCTGGACTACTTTGGGCTGAGGGCAGAACGGTTGGAGGACTCACAACTTGTGGAACGTATGGCGGAGGATCTTATCGAAGGAAGGGTCGTTGGCTTATCGCGCGGCCGGTCAGAAGTCGGCCCCCGTGCTCTGTGCCATCGAAGCATCTTGGCTGATCCACGCGTCGCGACCATGAAGGATCGTCTGAATCGCCTTAAGGGTCGAGAGTTATTTCGCCCCTTCGCTCCTGTCGTAACTCAAGAAGATCAACTCAAATTCTTCGAACTTGAGCAAGCCTCGCCCTACATGCTTTTTGCTACGCGCCTTCGACCTCAGTTTCAGGCGGAGCTCCCCGCAATCGTTCACGTTGATGGATCTTCGCGGATCCAAGCTGTCACTGAACGCAAGGAGCCTTTCGTACACGCATTATTGCGATCATTCGAAGTTCGGACAGGATATCCGATGTTGCTCAACACCTCATTTAATCTGGCTGGCGATCCGATCGTGGAATCTCCTTATGACGCGATGGTCACCTATCTTACCTCTGAAATTGATGTCCTGGTCGTCGAGAACTTTTATATTGATCAGAAAGTCCGGCTAAGACTGGATCCTTGAGCCTGGACTCCGGGCAGACCGACCAAAACGAGAGTTCGTTCTTTCGAGTTTACGTATTAATAACGCATCCGCCAGAAAGTCGCGGTTTCACCAAAGTCGAAGTTTGGTCGCGAATGCCGGGATCAAGACCTCCCGACCGGATCACATAAGTTAAGACGGCCCCTTGCAGCGACCCGCCAAGGAGACTTCCGTCGCCCCGTCATCACGGGCGGAATTCGAGATTGACTTTTTGACCGGGATCGTTGTATAGTCCCCGGCCAGAATGTTTACTTCGTGATTCAGGAGGCTTGAGGTCATGAGCGAGTTTAGATCAGACGATGCGTCGGCACCAAAACAGGACGAATCACTGAAAGCTGAGCCCACGGACAACAAGTTGCGGATCGAGGATCTTCTCGATTTCGAATTCGTTGAGGTCTCGACAGTTCCACGCCGCAGCAGAATAAACTGTTTGGCCTGTTCGTAGCAATTCTGATTAGGAGGAAGCCAAAATGCCCGAGCGTTCATCAAACCCGATCAAGGCGTCGTGTGTACAGTATGACTCTATGGAGCCTACCCTCTCTGCAGGTTCAGACGTTATAGGCGACCATTCGTACTACGCTAAGAATAAACCGAAACGGTGGGAGGTCGTGGTCTTTTCTCTGGCACGCGAAGGCAAATCCGGGTCAGAGGCTGGTCATTACGTGAAGCGGATTATCGGTTTGCCAGGAGAAACCATCCATCTCACGCCCGAAGGACTCAAGATCAACGGGGCAACAGTTCAAGTTCCTCCAATACTGAAAGATCGGTTTTCGTCCTTCAGGCACCACTCAGAACACAAATTCGGCAATGAGCCGTATAAAGTTCCTGCAGACACTGTCTTTGTGATCGGCGACAACCAAAAGGTTTACGTTGCGGATTCGAGAGAGTTTGGTTCGGTTCCCATCCGCAATCTTGAAGCGCGCGTTTTGGCGTCAGTTCACACTAACTTGATAACATAACAATGTAGTAAGCATTTTTACAAGACGCAAATCCTTTCCGTGCCATGCATCTCGTTCATCGATCTGCTGTGGTTGCGCGAAGCGCAGTGGCTCGGGATGTAAGTTCCATGATCGCATCATGCCCACCGTGTTGTGAACAATTTCGTTTTGCTTCGAAGGAATCAACCCCCGGGGTTTTTTACGTTGGCGCGGCCACGCAAGTCGCCTAACAAACACCTGACGTCTCGTGGAACAAGTTGCCAGCCTTCTCTCCCGTTGTCTCTACGATTTGAGAAGAGACGCGGTTTCCTTTTTCAAGCTGTACCGTCGAAGGATTGCCATGTCTGAAACTGAGACTGGAACACCGGCAATAGGCAGGGCGTTGCGACATCTAATAGATGGTATCGACCAGGATTTCTCACGGCCTGCATCGGATGTCCCATATGCGGTTCGGACGCGTCTGGAGGCTGCCCTGGAGTCTCCCGACCTGTATCTGGATTGCGCTCAGCTATTTTTGTCCCAATTGGTTGCCGAGCCAGATGCCCGGGTTCTTTTTGTCGATCCAGGATCTCGGTATAGGCTGCAAGTCTTTTGTTGGCCGCCGGAGTTCGGAAACCAGCCTCATCTCCATGAGAACTGGAACGTCACAGGCGTACTGGTCAGCTCGCTTCTTGTTTTTCGAAGTACTATATCCGAAGTAGATTGTCTTGCTTCAAAGCCGCTCCTGGCCACGTCCGGCCAAGCTGGCGTACTCATTCCGCCGCAGTATCATTGTTTACGCAATGTTGGCGACCAAACGGCGATTACATTTCACGTGTTAAGCAGGGATGAGCCCGGCGACGAGGACGTTCATGTCGAACGCGCTCCTACGTCCGCTGCAAGACTTGACGACAGTGACATTCTGGCAATCGCAACCGTCGCGGTGATGCGATGTGGCGCGCGGTCAATTGATGTCGTTCGAACCGCATTTTCTGCAGCCGGCAACTTTACGAAACTGGAATTGCTAAAACTGATGGCAAAGCTCGATCCGCTCGAAGCCATTCGAATGGGGAGGGCACTTTCCCAACTTGTGGGCGGCCAGGACGGCCTCCGCCTTCTTCAGGTGATAGAAAATCTCAATATTGCCTCCAGACGAGGCGAGCTATAGTCTGTTTCCCAAATGGACTTGCTGAGCGTTGCGGAAGGGTGTTTGCGCCCTCTGGCGGCGTAGGCAGGAGAAGCAGAGAAAAACGGAATGTCGGAGAAGGTCTTCCAGAAAGCGCTGATTCACCTGTATGCGAACATCGATCGGTATAGTTCGTATTCCGAAAAGATTTTTGAAGAATTTCCCCTCTCACTTTCCGAGAAGCAATCGCTCCAGGAGTTGATGACGACGCAGCGGGACGGGTTAGTCGCATTCAATCAACAACTGCATCACAAAAGGTGCCGCATCATTCGCCATGCTCTGCCAATATCGCGGGGTACACTCAGGCGTCAGTTGGATACTTTGCTGGATACTTACGAATGTTACCCGGCGGCGGAAGGCGCATGCCAACCTTCGGACGCGGTGCGGTGTTTTGCAGACTACATTAGTTCTCAAATCGAGTGTCAGACGGAGGCCTCGCGGGACCTACAGTTTATAAGGTTTGAAGCCATCTACGCCTCGCTGTCCCTTCATCTCGCTTCAGCGGACTCGAAACCGCCGCACCCTGTGCACCTGTCTGCTGAAATTCGGTTATCGAGCGACCGCAGTACTTCCTTGATTCTTTGCACATATAACGTTTTAGCGGCAATGAAGGACCCTTCATTGCTGAAGGGATCCGAAGGCCGGCTAAGACCGTGCTGGATTTTCCTGTTCCGGACGTCTGCAGACGAAGTGAAAGCACTAGCCGTTGCCCCGAAGCTTGCTAAGATCCTCAAGATGTTTCAAAGTGGTTTGTCGCTCGAAGACATTCTAAACACGTTAGACTCTGAAACCGACAAACTTGCTGCCACGGTTAGTGTTGATGGACTGCTGTCGTTGGGGGTTCCATTCTTCTGCCATACCCTGTCGGGCGATCGCCTCTTAAATCTCGCGAAATGACGACCAAATGAGTGATAGATTTGGGCTCCTTTATGATGAAACTTTTAGCCATGACCTTCTCGGCCGTCATGCAGAGTTGGATTTCTTAGAAATCATACCGGACCGATTTAGCGCGATTGATGACTTCACCCTGATCCCAGAGTTCTTGACGTGCATTCCTACAGTTTTTCACAGCCTGAACCTTTCGATAGGTTCAGACGAGGCCCTGGATGGATCTTACCTGAAGCGCATTTCCAAACTCGCGAAGAAGTTCAAACCCATGTGGACAAGCGACCACCTTGCGGTTACCCAGATTGACGGGCTACATCTGGGCAACCTTTCGCCTGTCAGATATAGCACCGGCGCAATCGCGAGAATCGGCGACAAGATCGCTGCGATACAAGATGAGCTGCGAATACAATTTTTGATTGAAAATATCGCGTACTACTTTCGTATTCCCGGAGCAGACATGTCGGAGTGCGAACTGTTGCAAGAGTTGGTGGAAGAGACCGGATGTGGGGTGCTCCTTGACCTCAACAATGTCGTTGTTAATTCGGTGAACCATGACTTCGACCCGTACACGTATCTTCGTGAATTTCCTCTGAACGCTGTCCGTGAGATTCATATTGCCGGACATCACAAGGCCGGAACTATTTGTATCGACAGCCACGGCGAACCGGTTGGAGCACTTGTATGGGATCTCTTGCAGTTCGTTTCGAGGAAGCTAGAGCACGTAAATGTCATCTTAGAACGCGACCAAGATATTCCGCCGCTTGGCGAACTCCTGCGCGAACTGGATATGGCGAGGAAGTGTGTGTCGTATGCCAGAATGTAGGGGCTGGCGCCCCAAAATCAGGCCCCGCGGAGTGTCATTTGCCATTATTCCGCCTTTCTCCGGATTGGGCACAAATAGGACGGGTCAATGACTTCAGGTCCGAAGGATTCGTCAATAGTTCGGTTCGCGAGCGGCCCCGGTTTGTGGCAGGGGAAGGAGATTCAGCAGCGAGGTACCTATATTTACGAATTGTCGCGACTAGATCTCGAAGAACTTGAAGCGGCATTGCGGAATGTGGTGTCTCAAAACCTCAATCCCGCAAGACTCTGCAGAGAGCAGTTCCCGCTCCCGCAATTAGGCGTCGCTTTTCAGGCGATCAAACGCGACATTGACAACGGCATTGGTTTTAGCCTTCTCCGGGGTCTCCCCATTGAGCGTTATAGTTTACTGGAAGCAGCAACCCTCCTTTGTGGAATAGGTGCACATTTCGGCCGGCAGATGCCCCAAAACTCCCAGGGAGAACTGCTCAGCTCAGTTCGCCAGGTCGGACCTGCCGAGCCGCCGGAGAAGCCCGCACGAGGTTACCAGAGCGGCTTGGCTCTCCCGTTTCACAGCGATTCGTGTGACATCGTTGGTCTGCTTTGTATATGCGATGCGAAGGTGGGTGGACTCAGCAGTATTGCCAGTTCATACGCCATACACAATGCGATATTAGGCGAACGGCTAGATCTGCTTCAATCGCTGTACCAGCCTTTCTGGATCGATCGGCATGGAGAAGGATCCCGGGAGGATTCACCGTATTATTCGACGCCAGTTTTTATGTGGCACAATGGCCGGCTCTTCAGCCGATATAACCCGGGCTACGTGTATTCTGCGCAACGTTATAGGGATACCCCACGATTAACACCGCAGCAGACGGACGCAATTGAGATGTTTAGCTGGCTCTGCGGATCCGATCAGTTCAGGCTTGATATGAAGCTTAGGCCCGGAGATTTGCAACTCCTCAATAACAACGTGATTGTCCACTCACGGACCGCATACCAGGACTACTCAGAAGCGGCTAGAAAACGCCACCTCCTGCGGCTTTGGCTTTTTACGTTCGGGATAAATGACATTCCAGGTCCGATGCGGGATCGCTATCACGACATGACGTCTTGGGAAGTGAATTCCCATCTGCCCAAGTATTTCGGGTAAACTCGCCATCGTTCCGTGGGTTCATTTCGCACTTCCGCTGTCGACGGGGCTTTTTCAAGGGTCAAGATGCGATTGTCACTGAATGACGCAATACAGAACTCACGGAATGTCGGTAACGCGCGCCGTTTTCCGACGAAGGACGATCCCCGTGTTTGTGATGGTGCAGTTTTTTCCAAACTATTTCCTCGCTTTTTTTTGACGAAGGGGTCGTCGATCTTCACTTTGGGCTCGTGCTTTTCGCGCAGTATCGAAGAACAATTGGAAGGGTTCTTGCTGCCAACCCGGAATTTTGCCGTGCCCGAGAGCGAGCGGCTTGGCAGACCGAACGGGATTCTGAACGAATACAATCCCGGTACCATGTGCCAGCGCGTCGAATATGCGGCGAAGATGGCATCTTTCGGCGAGCTCTGCATTGCTCCTGAAGGGAGCGGCTATATTGATCTTCTGCTTGCCGAGTATGTAACTCCGGCTACGAAGGAGAGGCTGCTGGAGCGCCGAGCAGAAGTTGAGAAGGTTTACACTGCCTTGTTCGAAAGTGAAGCCGTTATTGTCACACTCGATCTAGTGGAGGTGTGGTACGACAAGACTGCTGGTCTGTATCTAAATCGGATACCTCCCGCTCCCTTACTCTTTGCGGACCGCAAACGATTTGAGATGCACATCCTTGACGCGCACGAGACGCAACTTTTGCTCGAGCGAATGGTGAATGCTCTCCTTGCAATTGGCGTAAGAAAGATATTGCTAATGGTTTCTCCAGTCCCGCTGGAAGTCACATATTCGGGGAGAGATTGTACCGTAGCGAATATGTATTCTAAGGCTGTGCTGGTTGTCAGCTCGAACAGCGTTAGCCGACTTTACCCGGAAGTCGACTATTTCCCGGGTTACGAGATCGTCATGTCAGCTGGCCCGGAACTCTACTATCCCAATTCAATTAATGAGCGTGGAGATATTGTGCAGTTGGTTACTAGCTTCTTGATCGACCGATACACCAGGTGCCCGGAGCAGAACGTCTAAAACACATCATGCGTGAGCGCCTTGATGACCGGTTAAGGCTAGGCCCCGTGACGACACTTTGAGATGTACGTCGCGATTCCGCGAATGGACTTAAGCGATTCGAATATTGTCTCACTTGCGATTTGCACTTTCAGTGTCTCCTCGATCGCCAGGATGACGCTTAGCTGACCCAAGCTATCCCAAATCGGAATCTCGTACATCTTCGTCTCGGGTCCAATCTGGTTAATGCTTACAGATAGGGCCTTGGCGACCAAGGACCGCGCAGCGCCGACATCGACTGGACTAAGGCTCATCGATGTCTCCACAGCCACCTTGTATCGCGCGACGATCCAGCTTTCCGTTAACCGTCCGCGGATGATGCCCCACGAATCGAATCGCCGCGGGCAGACTGGTCCGTGGAAGATATTTGCAGAGCTCTGTCATTAGTTCCGGAGTGTCCCCAGCGGCATGTTCCGCCACAACTATAATTGTATTTTTAATTACGACGGCAACAGGGTTCACTAACCCAGTTCTCTTGGCGACGGCTTCGATTTCTCCAAGATCGATTCTGTTGCCGTTTATTTTTACCATTCCGTCCTTTCGGTGCGAAAAATAGAGATGTCTTCCGACCCTCTTAAAAAAATCCCCTGTGTCGAAGGCGCGTATTTTTCGTCCAAACAGGTCGGCAGTCGAGAAACTCGGAGAGCGGAGTCCTACATAACCATTCGAGAGGTTGTCTGACAAGATAATCAGTCTTAGCACACCCTCCTCCGGCAAAAGTACGAAGTTCCACGAAGGTATCGGTTGCCCGATCGGCAGGCTGGTTTCAGTTGCCGTTGAATCTGCGACCTCATACTCAAAAAAAGAGCAAAACAGGGTAGCCTCTGTTGGTCCGTAAGTATTAACAATACGTGCGTTGGGATAGCGCTCGGCTAATCTATCTGCGTCCGTCTTCATAAGAGGTTCGCCACAGAATGTGAACAACCGACATGTGGACCCTGCGTTAGCTCCTCCCGATTCACGTAAAAAATATGGAATCATCGATGGCACCGAGTGCCAGTGCGTAATTCCACTCCGTAAGACCGCTTTCGCAGGCCGTATTCTGTCCAGTTGAGCGAATAAAGATATCAACGTGCCTCCTCCACAAACAACGCTCAAGAAGTCCGCCAGTGAAAGGTCAAACCCGATACTAGAGAATTGTGCCCAACGGCTGCTATGACATATTCCATAGAAAGGAATAGCCCACTCTATAAACGGTATCGTTCGATCGTGCGGCACCTCAACCAATTTCGGCAGACCCGTACTGCCAGATGTCGCAATGTAATAGCTGGCTTCGTAAGCTGCGCGGTTGCCTTCTCCATTAGTAGAGTGGCATTTGACATCCTCAAAAGACAGGTCGATCTTGATGCAGTGTTCGGTACGATCCCGCAGTTGAGCCAACACTTTGTCGCTATCGCAAAGGATCAAAGCGCCAGCCAGTTGAGATGCAACATCTAGCACGCGCTCTATGGGATTATCTGTGTCCAGCGGGCAGAAATCTAAGTGATTTAAAAACGAACAGGTGATGAAAGCGTAATACAACGGAGACTTGTGCAAGTACGCAATAAGCGGCCGATCGGCGTGCCGCTGCAGTGCTTCTAGCAGTAAATCTGCCCCACCAAGGAGCTGTGCGCCAGTCAAGCGCCATTTCCCGTCGGCGGCCTCTATAACGGTGCGTTCCCCGTAGTCCGCTAGTGCATGTCGGATTCTTGATGAGAGCAGGAGGAAAGTCATAACCGCCGCGCAACGGACAACGTTTCAAATTATTGCAGCAGTGGAGCCTCAGTCAAGGCGCAAAGAAGACTCAAAAACGCCCTCAGTGTTGTCATCGGTAAGAGGAACTCCGAGAGTTAGAAGCCTGCAGGGATCGCGGCCCCAAGGCATCTGTTGT
The DNA here is from genome assembly GCA_049695855.1 of Candidatus Korobacteraceae bacterium. Lineage (GTDB taxonomy): Bacteria > Acidobacteriota > Terriglobia > Terriglobales > Acidobacteriaceae > Bog-257. The sequence goes on along the minus strand of JBAVSY010000154.1, from coordinate 21,684 downwards.
CAGCCCTCGACCGTGTTGGACCTGCCGTAGGCCTCGCCATCAATATTTTTCTTGTCCGGAGTGGTTATGGCTCCACAGGCGGGCGACGATACCATCGCCGCATACTTCGCGAAGACGCCCGTCTTATACCGGGGGATAGGAGCGTGCCATTGCGAGATGCGTCGTTGCAGCTCCGCTTCCGTAATATCCAGCTGAACTCTTCGCCGCGTCACGTCGATGATGATGGTGTCTCCCTCGCATACTGCGACGATGGGTCCACCAACCATGGCTTCGGGGGCCACGTGTGCGATCATGAATCCGTGGGTCGCCCCCGAAAAGCGTCCGTCCGTGACTAATGCCACCGATTCGCTCAGCGGAGTCGCCGCCAGGGCGGCCGTTACCGCCAGCATCTCCCGCATTCCCGGTCCGCCCTTCGGACCTTCGTTGCGAATCACGACCACGTCGCCAGCCTTGATCTGCGAGTTCAGCACTGCTGCAAGCGCCTCTTCTTCGCACTCAAACACACGTGCCGGGCCGCGATGCTCACGACGGTGGTGGCCGACCAATTTCACCACGCATCCTTCCGGCGCAAGATTGCCGCGCAAGATCGCCAGCACACCCGTGGGCGACAGGGCGTGACTTACGGGACGAATCACTTCTTGCCCAGCGGTTTCCTTAGCGTCCCGAAGTTCCTCGCCAATCGGCTTCGCGGTGACGGTGATGCACTCTTCGTGGAGCAGACCGGCATCTACTAGGAACCGCCCAAGCAGCGCGGTCCCACCGGCGCGGAAAAAGTCAACCGCCATAAAGCGGCCGCTCGGCTTCAGGCTGCATAGCAACGGGGTCTGCGAGCAGATGCGATCCACCTCATCGAGCGGAAGGTCGAGTCCGAGCTCATGCGCGATTGCAGGCAAGTGCAACACGGCATTTGTTGAGCCTCCCGTCGCGGCTACACACCTGAGAGCATTCTGAATTGAGGCCTGTGTGATGATCCGCGACGGGCGAATGTCGCTGCGCAGCAACTCCATCACTTGACGTCCTGCGCGTTTCGCCACATCGACCTTCAGAGGATTGGTAGCGGGAACCGCGTTGCTGCCCATGGGGGAAATACCGAGGAACTCGCAAGCCGTAGACATCGTGTTGGCAGTGAATTGTCCGCCGCATGCACCCGGACCGGGGCACGCATGGTCTTCGATGTATTTCAATTCGACGTCGTTCATCTGCCCGAAAGCATACTTACCCACCGCCTCGAACACATCCTGGATGGAAACATCGCGTCCTTCGACACGACCAGGAGCGATGGAGCCGCCATAGAGCATGAGCGACGGAATATCCAGCCTCGCCAATGCCATCACCGCGCCAGGGATCGTTTTGTCGCAACTAGAAAGCGCCACAAGGCCGTCGAACAAGTGACCGCGCGCGACCAGTTCGATCGAGTCGGCAATCACCTCGCGGCTCACCAGCGACGCACGCATGCCTTCCGAGCCCATTGTGATGCCGTCCGACACGGCGATCGTGTTGAACTCCATCGGAGTGCCGCCCGCTTCGCGTACACCTTCTTTCACAGCGGCCGCAAGATCACGCAGGTGATAGTTGCAGGGCCCCACTTCCGTCCAGGTGTTGGCGATTCCGATGATCGGCTTGCGCAGGTCTTCGTCGGTGAAACCCACAGCCTTAAACATCGCCCGTGCCGGTGCTCGGCTTGGGCCTTCGGTTATGGCAGCGCTCCGCGCCTTCCAGCTTGCAATAGTCATTGTGCCTTCCGAGCTTGCTTACAACTTCTGGCTGACAATTGACAGCTCCATGCCTAGATACGAATGCCACGTATTTCTGCTGATTCCGCGGCCTCCGATCTCTATTTCCAATCTCCGCGTGATGTTTGTCTCGATTACCAGCGACAGAATTAGCAGATGTGCAGGTACTCACCCACTTATAGGCTACTCAACGACAATAGGCGGTTCGGCGTACGGGCCGAACCAAAGCCATGCTGCGTTATACCGTACCGCAAAGGGCCTTGTCGATCCGGGGTGTCCTAACTGGAGCAGAAAGCATTCGCGATGTAACGTTTTTCCCTTTTGTTGGGCGTGCAGGAAATGAGGCTTTCGGAACCGAAGAAGCCCAGCGCTCCTGTTCGTCGAATGCGGGATTCAACCCTTAAATAAGAACCCTAAGGACAGCAAGTTCGAAAGAGGAAGTTCCTCTATCAGATCCTGTCGGAGAAGGAGTCACCGCCTTGATTCCTCCGCAGTGTGCAGCAATCCAGATCCGCCGCACCTAATCCTGGTATCGGGCAGCGGAGGAGTCCTTGTGGGGTTCCTGAAACAGATATGAAGAAGGCAGCTAATACTCGACTCCCCTTGACCTATCGAAGGAGAATTCCCCGTTCAGTGGGACTTACAAAGGTGTTACAGAGCCAGCAGTGTCCTGTAGTGCCCCGTAAGGAACGGCAAATGTCCGCGTGGGATTAGCTGACAGGCAAGGCGGCCGCTCCAGATCTCTGCGTATGTCGCCGTTCTTGACGGCGCGCTTCACCAATGCACCAATCGCTTCCTGAATCTGTGGGCGTGAACCTTCACACAACTTCGAAGGCTCTGCGACGCCCGCGTAGCTGATGTGCAAAGCATCGTGAAGTTCTCATTATCGACGCATAAGAAGTCTGGGGACAATAAGGGGACGATAAGCCCTACCAAATCACCCCTTAGAGCATCAAACTGTGTCCGCCAACACCGTTCAATTTCAATGGTTTACAATGAGTGGCTGTCCTGTCACGGCAGAGGCCGCGGGTTCGAGTCCCGTCGACCCCGCCATTCTTTTGAATGGCTTATAGCCCTAAACCCTCCCTGCCAGCGGGTCTTGCGAATGACAGCAAGACGCGGCTTCGGAGGGCGAATTCGGCTCCAAATCACCCTCATTTAGGGTCAACCTGGCGCGGGTATTATGTCCGTCGACAGCACTGGATCGCCGAGAAATCGCGGAGATAAGCCGCGGATTCCTGCCGGCCACCTGCCAGTAAGGTTTCGTTGCAACGAACCGGTTCGATCCGTTCCTGCCCACGTTTCAAATTCTCCCCTGGACGACGGTTTCGGATCGCGATTTTCAGGATCCCTCGGCACAACGCTGAGCGCACTCCGCATGAAATGGATAAACATCCACTGCAATTGAAATGCGGTTCCGCGTCGTCGGCGGAATCCTGGTTGAGCCCTCCGACATCATTCACACCAGGCGATTCTGGAGTGGTCCGAATGACCTTGCCGAAGTCGAATGACGAGAAACCTGGATCGCCAATTTTATAAATCATCCTGGAGAGGAAGGTAATTTTATGCAGAAGAAGAAGTCCCCAGCAGCGCGAGAACAAACCTTGGCCGCAAAGGCTGGCGAATTCCTGATTGGAGGTGATCTGCCGGTTACGAGACTAGGTTTCGGCTCGATGCGAATCACGGGAGACGGTATTTGGGGCGAGCCGAAAGACCGGGTGGAGGCGATCCGTGTGTTGCGACGTGCTGTCGAGTTAGGAATCAATTTCATCGACACCGCCGACTCCTATGGCCCGGGCGTCAGCGAAGAGATTATCGCTGAGGCATTGCATCCCTATCCGGCAGGCCTGGTGATTGCCACCAAGGGCGGCTTCCTGCGGCCCGGTCCCAACCAGTGGGTCGAGGACGGAAGACCGGAACACTTGCGGTCCGCCTGCGAAGGCAGCTTGCGCCGCTTGCGGCTGGAGCGGATCGATCTCTATCAACTGCATCGCATCGATCCTAAGGTGCCGGCCGAAGATCAGCTGGGCACGTTGAAGGATTTGCAGAGTGCTGGAAAGATTAAACACATTGGTTTATCGGAAGTGAGCGTGGCGCAGATTCAGCATGCACAAACCCTGGTTGCTGTGGTGAGCGTGCAGAATCGTTACAGCATCGCTGATCGCGGCTCGGAAGATGTTCTGAACCATTGCGAGGAACAGAAGATGGGATTCATTCCGTGGTTTCCGCTGGCCGCTGGCCGGGTATCCCAGGCGGACAGCCCGATCCGTCGCGTGGCTGCGGGCTGGAAAGCTACACCGTCCCAGGTGGCTCTGGCCTGGCTGCTGGCACGATCTCCTGTAATGCTGCCCATCCCGGGAACTTCGAAGGTGGCGCATCTGGAGGAAAATGTGGCGGCAGCTGATTTGAAGATTGACGAAAGTCAGTTGCAGGAACTGGCTCTTACAGCATAGGAAAACGCAGGTCGGCCTCTTGAGGGCCAGCCGACCAAAGCACTTCACGGCGGACGCTCGCGCTCGGAGGCCGAGAATTGAGGGAGACGCAGTATGGCGGTGAGAGAAATCCGGGTGCAGCGATTCAGCGTGACTTCTTCAAGGCCTTTTCACGATGTCGTGGCTGCATTCGAGGCTGCGATTGGGCATCCTGACATGAGATCGTTCGGCCAGAATCTCGGCGCGGCCAAAACGTTTGCGGAAGTGGAAAACATTGTTCGACAAGCGACCGGTCCCGCGGAATTGATGGAGTTCACGCGCATGGACCTGGGGGCGGTGCTGCATAAGCGAAATGGAGCGGCAGCCCGGCAGAGTCTGCGCTTCGTGGTAGGCAACCCCGTCACCATGAGCGCGATGGTCCAGCATGTGCCGGATGCGGGCTCGTACGCGCCCGTTACTATTCTCATCGACGAGCGTGCCGATGGAGTTCATCTGTCCTACGACAGGATGGCCAGTTTTCTGGCCTCGTACGGAAGCTCCGAAGCGCTGAAAGTCGCACAAGATTTGGATGCGAAGATCGAGGCCTTGCTGATGGCCGCCGCTGACTGATGAGGATAGTGCAACTCTGTCGCCTCGCTTGCGCCGGAAGACGCCGGATTCGGGCGAAACGATTATTGTCGCCGGCGGCGAATGAGGACGACGATCCAGCTGGTGGCTGACTTTACTGTGAGGCTTCCAGACTTGCTTTCAAGAAGGCAAGCCCTAACTTCCGCGGGTCCGGTCCTTTGCCCATCTCGGAAGGCGACCGCAGCGGGCCGGCGATATGAAATCGGATCCGCACCGGGTTGGCGCGAGTCAGTATCGTCGCAGGAACCGGCACGGTCCTGGTGGTGAAGGCGTCGGGCGAATATTGGAACGACCAGTTCCCCACCGGGACATCATTCACCGACACTTGCACCGCTAGGCCGGGAAACTTTGGAGACAAATTAGGAGCTACCGTAGCTCGCAACACCACCGTGTCGGGCAAATCCTTTTGCGAAAGAGGTAAGTCAAGACCAAAATCAGGTCCGTCACTCCAGGTGGCCCAGTCCTCAGCGCTGGCCCAATCCCCACGCAGGAACGGGGAAGCATTACCTTCTCGATTGAAGGTCAGGGTCTCGCCGAGAACATATTCTCCCTGGCGCTTCAGCGCTTCACGATACAAATCGTACCGCACTCCAAAGTGTGACAGGTCAGGCAGGGCCGCCGGAGCGTATGGATTGAAGGGCTCGAAGCCCCCGGCAGGCGGCAGCAAAATTGTCTGCACTGCGCGGTGGTCGGAGTACAGAATGCTCAGTGACATTAACGGCCAATCCGCATGCAGATTGCGGATCGGCTGCCCGTCAACCACCGATTGCGAGAGCGGGGTATTTTCGAAAGGCACCGGGCCGGAATGAGTTCGTAACTCGGCACGCAAGACCGTCAGCATGTTCGACCACTGGGTGCTGGCGACCATGCTCCAGCCGGACTGGCACATCCCCAGCACGGCTGCAATCACGAAAAGTCGCTGGTACTTAGCGGTTCCCACCTGCAAGAGATGGAAATGCAGGACCACGAATCCCACCGCCAGAGCAAGGGGCGCACTGGCATTCATGGTGCGAGCAATCACATGGGTTCCGAAGTGAGTTGCTTCCGGATGCCGGACTATGTATAGCGGGATCGCCAGCGAACAGAGTACGGCAATTCCGGCGAGTCCGTTGAGTACCGTCCGGTAGCGCTCGGGGATCAGCACGATCAGGGCGCACAGGATCAGAACGATGCAGGAAACGCGGGCTCCGATGTGGTCGTTGTGCAGCACAAACAGCAGGCTTTTCAGAAATCCCTGGCGATTGGCCACGTCACGCGGAAACACAATGGCCAGCACCGCGAACAGCACTCCGAGCGCATACCAGGCGAAGAATACCCAGCTCAGCCATTTCTCGCGCCTGCTCTGGGCAACGGTAAAGTACCGGTAAATACAGGCTGCGCAGAGGATCAGACCATAGATTGCCATGCTCTCGTAGCAAACCAGAAGGGGCGCGGAAATGATCACCATTGCCGCCAGATCCAGGGGCCCAAACTTACGGCGATACATGAGGCCGAACAGCGCAGGCCAGAACAGCGCGCTCATCAAGTGAGTTTCGGTGACCAGGTACACCTCGCTGTTCATGGTGATGGCGAACAGCGTGAGCAGGGGAAAAATGATCAACCGTTTGTCGCGGGCGAAACGATAACAAAGCAGGATGCTGAGCGGCTTAAACGAAAATAGGGTGACGCCGTAGATCAGGCTGAGAAGCTTGAGATTATGTACATGCAGGCGTGCCGCCAACAGGGTGGGATATTCCTGATAAGCAAAGGCTCCGAATCGCCCCGCAAAAAAATCGTGCCAGCCGTGGACGTTCCAGACCGCAACATGGTTCTCGCTGAGCATCTTCACCAGGAACCAGGAGCCATCACCATAAAGATGACGCCCGGTCACAATGGCCAGAAAGACCTGCGCGCCATAGGCAGCCGCGGCCATGGCCAGCAATAGCAAGACAGTGAGGCCAAGCGCGCTCAGCGCCACATCAGGATGCGAACGATCGACGGTTTGCAGGTACTCGCGGAAGCGGCCCCAGGAAGAAGGTTTCGCCGGAATAGTGTTTATGGGATTTGCGAGGGATGCCATCGTCGAATTACTTGTGGCAAGCGAATAGCGGTTAGGAGCGCCGCTTCGGCATTATCTTGATACCGCCAGTGTGTCGCGGACAGCGTTATTGCTACGCCTCCCGTTCACCGGTTTTCGCGCCTTGAATATCATCTCCGAAAAACCTACGTACTTACAGTCCAATACTTCAAATCCACTGGCCCGAATCAACTCGGCCAGACTCTGCCGAGTGTAATGGGTGATGTGCTCGTGGGCGTAACCACCCTCCAGCACCTTGCCATACATCCATTCCAGTGCCACCCATGACCAGCGGCCGTAGTCGGGCGTTCCCAGTACGAGCGTACCTCCCGGCCGAAGTACGCGCCACATTTCATTCATGATTACCGGATCTTCCGGAATGTGCTCGATCACCTGCGAATTGATGACCACGTCGAAGCTCTCGTTCTTGAAGGGCAAGGCGAAGGTTGAGGCTTGCACCAGTTTGGAATGATTCGGCTGCAGAAAGCGGAGCTTGCGAAACAGAATGTCCATGCCTACCGCTTCTTTAAGGTCTAGGATAATGCGGCTGGATCCACAGCCTATGTCAAGCACCGCGGAGGAATCGCCGGTGAAATCGAGAATGATCTCATGGCGCTTGCGTTGCCAGTAACGCTGCAGCCAGATGGGGCTGTCAAAGGCGCGATAATCGTAATCCGCGGAGTCCACGGAATTGCGCAGCCGCCACATCCGAACCAGGGTCTTCAAGTAGGCGACGGCGAACTTCAACAGCTTGGCATGCGACTGTCCAGCGCCGCGGCTCATGTAACGGAACGGCAGCTCGGCGATACTCCAGCCTTCCGCGTAGACCCGCAACAGTATCTCTTCCAATACATCAAAGTCGCGAGCCTCAAGTTGCAAGCTCTTCACCGCATCAACCTGATACATGCGGAAACCACTGGACAAGTCCTTATAAGGCAGGGAGAGCACGCGGGCGTAGGTAACATTCAGAATCTTGCTGAGCAGACGGCGAAACCACGACATCTCCGCCCGGCCGCCCGGCGCGTAGCGGGAAGCGATCAACACGTGCGCCTGGGAGCGGGCTGCCCACATCTCGGCGACGAAGGAAGGCCGGTGAGAGAGGTCGGCGTCCATGGTCAGGACGTAAGGCGCCCCGGCGGCGGCAAAACCCGCCAACAGCGCCCCCCCGTAGCCCGGTTCCATCTGCCGCAGGACCGTGGCGCCCCGGCTCTGGGCGGCCTCGCGGGTGCCGTCCTGCGATCCGCCGTCGACCACGATAATCTCGGCCCTGACCCCAATGGAGGCTAGTACTTCCCAGAGAGATGGCAGCAGAAGTTCCAGGTTTTCGCGTTCATCAATCGCGGGAATTACGATGCTGAGGTCAGGAATTGGGGGAGAAACGGCGTTGAGCCGCTCCCGGCTTACGATGGGGTTCTCGCTCAAAACAGAATCTAGACTCCGCAGGTTTCCGGCAGATTGCTGGCAGCGCGACCCTCCCGTGAGGTACGTGAGAAGGGCTCGCAGGCAGAGCCAGCTTCCGGTGCAATCATCATAAATCACAATCGCTTGTGACGTGTGTACTTGTTGGTTGTGCGGTCGAGATGTTCCGCTGGACTGTATCTGGAGCAGAGCCCGGAATGCCGCCAGTGCGCTGACAGCGAGCGAAGACGTGTTTTACAGCTTTCGCCGCGAATTTCGCGGATCACCTCAGGGAGGTGACCGCCGGCACTCGGCAAGGTGCGCGGACCGAAATTAGCGCGACACCGACGTTCTTGGCCCTCGGAGCGGCTCGCCTACGCTCCGGCCGTAAAACTCGGGGATACGAAGTGAAGTACAGGGGGTCGTCGTGCTTACACCATACGGACTGGACATCATCGAAAGCTGCCTGGCTTGCAAGATGCGGGCAGAACATATTTTTTGCGATCTTCCGCCGGCGGCGTTGCAATCATTCGAAAACATCAAGTATGCCACTGCCTATCCTAAAGGCGCGGTGCTGTTCGTGGAAGGACAAGCGCCCCGGGGAATCTTTGTATTGTGCAAAGGCCGGGTGAAACTGTCCATCTGCTCGACCGACGGCAAGACGCTGATCTTGAAGATAGCCGAGCCGGGAGAAGTTTTGGGGCTGAGCGCCACCGTGAGCGGCAAGCCCTACGAGCTGACGGCCGAGACGGTGGATCCGTGCCAGGTCAACTTCGTGAAACGCGAAGAGTTCTTGCGCTTCCTCAAGGAGCACAGCGAGGCCTGCCTGCGGGTCGCCGAGCAGCTGAGCGACAAGTACAACTCGGCCTGCCGCGAGATCCGCTCGCTGGGACTGTCGCACTCGGCCGGCGAGAAGCTGGCCAAGCTGCTGCTGGAGTGGAGTGCCAAGAATGGCGAAGCCGCCAAGATCGAGCCCCGGCTCAAACTGGCGCTGACGCACGAAGAGATCGCGCAAATGATTGGCACCTCGCGGGAGACGGTAACCCGCTTGTTTGCCGACCTGAAGAAACGCCAGATCGTGCAAGCCAAGGGCTCGACCCTGTTGATCCGCAACAAGGCGGCTCTGAAAGCCATGGCGATCACGCAATAGCTTGGCGGACAGGGCGCAATCTCCAGCTGTACGTGGAAGTGCGCTTTTTTTTGACCCTGGTCGGCCTCGCATTCCCACTTTGAAAAATGAGCCATTTTGGTCTCTGCTGTGAATAAGGTCACGAAAACCGGTGACTGCAGTCACTGCGCGGATAGGGTACACAGCAGTATTCCTGCTGTATGGAGCACACGATCCAGTCGAGTTGCTTGACTTGCGATTTCCGTCCCGATCGCCTTTTTTGCGACATGCCCGCGGAGTCGTTGAAGGCCTTCGACGAGATTAAATCGCTAGGTTCCTACCCCAGAAATACCATCCTTTTCGCCGAGGGACGGCCGGTTCGCGGCATCTACCTGCTGTGCGATGGACGGGCCAAACTTTCCATCTGTTCGGATACCGGAAAGCGGCTGACCTTGCGAGTCGCTGGCCCGGGAGAGGTCCTGGGACTGGGCGCAACCTTGTCCAACAGTCCTTACGAGATCACGGCGGAGTTGCTGGACAATTCCCAGGTGGTCTTCGTGCGCCGCAAAGAGCTGCTGAAGTTCCTGAAGGAACATCGCGAAGTGTGTCTGGAGGTGGTGCGCATGCTTAGCCAGGACCTGCACGGCGCCTATGAGCGAGTTCGCAGCATTGGCATGATTCGTACTCGCCATGCGCGCATCCTGTTTCCCCCTCACGCTATGGTTGTATAAATTTTTACCCAGCAGCCGCTATGGATCACGATAGCGGCCTATTGCTTACCCGCGCTATCCGCTTATGTCATTTCTGCAGCCTGGGAGTGGCCCGCTGGGTCAGTCCCTGCTCACACCTCCAACCGGCTGTATGTGACCCACGTCACAGACTTGTTAGTACGCTCATCACAGCCCCTTACGACATGGACGACCTATCGTGGACAGTACTGATGCCTAAGTTCATAACGGCCGCGCACCTGGTGCGGCCCTGGGGGAAATAAGACGTGAAAACAACCGAATACTCTGCTTCGCCGGCCGCTACCCTTCATAACCATTCATCGGCGGCCAGCGAGGTCTCGCCGCAGACCTCGCCCCAAGACGAGGAAAGTGCTGGAGGCAAGATGTCGAGAGAAAAAGTAACGCTGGATGGCAATGAAGCAGTCGCCCACGTGGCCTATCACGTCAGCGAAGTCGCAGCTATCTATCCCATTACCCCTTCGTCGCCCATGGGCGAGTCGTCCGACGCCTGGTCGTCGGTGGGAGAAAAGAATATCTGGGGCACGATCCCCAACATCATCGAGATGCAAAGCGAAGCGGGCGCGGCCGGGGCCCTGCATGGCGCGTTGCAAGCCGGAGCCCTTGGCACCACCTTCACTTCGTCGCAGGGCCTGCTGTTAATGATCCCCAACATGTACAAGATTGCGGGCGAGCTGACGCCGACGGTCATTCACGTCGCAGCCCGCGCGATCGCAGCTCAGGCGCTGTCGATTTTTGGCGATCATCAGGATGCCATGGCAGTGCGTCCCACCGGCTTCGCCCTATTGTCGTCGAACTCGGTACAAGAAGCGATGGACCTGGCGTTAATCGCCCACGCGGCCACGCTCGAATCGCGCATTCCGTTCCTGCATTTCTTCGATGGCTTCCGTACCTCGCATGAAGTCGCCAAGATCGAACAGCTCAGCCTCGACGATATGCGGGCCATGATCGATGACGATCTGGTGCGCGCCCATCGGGAACGCGCGCTCTCACCCGACCATCCGGTGCTGCGTGGCTCGGCGCAGAATCCCGACGTTTACTTCCAGGGCCGCGAATCGGTGAATCCCTACTATCTGGCTTGTCCCACCATTGTGCAGAACACCATGGACAAGTTCGCCCAGATCGTCGGACGGCAATACCGGCTGTTCCAATACGAAGGCGCACCCGATGCCGAAACCGTCATCATCGTGATGGGTTCCGGCGCCGAGGCGGTTCACGAAACCGTGGATTACCTCACCGCACAAGGCAAGAAAGTCGGCATGTTGAAGGTTCGCCTCATGCGTCCCTTCTCGCTCGAGCATTTCCTGCAAGCCCTGCCTCCCACGGTCAAAAGCATTGCGGTTCTGGATCGCACCAAGGAACCCGGAGCCATTGGCGAGCCGCTCTATCAGGATGTCATTACCGCGCTGACTGAGGGCTTCACGGCCGGCAAAGTTCCGATGGCAACTTTCCCCAAGGTTGTCGGCGGGCGCTACGGTCTGTCGTCCAAAGAATTCACTCCGGCGATGGTCAATCGCATATACGACGAACTGACCAAGGCTACCCCGCAGAACCATTTCACCATCGGCATCAACGACGATATTACCCATACCAGTCTTAACTACGATCCAGTGTTCTCCACCGAATCGGCGGACACGGTTCGCGCCATGTTCTACGGACTAGGCGCTGATGGCACCGTCGGTGCAAACAAGAACACCATCAAAATCATCGGCGAAGAAACTGACCTCAATGTGCAGGGCTACTTCGTCTATGACTCGAAGAAATCCGGCGCGGTCACCACTTCGCACCTGCGCTTCAGCAAGCAGCCGATTCGTTCTACGTACCTTATCTCCCGCGCAAATTTCGTGGCTTGCCATCAGTTCAGCTTCATGGAGCGGCTGGACGTTCTGAAGCCCGCCGATACCGGCGCAGTGTTTCTTCTGAACAGTCCTTTCGGTCCCGACGACGTATGGGACAATCTGCCACGCTCGGCGCAGGAAACCATCATCAAGAAGAAGCTGCGCTTTTACGTGATTGACGGCGTGACGGTGGCCCGGGCGGCGGGCATGGGCGGCCGCATCAATACCGTGATGCAGACCTGCTTCTTCGCCATCAGCGGCGTGCTGCCGCGCGAGGACGCCATCGCCGCCATCAAGCATTCCATCGAGAAGACCTATGGAAAGCGCGGCGAGTCGGTCGTCCGCAAGAACTTCGCTGCCGTTGATTCCGCCCTGGAAAACCTGCATGAAGTAAAGGTCCCACAGACGATTACCTCGCAGTTCGAGGTTCGTCCAGCGGTGCCTGCCAACGCTCCCGAATTTGTGCGCAATGTAGAAGCGCTCATGATTACCGGCGACGGCGATCAGATTCCGGTCAGCGCCATGCCCATCGACGGCACCTTCCCCACAGCTACCACACAGTGGGAGAAGCGTAATATCGCGCTGGAAATTCCGGTGTGGGATGAAGAGCTTTGCATCCAGTGCGGCAAGTGCGTCATGGTTTGCCCGCACGCGGTCATCCGGGCCAAGGTTTACGATCCCGCGGCCATCAACCACACGCCTGAAGGTTTCCAGACGGCAGTTCCCAAGTGGCGCGAATTTTCCGAGCTGAAGTACACGCTGCAAGTCGCTCCCGAAGATTGCACGGGTTGCGGCCTGTGTGTCGCTATCTGCCCTGCCAAGAGCAAGAGCGAAGTCAAACATCGCGCCATCAACATGGAACCCCAGCCGGCGCTACGCGAGAAGTACAACGAGTACTGGAACTACTTCCTGTCGATCCCCGAACTGTCGCGCGACAAGGTTGCGCACGGCCAAGTGAAAGACGCCCAACTGCTGGAACCGCTGTTCGAGTTCTCCGGCGCCTGCTCCGGTTGCGGCGAGACTCCCTACATCTCGACCATGACCCGCTTGTTCGGCGATCGCGCGTTGATCGCCAACGCGACCGGCTGCTCCTCGATTTACGGTGGCAACCTGCCAACCACGCCGTACACGGTGAACTCCGAAGGACGCGGCCCGGCCTGGTCGAATTCGCTGTTTGAAGACAACGCTGAGTTCGGCATGGGCATGCGGCTGGCTGTCGACAAACAGAACCAATACGCAAAAGAGTTGGTCCAGCGTCTGGCTTCGAGCATCGGCGATGAACTCGCTGTCGGCCTGTTGAGCGCAGACCAGTCAACCGAGGAAGGCATCTTCGCCCAGCGCGAGCGGGTGAAGGCGCTGAAAGAAAAACTGGCGGGCAACAAATCTTCTGCCGCTCGCGACCTGCTGGCCATCGCTGACGAGCTGGTGAAGAAGAGTGTGTGGATCATCGGCGGCGACGGATGGGGCTACGACATCGGTTACGGCGGCCTCGACCATGTGCTGGCTTCCACGGCCAACGTCAACATCCTGCTGCTCGACACCGAGGTTTATTCCAACACAGGCGGACAGATGTCGAAGGCCACGCCGCTGGGCGCGGTAGCCAAGTTCGCCGCCGGCGGCAAACGCACTCCCAAGAAAGACATCGCCATGATGGCGATCAATTACGGCCGAGCTTATGTCGCTCACATTGCCATGGGCGGTAATGACGGACAGACCATGAAGGCCTTCCTGGAGGCCGAAGCTTACGACGGGCCGTCGCTGATCATCGCTTACAGTCACTGCATCGCGCATGGCTACGATATGGTGCATGGCATTGAGCAACAGAAGGCTGCGGTTAACTCCGGACACTGGCCGCTGTTCCGCTATAACCCAACGCTCGCCAGAGAAGGCAAGAATCCGTTCGTGCTCGATTCGCGCGCGCCCAGCATTCCGCTGGAGAAGTACATCTATAACGAAACGCGCTACACCATGCTGGTGAACAGCAATCCTGATGAGGCCAAGAAACTGTTGCAGGCTGCCCAGGAAAACGTCAACGAACGCTGGAAGCTGTATCAGCACATGGCGTCGATGAACTTTGACAAAGTAGAGAAGGCCTAACCGCGAGGAGAAATCATGATCGACCTTTCCACAAACTATCTCGGATTGAAGCTGAAGAACCCGGTCGTGGTATCGGCCTCCCCGCTGACGGAGAAGCTGGAGAACTTTGCCCGGCTGGAAGATGCCGGCGCCTCGGCCATCGTGATGTATTCGCTGATGGAGGAGCAGATCGAAGCCGAGAGCGAAAACATCGATAACGCGCTGGAGTACGGAATCAACAGCTATGCCGAGTCCACCTCATACCTGCCCGATATGCAGAAGTATCACGTCGGTCCCGATCGTTATTTGGAGTTGCTGCGCCAGGGAAAAGCCTCGGTGACGATTCCAGTCATCGGGAGCCTCAATGGCCGCTCGCCCGGAGGCTGGGTGCGCTATTCGGAGTACATGGAGCAGGCCGGCGCCGACGCGCTGGAGCTGAACATTTTCGATATTCCCACCGATCCCGCGCTGACGGCGGCAGATCTGGAGACGCGGTACTCCGACCTGGTACACGCGATTCGCAGGAGCGTACACATCCCGATCGCAGTGAAGCTGGGACCATATTTCACGTCGTGCGCAAACTTTGCGAAGCGACTGTCCGAGGCGGGAGCCGACGGCGTGGTCATCTTCAATCGCTTTTATCAACCCGACTTCGACCTGGAAGAGTTGGAAGTAGTACCGAACCTGGTTTTGAGCAGCCCGCACGAGTTGCGGCTAAGGCTGCACTGGGCGGCCATTCTCTATCATCAGGTCGAGACCTACATCGCCATTACCGGCGGAGTTCACGACTCGTCGGATGTTCTGAAGTGCATGATGGCCGGCGCGCATGTTGCCATGATGACCTCAGCGCTGCTGAAGTATGGCATCGAGCACATTGGCGTTGTTCTGGCCGGTATGGAACGCTGGATGGAAGAACACGAATACGTTTCGGTGCGGCAGATGCGCGGCAGTATGAGCATGGTGAATGTGGAAAATCCGGCGGCATTTCTGCGCGGAAACTATCTCAAGATGCTGGGGTCTTATACCTGGCGCGAACCGGGTACGGCGCTGACGACGTTCTGAATTCGATGGCGGCAGCCTTTGATGCAGAGGACCTTCTCAAGCTGAGTTGCAAGCGTTGTAGACGGCCTTTGTGCGCTGGGTGCGAGTCCTTCAAAAAGGTGCTTGAGAACCCTGCTGTCCCTACGGGACTCGGGCTTATTCCGGCCTCACCCAGCACTCCGCCTTCGGCTCCGTGCTGGGCTAAACTATTCCGCCCTGCCGGGCTCGATCTTAGAGTGGTACATCTCATTTGCGCATACCCAGTCTGATGCCCTCACATTCTGGGCGCATCTCCCAACCAGATCGGGTTTAACCCTAATTAGGGCAATTATATACTTGACGTACCGTGAAAGCTACGCTACCTTTTACTCATGGACGGCATAAACACACTACAGGAAGCAGTCATCCACTTCAGCGATTTCGAGAACTGCCGAGCACTGATGATGCAACTACGCTGGCCGGACGGCAAGATTAAGTGTCCGGTTTGCGGTGCTGAAAAGGTGACGTACCTTGCCAAGAATCGCGTGTGGAAGTGCTATGCCGGACATGCGAAGCCGAAGTTCTCGCTTAAGACTGGCACGATCTTCGAGGATTCCCCGCTCGGACTTGAGAAGTGGCTTCCGGCGCTGTGGCTCGTGGTCAATTGCAAGAATGGAATTAGCTCGTGCGAACTGGCGCGCGACCTCGGAGTGACGCAGAAAACCGCATGGTTTATGGCGCACCGTCTGCGCTTCGCCCTGACGGATGGCGGATTCAAGTTGCTTTCAGGCGAGGTGGAAGCCGACGAAACTTTCATCGGTGGCAAGGCTCGCAACATGCACCTGAGTAAGCGCCAACGCCGTATCACTGGAACGGGCGGCAAAGACAAGGCGATGGTCATGGGACTGCTTGAGCGCGGCGGAAGGGTTCGCGCTACGGTTGTTCAGAGTCGGCGCAGGTACGCACTGCAAGCGGAGGTGCGCAGGCACGTTGAAGTTGGCGCGGCGCTCTACACCGACGCGCTGCAGTCGTATGACGGGCTGGCTAGTGACTATACGCATCAAGTAATCGACCACGCCATTAAGTACGTCGATGGCAAGGTTCACACGAATGGACTGGAAAATTTCTGGAGCCTACTGAAGCGCGGTATCAGCGGAACGTATGTGAGTGTTGAGCCGTTCCATTTGTTTCGCTATCTTGACGAACAAACATTCCGCTACAACAACCGCGCTACGAAAGACAATCCGCTGAACGATTCAGACCGATTCGTGGCGGCGTTAGCGCAGATCACCGGAAAGCGATTGACGTACTCGCGTCTAACCGGAAAAGAGCAGACCGAACCAAGCGTGAACTGAGGCGTCAGAATAGAGGCAAGCGAAAAGCCGGTTAGCCCTTCCGGGCGGTCGGCTTTTTCCTTTTCTGCTGAGCAGATTTCTTGAAGGGATTTTGCACTCTGTCTTTGGGAACAGATAGAACAGTCTTGAGCGCGTCAACGAACCGCGCGGCAGCCTTAGGGCCTTCTTCCATCTCGGGGTGAGGCTTCATTCGCTCCATTATCCCATATAGCGGATACTGACATCCGCGCGGGGTGAGCGGGACTGCACGAGCCGATTCCCACTCGCGCGGCACGTTCAGTGAATGAGAGAGGAACATCACTTCCTTCCCCTGGTATCGCTCTTGTGCGCTATACGGGAGACCGTACACGATGCGCCGATGCGCTGAGTACAGATTGTGTTTGACCGCTGCATAGTCGTAGGTCACAACCCACGGATGTGAGATGCGCTCAATATGCGTCGCAAGTTTTCGGTGATCTTCAAGCGAGTATTCGTTGAGGTAAAGGTCTTCGCCGTTCTCGATGTACGGCGGGTCGCAGAACACAAAAGAATTCTCGCCAAGCGGCTCAACTACCTTCTTCAAGAAGTCCAGCGCGTCGTACTGATATAGCCTAATGCGACTGGCATAACGAGATATTTTCTGAATGCGCTGGATTAACTCAACCTTGTTGAATCTAGCGTCGATTCCCCACTTGCCCGTTTGTTTTTTCCCGCCAATGATGCCGCCGGAAATTATGCCCGAACGGTTCGTGCGATTCAGGAACAGTGCGGCAAAGCCGAGCTCGGCGAGGTTTGCTTTGTCCCGGTCATCGTATACCGCGCGCTGCCTGTCCCATTCCCGTACTGTGACGCGCGTGTGCTCGATTCGGCGACACAGGTCGGCGGACTCGTTCAACACGGTATGCCAAAACGCGTACACAGGCCTGCTGAGGTCGTTGATGTGAACGACTGAGGCATATTCTTCGAGCAAGAGGGATAATGCAATCGCCGAACCGCCAGCATATGGCTCGGCGTATTGGACATCTTTCAATCCATTCTCTTGCAGTAGGCATTTGACGACTGTGGCGAGTCGGCGTTTTCCGCCGGGATAGCGCAAAGGGGAGTAAAAGGGCACGGCAAATTGTAGAGAAAAGTTGGGCGCTTGGCCAGCGTTTTCTTCTTACGGCCAAAGCGCCTTCAGGAACGCATCGAAGCCATCCCAAGCGGCCCGAAGATCGGTGGGCGTAGGAATCATCAGTGCGTTGTGAATGTAATCGTTCAAGGTCAGCACTGACACCGCAAGGAAGGAGTTTTTCTGCGCTGCCACTTTGACCGGAGCGGCCTCTTGACGAGAGATTTTGTTCTTACTTTCTAAGTCAGTGACGGTCTCGGTCAGCTTCACTCCAAGAGTTACGCCCTTCTGGTTCAGGTAACCTTTGGGCTTCTTCAGCGTGTGCAGAAGGTAGTAATCAACGCTCAACTCAAGGAACACGCGGAGCAGAACAGCAAGAGCATTTGGATTATCGGAAAGCCTAAGGCCTTGCATCTCCTCCCATATTTTTCGAGTTCGCGGCTCCAATACTCGCAATCGAGTGCCTGACGGCATCAATGTGTCGCGGTCTTTCTTGAGCCTTGCCAGCGCAGTACGTTGTGGTACTGGCATTCCCCCAGTGGCCGAAACAAGCAAACCGGGCTTGCCAGTCTTGCTTGACGGCAGAGGTACCGCCTTCACCGGCATTTCATTGGCGTACTTAGTTCGCATGTCTGAGGTGTAAATATCAGCAGTCTTCTTCGCGCCAGATGCTAGGTCACGCGCGATGTAAAGCAACCCCTTGATGGCGACTTCTTCGTTCAGAAAATGCATGTTTCCAAGTCCGTCGGTGCTTACTCCGATGCGCTGCCGTACTGCCGGATTTTTGACGAGACGCTCGAAGCTGCTAAGCGGAACCTGCCGCCGTTCCGCTGCCGTGAGGTGGCCACCATTCTCAAGAAAGTCGAGCAAAGCGACATGCGCTTGTATCTTGCCAGTTCGCCGCAGCACCCTTCTAGCCTTCTCGTGTGGCCCCCACTCGACAAGTCCGGCACCGCCGTTCTTTCCAGTGTGGCGAAGATCAATCCAATGCTCCGCTGATTCACGCGTTGGCATCAGGCAGCAGTTAATCTCCGTTATCGGGGCACCCTGATAAACAGCGCTTATCTTGCGAATTTCGTCGTAAACGGACGAACTAAACGCCCCTTCAAACATCGAAGGGGTTTCCAGTGCCCGAAGCGCGGTGAGCCTACGGTTGCCCTCTAGGACGATGTAGCGGTCAGGCTCGACCGCCTTGATAACAATTGGGAGCGCCGATGGGTCGAGGCTTTGATACTGAACGATGTCGGCTGCCAGTTTTGCTATTTCACCATCTGCGGCTTTCGCAATGGACAGCAGTACATCTCGTTGTCCGAGACCTTCGTCTGCTATTCGTGGATTTTTGTTGTCAGCAGATAAAGCGGCAGGGCTTACCGTAACGATCTGAGACATTGTGGCGGAGTGTTCCCTTCTGGGAGCGCGCCGCCATTATAGAGACAGAAATGAGGTATGCCAAGTATATAATTGCCCTAATTAGCGTGGGTCTTAACCCTGATTACGGCCCTTTCATTTTGTCCTTCACGGTCTTGGCCAGCTTTTCGATCTGGTCGGCTTTCTTGATCACGTCGAGCGACAAGGTGTTCTCGTTGCTCTTGTCGACGGATTCCTTCAGTTCCGTAGCTAGTTGCAGCAGCTTGTCCGCATCCTTCTTGATTTCCTGCTGGCGTTGGAGATTGAATTTCTTCAGCGCTTCCTTGCGTTGCTGGACTTCCCACGGATCTTCGGGAGGGCCAGGCTGCAGAGGCGGGGCGCCGGGAACGGGCGGCGGCGATTGGTTCACTTGAGCCCTAAGGCTCATTCCGAAAGAAAGGAGTGACGCCAGAATTAGAAATCTGCAGCAGCACAGGACGGGATGTGTTTGTGATGTCATACGGGCACTGCGATTATATTCTGCAAAACTGATGGAATTAGCGAAGGTCTGATTAAGTGTAGGCGAAGTCCCTCAGCGGCTAAACAGTTTGGGGAAAACTCGGAACCGCAGATCCCTCACCGGCTGAAGCCGGTTCGGGATCGCAAAAATAAAGGGCTTACTACGGCGTAGCTGAAGCTACGCCCCTTCAAAATCGCTTCAGGTCGAGTTTTTCAGCAAACTTTAAAGCCGACATGATTTTTCGCCACTTACGCGGCCTGAGGGCCGCTCCCTTCAAAACCAGACTTAATCAAGAGTTTTCCTTTAGCGGTCATTTCATCTCTGTGATCGCAAGATCCTCCCCACTTAATGCCGATTGTTATAATCCGCCACAGCATGGTGTCTTCCCTGTTGGGCCAACTTCACGTGATGATCCTGGACCCGCACACCGCCAAAGACAGCGTCCTCCAGATATTCAGCAATTGGAGACACGATACCTTCGACTTCGTGCGCCATCAGGTGCCGAGAATTGTCGGCGTCCTGATCATCGCTTTCATTCTGACTCGCCTGCTGAAGGCTGCAGCCCGCCACCTCAGCGATCTCAGCGACCACGAGCGCTTGCCGTCGGCGGTTCGTACCCAGCAACTTCGCACGCTGTCGAGCGTGATCTACAGTGTCGGCGTCTTCGTCATCATGTTTCTGGCGGCCATGCAGATCCTGCCGCTGCTGGGCATCAACATGGGGCCGCTGCTGGCCAGCGCGGGCATCGCGGGACTGGCGGTAGGCTTCGGGGCGCAGACGCTGGTGCGCGATTTCATCAACGGCTTCGTCATCCTGGTCGAGAACCAATACGACATCGGCGACACTGTCCGAATTGCCGGAGTGCAAGGGGCGGTCGAAGGCATAACTCTTCGCCGTACTGTGTTGCGCGACGGCGATGGCGCGGTACACAACGTTCCCAGCAGCGAAATCAAAGTCGTAAGCAATCTCAGTCGCGACTGGGCGCAGATCTCACTGAATATTTCCGTGGCTTATGACGTGCCCAGCGACCGTGTCATCAATCTACTGCGAGAGGTTGGCAGCGAATTGGCGAATGACGCTGGTTTCTCCGAAATGATTCTAGGTAAGCCCGACGTTCTCGGCATCGAGAAGGTGATTGGAGACGATGTGGATTACCTGATGCTGGTGAAGACCAGGCCGGGATCGCAGGACGGCATCCGGCGCGAGCTGCGGCGTCGCATCAAGGCGAGCTTCGAGCAGAACCATGTGGCACCAGGAAATCCCAATCGCGTGTATGTGGCGGACGCTGGTAAGTCGAGCTAATTTTGCGCATCAGGCAGCCATAGAACCGCAGATCCTTCGACTCCAGTGGCGAAAGCAAGCCGCCTCCGGTCAGGATGACAATTAACGTGAGCCGCGATCGGCCATGCTGATTCGGCTGTCGCGGTCCTAGCATCTCTGCTCTTTGCCGGCGGCATCTCAACCATAAGGATGGTGCAGACTCTGGTTTTCGCTGCGGCGCTGGTCGTCCTATTGGCAGAGGGCTGGTACCTGTGTTTTCGCCAGGTCAATCGCCGTCGGTCAAGGCGCATTCTAGGGTGGATTAAGCGAGCCTTCTCCCAAGGTGGCTCGGTCGGCCTGGTGCGCTGGGATAGTGCCTCGTGGTTTCATGTGGAGCTGCGGCTGTGCCCATCGATTTTTCGCCGGGCATGGCTCGACGTGCGCCTGGAACCGCGTGAGATGCCGCTGCGCTGGCTTTTGAACCGCATGCACCCATGGAAAGAGACGGTGACGTTCGCGGCCGAACTCGAGACTCATCCCGGTTTCAACCTTTACGTGCAAAAGCATTACTGGCGGGCACGAACCTGCCGGGCTCGTCCCAAATCACTGGACGGCTGGAGTCTGCACAGTCTCGATGCCATGGTGCTGAGCACGCAGCCTGAGTGTCAGAAGAAGCCGGGAAATGTGCTGGATACTTTGCTGGCGGCGCGTTCCAGCGAGTTTTTGTGGGTCGTATTTCGCAAGCAGGCTCCGCAATTTGCGGCCTGCGCGCCACTGCAATCGCTGTCGCCCGATGAGCGCGGAGCGGAGATTTTCGACATGCTGCATGCTCTGGCAAATAGTGCTTCGACTTCGCCGCAGTAGCGTGTGTCTGGAACGCATCTAGCTTGGTTGACATCTTCTTCGGGGCGCCGCTCCGCGGCTCACGACTATTTTCCACTTTCCCGCGGGCTCACGAGGCTGTTACGAAACCGTGCCGTCGCTACGCGACTCGGAGATTTTTTCCACTTCACCCAGCACTCCGCCTCCGGCTCCGTGCTGGGCTAGATTATGCCGTGCCTTCGGCACTCGATTTCGC
>JBAVSY010000153.1:0-4607 GCA_049695855.1 Candidatus Korobacteraceae bacterium | reverse complement strand
CGAAATCAAGTGCCGGAGGCACGGCATAACCTAGCCCAGCACGGAGCCGGAGGCGGAGTGCTGGGTGAAGTGGGAAAAATCTCCGAGTCGCGTAGCGACGGCACAGTTTCGTAACGGCCTCTTAAGGGCCTGCTCCACCCGCGAATTTAGGGCTACTAGCACGGAAGGTGGAGTCGAAGCTAAAACCGTGCCATAGCGGCACCCGACAATCCAGTGTCCAAATTTTGGAATTTCTCTCACACTTGACTTATAGGCGATTCGCAGAGAGCTGGACGACCCCTAGAGACCTTGACGGCTGTAAAGTTCGCCAGAGGGGCTGTAATGCGTAGTAATGGCCATATCTCATCATGACCTAACTGGCCTAATAGTGGTTCACATAATTACACCTTAAGTGCCGAATCGGGAAGGCGGCAGCAAACCGTGGCGTTCTCCGTCACTCGCATTCACGTTCGTCTCGGGTAACCCTTGCATACAAAACCTGAATTTATGGATTAATAAATTATATAAATCAATTCATTAATTGAGTTAATCAATTTTACTGTTGACAAAAATAGTTTTTCAGCTACATTATGGTTAAGAACTGAGATTCTCTATGGCTTCCAAAATCACCTGTCCGGAATGTAGCCAGCCCTTCAAGATCATGCGGCTGGCGTGTCCCAACTGCAATGTTGTGATGGAAGGACAGATTGAGCTGCCCACCCTGGCCCAGCTTTCGCTGGAAGATCAGGCGTTTGTAATGGCCTTTGTGCGCCATCACGGGTCGATCAAGAAGATGGAGAGCCTGTTCGGCATCAGCTATCCGACGGTGAAGAACCGGTTGAACGCGATTGCCGCGGCGCTGGACAAGTCGATGGAGGCGCCGTCGCCGAGGGCCTATGTGCTGGAGCAGCTTTCGCGTGGCCAGATCACGGTGGAAGAGGCCCTGGAGAAGCTTGGCTAATTACGCAAAGGAGGAAATCATTATGTCAGCCGAAACCAGAAAAGTGCTGGAAATGCTTGCCGAGGGAAAAATCACGCCCGCCGATGCGGAACGTCTGTTGGAAAAGCTGGCGGCGGTGCCGGATAGCAATGGAAATCCTGGCCAGCAAGAAAGTCCCACCGCCAGCACTCCGCCCAACGGGGCCAAGAAGTTTTTGCGGGTGCTGATCGAGCGGCCCGGAGGCGACGATGTCAACGTGCGGGTGCCGCTGAGCTTCGTTCGTTCCGGTATCAGGCTGGCCGGAGTCCTGCCGCCCAAGGTGATGGACAAGCTGCGGGAAGAAGGCATCGATCCCAAGTTCTTTGGTGAGCAGACAGAGGAAACTCTCAATGAACTGCAGGTAGACATGGAGACGAAGTCGGGCAAGCATGTCCGCGTTTTTTGCGAGTAGGAAAAGTTTGCTCTGCGAGCCGGAGAGTCTGATCGGCCTGCCGGCGGCGATGTGCCGCGGAACGATCTACGTCGGCAGGCGGGCCAAGCGCGGCTACTCGTCGCTGGGTGACTCGGCAAATCCCATTTCGCCCAGATGCGCCTCGCCAATGTCGACATTCGCTTCCGTCGTGCTGCCTTTGCTGCGCAGCTCGTCCAGCATCGCATCGACCTCGTCCGGCGGCAGGGCGGCGCTATGGTGGAGAAATTCTTCGAGTCCCGCCAGTTCGAAGACCTGCACCCAGGAGTTTGCCCCGAGGTTGTAGTTGGCCTGGTACTGGGGCGGATCAGCTTTCAGACGGAAGATATGCAAGGTTCCTGACATAAGCGTTCCGATGCCCGGCGACCAGAGTAGAGTTTCATCAGCCGCCATGAGGCCGTTGCATTTTATGATTTCGCTGGATGGTTAGGCAAGGTGAAGTCGCCCAGGCCGAAAAGAAAATGGCGAGGATGATTCCCCGCCCGCCATCCCCGTCATGACTGAGAAATCAGGATTCCATGCTGGAGGCTTCCGGAAAGCGCAGCTTGCATTTCCCTAAAGCTTTATTCAGCAGATCCTCGATGTCAGTCTCCTCGCAGTTTCTCGACATCGCCAGTTCGCTCACCAGCAGATAGCGCGCCCGTTCCAGCATTTTCTTTTCCCGGAAGCTGAGAGGCTTGCCTTGGGCGAGCAGCAGCAACCCTTTGAGCACTTCAGCCACGTCCAGCAGCGACCCGGTCCGCATCTTGTCCGAGTTTTCCTTGAAGCGGTATTTCCAGTCGGCGTGGTTTTCGCATTTGCCGTCGGTAAGGAAATCCAGGATCCTCTGCACCTCGCCATTGCGCACCACTCGCCTTAGTCCCACGCTATTCACGTTGTGGAAAGGGACCATGACTTTCAGGCTGCTGGCTTTTATTTTGAGAAGGTAGAATCTTTCGATCTGTGTGCCGATCGTGCGACTGCTGATCTGCTCGATAACGCCCACCCCATGGTTGGGATAAACGACCTTGTCTCCGATGCTGAAACTCTGAGTATTCATGAGGGCCGGAGTTACTGTTCCCAGAGCTGGGCGCTGGGGCTTATGAGGAGGACGACTACATTTGCCGATTATACGCCGCTTCCGCGAAACCGGTCAATTGACGCGGTTCTCCGCTAAATCGGGCAGTCTGCGCGCTATCCGATGTGCGATACCAGACCGACAATCGCCAGCCGAAAAACTACACTTTACTCGCCTCTTCTGGAGACCATCCCGCAGCGGTTTGTGAGAGGGATGTTTCCACACAATCATCCTGACCGACCCGCTGCGGGTTTTGTGTTTGCCATGGCGGACAGCGTACCAGCTTCGGATTTTGAACACGTACCCAACCTGCAAAGGCCGATCGTGATCGAATCCTATTGCCGCATCTGCGGTCTACTGGTGGCCTCAAGTTCCGAGTCCCTGGTGTTACTCAGAGCAGAACTGGCTCACGATTGTTCACCCTGGCTCAAGGTCTTCTGATCGTCGAATTCAGACTGCGGCCACTGCCGGTTTTACAAACCCATTACCGCTTCGGCGATGCACGCTGGGTGCGCTGCCGGTTGCCCTGTGCGGGAAGGCACTCTCTGGCGACGGCCAGTCGCGTATAATCTTTAGGATGCCTTCGGGTAACGTCCGGTGACCCGAGCATATCAACTCCGAAGTATGCCTGAACACATCAAGAAAAAGCTGTCCGAGGAGATCGCGCTCCTCGAACACGAACTCAATCACGAACTGCCCAAAGAGCTAAAGAAGGCCGTAGCCATGGGCGATCTCAGCGAGAACGCCGAGTACCACATGGCCAAGCAGCGGCAGGAGTTCGTGCGCGCCCGCCTGGGTCAATTGAAACAGCGCATGGCCGACCTGTCGATGATCAACATGGCCAACATTCCCCGCGACCGGGCCGCCATTGGCTCGACCGTGGTGGTCTATGATTCCACCAAGGATGAGAAAATCGAGTACAAGCTGGTCACCAGCGAAGAATCGGATGTGACCAAGGGATTAATTTCCACCAGTTCGCCCATTGGGCGTGCCCTCATGGGCAAGAAAGTGGGAGACGTGAGCGAGGTGGTCACTCCCACCGGCAAGCGTGAACTTGAGGTGTTGGAGCTGACTACCATCCACGACATTCGCGACGAGGCGTAACGAAGCAGTATGACCTGGACGAGCGCAGTAGGGCGGTCCTGTAGATGGCTGTTGTACAAGATTGTGCATGGCCTGGCTCTCACCCGCATCTCTCCCAACGCCCTCACCTTCATCGGACTTCTGATCAATATTGTGGCCGGCATCCTGTTCGGCTACGCCCACGCCGAAAACCAGCGCCGCATGTTTCTCTACGCCGGGCTGGTGATTATCGGCGCCGGCATCTTCGACATGGTCGACGGCCGGGTAGCCCGCGCCACCAACCAGGTCACCCAATTCGGCGGCTTCTTCGATTCCATCATCGATCGCTATAGCGATGTGGCGTTGTTCTTCGGCTTGCTGGTGTACTACGCCCGCGCCAATCGCTTCTTCTACGTGGTGATGGTGGCTTTCGTCATGATCAGCTCGGTGATGGTGAGCTATGCGCGCGCCCGCGCCGAATCGCTCATTCCCAGCTGCAAGGTCGGCTTCATGGAGCGGCCGGAGCGGATTGTGCTGGTCATCATCGGGGCGCTGTTCAACCGCATGGGACCGGTGCTGTGGGTGATCGCGATCCTCAGCACGATCACCGTGATTCATCGCATCTCTCATACCTACCAGGTGCTGCGGGAGATCGAGCCTCCACCCATTCCCGTGCCGCCGGATCCGCTCAAGTTTGAAGAGATGTTGGGATAGAGAACCTTTTCCGGCGGGCTCTTGAGATGGGATGCAAGCTGCTTCGGGCAACGAGCCCCCTAGATTCTCACCAGGCATTTCGTCATTCGTCACAACTCAGGATTCATCACCACTAAGGTTTGTATCAGGGCCCGGCTCCAGAGGTTGTGGAGAAGAAACCTCGCCTGAGCGGGTTTTGAAGGGGCGCGCCTTTAGGCGCGCCGATAGTTCATTTTTTTCTTACTCCTCGTGGGCTTTCAGCCCACGAGGCATCGCCGGGCTGAAGAGACTGTGTCGCAACCGGAAAGAAAGTTTTCTGGTGGAACAAACACCCGCAATCACCGGTCAGTCTAGCCGCAACGCGGCGGGATGAAGTTAGCCGGGGGCGTAAGCCCCCGGGAAAGTGG
>JBAVSY010000152.1:0-1863 GCA_049695855.1 Candidatus Korobacteraceae bacterium | reverse complement strand
AGTTGGTGAGCAGTCCGCCCAGCCAGCGCTGGTTCACATAGAACATGCCGCAGCGGGTGGCTTCCTCGGCGATCGCATCCTGCGCCTGGCGCTTGGTGCCGACAAACAGCACCAGCTTGCCATCGGCCGCCATGTCCTGCACAAACTTCGACGCTTCCTTAAACATCTTCAGCGTCTTCTGCAGATCGATGATGTAAATACCGTTGCGTTCGCCAAAGATGAATTCCTTCATCTTGGGGTTCCAGCGTTTCGTCTGGTGCCCGAAGTGAACGCCCGCTTCGAGCAACTCCTTCATCGTAATATTTGCCAAGCTACCTCCTAGGTTGGCTTGCATCCTTTGCGGCGGCTTTCGCCGGATCGCTCGGGATTGCTTTCCCCGTCACCCGCTCTGTTCAGGATGCGGGAAGATTTCGTTCCGGTTGAACTTCTGTACCTCGCCCCCGGAACCAAAAGGCGAGGAAACCAGTTGTCAGTAGCCGGTCGCCAGTTAACCCCGCCAGAATCACTCACCATATTGTCATCCCGAGCGCAGCCGAGGGATCTGCGGTCCCAGCGAAGCATCTTGTTGCGTCTAAACTGACAACTGGCTACCTGACAACCCACAACTGCTTCTTTATCTCTTCGAGAACTGGAAGCGCTTACGAGCACCCTTCTGACCGTACTTCTTGCGCTCTTTCTCGCGAGCGTCGCGGCGCAGGAAGCCTTCGGCCTTCAGCTTGGCGCGCAACTCAGGATTAAACTCCTGCAACGCGCGCGCAATTCCCATGCGCACTGCGCCGGCCTGACCGTTCACGCCACCACCCTTAACCGTGCAAATGATGTTGAAGGTGCCGCTGGTCTCAGTCAGCACCAGGGACGACTTTGCCATGATGCGCTGCGCCTCGGTCACGAAATGCTCGTCGAAGGCTTTGCCGTTGACCTTGAACTCGCCGCTGCCGGGGCGAAGGAACACGCGAGCCACGCTCGATTTGCGCCGACCCGTACCGTAATACTGAACCAGTTCTGCCATTCGTTATCCGTCGGGAGCCAGGCTCCCTTTGATCCTTCCCAAGAAATTTGCCGTTCGTCTTGAACCTGAAGGGGCGTGACTTCAGGCACGCCGTACCAACTCACTTTAATTTTGTCATCCCGAGGAGGCCTTCAGGCCGACGAGGGATCTGCTTTTCTGCCGTCCCTACTCCACCCCGCCAAGCACAAAACCGGTGCTCGTCGGGGACCCCGGTACGGGACTCGTTTCTAATCCGTAACTCTACCCAGCGCTTCCGCGCTGGGCTAATCACTTTCGCCCTTCGGGCTCTCGAGAATCTGCGCCCGGCGCCCCCGCGAACTCGAACAATTTCGTCAGTTTCGACAGTAAAGTCGAAAACAAAACCATCGGCGGGATAGGCTAAAACGTCGCCCACCTGCCTGCTTACTTGGCGAAGGTCGCGGCAATCGCTTCCGGCTTCTGGGCCGAATGCGGATGCTTGTCATCCCGATAAACCTTCAGCTTGCCGGCCATGGCGCGCCCCAGCTTGGTGTGGGGCAGCATTCCGGTGATGGCCTCTTCCACAACGCGCTCCGGCTTGCGGGCCAGCAGCTTCTTGTACTCTTCCGACCTCATGCCGCCGGGATAGCCAGAATAGTTGTAATACACCTTGCTGTCGGCCTTGAGTCCCGTGATGCGAACCTTGGCGGCATTGATCACGATGACGCGATCGCCGGTGTCCATGAACGGCGTGTACTTAGGGCTGTCCTTGCCAGAGAGGATGCGCGCCACACGACTGGCCAGCCGGCCCAGAGTCTGGCCATCGGCATCAATGACAAACCACTTGCGCGCAATTTCCCCCTTGGGGAAATAGGTTGACATCTCTAAACTCTCCC
>JBAVSY010000151.1:0-34366 GCA_049695855.1 Candidatus Korobacteraceae bacterium | reverse complement strand
TCTCCGGGACAAGCACCCACCCAGGAGGCCAGGTTCTTGGCCGAAGCAAAGGTAGCAGCCGTGGCCCCGACTTCGGCGATGATCTGTTGCGCGGAATCGACTCCCAAACCCGGTACTTCCGCCAGTCGCTGGACGGCGTCTTCGTGCTGTCGCAGGAGGGCCGCTATCTCCTGCTCCAGTTGGTCCCGCTGCTGTTCGATGAATTGCAGCTCCTGCAACGCCATTTTCAATAAGCAGCGGTACACCGGGTTGAGTTCTGTGCACGCGCCCAGTGCATCCCGCAATTGCGCCTCGGTCGCGCGCAGACGCTGATCCGCCAAGGCGGTTAGAGCCAGGGGATTAGTTTCCCCTTCCGCCAGCGCGTTCAGCATGCGACGGGCACTGACTCCCAACAGGTCCGAGACCAAGCTGGAGAGCTTGATATGAGCTTCTTCCAGCAGGCTTTCCAGCCGGTTGTGCAACTGCACGCGGTTGCGCGTAAGTTGATACCGACGTCGCGTTACCGCTCGCCACAGCCGCTGTTCCGCCTCGGGCACAAAGCTCAAGATTAGTTCCTGGGCTACCAGTCGTTTGATTAAGCGCTCGGCATCGGGAAAATCCTTCTTCCGCCCCTTGCGTGCACGGTTGGATTGAGCTTGCGCCAAATGCAGCGCCCCCGACATCGGTCCTGCGCCTTCTCGCTTTTGGCAGACTGGCTTCCAGTACCGCTCCATCGCTCCCCACACTGGTTGCCAGTACTGTGCGGTCGATTCCATCACCACTTCCTCCACCCCTCGCTGGCTCAACCAGGCCGCCAGCCGCCGCAACTCCTCCGGGTTACTGCCAAACCGTTGTCGTGCAAAATCGTACTCGCCTTGCATCTCAACGTCGGCTACTACCACCGCCAGCATCTTTTTATGCACATCGATTCCCGCTATCCTGTAAGCCATGGCTATCTCCTGGCGGGAGCGGAGAGCGCGCTGCGTCTTCCATTAAGCAGGGTCGCGGGCTATCGCCGCTCCCACCGGGGAACGCTAACGCCCATTTACTCGTTCAATCATGCACGCTCCAGATCAGACAGCTGAACAGCCTCGACTTCTCCATTCCTGTTTCGATCTTGCCACTCTGCGCCGCTGTTATTCTGTCCCAGGCTCGAACTCATTTTCATGAGCTCTCGCGGGCCGTAGGCCCTGGACGACAGCTGAAAGAGTCAGATTGTACAGTGTTTTGAAGGGGCGCGGCTTTAGCTGCGCCGTACAAGCCCTTAGTTTGTCATCCCGAGGAG
Source organism: Candidatus Korobacteraceae bacterium (assembly GCA_049695855.1). Classification (GTDB taxonomy): domain Bacteria; phylum Acidobacteriota; class Terriglobia; order Terriglobales; family Acidobacteriaceae; genus Bog-257. Next base: position 33,102 of record JBAVSY010000151.1, on the reverse strand, counting down.
GCCTTCAGGCCGACGAGGGACCTGCTTTTCCCGAGTTTTTCGGCAGCCTCTTTAAGACGTGCCGGCACCAGGTCAACTATGACCTGGGCTTCAGCCCTGGGGAGGCCCTTCTAGCTTTCCAAAACCACTCCCACCGGCGTCCCCACTCCGGCCGCCAGCTTCTCCGCTGCCGACGCCTGTCGGGCCGCGATTTCCAGGTATCCCGAACTCCCCACAATCGCGAAAAATTCCGCCTCCCCGCCCGCCGCATACGATTGACACAATCCCGTAATCGTCTCTCCCGCGATCAGAATGCTCACGCCTGGCGCCGTGCTACCGAACAAGGCCGGCGCATCCTGCTGGCTGATGTTGGTGATCAGGTTGCCGAACTTGTCCACCTTCAGCACCACTCCGCGCCAACTGTTCTCCGCGGTGCGTTCCACCTGCGGCAGTGGCAGACGCACATAGTCGGAAATCTCCGGCCCGAACTCCGCCGGAGCCACCCCTTTGCTCAACCACGCCGCCACCGGAGCGAAGATGTCGCGACCATGAAAAGTCTGGCTCACCGGCTGCAGGAAATATCGCTCAGCGGTAATATGCCGGACGTTGAATTTCGATTCCCGCGCCTCCACCAGCGACAGCACTCCATTGTCTGGGGCGACAAAAATGTAGTCATCAGTTTCCACAATGATGGGACGCCGCGAGCTGCCCACGCCCGGATCGACCACCACTACGTGCACGCTTCGGGGAGGAAAGAAGCGATAGGCCTGGGCGATCGTCCACGCGCCATCGAACACATCGTAGGAAGCAACCGCGTGGCAAATGTCGACGACCGTTGTCTCGCGATGAAGGTTCAGCACCACCCCATGCAGAATGCCAACGAAAGGATCGTTCAGCCCGAAATCGGTGGTGAAGGTAACAATGCGGCTCTCAGACATGTATCCGCAAAGTAGCTGTAGCCGTTGCCAGAGTCAAGACGCGCAGGATGGGACGGCTTTGAGTCTCCTGATCAATCAACGAATGTCCACGTCCCCGGAACTGGTGGAGACTTCTACCGTCGGACCGCCTCCGCGGACCGCGCCCTTCAACTCGTGGTTTCCCAGCGAACCCTGAACCGTAATCGGCAGGTCCGAATGAATCGATCCTGAGCTGGTATGCACGTCCAGGTTGAAACCTCCCGACCCTAATGCCATGCGAACCGTGCCTGAGCCGGTATGCAGTCGCCAGGGGCCGGTGACATCGCCATCCGCTTCAATGTCGCCGCTGCCGGTTTGCGCCTTCACTCCACCTTTGATCCCCTTGACACGGATGGTCCCCGACCCAGTGTGAACATCCACATCGCCCGATCCCATCAGGTTCGCCTCGATGTCGCCGCTGCCGGTCTGGCCGTAGAACGGCGCAGCCACATTTTCCGCCCGGATGTTACCACTGCCAGTCTGCAGATGGACGCGGCCGCCAATATCTCGCGCGCTAATGTCGCCTGATCCGCTTTGTGCCTGCAGCTCAGAGCGAACTCCCGTGACCTCGACACTGCCCGATCCACTTTGCGCCTTCACCGTGGTGCTCGCCGGCACCGTGATTTCGTAGCTGATCGAGACATGCCGTTTCACGTCTTCCGGCAGGTTGTAACCAATGCGAATGCTGTTTCCGTTCTGTTGGATCGGCGGATTTGATTGCACCTGATGCACCGCGGAATCGGAACTGGAAAACCATTCGTTGTTGCCGCGTACGGTTCCGTGCACCACAACCTGATTCGTGCCGCCGGCCTTGATGATGACGTCGCCGGAACCCGTCGTCAGATCGAGGTCAACCGCGCCCGACACCGAAAGCGTGCGGTCGAAATGCTCCTCGGTGCGCGCGTGCAGCAGAACCGGAATCAAGAGGACGCTGAGCAGAACCGCTGTGCAATGTTTCCTCATAATGCCTCGCTGGAGATTGGAAGTGAATGGAATCGATTTCGAAAATCCCAGAACCAGGATGCGGCGACTGGATCTCGGTTTCCCCCGGACGCGCCGTTACTGACAAACGGCAATTGATGACTGACAACTGCCTTCTTCACCGATTATTGCTGTAACACCACCTGGTCGCCTTCTTTCAGACCCGACAGCACTTCGGTCTTGACCCCATTGGAAATTCCGATGTTCACCGCGATCTTGCGCATCCCATCTTTGCCCTTCGGGTCGGGAATATCCACGGAAGCCTTCTTGTCTTTGTCGTAGAGCAGAGCACTTTCAGGAATCATCAGTACATTTTTGTGTTCAGCAAGAAGGATCTCCGCGTTGGCGGTCATCTCCGCTTTCAGTTCGCCGCCGGGATTGTTGATGGAGACCCGCACTTCAAACGTGGTCACATTGTCCTTCTCCACCCCCATGGGCGAAATCTTGGTCACATGTCCAGTGAAGATTTTGTCCTTGAACGTTTCCACCCGAATCCGTGCCGGCTGTCCCAGATAGACCTTGCCGATATCGCTTTCATCGACTTTGCCCTTCACGTAAACTTCGCTGGTATCGCCCAGCGTCATGACCAGCGTTGCGCCCGAACCCAGCACCAGAATCGAACTCACCGCATCGCCCATTTCCACGTCACGCGATAGCACCACTCCGTCAATGGGAGCCGTGATGGTGGTATAGCTAAGCTCTTCCTCAAACTGCTGCAGGCTGGCCTGGTCTTTTTTCACCTGCGCCTGGGCTTGCAATACTTTGGCTTTGTTCACGGTCAGCTGAGCGCGGGCCACATCGCGCTTATTGACTGCCATGATGTAGTTCCTCTGCGCATCGTCCAGCGTCGCCTGCGACACTACCCCGTCCTTCGACATCTCCTGCGCCCGCTGATAGGCTCGCTGCAACGTGGGAATATCGACGCCTTCCGCGTCCACCTCGGCGCGCTTCTCATCCGCCTCCGCGCTCTTCAGGTTGGCGTCCGATGACAGCAATTGCGCCTGCGCGGAATTCACCTGCGCCTGGATCTCGACCCGGTCCAGTTCGGCGAGAACCTGTCCCTGCTTCACCCGGTCGCCGGTGTCCACGTACAGCTTTTTCACGATGCCGCTGGCTTTTGACTTGATCTCGACTTTGGTGATGGGAGTAACTTTTCCGGTCGCCACCACACTCTTGGTCAAGTCGCCTTTTTCCACCTTCGCCAGCTTGGTGGGATCGATCTTGGTGCCCCCGCGAGTCGCCGCGACCGCAACCAATACCAACGCCACCACCGCAACCGTGACAATCGTGATGATGATCCAGCGCTTTTTCTTGTTCTTTCCGTTCGCCACTACGCCCTCCACCATCGCGCAGGATTGGGTCCCGATATCTAGTACGTCCGAATGTAGAAGTTTGTTCCGTTTCGAAAGGGGAAAAATGGGCGGAGATCGCCCTGCCCACAGATTAGACCGAGGAGCACGGCGGTTCGGTAGCAGGATAGCGCGCAGGTCGATCGGTTCGCCGCTCCTACAACTAATGTGTCCAATCCCGCACAAAACTCATCTCATGGCTGGCAAATACTGCTAGCATATTGCTAAGTGCCTGCATCCGCAGTGCGAGGAGCGGGACACGGAGAGGAATGACGAGAGCAATGCGATGGATGCTGCGGTCAAAAATTCACCAAGCCACGGTTACAGAAGCCGATCTGCGATATGTAGGCAGTATCACGATCGACGAAGAACTGATGGATATGGTCGGATTGCTTCCCGGCGAGCGCGTACTGGTGGTCAGCAACACCAGCGGCGCCCGGCTTGAAACCTACACCATTCCCGGCCGGCGCGGCTCCGGCGCCATGTGCATGAACGGCGCAGCCGCTCACCTCATCAAAAAGGGCGACGAGATCATCATCATGGGCTTCGAGCTCACGGACAAGCCTGTCCAGTCAAAGCAGATCGTCCTCGGACCCAGCAATGAGTTCGTGCGCTGGCTGGCCAAAGAAACGCCGGACACCTGCTTGGAAGATGTGGAGCAGGCACTCGTGAGCTGCTAAGGGTGGGCCTGCGACCATCGCAGACCTTGCCATCACGGTGAGCGTAAGAGCCAAAGTTTGTATTCGTCAACGGACTGCGACACGCGAGGATCCAGCCCGCAAGGGCGAAAGAGTCTAGCCCAGCACGCAGCCGCAGGCGGAGTGCTGGGTAAGATCGAGAATCGATCCAAGTCCCGTAGGGACGGCAGCATTTTCACGTAGATTCTTCGTCCGAGCGATTAGGCCCGCCGACGTTGGCTAGGCTGCCTCTTTAGACGGATCCCTCTGATCGTTCGAAATGTATCTACTCCCCGTGCTTACCCGTCTTCACCTTCCACAAAATCTGCCGCAACATTCCCTGCCACAGCTCAGCATCCCCCGACGAAAGATGCAGGCGCCGCACCATTCTCCTCACTCGCTCTTCCGTGGGAGCCACGGCAATCGGATTGACATAACCGCTCAGGTGCAACGCTTCCAGCAGCGCGGCAGAAATGCGTTCAACCTCACCCGCGGTGGCGCGCTTCTCAGACTTCTCCGGGCGCGTCGCTTTCTTCACATCGCGCACCAACTCGTACAAACACACTGCCACCGCCTGACCCAGGTTCATCGAACTATGTTGCTCGCGGGTGGGAATGTGCATCAGCCAATGACAATGGCTGAGGTCATCGTTGGATAGGCCGGTCTTCTCCGTGCCGAACAATAGAGCGACCCGTCCCGACGTCAACTGTTTACGGATAAGCCGCGCGCCATATTCCAGCCGCCGCAGCGGATGTTGCAGCTCGCGATGTTGCACAGCCGTGGTTCCCACGACCAGGTTACAATCGGCCACGGCGTCGGCCAGGTTCTTGAACTCCTCTGCTTTCGCCAGCAACGGAGCCGCGCCCATCGCCGATTTCGCCTCGCGAAACGCCACCTCATACGGATTGACCACGCGCAACCGCAGAACCCCGAAATTGCTCATGGCCCGGGCCGCTGCTCCGATATTGAGCGGATTATGCGTTGACACCAGCACTACGCTCAGACCATCGAAATCCGCCGCCATGCGATGAGTGTAGTGCAGAATTGGTTGTGCGGGGAATCACTCTCACCCTCCCCTGCCCAAGGCAACAGGCTCGACACCCTGCCGCGTCCAAGCACTATGCCAGTGGTATCGCTCTTAAGGCAGAGCAGTATTTACAGGGGTTTGATCCAACCGCTCGCGGTTTGCTCCGTATTGATCAGTACGGCAGCCATCACCTGTGCGCAAGCCACCAAGCCTGCGCCTCCCACCCCGATCGATGCCAAGAAGGCTGAACTCGGCGGCAAGACCTGGGATCCGGTCTGGGACCAGATCGTCGAGAAGGCCATCCCGCAGGAAATGCTTTCCTCGCGAGTGCCGCACGACGTCCGCAAATTCTGTCCCAACTTTTACCACATGAACGATACCGACAAGCGTGTCTTCTGGGCTTACTTCTTCCAGGCGCTGGCCGGGGCGGAAGCCGGACTCAATCCCACCACCCGGGTTCGCCATACTCAGCCCGAAGTCGCAAAGATCGATGAGGTAAGCGGCCGCGCTGTGCGGAGTGAAGGCTTGCTGCAACTGACCTATGCCGATCAGAAACGTTATAGTTGCGATTTCGATTGGGACAAAGACCGCGAGCTCAAGAGCAACGATCCAGCCAAGACCATCCTGCAGCCCAAAAACAATCTGGAATGCGGCATCAAGATTCTCGACAACCAGATCATCACTCAGCACAAGCGTCTGCTGTCGAAATCGTCCTACTGGTCGACCTTGCAGCCGGGAACCATCAGCTATCGCGTCTTCGCCAAGGAAATGACCAACCCTCCCACGGTCTGCGCTTTGCCTCCACGCACCAAGTTTGCCGCTAAAGTCCCCAAAACCGCGACCACCGTTTCGGTTCACCAAGACGCTGAACGGATGCGGGCCTTGCGATAATTAGCCTCCGTCTCTCTGAGCGCAGCGCATCAACCGGGGCAGTAAACCCGGGCGTCCGCGTCCCCCACCTGCCCAGCCGCATCTATACGCTATAGATCATGAGCACCTTACCTCAGGAACGCACCACGTTCGAACGCCAGCTACTGGATGCGCGGCTGACGAAGTCCATTCTGCTGTCGCCGCAGACCAAGCATCTCGAACTGCAGGTCGACGGCCTGCATGAATTTCGCTTCGTCCCGGGCCAATTTGTCTCCATCAAGCATCCCCGTCCCGATGGCAAAGAGCACACTCGCGCCTACTCCATCGCCTCGGCCCCGCGCGCCGACGCCAGCTTCGATCTTTGCCTGAACCGCGTCGATGAAGGCTTTCTTTCCAACTGGCTTTGCGATCTGGAAGTGGGCGCGACCCTGAAGTTTCACGGACCGCACGGCCTGTTTACCTTGCGCGAACCCCGTAAGGACGCGGTGTTCATCGCCACCGGGACCGGTATCGCTCCCATTCGCGGCATGATTGAATGGCTCTTCGAGGAGACCGAACGTAATCGCGGCCACCAATATTGGCTGGTCTTCGGGACGCGTTATGAGCACAGCATTTATTACCGCGACGAGTTCGAGCGCATCGCCGAGGAAAATCCCAACTTCCACTACGTGCCTACACTCAGCCGCTGTGGCGACCACTGGCAGGGCTGCAAGGGATACGTCCAGGACCATGTGCGCGAGATCGTCACCGGCCGCGGCGACCTGCAAGCCTACATCTGTGGTCTGCATCAGATGGTCGACGCCAACCGCAAACTGCTCAAGGAAGAAATGGGCTGGGACCGCAAGCAAATCGTCTTCGAACGCTACGACTAGGGCAGCAATTGGCAGTTAGCACTTGGCACTTAGGGAAACCCTGATTAAGTCTAATGTTTGAAGGGACGGCCTTTCAGAGACTGTGTCGCAACCGGAAGGAAAGCTTTCTGGTGGAACAAAGAGCTGGGATAACCAGTCAGACTAGCCGCAACGCGGCGGAATGAAGTTAGCCGGAGGCGTAAGCCTCCGGGAAAAGTGGGAAAAAGTCGTGAGCCGCAGAGCGGCGACACCGCACGCGACGCAATCTCTTTCAGGCCCTCCATAAGTGGCGCAAAATCATGTCACCGCAGACCAGATTTGTATCCGGGCACGACTTCACAGGCTGCTGAAAAAGTCGGGGTTCGACATGTCTTTGAAGGGGTTCGGCTTCAGCCGCGCCGTAGAAGCCTTTTTATTTTTGTCATTCCTCGTGGGCTTCAGCCCACGAGGAATCTGCGTTTTCGGCTTTTTCAGCAGTCTGTTCAGTCGTCCGTAGCAGCCCTTCCAAAAGCGGCTTTATTGCTAGCTGCAAAAGAAATGTCCGCAACAACTGGTGGAAGGGCACGGCTTTAAGGCGTGCCGCCAGAGGGTAATCGGAAAATGGCGTTAGCCCGGGCGAGCCGTGGCTGAAGCCATTGTTGCTTGCGTCCGATTCGCCGGGCTTCAAGCCCGGCGCTTCCACCGCTGGCGAGGACATTACTCTTACAGTCATCAATAGCCGCCGACGACAACGCACGACACAATCGCCGCTGCCCCGGTCGGCTCGTTCCACTGCGCTTGACTCCTGCCACCCCCACAAATCTCCGCTCGCAATGATGGGCCGACCCAGCCTGCGAACAGTGCTTGTCTCATCATCATCTATGCGGCATGATGATCCACATGCGCCTCGGTGCACTTATCGCGTGCTTCCTACTCGTCTCGGCCACATGCTTTGCCCAGGACTGGAAGCATGTCCACAAGGCCGACGACGCCAAGTGGGCCAAGGCAACGGGACTCGATCCCTGGACGGTCCACAAGCTATGGCACATGGCTTCGACCGCCTCCGACGAAAAGGACGATGACTCCCGCATTGCTAATCTTGACGTCGAGGGCCTGGCAGAACGCCATCACATATTGCTGGTCACTTATGCGGGTGAGAAAAATTGTCTGACGCTCACCGTCTTCAACCAGCTCTCCGAAACTAAGTTTGAAAAGCTATGGTCGGTGCAACGGCCTCCGGATGGAACCGGCTTCTGTGACACCGCCTTCGGAACGGCCGCGGCCAATGGCGCAATTCGCGTGCGCGTGCCTCATTCGCTGGCAGACGGATCGATCAGCTACACGGTCTATACCTACGAGTGGAATGGAATTACCTACCGCTTCGCCGGCCAGCACGAGGCGCAAGAGAGGTAATACGGATTCGGTTTTGAAGGGGCGTAGCTTCAGCTACGCCGTACTAAATCTTCTTACTGCCATCCCGAACCGGCTTCAGCCGGTGAGGAATCTGCTTCTTCGACAAACTGCTCGGCCGGCGGCAGATCGAGCGCGCGACTTTTTTCAAAGCCTTCTCTGACGCTTTCCAGTTACGAACGGTTGGACAAGCATCAGCGCAACGCATTCCCCAAAAATCCCGACACATCCTGTTTGAGGTGGTCCAGCGAATCGCTGCGCAGATACATCATGTGTCCGGCGTCGTAGTAGCCGAGGGTAATCTTGGCATGCTGCTGCGGATCGAGGTTCATGTGGTTCAGCGTGTACTGCGTGGCGAAGTAGGGAGTCGCCAGGTCGTAATAGCCTGACGCCACGAACAATTTCATGTAGGGATTTTTGACGAAGGCCAATCGTAGCGACTCGCTGACGTCGGGAAATCCGCTGCCTGCCGAGCCCCAGTCCCACTGCCCCAGCCCACCAAGTACGTTGTATTCCAGGTCAGTCTTGTAGCCGAGATCGGTGCGAACATAATTGTTGAAAGTCGCGGTAAACGGCGGCCGGATCACCGCCATGGTGGGATCGTAGAAATCTCCTTCTTCGGTGTCCGACAGATTCGGGCCGGTGAAGCGGCTGTCCAGCCGTCCCACCGTCAGGCGCTGACTGCGCAGCAACTCGCGGCAGAAAATCCATTGCTTGATGCGCAGATCGTTCTCGTCGACAATGTTGCGGTCGAGCCCGGTGAACCGGCTTACCTGATCGAGAATGCTCTGCCGCTCCTGCGGACTCAGGCTGTCTCCCTTGCCCAGCGCCGTCGCATAGGGACCGGAAGCAAACTGCTCCGCTTCGCGTAAAACGCCTTGCAAATCACGCTGCCGCAAATCGGCAGAAAGCTTCTTGTGATACCACGCGGTCGATGCATAGCTGGGCAGGTAGAGAATGTAAGGCAGGTCGTTACCTCTAGAAAACTCCAGGGTCTCGAAATTCAGCACCGAGGAAACCAGTACGACACCGCTCAGCGCAATGCCCTTGTCGATGAGATAGCCACTTAATCCGGCTGCCCGCGTGGTCCCATAGCTTTCGCCCACCAGGAACAGCGGCGACGTCCAGCGCTGGTAACGGCTCAGATAGAGGCGGATGAATTCTCCGACCGACGAGATGTCACCTTTCAATCCATAAAATTTCTTAGCCAGATCTTTCTTAGTCGCGCGACTATATCCCGTCCCCACCGGATCAATGAAGACCAGGTCAGTCTGATCGAGCCAGGTCTGCTGATTGTCCACCAATTCAAAGGGCGGCGGAGGCATGCCTCCATCGGGCAGCATCTTTACCCGCCGTGGTCCGATCGCGCCAATGTGTAGCCAGATCGACGCCGACCCCGGGCCACCGTTAAAGGAAAACATCAGCGGACGATTCGGGCCGGCGTTGTCCAGGGTATACGCGACGAAGAAAATGTTGGCTTCGACTTCGTCGTTCTCGGCGTTGCGAATGGGCATCAGGCCGGTGGTAGCCGTGTATTTCAGCACGCGCGCCCCCACCCGAATCTCGTGATGGGTGACGATGGGCGGAGTTTCTTTCTGCGCTTCGGTCGATTTCTGCACCTCGGACTTCGAGGCTTCGGCGGGCGCCTTTAACTGGCCGGATTTCTCGACCGTCGGCTCGGCTGACTCCGGAGCCTTTTCGTCTTTCTGCTGGGCCGCAAGACTCACTGCAAAGAGGCCGAGCACTACCGCCAATACCGCCGAATTGAACGATCGCAATCGCTACCCCCTCGCCGCTTTCCTGCGTTCTCGCTCCGTCTTCGAAGCCTCGCGCCGCCGTAGTGCGCCTTCGTAACGCCGCTTCTCATCCTCGGTCTCAGGAATCACGGGCGCGACTTCCAGCTTTCTTCCATGACGGTCCACCGCGACAAACGTTAGATAGGCAGTCGCGACCTTCTGCCGCGAGGCCGAAATGTAGTTCTCCACCAGCACCTTCACCCCAACTTCCATCGAGGTATGAAATGCCCGGTTCACCGACGACTGCAGGATAACCATGTCGCCCACGTGCACGGGCACCAGAAAATCGATGTGGTCCATCGATGCTGTCACCGCGTAGGAGTGGGAATGGCGATGCGCGGCCAAGGCTCCCGCCAGATCAATCCAGTGCATCAAGCGGCCGCCTAGCAGCGCTCCCAGCGGATTGGTATCATTCGGCAAAACGAGCTCGATCATTTCTGATTTCGACTCGCTCACCGGCCTAGGTCGCAAATTCCCGTCGTTCGGTTCCATGTTTTTCCCAGATGACATTCGGTTCCAGAAGCTAACCAGCTATTTCCTGCATCGCAAAGAATGGTGATTTGTATCAGAGCCCGGCTTTAGCCAGGCCGAAAAGACTCCTACTCCACTGGGCTTTCGTCTCTGTGTTCATTAGCGCCAAAATGTGCCCGTCGCGCCATCTGCGCCTGCACATAGCACTCTGCCATCCGCTGCACGCATGCATCCTCATGCTTCAGCAGCCACGCGCCGCTTCCCTTCTCATACAACAGCTCGCCGTGACCCGCCGGCAAATACGCGCGTTCGCAGACGAACCGCACATGCAGCACGCCGTCCTGCTCCTCTCCCAGGCAAAACCGCACCGCATCGGCCTGCCTCTCGGCCGGAAGCCGCTTGCAGGTCTTCGCATAGCCCAGGTTGCAACCCGATTTCAACTCTTCTTCGCCGGGCCGCGCGCCCTCATGTCCCGGAGCCGTGCAGGTTCCCGCCCACCCCGCGCCCAGAGGCAGCCGCTGGGGAAACGGCCAGTCCGCGTCCAATCGTTGTTCCGGCATGAAAAATGGACAGGCCACACATTCCTCGCGACACACCTGGAATCAAACGCCAATTGTAATGGTCACTCCCGGTTGCCGCCACACAGGGGCTGAGATTCTCGCCGAAAGTTGAGCTGCCATCCGTCGCTCCTATACCATTCATTCATCCGATCAGGAGAAACTCATCCCATGGACGAATCTCGCGTAGCCGCCTTGAAAGAAATCCTGGACACCAACCCCGACGACGCTTTTGCCCGCTACGCGCTCGGGCTGGAATATTCCGGCTCCGGAGAAACCGATGCCGCCCTGACGGAATTTCAACGCCTGCTCGCGGTCCATCCCGATTACACCAACGGATACTTTATGGCCGCCCAAGCGCTGGCTCGCGCCGAACGAACCGACGAAGCGCGCACTCTTCTGGGTCAGGGTATCGATTGCGCTCGCCGCACCCGCAATCAGCACGCCCTCTCTGAAATGGAAGCCATGCTCGACGAACTGGGGCCTGCCTGATTCGCGGCGACAAGCTTTCGGTTCAAATCAGCTCCAATGCGCGATAATGGCGGCAGCATGGCTCAATCCTCATCCCGCGCAAGCATCGGCGGTGTAGCCCATCAGCTCCGTTATCTGCTTGCGCTGTGCCTGACCTTGCTTGCTCTCGGCGGCATTGGCGTGTCGCAAACCGGAGCTGCCAAGCTGGCCCAATCCCTGACCGGCGCCCCCAAGAAAGATTCGACTCCACCACTAGCACCTGCCTCACCACCGGCTGCCGCAACACCCGCGCCGTCCACCCAGGCCATTGATCTGCCTGACGTCGCGGCCCGCTCCGAAGACCTGAACCGCCTGCTGCGCGATGTTGCCGACCAGTTACCTACGCCCGAGCAATTGGAGGCCAGCAAAACCGTTCTCGATGAGCGCGAGACCGAACTTCAGTCCAAGCTAACAGAAGTGGACGCATTGTTGGCCGGCGCTCCCAGCTCTTTGGAAGTCCGCGAAGAGGAGAACTACTGGAGGAGCATGGAGAAGGACACTGCGGCATCCAGGCAACAATTGCTGGACTGGGCCAATGCCGCACAATCGGCCATCCAAAAATTGCAGGCCCAACAGCCGCAATGGACAGCCACTCTGGAAGAGAACGAATCGACTTCTGGTCTGGGACCCACTCTGGATGTAATCCAGCAATCCGTCCAATCCATACAACAGCTCCAGACGCAGGTAGGGAACCAGCTGCGCCTGATCGTGAACCTGCAGGTCCGGGCCGCCAGCCAGGACCAGCTTGCTCTCGACGTTCTCGACCGCCTGACCAAAGCGCGCGGCCGCCTGGAAGGCCGCTTGCTCGAACGCGACAGCCTGCCTCTGTGGCAACTGACCCAGCGCCGCCAGATTGGCGAAAATAACGAGTTCTTTCTCACTCCTTCCGCGCGACTGCGCAGCATTCAGGCGTTTGCTCGCGACAGCCTCGGTGCGCTCGCCGCTCTGGCTCTTTTCGGGCTCCTGTCATTGTTCGCAGCCTATCGGCTTCATCTGGCCACCCGTCATGTACGTCCAGTCGACCGTCACCAGGCTCAGGTCCTGCACATTGTCCGCCATTGGATCGGCCTCGGTCTGCTTCCGCCTCTGCTGTGCGGCTACCTGCTGGCTCCGTTGGCGCCGCTCGCCTTGATCAGCCTGGGCATCCTCATATCGTGGGTGCCGATTCTGATTTTGCTTCCTCCCTCCATGGAGCCGCGATACCGCACGCTGCTCTATTGCCTCTTCGGCGTATACGCTATCAATGCGTTCGTAGGATGGATGTCCCTCTCGGCCGCCCATAAGCGGGAGGTCCAGTTCCTTGCCAATCTTGCAATATTCCTGGCCTTCATAGTTCTGGTGCGGCCTGCGCGCATGAAGCTCCTCGAAGGCGCGACCCGTTCGCAACATATCTTCCTGTTTGGCATGCGTCTGGCAGTCGGCCTCCTGGGCGTTTCCCTGACGGCCAACCTGTTCGGGTACGTCAAGCTGGCGCAGTCCGTGGGATACCTGTCGCTCTATAGCACTTTCATCGCAATCAGTGTGCTCGCCGGCGTGCGCGTGTTCACATTCCTGCTGTTGGCGGGAGTTGAGGTTCCAGCCGCCCAACAGCTGGCCGCTATCCGTTTGCATCGCGACGGCATCGTGCGCTGGGTCCCACGAATTCTGCGTTGGTCGGGAATCTTCATCTGGTTGATTGCTACCTTGGACCTGATGGGCGTCCGCGACCAAGTCACCGACGGGATCTCTGACATCCTCAACTTCCACATTGCCGGCCGTTCCGCCAGTATCACGCTTGGCGGCGTGGTAGGTTGCTTCCTGATCTTGCTGATCGGATACGCCATCTCCAGTGCGCTTCGCTTTCTTGTGCGCGAGGAACTGCTCAGCCGTTTTCACTTGTCGCGTGGTCTACCTGAACTGATCGCCTCCACGCTGCATTACCTGTTACTGCTCCTGGTGTTCTTCTTTGCGGTGAATCTAGGCGGCGTGGAACTCAATAAGTTCACTGTGCTCACGGGTGCGCTGGGCGTAGGCGTCGGTTTCGGCCTGCAGAATATCGTCAACAATTTCGTCTCTGGCCTCATCCTCCAGTTCGAGCGGCCAATTCACATTGGTGACGTCCTCGATATTGACGGGACCACCGGCAAGGTTTCGCGTATCGGTATCCGCTCCAGCACGGTCAAGACTTTTCAGGGTGCCGAAGTCATCATTCCCAACGCAAATTTCATCTCCGGCAAGGTAATTAACTGGACGCTGTCGGAATCGCTGCGCCGGGTAGAGCTTCCGGTCGGCGTGGCTTACGGCAGCGACGTCAAACTGGTATCGAAGCTGCTGGAGCAGCCCGCGACGGCTCATGAAAGCGTGCTTACCTCGCCCGCTCCCGCCGTGTACTTCAAGGAATTCGGCGACAGCTCGCTGAATTTCGAACTGCAGTTTTGGGTGATGCAGGAAAGCAATACCGTCAAGGTGAAGAGTGAAGTAGCACTGGAAGTGATGCGTCTGCTGGATGAGGCGGGCGTCGAGATTCCCTTCCCGCAACGCGATCTGCGCCTGCGTTCAGTGGATGCCAGCGCGGCGGCAACCCTGCTTTCATCGAACGGCTCCGAGAGCCATGTCAGTGGAGACCGCGAACCGAACCATGAGGCAAGCATGGCCCGCAACCCCGGCAAGTCCCGTTCCGATTCTTGAAGGGACGCGGCCGGTTCTTGAACCGCGCAGGCATTCTTGAAGGAGCGAAGTTGGTTCTTGAAGGGGCGCAGCTTTAGCTGCGCCGTAACCTGCCTAATATTTTTGTCATCCCGAGGAGGGCTTCAGCCCGACGAGGGATCTGCTTTTTCACACCGCCTCACTTTCCGCATCTTCGCACTTCTCTTGCGCCTCTAATGCACAACGCTCCGCTGCCAATGTACGGGTGACGTCTATCACCCGCGCGTGTGATTGCGGCAGGCGTAGAATACGGACACCGTGACCCTGGAGGTATCCAGCCCTTGAGCAATCTTCCCCAAACTCTGGCCGAGCTTCGTCGCAGCCACCAGTTCTCCGAGGAACGGGTCGGCCATCGCCACGTGAAAGACGAAATGCGCGAGAACCTTATCGCCCGCGTGCGCGCCGGCGGACCGGTTTTCCCCGGTATTGTCGGCTACGATGACACTGTCGTTCCCCAAATCGTCAACGCCATTTTGTCCCGCCATAATTTCATTCTTTTGGGGCTGCGCGGTCAGGCCAAGAGCCGCATCCTGCGCGCGCTTACCACCCTGCTCGATCCTCAACTGCCTTACCTGAGCGGCTGCGAGATTCACGACAACCCTTACCACCCCATCTGCCGCCGTTGCCGGGAGCTGTTGGCCGGCAATCCCGATGACGCAGGCATCTCCTACCTCTCGCCCGAGGAGCGTTACGTCGAGAAACTGGCCACACCGGACGTGACCATCGCCGACCTGATCGGCGACATCGACCCCATCAAGGCCGCTAAGGGTGGTCACGAATTGGGCAGCGAATACACGGTCCATTACGGACTATTGCCTCGCGCCAACCGTGGCATCTTTGCCATCAACGAACTGCCCGACCTGGCCGGCAAAATTCAGGTTGGCCTGTTCAACATCATGCAGGAAGGCGACGTGCAGATTAAGGGTTACCCGGTGCGTCTGCCGCTGGATGTCGCGTTGGTCTTCAGCGCTAATCCCGAGGACTACACGGCGCGCGGCAAAATCATCACCCCGCTGAAAGACCGCATCGGCTCGGAAATCCGCACTCACTATCCTGCGACCGTGGAAGAAGGCATCGCCATCACCGCGCAGGAAGCCTGGACCGAGCGCAACGGTCATCAATTGCAGGTTCCAGACTTCATTGGCCAGGTCATCGAGCAGATCGCCTTCGTGGCTCGCGAAGACAAGCGCATCGATAAACGCTCCGGCGTAAGCCAACGTCTGCCCATCAGCGCCACCGAGAACGTTATCTCCAATGCCGAACGCCGCGCCATTCGCTCCGGCGAGAAGCTGGTGGTGCCGCGGGTGAGCGATATTTACGCTGCTATGCCCGCCATGACCGGCAAGCTCGAACTGGAATATGAAGGCGAGCTCAAGGGCGCCGACAACGTGGTACGCGAAATCATTCGCGCCGCCGTGGCTCGCACGTACGACAAGTATTTTCACGGCAACAGCAATATGAACCAGGTGGTGCAGTGGTTCGATCTGGGGGGCGAGGTTCAACTTCGCGACTCGGCCAGCGCTCAGGAGACGCTGCACAAGCTCCGCGGTATCCAGGGACTACTCGACAAACTAAGCGCACTCGGTCTCAGTGGTAAGGAGCCGTCGGAGGTTCTGGTATCGGGAGCCGAGTTCATCCTCGAGGGCCTCTATGCACACAAGCGTATCGGCCGCAGCGAGGAGCGAACCTTTACTGCCGGCGAAAAGCAGCCGCGCCGCGAGAAACCAAACATCCGCGAAGAGGACGAGGAGCGCGACTTACGACGGCAGCGCCGGCCGTTCAACTAGGGCCAACCGATACATCGACTTGAAAGGGCACGGCTTCAGCCGTGCCGTAACGCCCCTGTTGAGGTTGGGCTTTAGCCCCGGAGATTATCAGTTGGAAGCGTTACAGGTTTATGAGATGGCTAGATGGCTTCTAAGGAGACTAAGGGTCAGGGGTAGCGGCTGGTGTGAGGCCCTAGGATTTGTCATCCCGACCGAGCGAAGCGAAGCGGAGGGATCTGCGGTTCCGTTGTGCCGCGGCATCGCCTCCTCTGGCTCGATCGCTTCCGCAATGAATGTCCGCCGCTGGCTGAATGCTGACGGCTGAGTGCTGAATGCTTATCCATGGCTAGATTCATACGCTACAAAAAATACGTTCCCGAGCCCGCCTCCGAGATGAGCATGGAGGACCTCCTGAACGCGCTCTCCGATTACCTGCTGCAAAGCGGCTTCCAGCAGCAGTACATGGATTTCTATGACCTCAAGGACGCCGAGCAAACTCTCGAAGACCTGCGCCAGGCTATCGCCGATGCCCTGCTGAACAGTGACATGCTCGACCAGCAGATGCGCGAGCAAATCGAGAACATGAGCGGCGAACAACTGGAGCAACTGGTTGAACAGCTCATCGAACGCATGGAGCAGGAAAACTATATCAACGTCGACGAGCCGCACGATCCTTCGCGTCCTTCCACCACAAGCGGACAAGTAGGCGACGCGCAATCCCAGGCCCGCTTCGAGATCACCGACAAAGGCCTCGACTTCCTGGGCTTTAAGGCGCTTCGC
Source organism: Candidatus Korobacteraceae bacterium (assembly GCA_049695855.1). Classification (GTDB taxonomy): domain Bacteria; phylum Acidobacteriota; class Terriglobia; order Terriglobales; family Acidobacteriaceae; genus Bog-257. Next base: position 16,458 of record JBAVSY010000151.1, on the reverse strand, counting down.
GATCTTCTGGGCTCACTCGGCAAATCCAGCTTCGGCCGCCACGACACCCGCGACACCGCGACCGGCATCGAAGCCAGCGGTGCGACCAAGACCTACGAGTTCGGTGACACCATGAATCTCGACATCACGGCCACGCTGTCCAGCGCCATCCTGCGCGAAGGCCTGCACCTGCCGTTGAACATCGAGTACAACGATCTCCAGGTCCATCAGTGCGAATATCAGTCCTCCTGCGCCACCGTGCTCATGCTCGATTGCTCACACTCCATGATTCTTTATGGCGAAGACCGCTTCACGCCGGCGAAGAAAGTTGCCATGGCGCTGTCGCATCTGATTCGCACCCAGTATCCCGGAGACTCGCTGTCGCTGGTACTGTTTCATGATTCCGCGGAGGAGTTGCCGCTGTCGCAGTTGGCGCGGGTGAAAGTCGGGCCGTACTATACCAACACGCGCGAAGGCCTGCGCATGGCGCAGCGCATTCTGCAGCGCCAGCGCAAAGACATGAAGCAGATTGTGATGATCACCGACGGCAAACCTTCAGCGCTCACGCTGGAAGACGGCCGTATCTACAAGAACGCGTTCGGCCTTGATCCGCTCGTAGTGAGCGAAACGCTGAAGGAAGTTTCCAAGTGCAAGCGTGCGGGCGTGCTGATCAACACCTTCATGCTCGCCTCCGACTACGGTCTGGTGCAGTTCGTCCAGAAGGTCACGGAGATGTGCCGCGGCAAAGCCTACTTCACCACCCCTTACACCCTCGGCCAGTACCTGCTAATGGATTACATGTCGCGCAAAACCAAGACAGTACATTGAAAAGCAGTTCTCGGTTGTCAGTTGTCAGTTGTCAGATACAATCGATCAAATTCTCTTGTCATCCTGAGCGGAGCGAGCCTTCAGGCGAGCGCAGTCGAAGGACCCCTATCGTGCGACAAATCCCGCGCTAACATCTCGTCGAACTACTAATTCCCAACCTTTACTCTCTATCCCGGCGGCCACTTCATATCCCGCCCGCCCAATAGGTGCAGATGCAGGTGAAACACCGACTGCCCGGAACGCGGGCCCACGTTGTACACGGTGCGATATCCATCTTCAATGCCGCGTTCTCGTCCAATCTTCGCCGCCACCAGATTGCAATAGCCGATGATCTCCGCATCCTCGGCCTTCGCATTCTTTAAATCCACCACATGCTGCTTGGGAACAATGAGCACGTGCGTCGGCGCTTTGGGATCGATGTCCTCGAAGGCGTAAACCCTGTCGTCTTCGTAAACCTTCTTCGAAGGAATCTCCCCCGCAATGATTTTGCAAAACAAGCAGTTCTCGTCCATGGACAGATGGTAGCTGATCAGTTTGCTAAGATCATCTACTATGCGCAGGAAAAACTCAGAATGAGAAACGAGCTGCCGCGAAGAGCAGAGGAAACGCTGTACCGAACAAAAAGGGGGCGCCGCGGAAAGCCAAGATTGTCATTGATCCAGTGACAGGCTTTCCTGCTGTGACGCTCGGACCAGGGGCGCCCGTGCTTACAAACGAAGAAGTAGAGAGAATGCTGTCGGATTTCCCTTAGAGTCAGCCAGCCTGCTGCTCCTTCCTTCTCGCCAGCAAGTACGCCCGGATCAGCTCGTTCAAATCCCCATCCAGCACGCGATCCACGTCACCAATCTCCACCCGCGTCCGTAGATCTTTCACCATGCGATACGGTTGCAGCACATACGAGCGGATCTGCGAGCCGAAGTCGATATCCAGCTTCGAATCTTCGATGTGCTTGGTGACCTCGCGCTTCTTCTCCAGCTCGTACTCGTAGAGCCGCGAGCGCAAAATGCTCATCGCCTTCTCGCGATTCTTGTGTTGCGAGCGCTCGTTCTGGCAGGCGACAACAATTCCCGTGGGGAGGTGCGTGATACGCACCGCCGAGTCCGTGGTATTGACGTGTTGGCCACCCTTGCCGCCGGAGCGATAGGTATCGGTGCGAATGTCATCCGGCTTGATGTCGATCTCGATGCTCTCGTCGATTTCCGGCGAAACATAAACGCTGGCAAACGATGTATGCCGGCGCTTAGCCTGATCGAACGGCGAGATGCGCACCAGACGATGCACGCCGATCTCGCTGGTCAGGAGGCCGTAAGCGTAGTCACCGTTGACCCCGAAGGTTGCCGACTTGATTCCGGCCTCGTCGCCCGGTTGATATTCATAGAGCTGCGTCTGAAAGCCCTGGCGCTCGGCCCAGCGCATATACATGCGCATCAGCATCTCGGCCCAGTCCTGCGACTCGGTACCGCCAGCGCCGGGATGAATGGTGACGATGGCATTACGTTCGTCGTTGTCGCCCGAGAGCAGTGTCTCCGTTTCCAACCGCTCCACCAGCGTGCGCAGTTCATTGACTTCGCGGCGCAGGTCGGCGGAGAGCACCGCAAGCGCAGCCTGGCCTGCGTCCCCGCTTTCGTGTGCCAAGTCGAGGTACGCATTGATATCGCCGGAGCGGCGGACCAGTTCCTCGTGCGTGGCCAGCGCGCTCTCCAGTCGCTTCTTCTCGCGCATCACCTGCTGAGATTTTTCAGGATTCGACCAGAGCGTAGGATCGGAGGCTTGCTTATCGATCTCGCTCAGCTTCTCGCGCAGCTTAGGTGCGTCAAAGATACTCCTGTAGATCGTGAACCTTGTCGCGTAACGCGGCGTATTCCTGTTCTAGTTCCTCAACCATTTCGCCTCAAATACTGTCTTCACACTGAGCACGGAGGAAAGTCGGCAGTCAGCATTTGGCACTTAGCATTTGAAAAAGCAATACAGATCTAATAGGACCCAACCAGCCTTTTTCTTCTTCTCCGTGTCCTCTGTGTCTCCGTGGTGAATGAGATCTTTACGCCAGTTGCGGGTGCGTCATCTCCGCCGGTTCGGAGTAGCGCAACAGCAGTCCCAGCAATGCGATTATCGCACACACCAATGGGAACCAGTCCCCATGCCGGGTGTAGAAAGTAGTGGAGAACTCCAGCGAATACGCCGCCTGCAACTGGGTGCGCTGATTGCGCGGAGCCTCGGCCACCACGCGTCCGTAAGGATCGATCACTGCCGTGATGCCAGTGTTGGTATCGCGCAGCAGCCAGCGATCGTTCTCTACCGCGCGCATGCGGGCCATGTTCAGATGCTGGCGCGGTGCGCCGCCTTCGCCATACCAGCCGTCGTTGGAGACGTTGACAAACATCTCTGCGCCGTTCTTGGCAAACTGCCGCACCTCGTTGGGAAAGATCGACTCGTAGCAGATGAACACGCCGGCTTTCGTGTCGCCTACATCCAGCGGCTCGCGCGACTTTCCGCGCGCAAAGGTCCCAATCTGCCGGGTAAGTCCACCGGCGAAGCTGAACAGCTTTTCGAAGGGAACATACTCGCCAAAGGGCACCAGATGGATCTTGTTGTAGCGCTCCGTCCAAGCGCCCGTCGGGGTGATGACTGATGCCGAATTGTATATATCGGGCCGGCGGTTAGGATCGCCGGTATGCTCAATGCCAATCGATCCGGCAATGATGTAAGAATTCGTCGCCCGCGCAATGTTGGCCAGCGTGCTTCGCAGATGCAAGTCCGTGGTCCAGAACGGCGCCGGCGATTCGGGCCACACGATCAGTCCAGGCGAATCCGCCTTCTCACTCTCCGGACGCACGCTCAGCTTCCGCAATGACTCCAGCGTCTGCACCAGGTAATCCAGCGACCAGTCGGCTTCGAGGATGGGAATGTTGGACTGCACCAGCGTCGCGCCATGCGCCGTCGGCGAGCCTGGCGGCTTCACCAGTTTGCCGGCGTGCAACACGAGAGCAGCCACCAGAGCCGAAGTCAGCAGAAGTTTGCGGCGCGTATACGGTACAAGAAATGCTGCCGCCACGGCCGTATTCACCAGCGCGATCTCGAACGAAAGTCCGTAGACCCCGGTCACGGTAGCGATGCGCGACAGCGGAATGTTATCGATTTGCGTGGTGCCCAGCAGGTCCCAGGGAAATCCCGTGATATAGGTTCGCGCCAGTTCCACTCCAACCCAGGCGAAAGGTGTGAATACCAGCGCCCGCAAACTGAAGCCATTGCGGCGCGCCGCGATCATGGCGAGAAGCAATCCAAACAGTCCGTGATACAGCCCGAGATACAGCGCAAACATCACCAGCAGCAGAACCGACATGGCCGTCCCAATGCCGCCGTAGTAGTGCATGACATGAAAAATCCAGGAACAGCTTCCCAGATACCAGATGACGCCGCAGACGTATCCCAGCAAAAAGCCTTGCCATGGCGTAGCCGGCGCCAGGAATAGTCCGCCGTCGGCGAGGACCATGGTCACGTCCTGTTCGCGACATTTGAGGATGGCGTAAATCAGCGGCGCCAGCGCGACCCAACTAAGCAGGTAGAACGAGAAGTTGGGGAAGATCAGCACCTGGAGCACTCCTGACAGGCAGGCGAAGATCCAGGCATTCGGGCGGATACGTCTCACGTTGGGAGTGTAGCAAAGAGAAATGACACTAGGGCGGATTGGAAGATTACGAGTTGGTTACAGACAACCGATAAAGCGGAATTGGCTATTCGGGACGGCTTTCCAGGCGCTTCAGGCGACGCTCATGCGACTCGATCTGTTCGGATTGTTTGGCGACGGTTCCGGCCAATGTTGCAACCATCGAGGCAATTCGGTCGAGACGCGCGTCGGTGGCCTGCATCTGTTCTCCAACCTGCGCGATCTGTCCGGCGTTGGCAGCAAACTGCTGGTCATTCCCAGCGACCCGCGCGTTGGAGTCCCTCGTTGTTCTTAATTCGCTCGAAGAATGACCTCGATGCCGCCCAGAATTCTTCGAAGCTGCCAAACGTGCTGCTCATGGCGAGTAGTACATCCCGTTCCAAGCTCTCGGGCTACGTCATCCCGTCGACACCCCCAGGATAAGTGCGATAGTGGATTGAAATCGAAACCAGCCGCGCAGCGGTGAGATGGGTTTAGGCGGGGGCGGAAGCCCCCGCCGCACATGCAGGGATGGACAGAGCCGCAGAGCGGCGACACTACCCGAACGTATACTCTGCCGAATGCGGCACCCCGGACTTGTCCAGCAGCGCCGCGTATTCGCTCTCGAAGTTCCGCCTGGAATGATGTGTCTCCTGCGTCTCAATGTAGCTGCGCAGGCTTTCAACCTGCGACGGACTAACGCTGATCGCAGCATATCCATCCTGCCGCGCAAAACCACGTTGCTTCTCATTCAGATGGCGGGACGAGTTGGCCTTGAGATCCCGCATGAGTTGTGCAATTGTCAAGCTGCACGGAAGCGCAAGCAGCATATGGACATGGTTCGCGGTGCCGCCGATCGCGAGAGCGTCAGCTTTGCGATTTCGGGCGACGCCGCGAAGGTAACTCCAAAGCTTGGCGGGTTCGGAGATTTGTGACCTGCGGTTTTTCGTGCTGAAAATACAGTGCACCAGGATTTTGGTGTAAGTGTCGGCCATGCAGACACGCTATCTGCTGAAGTGATGGGCGTCGGTGATTCCAGTCACAGGCGGGAGTGCCGCCGCTCTGCGGCTCGGCCAATCCTCATACATGCTGCGGGGGCTCACGAGGCTGTTACGAAACTCCAATCCAACCCGGTGTGGTGGAACGAAACAGAGAGAATAGCGATCCATCCGGCCGCGCAGCGGCGGGACGAAGTTAGCCGGGCCGTGAGAGGCTGTTACGAAACTCAAGCCCAGAATTGGTGCGATCGAATGGCTTGGATAGGCGATGAAAACAGCCGCAACGCGGCGGCATGATGTTAGGCGGGGGCGGAAGCCCCCGCTCGAGTCGGAAATAATGCGAGCCGCGGAGCGGCGACACGGGTTCCGTAACAGGCTCCTGAGGCCCCGGTCAACGTGGGACATAGTGCGAGCCGCAGCGCGGCGGCGTGGGTTTCGCAACGGTCGTTGAAGCGCTAGGTACGTACCGCCCTTAATGCGGGCTCCAGAGCGACGGCAATTACCACGGGGAGTGGCGCCGCTCTGCGGCTCCGTTTCTCTTACGACGTGAGCGGGGGCTTACGCCCCCGCCTAAACCCATCCCGCCGCGTTGCGGCTAGCCGGGTTACCGGTGGCGGCTCGCAGCCATTGGGCGATCTTGGCAGCCTGTTCGTCGATTCTTCGTTTCCGAGTCTGTTGTGGCCTGAATTCCCAAGCCGACGGATGCAACACATCAATCCACGGCACCAGAGAACCTGCGGCGTGAACTCTGTCGCGCGCCTTCCGGCCAAGGGCAACGACCGCACGCGGTTTCACAATCTCGAACTGCCGTTGTAGAAACTTGCGACACTCATCTTCAAAGCCCGGAACAGTCGGCATTGAACCCATCGAGCTTTTGGGCTGGAGCCCCATAAGCGCATTTGTGAAAAAGCAATCTTCAGGTTTGATAGCGGAGCTTTCTAGGTACTCTCGAAATACTTTCCAGAAAAACGATGAACGATATTCTCCACCAGCCGCCTTTGCTCTGTCGTGGGCGACCACACTGTCGAAATTGTGCGCGACAAACATGACCGGGCATTCTGGAAAAAATTCTGGAAGATTTCCCCGCGGCTCTTCGCCGCGCCAAATGCCCGTCCCGCCGGGAAAGAATGCGGTGCCAGCAATAAGTTCGTCGACGGAAAATCCCGTCCGACGAACGTCCGGATGGTACCTGCGAACTATTCGAGACATCTCTCGAAGTAATTCGCCAACTACATCAACGTTTCTTCGCGGCATGTTAAAGGCCATACTCTGCGCGGCCTTACCAATTGCTAACTGCCAAGTGCTAACTGCCGCGCTACTTAATCGCCACCAGCTTGTTCATCAACTCGGAATAGTCCTTCTTCTCCACCCCATGCACCTGCTTGTTGTACTCGTCTACCTTGGCGGAATAGTTCATCGAGCAGAACTTGGGACCGCACATGGAGCAGAACGCCGCCTCTTTGTAATAGGCGTCGGGCAGCGTCTCATCGTGCATGGCTTTTGCAGTCTCGGGATCGAGCGAGAGCGCGAACTGTTTGTCCCAGTCGAAGGTGTAGCGAGCGTAGCTGATGGCGTCGTCGCGGTCGCGAGCGCCTGGACGATGCCGCGCCACGTCGGCGGCGTGCGCCGCGATCTTGTAGGCGATGATGCCGTCCTTCACGTCTTTGTCGTTGGGCAGCCCGAGGTGCTCTTTCGGGGTGACGTAGCAGAGCATCGCTGCGCCGTACCAGCCGATCATGGCCGCGCCAATCGCCGACGTAATGTGGTCATAGCCGGGCGCGATGTCGATGACCAGAGGGCCGAGCGTGTAGAACGGCGCGCCGTAACAGAGCTCGACTTCTTTCTCTACTTGCTCTTTGATCTTATCCAGCGGAATGTGCCCCGGGCCTTCGATCATGACCTGCACGTCGCGCTCCCAGGCTTTCTTGGTGAGCTCGCCCAGCGTCTTCAGTTCGGCGAACTGCGCCTCGTCGCTGGCGTCGGCAATGCAGCCGGGACGCAGGCCGTCGCCCAGCGAATAGCTGACGTCGTGCTTGGCGAGAATCTTCGTGATGTCGTCAAAGCGCTCGTAGAGAAAATTCTGCTTGTGATGATGCGCCATCCACTGCGCCAGAATGGCGCCGCCGCGGCTGACGATGCCGGTGATGCGATTGGTGATGAGGGGCAGATATTCCACCAGCACGCCGGCGTGAATGGTCATATAGTCGACGCCCTGCTCGGCCTGCTCTTCGATGACTTCGAGCATGACATCAATGTTGAGGTCTTCGATGCGCTTCACGCGCGATACCGCCTCGTAGATCGGCACCGTACCAATCGGTACCGGCGAATGCCGCAGGATGGCTTCACGAATTTCGTGGATGCCGCCGCCCGTCGAGAGGTCCATCACCGTATCTGCGCCGTAGTGCACCGAGGTGTGCAGCTTCTTCAGCTCCTCGTCGACATTGCTGGTCACCGACGAGTTACCAATATTGGAATTGATCTTGCACTTCGACGCGACCCCGATCGCCATCGGCTCCAGCTCAGGATGATTGATGTTGGCCGGGATGATCATGTGGCCCACGGCAACCTCTTCGCGAATCAACTCTGGGGCAACTTGCTCGCGTTCGGCCACAAAGAGCATCTCTTCCGTCAGCAGGCCTTTGCGGGCGAAGTGCATTTGCGACATGTTGGGGTCACCGGTGCGGTCGGCTTCTGCGCGGCGCTTGGCGATCCACTCGGCGCGCGGCTGGGGAGAGGTCGTGCCGTTGCTGCCATTGGTTCCACTCATAATCTTCGATACTCCTGATCGGTCTTTGATTATACCGTCTAGGATTGAGCGTGCGGCGAGTGACGCGACTGGCAGACTGCTCTCATTGGTTGTCATTCCGACCAAGGACTTTAGTCCGCATGAAGGACCTGCTTTTACGCGCCAGCGGAGAGATCTTTCCCAAGCCACCAACAGCAGGTCCCTCCACTCCGGCGGACAACAGCGGCCCGCCTCCGGTCGGGATGACAATCAATCGAAAGTAAACGTGCAGTCGAGATAACAGCTGTCGAGATGGGAACCAATGAAAGCGCCCCGGGGGCGGGATGACGACCGAATGATGAACTGCTCCCAACACGACACGGTGATCCGACCTTGAACTTCACTCTGCTTGACTGGTTCGCGATCGCCGCCTATCTGGCCATCACGCTCGTTATGGGGCTGTGGTTCCGGCGGCGCTCGGGCCGCAGCGTTGACGACTATTTCGTCTCCGGCCGCACAGTGAACTGGTGGCTGGCCGGCACGTCGATGGTGGCAACCACGTTCGCCGCCGACACGCCGCTGGTTGTCACCGGTCTGGTCTACACTCAGGGAATTTCCGGGAACTGGCTGTGGTGGGGCCTGCTGTTCTCGGGGATGATGACGGTGTTTCTCTTTGCCCGCCTGTGGCGGCGCTCCGGCCTGCTTACCGATGTGCAGTTTGCCGAGATTCGCTACTCCGGCAAACCGGCGGCGTTTCTGCGCGGCTTTCGCGCTCTCTACCTCGGCCTGCTGATGAACTGCGTCATCCTGGGCTGGGTGACCAAAGCGATGACCAGCATTGTCGGTACCACGCTGGCGAATACTCCCATGCTGGTAAACATCAGCCGCTTCATGAGCGCGCATTTCGGTTCGGTATGGAGCGGCAACGATGGTGCGGCCCTGGCCATCTGCGTGTTCTTCCTGATTCCCTTCACTGGGTTATACGTCTCGTTAGGCGGCCTGTGGGGAGTACTGTGGACTGACCTTTTCCAGTTTGTGCTGAAGATGTCTATCGTGATCGCAGTAGCCTATTTCGCGGTCGTCGCCTGCGGAGGCATGTCTACCCTGCTGGCGAGCTTGCACAGAATCCAGGCCAGTGCCGGGTCGAACGCAGCTAGTCCTCTGGGCTTTTTTCCCGACTTCTCACGCGGACTGAACGCTGAGCCCTGGTGGATGGTTCCACTGGCCAACTTTTTCGTCTACATCGGACTGCAGTGGTGGGCGTCATGGTATCCCGGAGCCGAGCCCGGCGGCGGCGGATACATCGCGCAACGCATCTTCAGCGCGCGCGACGAAAAGCAAGGGCTGCTCTCGGTCTTGTGGTTCAACATCGCTCACTATGCCATTCGTCCGTGGCCCTGGATCATTACCGGGCTGGCCGTAATCGTGCTCTATCCCGGCCTGCAACATCCGGAAAGCGGCTACATGATGGTACTGAACGCACACCTGCCGCACCAGTATCGCGGCATCGCTATTGCCGGCTTTCTGGCGGCCTTCATGTCGACCATCGCTACCCAGCTCAACTGGGGCGCGTCGTACCTGGTCTCCGATTTCTATCGCCGATTCCTGCGCAAAAATGCTTCCGAGCAACACTACGTATCGGTCTCGCGGCTTTGCACGGTGCTGCTGGTGATCGCCTCGGCCTGGGTATCGGTCCAGCTGGGATCGATCGCTTCCGGATGGCAAGTGGTGTTGCAGATCGGCGCCGGCACCGGCGCGGTCTACATCCTGCGCTGGTACTGGTGGCGGATCAATGCCTGGAGCGAGATCTCGGCGATGGCTTGCTCGCTGCTGGTGACCATCATCCTGAATCGCTGGCAACCGTTCGCCGGTAACAGTTCGCTGGTGTTTGCTAAAAGCACCATCACCACCACTATCATCACGACGATCGTCTGGCTCGCCGTCACCCTGTTGACCAAGCCGGAACCGGAAGAGGTGCTGCTGCGCTTCTATCGCCAGGTTCGGCCAGATGTACGAGGCTGGAAACGCATCGCCTCGCAAACGGAGATTGCGCCGCATCGCGACTTAGGAAGCAATTTAGGAGCGTGGGCGCTGGGTTGCGCCATGATCTACCTGTGTCTGTTTGGTACGGGAAAATTGCTGCTGCATCAGACTGTGCTGGGAATACTGCTACTCTCCGGCTCTCTAGTCTGTGCGTTTCTGCTCTATCGTGGCGTGGTGCAGAATTTCAAAGTTGAGCCGGTGGAAGAAACATTGGCCGCGCCTCGGTAGAGCCCGAACATAATCTCCCAGATCGGGTCGCCGGTTGGACAACTAAGGCTCGCGCTAAAGGTCATTCTTGCTGCAATCTCTTTGGCCGTTACTCACAACCGAACTACCCCGCAGTGGTACCCTAACTTATACTGGAAAGAAAAATGGGGGAGTCTCAGCTCCCCCGTAGCGACAGAGGCGATATCACTTACTATGGATTCCACAGTGATTCGTTTGGTTGCCCGACGATGAATATGCTACAGGCGGAGCAGATCGGAAGTGTCCCGCAGATTGCCCGGATACCCGGCGCGGAAGAACGTTCGGTAACGCTCGATGGGGTGACCTGGCGCTATTGGTTCGCCGGCTCCGGGCCGCCGCTGGTCTTGATCCATGGTTTTCTGGGATTCTCCTTCTCCTGGCGGTTTAACATGGAGCCGCTCTCGAAGCATTTTTCCGTCTATGCCATGGATTTGCCGGGCACCGGTTTTTCCCAACGCCCCGACGCTGCCGAGTGCACATTGGCCGGCGATGCGGAAGGGGTTCTGCGTTTCATAGAACATTTCGGCATCGAGAATGCCGACATTGTTGGTTCCTCCCGCGGCGGCGGCCTCGCCATCATCCTGGCCGCACTGGCGTCGAGGACGGGGCGCCTGCATCGTATCCGGAGGTTGGTGCTGGTCTCGCCCATCAATCCTTGGTCGAGTCACGGAAAAGTCCTCACCCGCCTGCTGGCAACGACGCTCGGCGGCCTCTACGTCGTACATGTTCAGCCCCGCCTGAAAATCGTGGCCATGCGCTATTTCAAGGCTCTTTACGGAGACCCGAAACGCATCTCTCCGGGCACTTTTGAAGGCTACACCGCCGGAGTCGACGTGCCGGGAAGCTTCGAACACCTGGTGCGGATCCTGCGCTCATGGCATGAGGATCTGGCGAAGATCGACGAGTCGTTGTACGAAATCAGCGGGATTCCAACCCTGCTACTCTGGGGTTCGCGCGACCGCGCCGTCTATCCCTCCTCCATCCATCAGCTGCAGCGGCGTTTGAAGAACAGTGCGCTGGTGCTGTTTCCCGGAGCCGGCCACATGCCCTATGAAGAGGTCCCTGAGGAGTTCAACCGCGTACTTTGCGATTTTCTGCTGCACGACGCTCCGCGGACTCCATTTGAGATTACAGCCGACGCGCCGGGGCCGCTCGAGATCCCAGCCAGCAAAAACAACTTGAGCAGACGCTAGGCGTAATTCGCAATCACACTGCGGTTTTCACCACGGAGAGCACGGAGAGCACGGGGCAATCAAGAGTCTTGAACCGCAGAGACCTGAGACACAGAAAATTTTTCGAGGTTCGTCATCCGGAGCGAAGCCGAGGATCGGCAGTTCGTGGGCTGCGGCAAGGATTTTGGTTATGGCAAGCCTCTCATCGTCGTGAACGCCCAACTCATGATTTCTCCGTGCTCTCCGTGTACTCCGTGGTAAAAGCTCTTCGCCTCTTGCGAAGACGATCTCCATCAATCCGCCGCAGTACTGCTTGTCTGGCGCACCTGAGCAGCCGCATGACGCACCGGCAGCCAAGCCGCCAGCGCCGCTCCCACATACATCGCTCCCACCATCCAGAAGCCGTAAATCAGCCCATCGCGATGTGCCGCTTCGCCCACCAGCAGGGCGGTGCAAATCTGTAGCGCGCTGGCCAGGAAGGAGAACGTGTTCTGCACTCGCCCCATGATGTGGCGCGGCACCAGCTCCATCATCTCGCTGGAAAGGGCGATGCCTCCCGTGCCCCGGCACGAGCCCATGACGAAGTAAATCGTTACGGCCAATGCCAGCCAGCGCGAAACCGGCAGCAGGAAAAGCGATACCGCGATCAGTCCCATGGTCAGCGTCACGGAGCGGTTCACGCCATTGCGGCGAATGAACCTCGCCGCGTAAAACACACTGATGAAGGCGCCCACCGCCCAGCCGGCATTCAGCCAGCCATAGCCGACCGCTCCGCCATGCAGGATGCGTTCGCTCAGCGGCGCCGAGAGCACGCCCTGGGTCATCATGGCCGCAACAAATAATGCCCAGGCGATGCCGATCAGCAACACGCGCCGATTCTCGCCCACATAGCGATATCCCTCTCGCAGCTCGCTCAGATAGCGGGCTACCGGACTGAGCACTGTCTCCGCTTCGTCAGCTTCCGATGGCGGACGCCAGACGGTTACTCGTCCCTTGCGAACCATGAAGACACATGCCATCGAAACCAGATAGCTGGCGCAATCGATGAGCAGCACCCCGCCGAGTCCAATGCGGTTGTACACGAAGCCGACCACCGCTCCCGCCATCAGCCAGCCGCCTTGCAGCGCCGCCAGGAGCAGCGAGTTCGAATCCAGCATCTTGTCGTCCGGCGTCAGCTCCTGAATGAGGGCATTGACCGTGGGAAAGAACATCCAGAAGCCCATGGCCACCAGGATGTTCATCGCGTAGACATGCCATAGGCGCACCTGGTGAGTGAGCACCAACAGGGCCACCAGGAAAATAACGGTGCCCCGGGCCCCATCCAGCCACAGCATCAGATGGCGCCGGTCTTCGCGATCGATGATTACCCCGGTGAACGGCAACAGCAGGAGCGAAGGCAAGGTCTGGAGGGCAATCAGCGCGCCCAGCGACACCTCGGAATGTGTGGCCTGCAAGATGTACCAGATCACGGCGGCAGAGTTCATACCGCTGCCGATCATGGAAATGAGATTGGCCGTGAAAATCAGCCGCATCCCGCGGTGCTGCCACATTTCGCGCATGTTCTTTTAACTGTAACGCAGTAATCGGGGCCACGAGTCAACGCTCTGACGAATTGAGATGAATGGCAGTGTTGTAACTACGAATCTGGCATTACAATAATTGAGTGCTGATCCTGTTTGAGTGGGATAGTGCAAAGGCCGAGAGCAACTGGCGCAGGCACGGCGTCAAATTCGAACTGGCCAAGTTTGCGTTTTCTGACCCGTTCGCCCTTACCGAGCAAGACCGCGTTGAAGGTGGGGAACGCCGATGGCGAACCATCGGCCTGGTCGGCGGCATCTCTGTCCTATTCGTCGCTCATACGGTGGAGCAGCGAGACCAGGACGAAGTAATTCGAATCATCTCGGCACGGTATGCCACTCGAAAGGAACGTATCCGATATGACGAAAATCGTACGACGGACCTTGGCTGACAGCAAACTCACGGCTAAACAAATTCAGGAATTGCGGCGACTGGCTGCGCGTCCCGACAGCGAGATCGATCTGTCTGACATTCCCGAGGCCACCGAGAAGTTCTGGAAGAATGCCATCCGCAATCCCTGGTACCGGCCGCGCAAGCAGCAGGTGACCCTGCGCATCGACGCCGACATCCTGGTCTGGCTGCGACGTGGCGGCAAGGGCTACCAGTCCCGGCTCAACGCCCTTTTGCGTAACGCAATGCTCGAGCAGTTTCACGGCAAAAGCGATTCGTTACGGGGAAAGAAGAAGAGCGCCTAGATGAGCTTACGACGCCTCTTCCACAAAGAAAAACAGGAACACCGCATCCTGCGCGAGGCTACCCAGCGCGCCGGACAACTGGTGCCGGAATATCACCGGCCGACCCCGGAGTGTCCGCATCCCGAGCGCTGGAGCATGTATGACTCCATGACCGCCGAGGTCGAGGTGCTGGAGTTTCTACGCACTCTGGTGACGACAGCGAAGCCCAATCTTGTGGTGGAAACCGGGACCTTCATGGGCGTCAGCACCCTGTGGATTGCGGAGGCGCTGCGGCTCAACGGCTTTGGACGAATTGTCAGTTGCGAGTACGACCCGAAAGTTTTCGAGACCGCGAAGCAAAAGATTGACGCCTCGGAATTTCGCGACCTGATCGATCTCCGCAATGAATCCAGCCTGGAAATGAATGTCGAAGGCACCATCGATTTGTTTTTCAGCGACAGCGACATGCCCATCCGGGAGCAGGAGGTGCGGCGTTACCTGCCGCAGATCTCGCCCTTCGGACTCATCCTGATGCACGATGCCAGTTCGCATTTGAAGCAGGTCCGCGACGCCGCCCTCAAGCTGGAACGCGAGGGATTGATTTCTGTGGTCCTGCTGCCGACGCCGCGCGGGCTGGTGATGGCGCAAAAAAGAGAAGGCCGAAAGTAACCGTCAAGCGCAGGGAGCGGAGAAGCGCATATGACAACGATACGGATCTGTTTGATCGGCGATTACGATGCCAGCGTCCTGGCCCACCAGGCCATTTCCAAAGCTCTGGCTTTGGCTGCGGATGGTGCTGCCGTGCAGCCGGAATGGCTCGACACGGAATCTGCATTGGACGCCGACTTGGAGCCTTATGCTGGATTCTGGTGTGTCCCTGCAAGTCCTTATCGCTCCCTGGAAGGAGCGGTTCGCGCTATTCGTTTCGCACGCGAGAACAGTCTGCCGTTTCTGGGAACCTGCGGCGGATGTCAGCACGCGATTCTGGAGTTCGCTCGCAACGTTCTGAAGTTGGCTGGCGCTGGACATACCGAATGCAATCCGTCGACATCGGAACCGGTGATCACCAGTCTGGCCTGCTCGCTGATCGAAGCCGACGAAGTACTGCGGCCAGTTCCCGGAAGCCGACTACATGAGATTTACGGCACCGATGAGATTCGCGAGACCTATCGCTGCAGCTACGGCCTCAATCCTGACTACCTGCAACGCCTGCTGGATGCTGGGTTGCGGGTGGGAGTGATGGGGCCGAACGGAGAAGCCCGAGGTCTCGAACTGCCGGCTCATCCATTTTTCTTCGCAACGCTCTTCCAGCCTGAGCGGTCGGCACTCACCGGAAACAGCCATCCACTTGTCACAGCGTTTGTTGGGGCTGCCTCTAACCAGGCCTCTACTCGTTAAAGAATCGGCTCAGGAGTCTCGACGAGCGGGCCCGCACCTGATTTTCGATGGGCAGCACACCGTAACTGATAGCGCCGGCAGCGAAAAAGAGCTACGATTCCGGCGAATAGAAACTCGGCTGGCTCGCTTGCACGGCGAACCGCCACGACCTGACCCAATTCCTTTCAAGGTGCAATGCGGAGGTGCAACATGCGATGTGCACGCTACTTAATTCTTTGTGGCTGGCTGCTTTGTTCTCTTGCCGGATGGTCGCAGAACACCAAGCTCGTCATTCCTGCCGGCACTCCCGAAGACAAAGACCTCGCCGCCATTGCCGCCGAGCCCGACGCGCAGAAGCGAATTCCGCTTTATGACGAATTCATCAAGAAATACGACGGTAACAAGGCCGCCGTCGCCTACGCCGAATGGCAACTTTCGCAGCAGTATCTGACGGCCGGCGATACCGCCAAGGCGCTGGAGGATGGCGACAAGGCGCTCGAACTTTCTCCTAACGATCTGGATATTCTGGTTTCGCAGGTCAGCGTCGCTCAGGCGATGAAAGACAGCGGCAAGATTGTCGATTACGCCGTGCGCGGCGCCGCGGTGTTCAACTCAATCTCGACCCAGCCAAAACCGGCCACTGTGTCGGATGCCGATTGGACCGCCCGCATCACGGAAGATCAGGAGGCGGCGCGCTCGGACTATGAGTTTCTGGAAGCGGCTGCTTACAACGCGATTGCCGCGGAACAGGACCCCGGAAAGCGTATGACTTACATCGAGCAGTTCACCCCGGCGTTCCCGAAGTCCAAGTTTGAAGCGCAAATATCGCAATTGGCGCTCTACAGCTTGCAGCAATTGAATCAGCCGCAACGCCTGGAAGCGTATGGCGAGAAAGCGCTGGCAGCCAATACCGACAGCATTCCGACGTTGCTCATGCTGGCAAACGCCTACGCGGAAGATCCCAAGCAGGTCGGAAAAGCGGTGACCTATGCGAACAAGGTCATAGCATTGATCGGCACAAATCCAGCCGGCCAGGACAAGCAAAAGAAGCTTTCGGCCGGAGTGGCCTCAGCGATCACCCAAAACCGGCCAATGGTAATCACCTGAAAACCGGCCAACGAGAATAACGTCCGGGACATTGACGCCCGCAGAGGCTTGTAGCCTCCGAGGGCATGGCCAATGTCTTGAACGA
>JBAVSY010000150.1:0-28766 GCA_049695855.1 Candidatus Korobacteraceae bacterium | reverse complement strand
AAGTCGAGATGCCAGCGTACCCGGAAAATGATTCGGGAACTGCAAAAACTAGGCTATCGGGTCGAACGCTCGAGTGTTGTTCCAAATGCACCCGCACCAGCGCAGTGATTTTCGACCCAGCCTGTTTCGCGGTGCCGACAGCGTGCAATCTGAAACGGGGTTTGGCCTTGGTACAGTGGCTGAAACCCTTTGAGATTGCGGCGGGAACTCGCCAAGCTGAAAGCCCGGCGCTTCCACCGGCGGCGCTGCTAGAAACTCAGTCCGGCGGAGATCACGTTGGTGCGGCCTTCGTAGGTATTTCGGGCGTCATACTCAAACAGGGCGCTGAATCCTGCGTACAGACCTTTGTAGGGTGTGGTGAGATTGGTAGTGAAGCCAACGCCGTCTACTCCGTACAGCAGTCTGGCGTTGTCTTTGCGTACGCCGCCCTTATTGGTGGTTTGCCACTGACCATAACCGGCCGGGCCCGCCAGCAACGACCATTTTCCGTCGGAGCTGAGCTGAAACGTGTGAGATAGAGCGTAGTCCACCGACGCGTTCGCGCCAGGATGAATGTCTGTATCGTGCTGAATTCGATTCCAACCGTAATAGGCAAAGACGCTGGCTTGGGTCAGCTTGTTTTTGCTCAGATAAATGGTGGCGCCGGTCTGCGGCCCGGCAGTCCAGAAGCCGGAACTCAGGTTGTCAGCGGCGTGAGGACGATAGCGGCCGGTCGGGGCGTAGATGCTGACTCCTGCCTGGAAGTCAAGCCACTTCAGGTTCCAGCCCAGGTCGAAGGGCACAAAGCTGGTATTGCTGATGCCGACCGCGCCCCGGATTACCTTGTCACCGTCCAGGGGGTTGCGCGTGTCAAAGCGCCCGTTCGAAATTGCGATATCGATCAGGAATTGCATTTTGGCGCCCAGGAAATGGAACTTGGGGACATACACCACGGTGTTGTTGTCGGTCAGGGCGGAGAGCTGGCCATGGAAGGGTACGAGCTTGCCCTTGGGACCGTACAGGCGGTCAGACGAGTTGTACCAGATCTGATTGGAATACGAGAAGCCTGGATCAGGCACCGTCCCACCGTTGGAAAGGGTCGAGCCGGGAGAATACTCGCCCCGGACCTGGGCCGCTGAGGGCACCAACAGCGCGGCGCATACGATCCCCAACATCAAAGCACACAGGGTTGTCCTCCCGGCCCGGGCTCCCGATTGACGGCCACCGTCCAGCACTCTTCCAAGGTAGGCAGGCGGGTTGTTCATTGTCGTGTAGCACGTAGAGTGGTAGTTTCCCACGCGGGAAGTGACCCCCGGCTTCTCCGCGATGAATGACGCAGAGAGCAAGTCGCAGCGTGACGCCGCCTACCACAGCGATGTCGGGAAAACTTTTGGAATTATACCTTTGATAAACGCCAGGCTGGATGACGGAAGTAATTCCTTGTCATAACCGTGTCGCCGCTCTGCGGCTCGCAGGTACTCAGGGATGTCTGACTTAAGAGTAAGCGAAGTCCTCAGCGGCTAAAGCCGACATGATGGTCCGCCACTTACGGACGGCCTGAAAGAGACTGTGTCGCAACCGGTATCGCCGCTCTGCGGCTCACAATAATCTCCCACTTGACCGGGGGCTTACGCCGCCCGGCTAACTTCATCCCGCCGCGTTGCGGCTAGCTTGTTCGGTTATTCCACCCTTTGTTCCACCACAAAATTTCCTCTTGGGTTGCGACACAATCTCTGAAAGGCCATCCCCTTCAAACATTGTCGAATGTCGCTTACACGGCTGCGCGCTTGCTCGTCCCACCTAGAGCTTCCAGCACGTCTACGGCGCAGGAGTAGCGCCCAAAAGGAGCACTGATTTGTGCGCCTTGCACAATGTCTTTGGCGGCAGCGAGCATGTCACGCGCGATAGCCACGCCCTCGGCGCGAGCAGCGTCGGCCGTCGTAGCCTTGGCCATGCGCGCGAAAATCTCGTCCGGAATCGACACCCGCAACTCGTTCTTCATGAACTCGGCATTGCGCGTACTCGTCAGCGGCCAGATTCCGGCGACCACGGGCACATGAAGATGTTCGATCCGGCGCATAAAGTCTTCCAGCAAACGCAAATCGAAGACCGGCTGAGTGACTGCCAGCTCCGCACCGGCTTCGACTTTGTATTCGAAGCGCCGAATCTCCTCGTCGATATTGAGGCTGCCGGGGTTGGCGCCGACGGCAATCACAAAGCCAGCGGAATTGCCGATAGGATTGCCGCCGATATCGAGCCCACGATTGAGGTTGTGCACAATGTTGACCAGGCCGATGGAATCCACATCGAAGACAGCGGTAGCGTCGGGATAATCGCCCATCTTCGGCGGATCGCCGGTAATGCAAATCAGGTTGCGGATGCCGATGGCGCTGGCTCCCAGCAGGTCCGACTGAATACCCAGCACGTTGCGATCGCGGCAGGTGTAATGCAGGATCGGCTCAATCCCGATCTGCTGCCGCACCAGCAGGCAAAGCGCCTGATTGCTCATGCGCGCCGAAGCCCGCGGGCTATCGGGAATGTTGATGCCATCCACGCCGACCGACTTCAGGAACCGGGCGCCCTCCAACTCGCGCTTGGCGTCAGTGCCGCGCGGCGGAACGATTTCCACCATGGTGACAAATTCGCCATCCGCGATCTTGCGACCCAGTTCCGAGCGCTCCCGCAACGGCGGAGGCTCGACCGGCTTGGCTTCGGTCGCCTTCCGCACCTGGTACGACGCAGAGCGCGCCGCACCCACCTTCAGGAACAGCTTCATGGCGTGAATATGGTCGGGCGTGGTTCCGCAGCAGCCGCCAATCAGCCGGACTCCGGCATTGACGAAGCCGTCCATGAAGTTCGCCATGTACTCGGGCGAGCACAGATAAATGTTGCGTCCTTCGACCGAGCGCGGAATGCCGGCGTTCGGCTGGGCGGCCAACGGGGCGGTGGTGACCGCTCGCACGCGCTCCAGCGCATCCTGCATGGCCACCGGGCCAACGCTGCAGTTACAGCCAATCACGTCGGCGCCCCAGGCCTCCAGCTGCGCTCCATAATGTTCGGGACTGGAGCCATCCAGGCAATTGCCCTCTTCGTCGATGGTCACCTGCGCCACTACCGGCAAGTCAGGATTAACGTCGCGAGCGGCCAGCAGCGCCTGATGCAACTCTTCCAGGTAGCCGAAGGTCTCCAGGATCACCAGGTCGATGCCTTCTTGGTTCAGGGCGACGATCTGTTCACGAAACGCGTCCCGCGCCTCGGTGAGCGAGACTTTGCCCAGCGGCTCGATGCGCACGCCCAGGGGACCGACCGCGCCGGCCACCAGGGCATCAAAGCTCTTAGCTGCCTCCCGGGCCAGACGCGCTCCCTGCCGGTTGATCTCCACCAACTTATCCAGACATCCGTGCTTGGCCAGGCGAAACGAATTGGCGCCAAAGGTGTTTGTTTCAATAACCTCGGCACCAGCCTTCAGGTAATCCTGATGAATGCCGCGGATCAGATCGGGCGCCGACAGGTTGAGCTCGTCGTAGCAACGATTGATGAAAATGCCTTTGGAATACAGCAGCGTGCCCATGGCGCCGTCACATAAAACAGCGCCCTTCTGCAACCGGGAGTTGAGTCCTGTCGACATAATGTTCTAATTGTGGAGGGTCAGACTTGATTGAACTTTATCCCAAATCCGGGGAAATCGCCATCCCAGACGCATTCAGGCGCCCTGCGGGCTCTGTTATAATTCAACGGTTTCCAGTAACTCATGTCAAATCATAATGTTTTACGGGGCAAACGTGTGAAGCGTGTTGCCATCCTCCTGCTTACCTCGGCCACCATCCTTGGAGTGTCGTCCTGCGGAAGCGGAAACGGAACCTCCAGCACCACGCCGCCAAGCAATGTGCAGCATCGCGCATTTATAACCAATACTTACTCGGGAAATCTGCAAATCGTCGACACGCAGAACGATACCAGCCCGCTGACGGCCGAGACTACGAATTCCGCCGGTCAGGTCGTGCCGGGCGTGCCCGTGACCATCTCAGTGGCTGGCTCGCTCTCCTTCGAGGTATTGAGTCCCGATAAGAACACCACCCTGACCTATGATCCCACCACCTTGACCTTCTATTTTCTGAACAATACCAGCGAGACGACCACGGCTACGGTGGGTTTGCCGACTTATACGGGAATGGCGTTGTTCTCGCCGGATAGTACTACCGTGTATGCGCCGACCCCCACGGTTCTGGTAAGTGGCTCGCGCCCGGGAGCGGTGCAGGTGATCAATATCGCCAACCAGGGGATTACCACCAGCTATGCCATTCCGTCCGCCCGCTATATTGCGCTCAGTCCCAGCGGCCAATTTCTGCTGGTATTTGCCGACAATTCAGACTCGCTGTACTTAATCAATCTGACCGCCAGTACGGTCGCTCCGGTGGCGATTCCCGGTTTCGCCGCGCCGGTCAATGCATTTTTCAGCAGCGACAGCAATACCGCTTATGTATTGAATTGCGGTCCTGAATGTGGATCGAGCGGAGCGGCTTCCGTATCCGAGTTCAACATCCCTACGCAAACCATCCAAGCCACCGTGCCGGTTGGCGGAGCCAGTGTGGGTCTGCTGACTGGGACCACGCTGTATGTCGCCGGCAGTCCGGTGCCTCCGGGAACCACCTCGACCTTCGATGCGGTCAACGTTAGCAACATGACTCGTATTACTGCTAACTCCGTTCCAATCGGAGACGGTTACCACTCCACCATGGCGCTGTCGACCAATAACAAGCTGTATATTGGAGCCAACACCTGCAGTAACACAGTCCACGGCTGCTTGTCGGTGGTCAACGTTGCCACCAATACAGCCGATGCTCCATTTCCTCCCAATGGCGCGATTACCAGTCTGCTGGCGATTACCGGACGCAACGTGGTGTACGCGATCCAGGGCGGATATGTGAACATTTACGACACCGACACCGATACCCTGCAGGGAACCCAGCTCTCGTTCACCGGCGCGCTGTACGGGATTGTGCAGGTAGATCAGTAGGAGACGGCAGACGACGCTCTCTGCCGTGCCTACGGCACTCGGCCGTATCGTCCCGTCTACCCAGCGCTGAAGCGCTGGGCTAAGCTCTTTCGCGCCGATGGCGCTGGTCGGTTCCCGCTCCCAGCTTCATCGCATAAACGCCGGGTTAGTTATAATGCCGGCGACTAACCACTATCCACTAACCACTATCCACTAACCACAATCCACGATCCACGATCCTCCGCCTCACGGCTCCAACCTCAAATGATGCACTCCCGCCCGCTGCACTGCCTCTGCCGAGAACGGCAGCACAAATGTCCGTCCGTGATAATACGCGTCCCACTGATCGTTGTAATGTCCATCGAAGATATCGCCTGACTCACCATTCACGATGTCGAGGGTCGTGCCGTCCAGATCTGAGAAGTCGACCGTCAAGCGTTCGGACGGTCCGAAGTGTGGTCCGACCTGCTTCACCGTCTCGGTGTCGCCAGAGAGCGGGAGGCTGCCGGTTCCTGCACCTTTTTTCAGGATAGGGAAGTGGCTCCAGAAGGGATGCTTAATGTCCACACGATGCACCCGTCCCCACCTCCACATGGCCAGCGAATGAGTGGCGCTGGGGTCGTTGACCGCAGCTTCGACCGCGGCCGCCAGCAGTTGGTCGTAGCTGGAATAACTTGGAGGCAGCCAGCGCGGCGGCTGGTGAGTAAGGACGTTCTCCAGCCAAACCGGACTCATGAACCACTTGTAGTCTTTCCACTCGTCGCCCAGTTTTGGCTGGAGCAGTAACTCCTCAAGCTTGTCGCGCGAGAAGACGGCAATGGTCGCGGCAGCCGAGTCTGTATCCATCGTCCCGTCCCAGGCCCGCATCAGGTCGGCAGCGGTCTTGGCGCGCTGCGATACCCGCGGCGTGTGATCGACCGCGTAGACAAAACGCTCGGCGCAGAAGCGATCGAAGGCAGAGACGATGTCCGTCTGGACGGCCAGCATGTCCGGTGGAGTGAATTTCTTGCCGGTGTTCAGCAGCTTGTAGATGCGCTGGGTGCGAAAGGGCGACATCCATTCGATGCTCAGCGGGTAGGGATAGCCATCGGGCGTCACCCGGCCATTCGCAGTTGCGATGATTCCTGACGGCGGATCGTAAACGCTGGGCAGCTGGTTGTACGGCACATAGCCGGTCCATTCGTGCGAGTCATCTTCGCCCGGCACCGGTACCGAGCCGTCTCCAGTAGCGCGAATCGGAATCAGCCCGGTGGCTTGATAGCCGATATGTCCGTCGACATCGGCATAGACCACGTTCTGCCCCGGCGCGCCGAACTGCGAAAATGCTGCTTCGAAGTCCTGCCAATTCTTCGCCGAATCGATGGCGAAAAACGGAATCTGCGACGCCTTCGGATCGTAGACCGTCCATTTGAGGGCGAGCTTACGCTGCTCTCCCGGGATCAGATCGCTGATGATGGGCCCGTGTCGCGTCACCACCACGTCGACCGTCTCTTCCGGCTTGCCTTTGACGCGAATGATTTCCTGGCGATGCTCAGGTTGCACCCAGCCTTGCGGCGTCAGGTATTCACCTTTGTCGTTGAACTTCTCGATGTAAAGGTCCTCGACATTGGGGCCGAGGTTGGTGAATCCCCAGGCGACTCGCTGGTTGTGTCCCACAATGACGTACGGCACGCCCGGCAGGGTTACGCCGGCTACATCGAAGTCCCCTGCGGTCAGATGTGCCTCATACCAAACATTAGGGATCGCCAGTTCCAGATGCATGTCATTCGACAACAGCGGTTTGCCGGAGGCCGTGTGGGCGCCGGAAACTACCCAGTTGTTCGATCCCGGACGAAAATGCTGCGTATCGCCCGCCAGGGCGGTGGAAGCACCGGGCTTCAGCCCGGTGAACGCAGGCGACCTGAGGAAAGGCTTTAGCCTCGGTTCACCAGGGCTAAAGCCTAATTCCGGGGGCGCGCCATCGGCACGGCTGAAGCCGTGCCCTTCCACCGGCGCGAGATGCGCACCCTTCGGACTTCGCGGCGCGGTTTCGTCTTCTTCATCCGGAGTCGTCTCTCCCGGAATTTCGTTTTCGATCGAGCTGCTGTCTGCTCCGGGCGGATGACCGCGCCACGACGTGTTGACGAACAGGTCGGCGGTCAACTCCGGACCAAGCTTTGCCAGGATCTTTTCCTTCTCCAGTTTCTCCTTATAAAGACCGTGGTTGAGAAATTCGGTCACCGACAAACCCACGAGCACGGAATCTTCAACCGTCCAGACGTGCGGGAAGTAAGTCAGAAATCTGAATTCCAGGGGCAAAGTTTTCCGATGCTGCTCGATGTAGGCGTTAACACCGGAGGCATAGGCTTCGAAATGTGCTCGCTGCGCGGGATCCATACCGGCAGCAACTTTTTCGGCCACCTGACGCAGGCCAAGGATTCGCTGCTCGCGATCGTACTTGAGATATTGCGGGCCGAGAATCACGGCGAGATCTCCAGAAGCAAAGCGCCGCGTCATGTCCATTTGCCAGAGCCGGTCTTGTGCAGTGACGTATCCCTGGGCGAAGAAGAGGTCGCCGAGATTCGACGCAGAAATGTGCGGCACGCCCAGCGAATCGTAGGTAACGATCACCGGTGCGGCGAGTCCCGCAAGAATGATGGTGCCATCTCTTTGCGGTAGCGAAGCCCGCACTGCGCGATAGAACCAGAAGTCGAAGGCCAGAAATGCGACCAGCAGCAGTGCCAGAACGGCAACCACCGCGCGAAAAATGAATTTGGATTTTGCCGGACGAACAGAAGAATAGGTACTGGTGGCTTCCATGAGAAGTATCGATTATAGAAGCCTTGGCGGCGATGTGTTGGGAGTAAGGCGGTTTCACCACGGAGACACGGAGGACACTGAGAACCACGAAATGAATGGACGAACGCAAAATCAAACAGAAGAAAAAACTAACGTCGAAAATGCGACAAAATCATTTGCGATGGTCTGAGGGATATCCCGCTGCAGAAATCCTCGAAGAAATAATCCTCGGCGCCGTGGCGTTCTGTAGTGCAATGTCGTTCCGTATACTCCGTGTCCTCCGTGCCTCCGTGGTGAATCCTTCCGAAACTCACACCAGCTTCCGCAGCTCCCGGCGCAGGATTTTGCCCGAAGCCGTCCGCGGCAGCGACTGCACGAAATAAACTTCGCGCGGCATTTTGTAGTTTGTCAGCCGCTCCGCCACAAAGTCCTGCAGCCGGCTGGCGGTGTCCTGATTAAGCGGCAGACCCTCGCGCAGCACCACGAAGGCGCACGGAATCTCTTCTCCAGAGGCGTCGGTTCGCGAGACCACACCGCAGTCGCGGACCAGTGGATGTTCGAGCAGCACGCTCTCCACTTCCGCCGGAGCAATCGAGAAGCCTTTGTACTTCATCATCTCCTTGCGGCGATCGACCACGTAGTACAAGCCACACTCATCGACACGCACGATATCGCCGGTCCAGTACCATCCATCGCGCAGCACCGCCGCCGTAGCATCGGGCGATCTCCAGTAACCCAGCATGAATTGCGGACCCCGCATGACCAACTCGCCGATCTCACCCGTCGCGACATCGTTCTCCTTCTCGTCCACCACGCGGCACTCGGTCTGGGCCAGCGGCGCTCCCACGGAATCGGGCCGGTACAGTTCGGGCATGAGAAATCCCATATGGGTGACCGGCGACGCTTCAGTCATTCCGTAACCCTGGCGAATCGGGATGCCCGTGCACTCGGTGAAACGTCGCGCCAGATCCGGCGCCAGCGGTGCCGCACCCGACTTGACCCAGCGCATCTGATGCTCCCGGGGAAACTTTCCCTGCTCCGCCGCCAGGCAATAGGCCAACAGCGTGGGAGGAACGCACAAGGTCAGGGTGATGCCTTCCTGCGCGATAATCTGCAGCGACTTCTCGCAGTCGAAGCGTGCCATCAGAACCAGCGTGCACCCGCGAATCAGCGACAGGTTGAGTCCGATGGTCATGCCGTAGATGTGATACAGGGGCAAGAAGCACAGCATCACATCATCTTCGGAAATGGCGCCCAGCTCTCCTGGAATCAGCGTCTGATACACATTCGCGACCAGATTGTAGTGCGACAGCATGACTCCCTTGGGCATCCCCGTGGTGCCGCTGGAGTAGGGAAGCGTCGCCAGCGTGAGGCGCGAATCATGCTGCGGTTCGGGAAGAGCGAAACGATTCTCCAGGTCGAAGAGAGAATCGAATAGCTGCGAGCCGCTGGGGCCGGGAGTGCGCACGGTATAAACCTTGCGCAGGGCAGGCAAGCCGGACAGATCGATTCCGGTGAGCAGTGAGCCATCACTGATCAGGGCAACCGCACCGGAATCTTCCAGTTGGTAGTGGACTTCGCGCTCGCGGTACGTGGGATTCAGCGTGGTCGGTATCGCCCCCGCCAGGGTCGCAGCGTGATAGGCGACGCCAAACTCCCAGCAGTTGGGCAGGAAGATGCCGATTACGTCCCCCGGACGAATGCCCGCCGCTACCAGCCCACGGGCGGCCAGTTCCACCATCTCGCCATAGGCGGCGTAAGTGATGCGCCGTTCCGGGACGCACGAAGTATCGATGATCGCGATCTTGGCTCCGTGCCGGCGGCAGGAATCCAAAATCACGTCATGGATAAACTTGCCTGCGGGATTATCGAAAAGCTGGGTTCGCAGACCCTCGACCGTGTGCATCATCTTCTTGTTCTTGGGGCAGAAGTTTAGCAGGTTATGACCGTGAGCGGGAGGCCGGGCGCTCAAGATGGTTCAACGATCGTCAGACGCAGGAAACCGCAGGTTCGGCCGGGCAGCATCGGATGCGATCTCACGATGTTCTGCCGATCCCGCACTACCGGCGTAGTACCCACGCAATCTTCTTGATTGCACTTTAAGCAAAGAATGCAGTACCTTGACGCTAGTCTATTTCCAAGCGTCAGCGAGACCTTTCGAAAACGAGCCAGGAGAAAGAGAATGGCATCGGGATCGCCTGCTACCAGTCAATACGCCCACCGCCCCAACCATGACGGGACGCTCGATTCGATATGCAAGCTTTGCTACCTCACCGTTGCCCGCGCCTTTCGGGAAGCGGATCTGGCCCACCTGGAACTGAGGCATGTTTGCCAACCGGTGGAAAGGCGTCGAGCAACCCGAGTTGCACATCGGATCTTTGATCCGGCCCTAGGCTCTAACGGCAAGAAGTAGGTCAATTCGAAGCCTACCGCAGGCTTCAGAAGCTTCGTTAAGATAAGTCGCTATCTTCCCCAGAACCCCAACGGCAGCTTGATTCGTGCCCCATAAATTTGGGGCATCCCATTATCAGGATGCCCCAAGCATTCAGCTCAAGTTTTGCTTACGGCTTCCAGCGGACCTTGTGGCCCGCGGAAAGACGGATTTAGTGGCAGTTGGCAAACTTCGCCGAAGCAATCTGGGTGCTCCAGTCGAAGGTCGCGGTAACCATGTAGTACTCCTGGGTGTACCAGAAGGTGCAGCCGTCCTGATCGATGCGCATGGAGCTATAGTCGCCCCAGCGATCGGCGGTGTCAGGCTGTGAACCGCTGCCGCCGACGACCTGGATTTCAGCTTCCAGATTGCCGAGGCCCAGAGGATCGTTGACCATACGTCCGGCGAGGTACACCGACGGATAAACTCCGCCGCTGGTTCCACCCGGGCAAGTGCTGCCGCAGGATTCGCTGTAGCCGAGCAGGATGTCGCCAAGCTTGTCCCGAGTCAGCGAGCCCATCCAGCGCCAGTTGCCATCAGGAGCGTAGGTGCCCTGCTGGAAGACGCTCAGAGAGGAGGGCGTAACCGTCCGGATGGGAGCTTCGATTTCCATCCAACGCACGCCGATCTGGCCGCCCGAAGCGGTCACATCGAAGTTCACCAACCAGTGTTGCGCTGGCAACGGCATCGGAGGTGTCGCGCCGACGTTGGTAAGCGGCTGGTCTTCCCAGTACGCAAAGCGGTACATCAGGCGATCGCCGAGCGAGTCGGCCATGTCAGGAATGCCTTTCTGAGGAACGCAATCGCCGCCGTAGCCGCCATTGCAGGAAGGATCGTAGGTGGCAACGCTCAGGAGTTGAGAGTTCCCGTCGCCGGTGAAGGTGGCGCCCTGCGTCCAGTCATTCAGATTGTTGATGTGTACCGAGTACAGCGACAGATGGGAGTTATCCACGTCGCCGACGCTGCCAATCGCGAACTGATCCTGGCCGGCAGGAGGAGCGATCGCTGAGTCGCGGTCAGCCGGTAGCAAGCTGTCTTCGCTAGCCGAGTACTGATGGCAAATCTGCTCTGCTGTCTGATCGCCGGTCAGCATCTTGGTGCGGTTGTAGGCGCACAATACTGGTCCCCGGAAGCCGCTGCCGCCAGGACCAAAATTGTTCCAGGTTTCTCCGTAGTTGTTGGTCCAGACTCCCCACTTGGGATAGTCGGGGAAACCGTTGGCTACGACTGGGAACTCATAGAGGTAGTAAGTGCCGGTCGCGTCAGGGCTGGTGGAAATAGCTACGCAAACACCGTAGTTGCCGGTGAACACGTTCTGGGTCAGCAGCCAGCGATGAGCTACCACGTCCCACTGGGCGATGATGTCGCCATCATTGTTGCTGGCGCAGATGCCGCCAAGATTGGTCCAAAGCGTGTTGCCTTCGATAGCCGGACCGCAGGTGTAGGGAGAGGTTTTCGAGCATACCGTGTAAGAGGTGTTCACCCATTGAACGATCTGGGTGTCGCCTACCGCCATGGTGGTGTCGGGCGGAGCATCAGGAACGCTGTAGTTGGGGAAGCCGTTGCCGACGCCCAGGATGTTTGCGCCGATGCTATAAGCTACGGCGGGAGCAGGGCGGCTGCTCTGTTCGACCGGATCTACGACTGGTCCCACGGGGCGTTTCGGAACCCGCCGAACCGGGTTAGCTTGATGAAAGCCCCAGCGCGGGGTCTGGGGCAGATTGGCCAGGTCCCGGAGCGGAGGCGAGATCCCAAACCTCGTCGCATGGTTGATGTACGTATTATTGTCCTGTGCCGACATCGGCAGGGCACTTAGTAAGAGGGCGCCCACAGCCAGCATGGACGAGGCCGCATACATAACTTTACTTCTTGTCATTCTTCCCATTCTCCTTCGTCTCCAGAGCGCACACTTGTGTGCGCGGAGCAATTTCGCAAACAGCGGGGTTGTTAGTTGAAACGGTGTGACGTTGACGTTAAGGGACGGACTGCAATTTACCTTTTGCTACTGAAATAGACTCAGAATCCTAGGCGAGTGTTTGACTTGTATCACAGCCGATGCCGAGAAGCAACTATTAATAACGTAGTTACCGTCTTGTGAACGTAGTTACCAGCAGCTTTTAAAAAAAGAACGGAAACCGCTTGGGTTTAGTGGCACAAAAGTCCCAATCATGACAAAAAGCGAACGGCCGCGTCGGGACAAAGCCTTAAGCATGGCGTCCGGGGATGGCGCCTTGTCAGCAAAAAATGAGCGAACCGGAACTGTCGGATTGGGAAGTCAACCAGTGACCCTACCTAAAGAATTGACAAAGGGTGCACCCGGTCTTAAGCTGCTTGCACGAGGAACTACTTTGATAAGGACTTCATCTACTGGCAGGAGCCAGCAAGTAATGCTCGGCCCGCTTGAAATTCACGTGATGGAGGTGGTCTGGGCCGTCGGCGAGTGCAGTGTCCGCGACGTGGTTGAGAAGCTGGACAGCAAGCTTGCCTACACCACGGTCATGACCACTCTCGACCGGCTTTTCAAGAAGGGCTTATTGGATCGGCAGAAGTCGGAGCGTGCCTTTCTCTACTCTGCGCGATTGTCCAGCATGGAATGGGAACGCAGGCGAGCAGGCGATCTGGTGGCCGGATTTCTAGCCGGGCCGCAGCCTTCTCGCGATCTGCTGCTTTCGTCTCTGGTGGACGCGGTTGGCCAACACGATGCCATGTTGTTGGACGAACTGGAAGAGAAGATCCGCTGCAAGCGTCAGGAGCTTTCCCAACTAGGCAAACTATGAATCTGACCTACACCATGCGGCTGCTTTGCTTGTGCTGCGCCTCATTTTTCATGATCCACCTGGGGCTGACCATGGCAACGCGGTTGGGCGCCGGCGCGGCAGTACGAATGGCCGGTCACATGAAGCCCAGTTCGGCTGCCCGCTTTCTGTTTGGTTTACGCATGGCGCCATTGGGGCTCACGTTATTTGCAGTTCTGGCGTTCTGCGTTCCCAGCTACTTATGGCTCGAGCCTCAGGCGACAGGTGAAAAGGTCGGTTTCGTCTGCTTCCTCACTGCGCTGCTGGGAGCGGCAATTTGGGCTCTCGCCGTGGTACGGGTGGTCGGCGCCTTGCGGGGCACGGCTCGTTACCTGCATCGCTGTGAGCAACATGGCCGCAAAATCACGGTGCCAGGTGAGGCTTCTCCGGCCTTGCTGTTGGCCGATAAAGCTCCAGTTTTGGCGGTTGCCGGAGTCCTCCATCCCCAACTGGTGATCTCGCGTCGGGTGATGCACGGCCTTTCCGCGGAACAAAGGGAAGTCGCTTTGCGTCATGAGCGGGCTCATTGCACCTCCGGCGACAATTTCAAGCGGCTGCTGATACTACTGGCTCCCGATGGTCTGCCGTTTGTTACAGCCTTTGGTTCTCTGGAACGCGGCTGGGCCAGATTCACCGAGTGGGCAGCTGACGATCAGGCGACTGCCGGAGATGCTCGTCGTGGCGTATCGCTGGCGGATGCTTTGGTGCGCGTTGCCAGAATGGGAGCCAAACCGGAGCTCACCTATCTTTCCAGCTCTTTGCTGGATGAGGATCAGGAACTTGCCCAGCGCGTGGACCGACTGCTGCGCCCACAGCCCATGCCGCAGAAACCAGTGAAGGTATTCATTCCGTTGTTGACCGGCGCAGGAGCACTGATTCTCACCCTTGCAGTCGCCGTCTCCCTGCGGCCGGGTAGTCTCGCCGTAGTTCATCGAGCCCTCGAGCAACTCGTACACTAGAAGGTGACCAATAGCCGCGAATGGGCGTATGGTTCGGTACTCCGTCCCGATCTA
Source organism: Candidatus Korobacteraceae bacterium (assembly GCA_049695855.1). Classification (GTDB taxonomy): domain Bacteria; phylum Acidobacteriota; class Terriglobia; order Terriglobales; family Acidobacteriaceae; genus Bog-257. Next base: position 14,774 of record JBAVSY010000150.1, on the reverse strand, counting down.
GAACTACGCACCGGATAATTGGTGAAGTCCGGGGCGCAAGTGCTGCCCATCCCGTTTATAATCCCAAGCAAAGCAGTTTCCCTCCAAGGTTCTGAGAAGGCCCTCACACTAGTCGCGCTAACGAGGGGCGAATGCCGTCTTCTTTGAACCTGGCCGGCGTCTTCACCGACGCAATTGCAGAACACCTCGCCGTCATCCGTCAGTTCGAGGCGCAGCAGGATGCCTTCGAGCGCGCTGCTATCCTCATCACAAACTCGCTGTTGAATGGAAACAAAGTTTTGTGGTGCGGCAACGGTGGCAGTGCGGCCGACGCTCAACATCTGGCCGCCGAACTGGTGGGCCGCTTTCGGCGGGAGCGTCGCGCGTTGTCCTCCATCGCTCTCACTACGAATACCTCTGTTCTAACGGCTGTGGCCAATGATTACGGCTACGACAAGATATTCGAACGCCAGATAGAAGCCTTATGCCAGCCGGGCGATGTCGTCATCGGCATTTCGACTTCTGGAAACAGCGCCAACGTCTGCGCCGCCTTACGAAAGGCACGGGAGCTGGGCGCCAGCACTATAGCGATGACCGGCCTGGCTGGCAACCGCCTCGCCGCTTTGGCCGATATCTGCCTGCATGTGCAGTCCACCGACGCAGCGCGAATCCAGGAATGCCACATCCTTTGCGGTCACATCCTGTGCGAGTGGGTCGAAATCGCTACCTGTATTAGCCGCGCGGTTGCCGGTAGCGGAGACGCGCAATGATTCCCGGCCTTGCGGAAATCGTCGCCCTTGTTGAGTCAGGCTGGAGAGGGGTTCGCGTCCTGGTAGTAGGCGACGTGATGCTCGATCAATACGTGTGGGGAGAAGTAGAGCGCATATCGCCCGAGGCCCCGGTGCCCGTGGTACGAGCTGTTTTGCGCGACGAAAAGCCTGGGGGCGCTGCCAACGTCGCCATGAATCTGGCTGGACTGGGCGCCCGGGTGACCCTGGCAGGCTTCGGCGGCGACGATCGGGAGCAGCGAGATTTGGAGTTCCTGCTGGCGAAGGCTGGAATCGAGCCAGCTCTGGTCCCGGTTCCGGGAGTACCGACGACCACGAAGCTGCGCGTACTTTCCGGCAATCAGCAGATGATGCGCCTCGACACGGAAGCTGCTCCGACTTTCTCAGAAGCCAACTATCAAGCTTTACTGGATCGTGCCCGGGCAGCGTTGCCGGATGTCTCGGTGGTCGTGCTCTCCGACTATGCCAAGGGTGTCCTCACCGAACCTGTGTGTCAGGCAATCATCGGTAAGGCGCGGGAGTTCAAGATTCCTCTGCTGGTCGATCCCAAATGTCGCAGCTTCTCTCGTTATCGGGGCGCGACTACCGTTTGTCCCAACCTGAAAGAACTTTCTGCCGCCACCGGTGAACCAGTCAGCGATATGGATCGCCTGCTTGCCTCCGGTCAGGCCCAGCTGCCATCTCTGCAAATGGACTTCATGGTGGTAACCCTCGGCGAGAAGGGAATTGCGGTGTTGCGCCGGGATTCACGCATGCAGGCGCCTGCGATTGTTCGCCAGGTCTATGACGTTTCCGGAGCCGGCGATACTGTGATTGCGGTTCTGGCGTTGGGCATGGCTTGCGGGGTTGCTATCGAAACCACAGTCCAATTGGCCAACATTGCGGCGGGAATCGTGATCAGCAAAGTCGGCACGGTACCGATCCAACGCGATGAAATGCTCGCCGCTCTTTCGTCCGAGATCTCCCTCCACTTGGACGAGAAGATTTTGCCCCTGGATCGCCTTCTGGCGCGGGTCACGGGCTGGAGAGCGACGGGCGCGCGTGTGGTGTTCACCAACGGTTGCTTCGACATCCTGCACATTGGCCACATCCGCTTACTGGAACAGGCGCGACGGCAGGGCGATTGCCTCATTGTTGGCCTGAATAGCGATGCCTCGGTTCGCCGCCTGAAAGGACCGTCGCGGCCGATTGTTGCCGACAGCGAACGCGCGGGTATTCTCGCCGCCCTCAGTTCGGTCGACGCCGTAGTCATCTATGACGAAAGCACGCCGCTGCGGCTGATTGAGGTCATCCGTCCCGACGTCTTAGTGAAAGGCGGCGATTACAGCCAGGACTCAGTGGTTGGCACCCGCGAGGTTTTGGCCTGGGGCGGACGGGTCGAACTCATTCCGCTGGTTCGAGGAGTCAGCACCACCCGGCTTATCGCCAAATCCGCCTTGTCCAACGCGCCCCTCACCCCAACCCCGATGTTCTCGGCCTGAAAGGAGTCATGCTTCCGCCACTCTTCTTCTCGGTACGAATACCAACTCTGCTGGCAATATTCTGGCGGACTTACCTGCAGCGGGACTGCGTGGTCGGCAGTACACACAGGGAGCCGCTGTCCATCCTTGTCTTCCGGCTCGATTCCATGGGCGATGTGGTGCTCACCACGCCGCTGTTCCGCGAGCTCAAGAAAGCGTTTCCCAAATCGCGATGCACTGTTGTGGTACAGGACGCCTACCGGAGTCTTCTGGTAACCAATCCCCACATCGACCAAGTGTTGAGCTTGCCCGACATAAAATCTGCCTGGCTGCCCGGAGGCGTGAAAAGGCTCCTCGCTGCGCTGCTGCTGTATCGCAATCGGCTGCGGGGAAGGCATTTCGATTTTGCCATTTCTCCCCGCTGGGATGTCGATGAGCACCTGGCGACATTCCTATGCGTGCTGACCAATGCATCCAGCCGGGTTGGCTACAGCGAAAATGCATCTCCGGCCAAACAACGTTGCAATCGCGGTTTCGATGCGGCTTTCAGCAACTGTCTCCCACCCCGTTCGGCGCGCCATGAAGCGATGCGCAATCTTGCCATTCTGGAAGCACTGGGCGGAACGGTATCCGATGACACGCTCGAGATCCGATTGACCGAGCGAGACCGGCGAAGAGCGGCGAAGTTGTTGGCACGAGCAGCGCCTTCCTCGAAGCTGGTTGCGATCGGAATCGGAGCACGCAGCCCCGGCCGCAGATGGCCTCTGGAGCGGTACTCTGCGACCTTGCTTCAACTGGCCAACGAATATCCCGTCCAGGCTGTCGTCGTGTGCTCGGCTGCCGAGTGTGAACAGGCAACAAAACTGGCTAACTCACTCGGCGGCAGCGCGATCCTTGTGAGTGGCGCTCCCATCCGCGAAGTATGCGCAGTGCTGGAAAGGTGCGATCTTTTCATCGGCAACGATAGCGGCTGCGCTCATCTGGCTGCGGCCGTGAACTGCAAGACCATCGTGATCTCACGCCATCCCCGGGATGCGGATCCAAATCACTTCAACAGTCCCTTGCGCTTTGCTCCGCACGGCAGTTGCGTGCGTGTCCTGCAACCGGCAACGGGCCTCGAGGGATGCAGCTCGGCGTGCACCTCCGCGGAGCCACACTGCATTACGTCCGTTGTGGTAGATGACGTCGCGGCTGCGGCTCGCAAACTGTTGCAGACTCGACAGCCTGTCCACCGACCGCACCTGGCGCGATCGTGCTCCGATAAGGTTTCACGCTATCTCATGCATTCTCATTCCGCGGATGCTATTCAGCGGGCGGTGGAAGTTCTGCGGTCGGGCCAGAACCGTCCGCCCACGGCGGCTCCATGAGGAGCGCGTGAGGATAAACGTCAGCTTGTCCGCATCTCGCTATGGCCGGATTTTCCACGCGGTCTGGTCGGGAACGGCCGCCCGGTTGTTGACGACCGCGGTCACGTTGATCTCGCTTCCTTTGGCCGTGCGCTATCTGGGAGCGGAACGATATGGACTGTGGGCTACCATCACTACCACGGTTGTCTGGATCAACCTGCTTGATCTGGGAATCGCCAACACCCTTACCAATCACATCTCCCGCGCCTACGCCTTAGACGACAAACATTCTGCAGCCGGCTATTTTACCAACGCCCTCATCCTTACCGCCGGCATCGCCGCGCTGGCAGGCCTCGCATTTGCAGTTGTTTTTCCGCGAATCAACTGGGTGCGACTCTTCAATGTCAATGCCAGCGTGAACCCTGCGGAGCTGAAACACGTGATTGCCGCGGCGGTTGGGTTGATGTTGTTGGGCTTGCCCTGCAGCCTGGCCAGCAAGCTGCTCGCCGGATACCAGGAGCTGCACCGAAACAGCTATGCGATTTGCGCGGGTGCCGTGGCCAGCGTGGTCGGCCTGGCGCTGGGGATCACGCTGCAAGTCTCCATGCCAGTACTGTTTGTCATGTCGTTGGGATGCCTTCCCCTGGCCAATTTGGCCAATCTGGTTTCAGTGGTGACCTGGCAAAAATCCTGGCTGCTTCCCCGTCCGTCGCTTATCCGCCGCTTGGCGATTAGGGAACTGCTGAACTCGGGCTCGCCCTTTTTCCTGATACAAATTGCCGCAGCAGTGGTCTTCAGCTCCGACAATCTGATCGTAAGCCACTACCTCGGGGCCGCCGAGGTCACGCCCTACAGCGTCACCTGGAGGCTGGTGGGACTGGCCGCGATGCTGCAAGCACTGGTCTTCCCGGCGCTCTGGCCCGCCTACGCCGAGGCCTGCGCCAAGGCCGATTACAACTGGGTTCGCCGAACTTTCTGGATGACCATGAAAGTAACGGTCGCACTGAATTTTTGCTGCGTGATCGTCCTCGTACTCTTTGGACAGGCACTGATCCGAGTATGGGCTGGACCGTCCGCGGTGCCGTCGCGGCAACTGCTGCTGGCAATGGGAATCTGGGCGGTAGTAAGCGGATTCATGAGCGTCGAGTCCTGCCTCCTCGCTGCTTTGAATCGCACCCGAGAGCAGGCCGTCTTGTCAGTCGTCGCTGCCGGACTGAACATCGCCTTATCTTTGGTTTTGGTACGCCACATCGGATCGCTGGGCGTGATTGCAGGAACGATTCTGTCCTACCTGATTGTCCTGGTTGTGCCGCAAAGCATGATCGTTCGTAACGTGTTCAGGACAGAATTGAACACCGACGGTAATGCGCTTTTCGCTCTTCGCTCTTCGCTTTTCGCTAAAGCAAGAACCTGAGGATAAAGCAATTCGGCAAAATCAGCTCGATATTCGCCTATTGCTTGTCAGGCGCCATGTAACGACTGGCCTCAGCATGAGGCATAGCATCGGCTGCGAACGTGAATGTTCCTTTGTCCTTCACCTCGCGCGCCGCTCGCATGAACGCTCCCAGAGCGGCGCGGGCCAAAGCTCCACCCACGCTGATTCGCTTTACTCCCACCGCCGCCAGTTCTTCCACCGAAAAGGTAGCGCCTTTCAGTCCCATCACGACATTGACGGGCTTGGAAACGGACGCACACACTTGTCGAATCGCTTCCAGGCTGGGTAGTCCTGGCGCGTAAACCACATCGGCGCCGGCCTCGGCAAAGGCTTGCAAGCGGCGTATCGTGTCGTCGAGATCGGGACGGCCGTGCAGGAAGTTCTCAGCCCTGGCCGTCAGCACGAACTGACTGCGGTGAGCCGCCTCCGCAGCCGCCGCGACCCGCTCCACCGAAAGCCGAAACTCGTAGATAGGATCGTTGGGATTGCCGGTCGCATCTTCGATGGATCCGCCGGCCAGACCAACACCGGCCGCCAGCCGAATCGTTTCCGCGCATCGTTCAGGGGACCGCCCGAACCCGTCCTGTAGATCAGCTGACACCGGCAAGTGCGTCGCTTCAACCATGGCCCGGGCATTCTCCAGGATTCCTTCGCGGGTCAATTCCACCGTGGAGTCCGGGCGTCCGATGCTGAACGCATAACCGGCGCTGGTAGTCGCCAGGGCTTCGAAACCCAGCGCGGCCAGAATCTTTGCGGTTCCCGCATTCCACGGATTCGGGATCACAAACGCTCCTGGTCTTTCATGGAGCATCCGAAAAGCTTCGTATTTCTCCTCGCGCTTCACTGTCATCATCCTCGTCTCCAGCAGGCAATTCAATCGGAAGAATTGATCGGACGAAAATCCCGACCCGGACAACTTCATCCCACCAGAAATGGATTGGTCGCGCGTTCTTCCCCAATGGTTGTCAACGGACCATGGCCGGGCACCACCACCGTTTCGTCAGGCAGCGCCAGCACCGGTCCGTGAAGAGACTGAATAATCTTCTGATAAGAACCACCGGGCAGATCGGTGCGCCCGATCGATCCGGCGAACAAGGTATCACCGGCAAGCAACTTCTTCTCCGGCGCGAAGTAGAGGCAGATGCTGCCTTCGGTGTGGCCGGGCGTATGCAGCACGTCGGCGGTGAGGCTGCCGGCGCTGACCTTGTCGCCGGTGTTGAGACTGGCGTCGATAGTTACCGCTTCGGGCGGACGCATGCCGATCCATGCCGCCTGCACGTCCAGCATTTTCAACAGGGCATAGTCATTTTGATTCAGCAGAACCGGCGCCCCTGTTAGGCGCTTCAATTTCATGGCTCCGCCGACGTGGTCAATATGCGCGTGCGTCACCACAATTTGCTTTACCGTTAAGCCGTGGCGCTGCACCACCGCCATCACCTCATCGATGTCGTCACCCGGGTCGATGACCATGGCTTCCTTGGTCTGCTCGTCACCTACGACGGAGCAGTTGCACTGCAGCGGTCCAACCGGAAAAATCTCATGAATCATGAATCCAAACTACCACGAAGTAGCCAGGCAATTCATGCCAGCCTATCGCCTATCGATCAGCTTGGGTTAGTTTGAATTCTCTGCAGTAAACTGGCGCATCCGCCGTCGCCAAGCTATATTGTTGACGTACAATTTCAGAGCGCTGGGCAGGAGGACTTATGGACCGCATTCGGTTCGTGACTCATCGGGGCCAGCGAGTCTTGTTAGTGGATCTAACCGGCTGCAGCGCCGACGAAGTGGCCGCAACTGTAGATCGCGTGCCGGAGGTAGTGACTCGGGAACCCCAAGGGTCTCTGCTGGCGGTCGCCGACTTCAGCGATGCGGAGTTCACTCGTGACGCCGTGGAGCGGGTCAAGATTGCGAGCGCACTTGACCGGCCGCATCTCAAACGCGCGGCGTGGGTCCTCACCGAAAATCTGCCTAAAGCGTTATACGAATCGATCCGCAGCTTTTCCGCGCGCGAGGTTCCGGTTTTCGCGACCCGGGAAGAAGCGCTGGACTATGTTGTCAGCTGATCTGAGGTTCGCAACAAAATAAAAGCCTCCGCCGCAACGGAGGCCTGAGCTTTTGACGCCTTCGCTTAGCGAGTCGGCGTCGCCGGCTGCGGAGCCGGTGCCTTCGGTTGCGCCGGTGCCGATTGAGTCGGTGTGCTACGTGTCCCTTCCAGGACCGATCCGCTGCGATTCGACCGTCGCGCCGCAAATACTGAAAGGATAATCGAGGTCAGCATGAAAATGACGGCGGCCCAGGTCGTAGCCCGGCCCAGCACGGTCGCCGCGGTCCGGGTACCAAAGGCAGTCTGACTGCCCATGCCGCCGAAGGCAGCTGCGATGTCGCCACTTTGCCCGCTCTGGAGCAATACGACGATGATGAGGAAGGCACAGACGATAATGTGGATGACGGTAAACAGCGCAACCATAGAACTCTCAAATTCTTTCTTCCGGCAAGCGGCGCAACGGGCGCAGCTTCAACGCCGGTAATGGGAATCTCTAAACCTTGCTGGCAACCTGGTGTGAGGTATAGTGCGGAAGGCGACTTCATGTCTTCTAAATCGTTGAATATACGTGACTTAGACTTCTTTGTACGCGCACCTAGTGCTAAAATCGCCCCTCCGGCACCCCTTGTGTACAAGAAGGCTCAGGGCTCTTTTGTACACAGGCCGCTTCATGACCTAACCAGAGCATCCTCAGAATCTTATCACGCCGCCTTGCGGAAATGATACGTCGCGTGCGCTGCGCCATCGCAGAGAGGAATCACCTGCGCAGGCACCGAAGTTTTGCTCTGCACAGACTGACATAGAAAAGATTAGGGAGGGTACTCGAAGGGAACGTGAGCGATCCTCGAGTTCACCACAGTTCACACTGATGCGGCCGCCGTCTTAACCTCGGACAACCATTGCCGGATCTCTTCTTCTTCAGGAATGCGGCCGAAGACCTTTACGACTCCGTTAACTGCGACCGCCGGTGTTCTCAGAATTCCCGCTTTCGCCATCTCAGCAGGATCCGCACAATGAATAACCTTCGTTTCAACATCGGATTGTTCGGCCACCTGGCGAACCCGCATCTCGGTTTCTTTGCATCTCGCGTAACCAGCAATGGAAAAATGAATTGGCCAGTGCTGGCCCTGGAACAATTACAAAGGCCTATGGTTCCAAGGCGAATTCCCAGCCACAGTATTGCCCGCCTTGGGACTCAGGAGGGCAATGCAGGCACACCGTGTGGATACGTGAGTCGATGGTTCGGGCAAACGTCTCAAATTCCACAGTGCCGACACTCTTGCAGGGGAAGTCCGGAAGGCCCTTGCGGCGCCGGGTCTCCTGAACCCGGCAAACGTCCATGAAGAAGCGCAGATGCTTTTTGTCGTCCGACCATTCCATACGCTGAACATTGATGAGGCTGTACATGCGCAGTCCCAGCGCCGTTGCCAGCGAGTCAAGTCCACCTTGAGGCGGAATATGAAACGTGGTCATGATTCGGCGTGCCTCAGCCTCAGCGAATCGCGACCAGGCCCGGGTATCCAGATCGATTGCAGCCTCCATCCCCAACTGCTCTTCGGCGGCCAGGAACCAGCAGCCATCGTGGGCCAGCCAGTTCTTGGCGAACATTTCCAGCGCCCGGATAAGATCTTCGCGACTCATCGAATCGAATGCTGATGTCGAGTTATGATTCATGGTTGTTCACCGCGGCTCGCTCTTCTATGTTTAACGCTGCGCAGATCTTCGATTGCAGCCTCTTGCCAGTCAGCCTACTTAAGTATCTTCCTTACTGGCCCTTGATAGTGGGATATCCCTTGTATACCCAGTCCACGCCTATGTTATTAGGTATGTACAGTACCTTTGCCTTGGTGAAGCCCGCTTTGTGCAGCGTGTAGTAGGCGGCACGTACGTTGGGACAGTGTTCCCACGGACAACATCCACAATAAAGAACGATGAACTTATTATGAGGAAGCGACTTTATTCGCTTGCGCAGAGCCTCCATCCCTTGTGAGTCCGAAGTGGGGCCAATGTACTCGGCGCCGGGAATATGCGCTTGCATGTATAAAAGATAAGGACCCACGTTGAGAATCAGCGGTTTCTCGCTGGTGGACGACTGCAGGATACTTGCCAATGTGTCTGGATTGATGAGTTGGGCGCTCCCCGGTAGTAATTGAGCCGCAGACTCGGCGTCCGCGTCTGGATTTGAGGCCGCCCGAGTTGTCTGACCACTTGCCAGTCCATAACCGGTGGACATCATCAGGACCCACGATCCAATAACCAGTATTAAAGAGTTATATCTGAATAAATTCTTCATCTGAGTGTTTATATCCCTCTTAGCAATGCGAATGTCTTTTCTTGATGAATAAGTAACCGACTGCAGAGGTACGGCGGTTGGTTATCTGCCGTGATTCGATCTCTCGGATCTGATTTAGACGCCATCTCATCAATCATCGTGGTCAGATTTGTATCAGGGCGCGTCTTCAGACGTGCCGTATTGCCGCTGCAGGCCGGCGGCTTTAGCCGCTGAGTACCGGAGCTGCGTGACAACCTCTGTCGTCCCTACGGGACTCAGCTTTATTTCCCGCTTTTACCCAGCACTCCGCCTTCGGCTGCGTGCTGGGCTAAGCTCTTTCGCGCCTACGACGCTTGTTTTTCGCGCTTCGTATTCCACCGCCGAAATACAAAGTTAGTTTTCACGCACACACTTCAGTCCACATGAGAACGAGCGTCTGTCGGCCCCCGGCTAAACAGTTTGCTAAGAAACTCGAAAAGAAGATCCTCAGCGGCTGAAGCCCGGTTCGGGATGACAGAAATAAAGAAGTTTTTACGGCGTAACTAAAGCTGCGCCCCTTTAAAATCACCCACTCTGAGTTTTTCAGCAAAATGTTTAGCCGGGCCCTGATACAAATCGGGTCTAGCGATTTATGAGCTAACCCTAGTAGTTCTTCTCCCAAGGAAACTACCTGACTGGTGGCTTGGGCTCTTTGGATATCTCGCACCGAGACCCGGTGCCACCTTTGGTCCTTCAAGTGGGAACACCGAGCTTTGGCAGCAGCCACTGTGTCAGAACCACGTAGGCGACAATAATCGCGACCCAGAATATCCAAGAAGGCATAGCCTCTCCTATCGAACCGCGCTGGCCGGTTTCAGACCCAGCTTCGCCAGTATCCACATTCCCGGACACCAATCGGTGAATGCCGATTGCAACAAGTTTAGCCCTACGAATGCGGTGAACAGATACCAATAGGGATTGACCCGGTATCCCAGCGCAAGCGAGAGCAGAACGAAAACTCCCGCCATCAACCGCAAACCACGTTCGATAGTCATGCCTGTACCTCCTGAGTAAGCACCGGGGTCGAATTGCTGGTCGACGCCCTGATCCTGTGTTTTTCCACCATGTAGTAAAGGACGGGAACCGCCATGCGCGACAGCAGGGTGGAAGCTACCTCGCCGGCCATGAGGGAAATTGCCAGTCCCTGGAAGATTGGGTCGAACAGAATTACGCTCGCACCCACTACCACGGCGGCCGCGGTCAGCAGCATGGGACGGAACCGCACCGCGCCAGCGTCGACCACGGCATGCTCAAGACTCATGCCCTGCGCACGGCGTAGTTCGATGAAGTCAACCAGGATGATGGAATTGCGAACGATAATGCCGGCCCCGGCGATGAAGCCAATCATCGAAGTTGCGGTGAAGAATGCACCCATCAGCGCATGAGCGGGAAGAATGCCGACCAGGGTCAGCGGGATCGGGGCCATGATCACCAAGGGGATGATGAACGAGCGGAACCATCCCACCACCAGCACGTAAATCAGAACCAAAACGGCGGCGAAGGCCAGACCCAAGTCACGAAACACTTCGACGGTGATGTGCCACTCCCCATCCCACTTCATGGCAAGCCGATCGGTCTCGGTGGGCATGGCAACGTTGTATTGCTTGATGTGGTAGCCGTCGGCGGTCTTAAGCTGATCGATGGCCTTGCCCATCTTCTGGATGGCGTAGACGGGACTCTCTTCCTCACCGGCGACGTCTCCCAGCACGTACACGACGGGATGAAGATTCTTGCCGTAGAGGGTGGTGTCGATGGTCTTTTTCTCGACGTTGGTCAGCTCGCCAATGGAAACTTGGCCACCACCGATGCTGGGAAGATGCAGAGATTGCAGCGACTGAATGCTGGAGCGGTCGGCCCGGCTTAGCTGCACACGGATGGGAATATCCTCGCGCGAATCCGGTACGTGGAGCAGGCCGGCGGTCGCGCCGTCCAGCCCGATTTCGAGGGTACGGCTCACGTCGGCAGCCGAGACGCCGTGCAGTGCAGCTTTATCGATGTCAACTTTCAGATCGTACTTCACCTGCGGGTCTTCGACGTACCAGTCGACGTCGACGACGCCCGGCGTGGTCTGGAAGATGTGCTTGATCTGCCGGGCCATCTCGATCTGCTGCTGGTAGTCAGGACCGTAAATTTCGGCCACCAGCGTTTCGAGCACGGGAGGGCCAGGCGGTACCTCGGCAACCTTGATGCGCGCGCCGTAACGGTTGCCGATCTCGACCAACCCGGGGCGAAGCCGCTTGGCGATGTCGTGGCTCTGCGCATTACGCTGATGAGCATTCAACAGGTTGACCTGGAGATCGGCTTGATTGGCGCCGTGCCGCAGGAAGTAATGCCGAACCAGCCCGTTGAAGTTATAAGGACCGGACGTGCCGGAGTAGATCTGGTAGTTCTCGACTTCCGGCTGCTTGCCCAGATACTGTCCCAGTTCCTGGGCGACGCGCGTAGTCTGCTCCAACGTGGTTCCGTTGGGCATGTCGACCATTACCTGAAACTCACTCTTGTTATCGAAGGGCAGCATCTTCACCTTGACCAGCTTGAATGCCACCAGCGAGCAGGCGAGCAACAACATGATCACCACGCTGGCGAGAAAGAGCCAACGGCGGCGGGGATTGTCGATCAACGGATTCATGATGCGGCGGTAGAAACGCGTCGTCCAGCCTTCGGTTTCGTGCTGGTGTCCGTCGGCGGAAGCGTAGTGACGGAGCAGGCGCAATGCCGCCCAGGGCGAAACCACGAAGGCCACGATCAGCGAGAACAGCATCGCCGCCGAGGCACCCACGGGAATGGGACGCATGTAGGGACCCATCAGGCCGCGCACGAACGCCATGGGAAGAATCGCGGCGATCACCGCAAAGGTTGCGAGGATGGTAGGATTGCCGACTTCGTCCACTGCTTCCACAGCTACATCGGACAGTGGACGGCCATGGCTCGATGGCAGGCGGAAATGCCGCACCACGTTCTCAACCACCACAATCGCATCGTCCACCAGGATGCCGATGGAGAAGATGAGCGCGAAGAGCGTGACGCGATTCAGCGTATAGCCGAAGATGTAGAAGATGAACAACGTCAGCGCCAGGGTGACGGGAATAGCGATCAGCACCACACCCGACTCGCGCCAGCCCAGAGCCAGCGCGATCAGCAGCGTGACCGACAGCGTAGCCAGAAAGAGATGCTTCAACAGTTCGTCAGACTTGTCTTTGGCGGTCTCGCCGTAATTGCGGGTGACCGTAACATTCAGGTCGGATGGCAGCAGGTATCCGCGCAAGTCGGCGATTTTCTTCTCCGCCGCTTCGCTGATAACGGTAGCATTGGTACCTTTGCGCTTGGCGAGCGTGATGGTGACTGCAGGATATTCACCTCGTGGTGCGGTGCTGCGAGCGCCGGCAGCGTTGGCGTACAGCACGTAATTTTCCGGCTCGGCAGGTCCATCGACAACTTCGCTGGCCACGTCGCGCAGGTAGACCGGCTTTCCCTGGGAAACGCCGACCACCACCTGCTTCAAATCTTCAGCGCTACCCAAGAAGCGTCCGGCTTCGACCTGAAATTCCTGATTGTCCTGGGCAAAGCTTCCGGATGAGCTGCGTGTGTTCGCCTGCTCCAATTGTGTGCTAACGGCGCCAGCGGTCATGCCGTAAGCTGCCAGCCGTTGCGAATCCAGAACCACTCGTACCTGGCGAGGCAGCCCGCCGATGATCTTCGTCTCAGAGACGTCGTCGATCTGCTGGAGTTGCTGTTCAAGCTCGCCGGCGATCTGGCGCAGCTGATAACTGCTGTAATGCTCGACCCACAAGGTGAGCGCCATGATGGGCACGTCATCGATGGAGCGCACTTTGATGAGCGGCTGGGAAACGCCCTGGGGGATGCGATCGAAGTTGGAATAGAGCTTGTTGTAAACCTTGAGGATCGCGTCTTCTTCTTTTGTGCCTACGTAGAAGCGGACCACCAGCATGCTCATGCCGGGCTGGCTGATGGAGTACACGTACTCCACGCCGGGCACCTCGCGCAGCAAACGCTCCATGGGGATGGTGGCCCGCTGCTGCACTTCGGCAGGAGTCGCCCCGGGCATGCGCACGAAGACGTCGAGCATGGGTACCACGATCTGCGGCTCCTCTTCGCGAGGCGTCATCAGAATGGCGAAGGCGCCGGCCAGCAGTGCGCCTGCAATGAACAGCGGCGTCAGCTTGGAGTTAATGAAGGCGTGCGCCACCATGCCGGCAAAACGCAGCGGAGTTCTCTCCTCAGACGGCATGATTACTGGACTCCAATTCGCTTGCCGCTCAGATCGCGTCCGCCGGCATCGGCGACAACGCGCTCGCCGCTGTCGAGCCCGGAGAGCGCTTCGACATCTTTGGCAGAAGGTTTACCCAGGGTGATGTAGCGCAAGCTGGCGATCTGATCCTTGTCGACGACATAGACCGCGTCCAACTGCCCGCGATGTACGAGCGCGGCTTGCGGGACCAGGATCGATTGCCGCTGGCCTCGGGGAAATAGCGCGCGTCCGAAGAGTCCCGAGCGAATCTGCGAATCGGAGGGCAAGTCGATCTTGACAGTGAAACTACGGCTGGCGGGATCGGCGGCCGGAACGATTTGTATGACCTTGCCGGAGATTGGCTGGTCGCCCAGTGCATCGATCACGACTGGCAACGTGGCGCCCAGGTGAACCGCGGCCATCTGGCTTTCATCGACCTGCACTTCCAGGCGAAAGTGACTGGGATCCTCGACGGTCAATAACGGGATACCGGGGGCGGCCAGGGCGCCGGCGTCCACGAATTTCGCGGTTACCAGCCCGTCGAAGGGAGCGCGAATGCTGGAGAATCCTACAGCGGTATTAGCCTCCAGGACCGCGGCTTCCGCTTGTGCACGACTGGCATGAGCGGCGCCGCGGCGGGCCTTGGCGGCAGCCAGTTTCGTCTTCACCTCGTCGAATTCCTGCGGGCTCACCGACTTCTTGTCGTAAAGCATCTGGTAACGCTGCATGGTCGACTCGGCCAGCGAGTAGTCGGCATCGGCTGCCGCAATGTTTTGGTCGGAAGCCTGCACGCCGGCGGCAGCGCTCTGGTAGGCGGCGCGAGGTTGCGCTGCATTGATCGAGATGAGAACTTCTCCGCGGCGGACATGATCGCCTTCGAGCACGGCTACACGGGTGATGGTTCCCATCATCTGACTGGAAAGTTGCGCCGAATCCGCGGCCCGAACCGTGCCGGTTGCTTCCAGGTAGTCGGGAACAGTGGCGCGCTGGGCGGTGAAGATGAGGATGCCAGAGACCGTTTCAGCGCTGGCCGGAGTTGCGGGCTTCTGGCTGGAGCAGGCGGTGAAGAAAACGACGAGGAAAACAAGAAGCGTTGTTGCGATAGGGGTCCTTCGACTCGGACTGAAGTCCTCGCTCAGGATGACAGCAGGAAAGGCGGACA
>JBAVSY010000149.1:0-30168 GCA_049695855.1 Candidatus Korobacteraceae bacterium | reverse complement strand
CTAGCCGCAACGCGGCGGGATGAAGTTAGGCGGGGGCGTAAGCCCCCGTGCAAGTGGGAAATTCTGCCGAGCCGCAGAGCGGCGACACCACTCGCGACACAGTCTCTTCAGGCCGACGAGGGATCCGCTCTTTCCGAGTTTTTCAGAAGCTGAGGGACTTCACTTACACTTGATCTAAGCGGGCTCCAGGTTTAACGCCCGCCTGAACGATCCTCGATCGTTCTTGATTTTTTCCTGTAGCAGCATGATGGCGTAGATCAACTGTTCCGGGCGCGGTGGACAGCCTGGGACATAGACGTCCACCGGAATCCACTGATTGACGCCCTGCACCAGCGCGTAGTTGTTGAACACGCCACCCGAGGTTGCGCAGGCACCCATGGAAATCACCCACTTGGGCTCAGGCATCTGCATGTAGAGTTCGCGGATGACGGGCGCCATCTTTTGCGAAACGCGGCCGGCAATGATCATCAGGTCAGACTGGCGGGGTGAGGGACGAAACACTTCCGCTCCGAAGCGCGCAATGTCGAAGCGCGACGCGCCCATCGACATCATCTCGATGGCGCAGCAGGCCAGGCCGAAGGTCATCGGCCAAATGGAATTCTTCCGCACCCAATTGACCACCGCGTCGAGCGAAGCCATGACCACGCCCTCGTGTTGCTGCTCGCCGAAAGTGGCACGCAGCACGGCCCGGCGGCTCTGCTCCGAACCCACCAGGTTCTCAAAACGCTCGTGGCCTGACTCGGGATTATCGAAGTGAGGAGGCTGATATTCGGTCGTCATCTCGCTCTCTATTATCCCATGTTTCGCGGCTTCCAGAACCTGCGAGTAGCCTGCTGCTGGTCCAATTGTGAAACCAAGTCACCACCGGTGCTTGGATTCGCAGCTTTTCGACAACCACGTTGTATCCTCACAAAAAAATAATGCAACGGAAACGGCAAATCGTTATATAGTGTGGCGCGCCATACGGGATTAAAACTTCCCACCGACAGCAAGCCTCGGGGCCATATTCGAAGAAAAAATTTGCCCAACGGAGAATTCCTGATGCGAGGAAACAGACTTTCCCTGCGGACGGCCGTGCCGATCCTTGTGACAGTCCTACTGACGACTCTTGGGACCGCAGCCCAGGAAAAAGTATTTCACCACTTCGGCGTGGGCACGGATGGTGCCGATCCGCGAGTGGGCTGATTATGGATGGCGCCGGCAATCTCTACGGCACCACCAGGGGGGCGGCATGCGCGCCAGTGGCACGGTGTTTGAGATCACGCCATAACGTCACGCTTTAGCAATGCAGTTCAGGTAAGCGCTCCCAGTAAGAACAAACTCAGCGGCATCGCGGCCCAGATGGCGCGTCAGAACCCCGGCCAGGCTAGGAGAAGGCCACGGGTTCAGGGAGAAGTCTGTATGAAACACAGTAAATTTTCACTGAAGGTAAACGCAATGCTGTCCATGGTGTCCGTCGTCCTGTTGATGGCGAACAGTTGGGCAGCCAGTCATCAGGTGCTGCACAGCTTCACTCCCAACGGAACAGATGCGGCCTTTTCCTACTCCGGCCTCATCGTCGACGGCGCCGGGAATCGCTATGGCACCAGCTACTACGGCGGGACTTACAATGCAGGCGCGGTCTTCGAATTGTCGCCCCAACAAGGCGGCGGCTGGTCGGAGAAGCTGCTCTACAGCTTCCAGAATAACGGTAGCGACGGCATCTATCCCTACGCCAGCCTGCTGCTCGATACCGGCGGCAATCTTTATGGCACCACGTTCAACGGCGGAATTCACGGCGATGGAACCGCCTTTGAGCTGTCGCAACAAGGCGGCAACTGGACCGAGAAGGTGTTGCATAGTTTCGGTAAAGACACCGATGGACGCATACCTTACGCCGGCCTGAGCTTCGATGCTGCCGGCAATCTCTACGGAACGACGCAGGCTGGCGGCATTCACAACTATGGAACCGCGTTTGAGTTGTCGTCCGGCCAAGGCGGTATCTGGACCGAGACCATCCTGCACAGCTTCAACTACAACGGCCAGGACGGCGCCTTTCCCGAGAGCAACCTGATCTTCGATGCCGCCGGCAATCTCTACGGCACAACCCAAAGTGGCGGCATTCATCTTGGCGGGACAGCATTTGAGCTGTCGCCGAAACAGGGCGGCGGCTGGACCGAAACCGTGCTGCACAATTTCGGCAATGGCACGGATGCGGCCGGACCTTATGCCGGCATGATCTTCGATGCGGCGGGCAATCTTTACGGCACATCCCCCATCGGAGGAATTCATCCCTGCGACGGCAATGGTTGCGGGACCGTGTTCGAGTTGTCACCTAAGCAGGGCGGCGGCTGGACCGAGACCGTGCTGCACAACTTCGGCAATGGGACGGATGGGGTCAGTCCCTTCTCCAGGCTGGTGCTCGATGCCGCCGGGAATCTTTATGGTACGACGCAGACTGGCGGCATTCACAACTTTGGGACTGCGTTCGAGTTGGCCCCCAAACAAGGCGGCGGCTGGACCGAGACTGTGCTGCACAGCTTCAACCTCAATGGCTCCGATGGAACTTATCCTTCGGCGGAGCTGCTGCTGGATAGCGCTGGGAATCTCTACAGCACAACCATTACCGGAGGCCCTTTCAGTGTCGGAACGGTTTTCGAGTTGGCGCCCAGACAAGGTGGCGGCTTCACTGAATCGATCGTGCATAGCTTCAACTTCAATGGTACCGACGGCGCCAACCCGCTCTTCGCCGGGCTGGTCCGCGACACTGCGGGAAATTATTACGGCACCACCAGCGCGGGCGGCGCCTACGACTTAGGGACACTTTTCGAATTGACGCCGGACGGAGGTGGCGGCTGGAGCGAAAAAGTGCTGTATAGCTTCGGTCACTACACCGATGCGGCAGCTCCCCTGGCCAGCCTGATTTTCGACGGCGCCGGCAATCTCTACGGCACGGCTTCCCAGGGCGGCATTCACCTCCTCGGCGCGGTGTTCGAATTGTCACCCAGCGGTGACGGATGGAGTGAGCGGGTGCTGCATAGCTTCGGCAACGGCACAGACGGATATTATCCCCAGGCCGGGTTGATCTTCGACAGCGCTGGCAATCTATACGGAACCACCTACTTCGGTGGCATTCACGAGTCGGGAACCGCTTTCCAGTTGGCGCCGAATGGCAGTGGGGGCTGGACTGAGCGGGTGCTGCACAGCTTCGATCTGGGCAATGGTGATGGGGCTCTTCCTCTCTCCGCGCTGATCTTTGATTCCGCCGGCAATCTCTACGGCACCACTGACCTTGGCGGTCTGCACTTCTACGGCACTGTCATCGAGCTGTCGCCGAACGGTACTGGCGGCTGGAATGAAACCGTGCTGCACAGCTTCAACTTCAACGGAAGCGATGGAGCTTTCCCGCAAGGCTCATTGATTTTCGACGCGGCAAACAATCTCTACGGCACAACGGAAGGCGGTGGTATTCACAGCGCTGGCACGGCTTTCCAGCTGACGCCGAATGGTGGAGGCTGGACGGAGAAAGTGCTCCACAGCTTTGACGGCACCGATGGCAACACTCCACAGGCCGGATTGGCGATGAACGCCGCAGGCACTCTCTTCGGCACCACCTACGTTGGCGGAGTTAACAATTACGGCGCCCTGTTCGAGCTGACGCCGGCAGGCGGAGTTTGGGATGACACCGTGCTCCACAACTTCAACTTCGACGGCAGCGACGGATTTTATCCCGAATCGAATCTGATTCTCGATTCCGCCGGCAACCTGTATGGCACAACGTCGCTAGGCGGCACCGTGAACAACGGAACGGTGTTCGAAGTCACGCCGTAAGCAGTAGGGAAACTCGGATTAAGTGTTATTTTGAAGGAGGCGGCCTTCAGAGACTATGTCGCAACCGGGAAGAAAATTTTCTGGTGGAACAAACAACTGGAATAACCATTCAAACTAGCCGCAAAGCGGCGACATGAAGTTAGGCGGGGGCGTAAGCCCCCGCACAAGCGGGAATTCTCCAGAGCCGCAGAGCGGCGACACGGCTCGCGACACAGTCTCTTCAGGCCGTCCGTCAATTACCGCGAAAATCATGCGGCTTTACAGTTTGCTGAAAAGCTCGATGAGCACCGGTTTTGAAGGGGCGCGGCTTCAGCTGCGCCGTAGAGGGGCTTTATTTTTGTCATTCCGAGTGGGCTTCAGCCCACGAGGAATCTGCTTTTTCGGCTGTTTAGCTGCTGAGGGCCTTCGCTTACACTTAATCAGATCATCCGTAATACTTCGGACCGCCCAGAGTTGAGTTGGGCGGCCCTTAACTTTCTCCGCTAACCGTCAGCACCACTTTGCCGAACATCTCACTTCTGGCAAGGTACTCATGTGCGGCGCGGGTTTCGCTCAGCGGGAAGGTGCGATCCACCACCGGCTTCAGCTTGCCGGCGAAGACGTGCTTCAGCACTTCATGCAGCTCTCCCATCTCGCCCATATACGATCCTAGCAACGAGATTTGCTTGGCGAAGAGTACGCGTAGGTCGAGACTCGCCTCGTAGCCCGTGGTTGCGCCGCAGGTAACTAGCGTGCCTCCGGGCTTGAGTGATCGCAGGCTGTCGGGCCAGGTCGCGACACCAACGTGCTCGAAGACGATGTCGACGCCACGCTTGTTGGTGATGCGCCTCACCTCGTCAGCAATCTTCTGCTTGTAGTGATCGATGGTGTGATCGGCGCCGAGTTCGCGGGCCTTGGCCAGCTTGCGCTCGTCGCCCGCGGTGGTGATGACATCAGCGCCCAGCATCTTCGAAATCTGGATGGCGGCCGATCCCACGCCCGAACCTGCGCCCAGCACCAAAACTGTCTGCCCGGCGCGGAGGTGGGCGCGGCCCAGCAGCATGTGCCATGCAGTGAGGAAAACCAGAGGAACGCTAGCGGCGTTTACGAAGTCAAGTGAGTCGGGAATGGGTATCACGTTGACGCGAGGGACCGCAATCAGTTCGCAATTTCCGCCGTCAACCGTGTTACCCAGCACCGCAAACTGCGGACAAAAGTTGTGATGCCCGCTCATGCACTGCTCGCAATGATTGCAGAAAACCATCGGCGCCAGCAGCACGCGCGTTCCCGGCTTCACGTCGGTAATGTATTCGCCCGCTTCGACCACTTCGCCTGCGATGTCGCTGCCCAGAATGTGCGGCAAGGTTACGCCCCGCAGACCGCCGCGCACGAAAAGGTCAAGGTGATTCAACGCGCAAGCGCGAACTCGAACCAGCACCTGGTCTTTGCGCAGCACCGGGTCGGGCGCATCTTCATATTTGAAAACTTCAGGACCGCCGAACTCATGAATGCGAACCGCTTTCATTGAGATCTCCTCAAAAGAAAAGTGTTATTGCTTATCCCAAGCTTCTTTGAGACTGACTTGGCGAGGCTTTTGTGGATCGTCTGGTGCGACAATCTGCAGTTCTACGCTCCTGCCGTCTTTGAATATGAAAGTGACCACCTTGCTGGAAGCATTTGAAGCCTCCAGTGTCCCCGTCTGAAGGATGATCGTCGATGTCTTTGAGGGTGAGTCCTGCAACAGTAGTCGGTAAAGCGACGTCAGAAAATTAACAGCGTTGGGGTCATCAGAGAACTCGCCGTCGCGCTCAAGTCTCTCGACCTTGTTGTCACGGAACCAAATGCCACCAAGAATGTCGTTCCGACTTTTATTCATTATGAAAAAGGCCTGCACAGCCGTATCCCGTGGATCTTTCCCACCCGAGACAACACAACATTTGTCTAGCTTTTTCATCGCCTCCTGCTGTGCCATCCCAACACCAAAGGACTCACCCCCAATGATTAGCTTTTCGGACGATTGCTGGGCGAAGACAAAACCAGAAAAGGATATAGTGAGCAGGAATAACACAACACAACGGAAGCTGAATGGCTGTGACTGGAACGATTTCTGGTACATTGCCCGCGACCTCCCTGAGTAAACATTCAAAGTCCTGTAACGCGACACAGATTCGAGACCTTACTGCGACAGGAAGCATCATTCTAATTGACTGTTTTGACTTCGTTACTCCAGACAGGAATAATCAAGTCCAGTGGACATCTACGAACAGATCGTTCAGCTTCGCCGGGAGGGACGTCGCGGAGCTGTTGCTACCATCACCAACGTTCGCGGCTCGATTCCCTCCTTCCAGACCGCGAAGATGCTGGTTCGCGACGACGGCTCTATCGCCGGGACGATCGGCGGTGGCTGTGTCGAAGCCGAGGTGTGGCAGGCGGCCCGCGAGGTGATGGAAGAAGAAAAGCCGCGCTCGCTGACCTTCAACCTGAACAACAATCCCAAGTACGATACCGGTCTGGTGTGCGGCGGCACGCTGGAGATTTTCATCGAGCCAGTACTGCCTCCAGCGCTGCTTTACATTTTCGGCGCCGGACACGTCGCCTATAACCTCTACAAAGTCGCCACCATTGCGGGTTTCGAGGTGGTGATCATCGACGACCGCGAGTCCTACGCCAACCGCGAGCGCTTTCCCGACGCACGCGACGTCATCGCCGACGACTTCGAAGCGGTGACGGCGCGGCTGGGTCTGTGTGAAGGAGCGTACATCGTCATCGTCACCCGCGGACATCGTGATGACATGCGCGTGCTGCGCTGGGCGGTGAATGCGGGCGCGCGCTATCTGGGCATGATCGGCTCGCGGCGCAAGACCATCTCGATCTACAAAGAGCTGGAGAAGGAAGGGATTCCCGCCGAGAAGTTCGCCAATGTCCACGCTCCGGTCGGCTTGGAAATCGGGGCGGTCACGCCGGAGGAAATTGCGGTGGCCATTGTCGCCGAGATGATCGCCGAGCGCCGCCACGCGGCAACCACCGTTGTGAGCAAGATGTACGCCTATCCTCCCACTCACGTGTCCGAGCGCGACGAACAGGACGCCGCCGAAGAAGAGGCCGCGCGAAACTCGTAGGGATCTATTCTCACTCTGTACAGGCCGCGCAATATTTTTGATTTGTCATCCCGAGCGGAGCCGAGGGATCTGCGGTTTTCGCCAGTGCGATGATCGTCGCGGGGCCCGGAACAGCAGGTCCTTCGACTCCGTGACCGCCCAACCCGGCGGTCACTGCGCTCAGGATGACACCTTGAAATTGGATTACATCCGGTTTTATGTTTGGCATCCCGCGCCCTTCCTGACAACTGGCTACTGACAACTGGCCACCGGCTCTTGTCATCCCGAGTGAAGCCGGGGGATCTGCGGTTTTCCTGACAACTGACAACTGACAACTGGTTCTTGTCATCCCGAGCGGAGCCGAGGGATCTGCGGTCTTACCCTGGGCGCCTCACTTCCCCAGCAGCTTCTCAATATCGGGCCCGATCCTCTCGGGCGGAGTCGTAGGCGCGTAGCGCTCGATGACCTTGCCATTCTTGTCGACCAGAAACTTGGTGAAGTTCCACTTGATCGAGTCGCCCAACAATCCGCCCTTCTCGCTCTTCAGAAACTTGTACAGCGGATGCTCGTCACTGCCGTTGACATCGATTTTGGAGAACAGCGGAAAATTGACGTCATAGTTAGTCTCGCAGAAGGTTTTGATCTCTTCGTCGGAGCCCGGCTCCTGATGTCCAAACTGATCGCAAGGAAAGGCCAGCAATTCGAAACCGCGTTCGTTGTATTTCGCATAGAGCTCTTGCAGACCTTGGTATTGCGGGGTGAAGCCGCACTTGCTGGCCGTGTTCACGATCAGCAAGACCTTCCCTTTGAAGGCGCTGAGCTTCTTTTCTTTGCCATTATTAAGTGTTGCAGAAAAATCGTAGAGACCCATGCTAGCTCCTCAAATCGTTTTCACCACAGAGACACGGAGGTCACGGAGAAAATCAATTCACAAGGTTAACCATCGCGTTGACCTGACCACATCCAGCCTCTTGGTCATAGCAGTCAAAAGAAATACTAAGAATTCCTCCGTGCTCTCTGTGTCTCCGTGGTGAATAGCCCTTTAGTATGCTTTCGCGATCACCACGCGCCGATCCACTTCTTCCCCGGTGACAATGCATTTGCCCGACCCATCGTATTCGTCGACCGAAGGAATGCAGCGGATGGTGGCTTTGAACTCTTTCATGCGCGCATCGCAGCGGGGATCGTCTTTCATGTGTGCCATGACGAACTTGCCGCCACCCTTTTCAGCCGTAACATCTTTCAGCACCGACTCGACTTCTTCGATCGAGTTGGCCAAAACCGTGTTCGCCTTCAGACGCTGCTTGGCCGCGTCATACATATTCTTCTGCATCTGATCGAGCAGCGCCGGGAGTTTACCCGCAACGTCAGCTTGCGGCAGCGGCTCTTTCGTTCCGGTATCGCGCCGCTTCAGGACAAGACTGCCCGATGCCAGATCACGCGGTCCGAGTTCCAGCACCACCGGCACACCACGCCGCTCCCAATAGAAGAACTTCGCGCCCGGCGATTGGCCTTCGCGGTCATCCACCTTCGCGCCAACATCCTTCGCGATGCGGTGAGCGGCTTCCAGCACTTTTTCTTTCTCTTCATCCTTGCGATAGATCGGCACCATCACGGCCTTGATCGGCGCCAGCTTCGGCGGCAGCACCAGGCCCTTGTCGTCGGAGTGGCTCATGATCAGGCCGCCGATCAGCCGCGTGCTCACGCCCCAACTGGTCTGCCAGACATAATCGAGCTGACCTTCCTTGCTCTGGAACTGCACGTCGAACGCCTTGCCGAAATTCTGCCCCAGGTCGTGACTGGTGCCGGCCTGCAAGGCGAAGCCGTTCTGCATCATGGCTTCGATGGAATAGCTGCGCAGCGCTCCGGCGAATTTCTCCGATTGCGTCTTGCGCCCCTTGATGACGGGCATCGCCATAACGTTCTCGGCCACGTCGGCGTAAACGTCGAGCATGCGCAGCACTTCCTCGACCGCTTCATCGTGGTCGGAATGCGCGGTGTGGCCTTCCTGCCAGAGAAATTCGGTAGTCCGGAGGAACATCCGCGTGCGCAGCTCCCAGCGAATGATGTTGGCCCACTGGTTCACCAGCATGGGCAGATCGCGCCAGCTCTTGATCCACCTGGCGAAGAAGTGGCCGATGATGGTCTCCGACGTCGGACGGATCACATACGGCTCTTCCAGTTGCTTGCCGCCGGCCAGGGTGACCACCGCCAACTCGGGCGAGAAACCTTCGACGTGCTCGGCTTCCTTGTGCAGAAAGCTCTGCGGGATCAGCAGCGGGAAGTACATGTTCTGATGGCCGGTGGCTTTGAAGCGGTCGTCGAGTTCGCGCTGCAACAGCTCCCAGACAGCGTAGCCGTTGGCCTTGATGACCATGCAGCCCTTAACGATTTCGGCGGGCTCGGCCATGTCGCCTTGCAAAACAACGTCCTGATACCAGGTAGCAAAATCCTGAGTGCGGGCAGTGATGGGAGATTCAGCCATAGAGATGAGTGCTCTCGTTCCTGTCTGTCGAGGTGAATACTTCGTCTTAGATTATGACAGGTAGATTGCTTTTCACCACGGGGACGCGGCGCGTGCGGATTGGCTTTTCGGTTTTGAGCTTGTCACTCGGCAGCATTGCGTGGGTCACTGACAAACTTTCTTCGCAAGCGTGTAATTCTGGTGAGTGTCCCTCGGAGAAGTTCCGGGCTTCTCGCCTCCTATGCTTCTTGGCGCCGTGACACAGCTTGACACTCGATGTTCTTCCAGGCGCTCGAACAACAGAATCCTTCCGCTGTCTCCTGATTCAGCGGACGGGTATCACCTTTCGGTCTCCATGAAAGGAGCGTCATCATGACTCCCACTTCTCTTCTGAATTTCAAAAACTTTCCTCGACACATCGCGCAACTCGGGACAGTCGCGCTGTCATTGGCGGTTGGGTTTGCGATCGTGGCAACGACAGCGGCGCGCGCTCAGACTTTCAAAGTGATTTACACGTTCACCGGTGGTGCAGACGGCGCAGGCCCTCAGCCTGGGTTAACGATGGACGGAGCAGGGAATTTCTATGGGGCGACCGGGTCCGTCGGCCTCAGTAATGGTTCTGCTTGCGATACAGGGTGCGGAACAGTATTCCATTTGTTGAACGCGGATTCTGGCTGGATATTGATTCCTCTCTACCACTTTCAAGGCCCACCCGATGGGCTCATCCCTAGTGGCAGGGTGACCATTGCCCAAGACGGAACTCTGTATGGCGTTACCAATCAGGGAGGACGCGGCTCCTGCCAGTTTGGCTGCGGCACGGTTTACCACGTGTCACCGGCAGCGTCAGGACTAGCTCTCTGGAATGAAACGGTGATTCATTACTTCACAATTAGTGATGGAGACTATCCTCAAGGTGACGTCAGCTTCGACCGGGAGGGCAATTTATACGTTACTGCGGCAGTAGGCGGCTCCTCGGGCGACGGCGTTGTTTATCAACTCACGCCGTCGGGCGGCGGCTGGCTGGGCAACGTCATCTATTCCTTCCAAGGCCTTGATGACGGAGCGAACCCGTCTGGGGGCGTCGTCATTGACAGATCCGGCAATCTTTACGGCATCACGGAGGAAGGTGGTTTTCGAGGAGGGGGCACGCTTTACCAGTTGTCGCTATCCGGGTCGAGTTGGACAGAACGAACCATCCAAGCTTTTGCGCATACGAGTGGGTGCGTTCCAGTGGGAGGGCTGATCGTCGATTCAGCCGGAAATCTCTACGGAACTACAACTGCGTGTGGGACTCACGGAGCTGGCACCGTTTTCCGGCTTTCCCCCAGCGGCGTGCTGAACGTCCTCTACAACTTGCCAAGCATCTCCGGTTCCGGTTGCATCTACAGCTATTTCTGCGGCTCGCTGGGCAAGCTGGCTATGGATGCCGCTGGCAACCTCTATGGCACAGTTACCGCCGGTGGCGCCTACGGAGCGGGTACCGTTTTTAAGCTGACGAATGGAACTAATGGATGGACTTACACCTCACTCCACGACTTCACCGGCCAGTCTGATCCAACTGGAGCATACCCGACGAGCACCCTTATTATCGATGCTAACGGCAACCTCTATGGTACGGCGTCAGAGGGTGGCACCTACAACAACGGTACTGTCTTCGAGATCACGCCGTAAGAGCAGTTGTCGGTAGTCGGTAGACGGTAGTCGGTTGTCAGCTGTCAGTCTCGGAGGGGGGGACTCTGTCTTAATCGCGACCCATTCTTCACCAGCTTCAAAAACTCCGCGTGAACGCGCTCGTCCTGCGACAGTTCGGGATGGAAGGTTGCGGCCATTACCTTTCCCTTGCGCACCAGCACGGGATAATCATCGCGCTTCGCCAGCACTTCTACGTCGGGTCCGACTTTTTCGATGCGGGGAGCGCGGATGAAGACCATTTCCAGCGGCTCATCGCCCAGAGCAGTGGCGGCTTCGACGATGGTGGAATCGATCTGGCGGCCGTAGGCGTTGCGGCGAATCGTCATGTCGATGGCATTCAGACCGGGCTGATGAGGATTCTCGACTTCCCTGGCCAGCATGATCGCACCGGCGCAGGTTCCGAAGGTCGGCTTGGCGTGGACGAAGTCGTTCAGCTTCTGGAAAGTCTGCGCATCTAGAAGCTTCAGGAACGTGCTCGACTCGCCGCCGGGAATGACCAGGCCATCGATCTGGTCAAACTCCTCGGCCTTGCGTACGAGCACAACTTCCGCGCCGAGTTCTTCCAGCCGGCGCCGGTGGGCATCGAAATCGCCTTGCAGTGCTAGAACGCCGATGATCATAAGGACGCTATTCGCCGTTCGCTATTCGCTTTTCGCCAGAGACCTCGGCATAACCTTGTCTGCGGTCCGCAAGCCTCGAAGAGTCTGCAGAAATGCAGTTAACATTTGGCGAACGCTGGTTACATCCTTGAGGGTGGTCGCGTAATCTGGGGGGCTTAGGAAATCAAGATCCTTGGCCAGTCGGAGATGGTTCTGTAACTCGCTTGCGGAACCCATGGCTATTTGAACAAAGCGGGCCAGTTCCGCGTCGCCCCATCTGCCACATCCTTCAGCAAGGTTAGCGCCGATTGATCCTGCCGCTCTGCGAATTTGAGAGGTCAACCCGAATAACTCTGAACGGGGAAAGCACTCGGTTATCCGATAGGACTTAATGGTGAGGGCATGTGCCTTTTGCCACACCTCAAGCTCCTCATGATTTCTCACCTAAGCCTCCATTGGCCGTTCTGGCGAAAAGCGAAGAGCGAATGGCGAGGAGCGGCCTTCTCACCATCCCCGCGTCTGCAGCAGGTCCTTCTCCTCGATGGCGCCGACGGCCAGGCCCTTCATGGCTCCTGTCATTTGCTCGCTGACTTCGGCGAGGATCTTGGGATCGTCAAAGTGCGTGGTTGCGGTCACGATGGCCTGAGCACGGGACTCGGCTTCCTCGCGTTCGGCGGTGACGGTCAGGTCGAGCGGCGTCGCTCCACCCTTCATGAAGATGCCCGAACCGACGAACACGGCCTCGGCTCCCAACTGCATCATGAGCGAAGCGTCGGCGGGAGTCGCAATGCCTCCGGCAGAGAAATTCGGCACCGGCAGCTTCCCTGCTTTAGCGACGATCCGCACCAACTCGTACGGCGCCTGATGGTTCTTGGCGGCGGCAAAAAGCTCTTCCTCGCTCATCACCGTAAGTTGACGCATTTCTTTAACTATTTGCCGCATGTGCTTGACAGCATGGATCACATCGCCTGTACCAGCTTCGCCTTTGGTGCGAATCATCGCGGCACCCTCGGCGATGCGGCGAAGAGCCTCGCCCAGGTTGCGCGCGCCGCAGACGAACGGCGTGGTGAAGGCGTGCTTATCGACATGATGCTCTTCGTCAGCCGGGGTCAGCACCTCCGACTCGTCGATGTAGTCGACGCCAATCTCCTGGAGAATTTGCGCCTCGGCAAAGTGGCCGATACGGCATTTGGCCATCACGGGAATGGAGACCGTCGCCATGATCTGCTTGATGAGCTTGGGATTGGCCATGCGGGATACGCCGCCCTCGGCGCGAATAATGGCGGGCACGCGCTCCAGCGCCATGACCGCGGACGCGCCGGCTTTCTCGGCGACTTCGGCCTGCTCGACGCTCATCACGTCCATGATGACGCCGCCCTTCAGCATCTCGGCCAGGCCGGTTTTCAGACGCAAACTGGTGTTGTTACCGTTGTTTTCTGACATGAACTTCTCCCACTCGCAGGTGTGCGACGATTCGCATTTGGCAGTTGGCAATTAGCAGTTGGCTAAGGCACTGGGGGACAAATGCGGATACGCCGGGCACGCTCGAAGCTCTGTAACTTTCTATTCTACCTTGCGCGAATGCGCTGCGTAACCCCGCTGTAACCTCCTTGGATTCGGCCGCCGGCAGACTCGATCTTTATACTTGCCACCAGGAGCCGCGGATGACAGCCTGCGAAATCGTGCCGATGACGGAGCAGCATTGGGAGGCGGTGCGCGAGATCTACGCCCAGGGTATTGCAACCGCCAATGCCACGTTTGAACAATCGGTTCCTGCGTGGAAGGAGTGGGACGTACGGCATCTGACGGCTTGCCGATTGGTGGCCTGCGTGGGAAGCAAGATTTTGGGCTGGGCGGCGCTGAGCAAGGTTTCGACGCGGCGCGTATATGAAGGCGTAGCCGAGGTCAGCATCTACGTCGCGGAACAGGCGCAGGGTCAAGGAATTGGAAGGCAGTTGCTCGCGGCGCTGATTGCGGAGTCGGAAAAGAACGGCATTTGGACCTTGCAGGCGGGAATCCTGGCCGAGAATGCGATCAGCATCCGATTGCATCAGCAGGCCGGATTCCGCATCGTAGGCAGGCGCGAAAAGATTGGCTGCATGGACGGACGCTGGCGCGACACCGTACTGATGGAACGCAGGAGTGTGGTAGTGGGGGTTTAGCCGTGACTTGCAGTCTTCGCGGGTGGAGCAGGCCTTCAGGCTTGCGTCCACGGCCTGCCATTGAGCTTGCGCTTTAGCGCCTGAGGTAGCCGTAGTCTCGTTACTGAGCGGCAAAGCCTAGGTTTTGCAATGCAGCGCTGAAGAATCCGTGTGAGAACCTCTGCCGTCCCTACGGGACTCGAACTCATTACCACTGCACCCAGGACTCCGCTTGCGCTGCGTCCTGGGCTAGACTAAGTCGCCCTTGCGGGCTCGATTTCCGGTCCGTATTGTCTCGCTCGCGACGCCAACTTTGGTTATTACCCAGCGCTAGTCTAAAGGGTTGACTGACACCTGATTCCTGAGTTGACGGGCACGGATTTTCACACACTCCCTTTGCGGCAACGTTTTCAAAAATCAGGTCGCGTCGCTGTGCTCCTTTTTCAGAAACTTAGCAAACATGCGATGAGGATCGATCTCAATGAATTTTCCTTTGCTCTCGGCCAGCAGTTCTCCGTCCGCGTTATGAATCGCGGCAGCGTGCATATGCTCACGGCCGTTCACCCCCAGTTCCCAGCCTTCGACCGTGAGCGGCGTGGCCAGCGGGACGGGCAAGAGGTAATCGACTTCCATCCGGCCAGTCAGCGCGATCACGTCGCGGAGCTTGTTGACCTTACCCATGGCCTCGTCAAGGATGGTGGCGATGATACCGCCGTGAGCGTGGCCCGGGGGGCCGACGAAGCGGTCCTCCAGTTGGAAGTGACAGACAAAACGCTGGCGCTGCTTATCGAGAACAAACTCCAGCCGCAGCCCGGCCTGGTTGCCGGGGCCACAACCGAAGCAGTTGTTGACGATTTGCTCCTTCTTTACCTCATGACCGTGAACTGGTTCGTGCTTGGACATGAAACCAAGATGAGGCAGGAGTGGCAGAAGATGCAAGTGGTGCTGCCGTCAGCCGTCAGCTGTTAGTCGTCAGCATTTAGCACTCAGCATTCAGCCCCTATGCCGTATTCCTGCCGGAGGATGACTTATTCAATCCGAGCGGCGGAGGCAGTTGCGAGATCCAAGAGCGGGTGCTTAAGGCCGCTTAGCGTCAAAAGCAACCGGGAGTTGAGGGCTCAGTGCTGACGGCTGAGTGCTGAGTGCTGAGTGCTGATGGCTGACAGCTACTCCTTCCGCGCCACCAGCTCTGCTACGGCCTTGTCTTTGATCGATTCGTGATAGTGCAGGATTCGCAGGGCGGCGAAGGCGCGCAGCAGTTCATTGCTTTCCAGCAGGTGCATGGGATGAGTAGGGCCGCCCCCGAGCCTGAGTTGTTCGCGCGTGTAAGTCTTAAAGATCAGCAGGCCGCCAGACTTGAGCGCCGCCGAGATCTGCGGAAATAATGCTCGCTCCAGATAGAAGAAATTTAGAACCAAATCGAAGCTCGACACGGGTAGCGGCGTCTCTGTCAGATCTGCCTGCTTGACAGACATGTGCAAACCCCGTCGCCTGGCCTCAGACTTGGCACTTTCCAGCGCCGTGGGAGAGATATCGATCAGCGTGACCTCCCAGCCGCGCTCGGCCAGGAAGATGGCATGACGACCTACGCCTCCCGCTAAATCGAGGGCGCGCCCCGGCTGCGGAAAGCTGGGCGCAATGAATTCCTCATAGGCGCTGACCAGAAAAGGATCGGGCGTCAGGGACTGGTGCGTGCCTTCCCGGTAACGGCGATCCCATTCGGTGCGTTCGGTGGTACTCATAAATTCTCAGCCGCCAGCTTTCAGCCGTCAGCCATCAGCTATCAGCTATCGGCTATCAGCTATCAGCCAAAAGGTAACACTGTCACTCTTTTTCCGCATTCAAATGCGTCCGGCCGCATCTTTGCGTCATTCCTAGCTTTAGCGAAGAGCGAATGGCGAAGAGCGAAAAGCGGTCCTAGCTGACGGCTGACGGCTCTTCAAAACAAACTTGGGTTATTAGGATTTCCGGAGTCGATCTTGATTTGCTCATTGGTGTGGCGACTGGCCCACCAGCAGGGCTTCAGACCGTACTGGGGAAAGGCGGAATTGGTGCAATTCACCTCGTGATCGCCATAGTAATCGTACTCGGTCTTGCCGTTCTTCAGTTTCACGGAGTAGAAGGTGTGGACGGTAACGCTGCCCACAGGGTTGCGCGCCGGAATCCCAAAGCGCAACGAGAGAAAATCGGCGGCGTAGAGCACGGCGACTGCTATAACCAGGATGATGAGGACACGTTTCATGGGCAGGGCGAACTACCACTCAATTGTATGTCAGCCCGGGGCCTGACAGGCGTGAGTCATCCAGTAGCCCGGTCTCGGACGCCGAAGTGCAAGAGCCTGGGCTGAGTTTGCCGAAGGGACCTCTATCCAGATCAGGTCCCTCGCGGTGGTAGGCTTCTTCGACTGCTCTCGCCCGCTCCGCGCTCCGCTCAGCATGACAAATACAAAATGACGAATTTCCGGGGCCGGTCCCGCAAAACTTTGCTCAGGACAAACTGCTTTCACGGAAAAGTTGAGTTCCACCGCAAGCGCGCGCATCATAATGTCACATAGGCTTGTGACAGTGTCGGGAAATGAATTTCCCGGACCTTGGGTCAGACTGGACGCTGGTCTGATGGCTACTCCGGGAATGAAGGCTTGGTAGCGTGAGTCGGGGAATCAGTATTCGAGAGCCGAAAACTTCGCAGGGTGGCGGAGGCCGCGGCCCTACGGCCAACTGGCCGGGCGGTTGGGGTGGAGGTGGAGGCCGGGGCGGCGACGATGAGCCCAGCTACGGCGAGCGGCTGCGGCGCTATCGACTGGGCCTGGTACTGGGCCTGTCATCGGTGGTGATGTTGTTCATCTCGTTCACCACCGCCTACGTGGTGCGCAAAGCCGGCGCGGTGTGGGACCCGGGGCGAAACGATTACATCAGCAATTGGGCGCCGCTGGCGCTGCCCATCCGGATTCTGCTGTGCAATACCTTCATCCTGATTTTGAGCAGTATCACCCTGGAGATCGCGCGGCGGCGAGCGGCGGAAGATGTTGCGCTGGCGCCCATCGCCGAAATCCCGGGAATTCGCGTCGATATCAACCACGCTCTGCCGTGGGTGTGGGGCACGATCTTCCTGGGACTGAGTTTTCTTGGCGGACAGGGCTATGCGTGGTATGTGCTGGAACGCAGCAACCTGACATTCGCCTCCAACGTCAGCAGTTCGTTTTTCTTCATTCTTACCGGAGTCCATGCGGTCCACCTGATTGGCGGAATCTTCGCGCTGCTGTATGCCGGCATCACCAACTGGCTGCACCGTCCGCCGGAGACGCGACGTATCGTGATCGACGTGACCGCCTGGTACTGGCACTTCATGGGACTGCTGTGGTTGTACATCTTCGGGCTGCTGTACTTCGCGCGATAAGAACTCGCGTGCGGCAAGCGTCACGCTATCTTGCGATTTAAGAGCAGTGCGCGCCCGCTTACTTAGCGGCCATCTCCCGTCCCTCGGTTACGTTTGGAAACGCTTTGACTTTGCACTTTGCGGTTTTACGCGCCTGCCACAAGTCATATTGAACCTGCATCTTCAGCCAGAAATCCGGGCTAGTTCCAAGCGCCGCCGAAAGCCGAAGCGACATGGGGGCCGTAATGCTGGCATGCCCGTTTAGAATTCGAGACAGGTGAGCCCGCGTAACCCCCAGGCGGGAAGCTGCGTCCCCGACTCTCATGTCGCCAAGATAGTCACGCAGCACCCCACCGGGATGAGTTGGATTGAAGGTCATTTCTTTGCCTTTCCGTGGTAGCGGTCATAATGTATGAAAATTCAGCCCAGGCAGCCCTCAATTTTACCCGCTATAATAAGAAGTTTCGGCAGCCGGATTTAAGCCAATCTGTAAGGGCGGGGTGCATGCGGCACTTCGTGGTAACGCCTGCCGAAACCCTGGGGCCATGTCGAACGACAGCATTACCGTACGCGGAGCACGCGTCCACAATCTGAAGAACATCGATTTTGAGATTCCGCACAACCTGTTGACGGTGGTGACGGGAGTCTCGGGATCGGGCAAGTCGTCGCTGGCGTTCGACACCATTTACGCCGAGGGGCAGCGGCGCTATGTCGAATCGCTGTCAGCGTACGCGCGGCAGTTCCTGGAGCGCATTGAGAAGCCCGACGTCGATGTGATCGACGGCATCGCCCCGGCGGTTGCCATCCGGCAGAAAAACACCACGCGTAATCCGCGCTCGACCGTGGCCACGGCCACCGAAATCTACGACTATCTGCGGCTACTCTACGCGCGTGTCGGCCGGACCTATTGCCTGAACTGCGGGCTGGAGGTAAAGAAGGATACGGTCGACGAGGTGGCTGACCGGATTCTGGCGCTCGGGGAAGGAACGCGGGTGCAGGTCTTCTTCCCGCTGCAACCACCGCCTCCGCCTTCCAAACCTGAGAAGGTTAAGGGACGCCGGACGGCTGCGAAAACCAAGAAGAAAAGCGCGAAGACAGTGGAAGATTCCCTGTTAAAGGAACGCCTGTTCGAGTTGCGCAAGCGCGGCTACAACCGGCTCTATCAGAACGGTCAGCTGTTCGAATTTTCCACGCCCGAGTCGCTGCTCGATCTGAACTTCGCCGAACCGGTTCTGGTGCTGATCGATCGCATCTCAGTTTCACCCGACGCTCGATTGCGAATCGTGGATTCCGTGGAGCAAGGCTATCGCGAAGCCGGCGAAGTTTTATTCGAAACGGCGCCACGCGAAGGCGAGGCGGTGCAGCAATTCCGCTTTTCGCAGCGCTTTGAGTGCAAGCAGTGCGACATCCGTTATGAGGAGCCAGAGCCGCGGCTGTTCTCCTTCAACAATCCGTTTGGCGCCTGTCCGCGTTGCCAGGGCTTCGGCAACACCATCGATTTCGACTTGAACCTGGTCATCCCCAATAAGACCCTGACGCTGTCGGAGGGCGCCATCGAGCCCTGGACCAAGCCCAAGTACAAGCCGCTGGCCACCGAGATGCGGCGCTATGCGCGCGTCGCCGCCGTCCCGCTCGACGTACCGTGGCAGGACCTCACCGCCGATCAGCAGACCTACATCATCAACGGCGATGAAAAGTTCTGGGGCGTGCGCGGCTTTTTCGAACATCTGGAGCGCAAGAAGTACAAGCTGCATGTACGCGTCTTCCTCAGCCGGTATCGCGGCTACTCGGTGTGTTCCGATTGCGGCGGCCTGCGTTTGCGTCGGGAAGCCCGGCAGGTGAAGATCGCCGGCAAAGATATTTGCCAGGTATCGGCGATGACCGTGGAAGAGGCGACGCGCTTCTTCGGGCAGGTCGAGCTGACGCGCCAGGAAGCCGACATTGCCAGTAAGTTGCTGGAGGAGATCAACGACCGGCTGCGCTACCTGAACGACGTGGGACTGGAATACCTGACGCTCGATCGGTTGGCGTCGACCCTCTCCGGCGGCGAGGCGCAGCGTATTCAACTGGCGACATCGCTGGGATCGCGGCTGGTGGGAACGCTGTATGTGCTCGACGAGCCGTCGATCGGGTTGCACCATCGCGACACCGGCCGCCTGATCAAAATTCTGCAGGATCTTCGCAACCTGGGAAACACGATTCTGGTGGTCGAGCACGATGCCGACATCATGCGTTCGGCCGATCGCATCCTCGATCTCGGACCGGGAGCGGGTGAGAATGGCGGTCGCATGATCGCCAGCGGGACCTACGACGAGATTCTGCAGAATCCGGCTTCCCTCACGGGACGTTATCTCAGCGGAGAGCTGCGGATCCAACTGCCAGCCGCACGCCGCTCTGGCACGGGACGGAAGATCAAGCTAATCGGCGCGCGCGCCCACAATTTGAAAAAGGTTGACGTCGCCGTTCCTCTGGGCATGCTAGTGGTGATTACCGGCGTCTCGGGCTCGGGGAAATCAACGCTGGTGCATGATGTGCTCTACAACGCTCTGGCTGCGGAAAAGGGACAGATCACCGGAGGCCCGCAGGCGCAACTTGATCGCGTGGAGGGAGCGGAGTGGATTGACGAAGTGGTGCTGGTCGATCAGTCGCCCATCGGGCGCACGCCGCGCTCGAATCCGGTCACCTACATCAAGGCGTTCGATGCCATCCGCGAGTTGTTTGCCTCCATGGCCGAGAGCGAGAAACGGGGCTATACCGCAGGACATTTTTCCTTCAACATTCCGGGCGGGCGTTGTGAAGCCTGCCAAGGTGACGGCACGGTCACGGTAGAAATGCAATTTCTCGCCGACGTGGAACTTATCTGCGAGGAGTGCAAGGGCACGCGCTACAAGCCGGAAGTGCTGGAGATCCGTTATCACGGCAAAAATATTCACGACGTGTTGGACCTGACGGTGAAGGAAGCTCTGCACTTCTTTTCCGGCGTACCCAAGATCGTGGAGAAGCTGAGAGTGCTGGAAGAGGTCGGCCTGGGTTACTTGCGGCTGGGGCAGTCGGCGACCACGCTCTCCGGCGGCGAAGCCCAACGCATGAAGCTGGCGGCGCATTTGCAGCCGAAGTTGCGGGACATCGGCAAGCCGCGAAGTGAGCAGAACAAGCGGCAGCCGCGCATGCTGTACATCTTCGACGAGCCGACCACCGGTTTGCATTTTGACGATGTCAGCAAGCTGTTAGCCGCTTTCCGCCGTCTAATCGAGGCAGGTGGATCGATCGTGGTCATCGAGCATAACCTTGACGTGATCAAGATGGCGGACTGGGTGATCGATCTTGGTCCTGAAGGCGGCTCGCGCGGCGGACAGGTGGTCGCGGTGGGACCACCGGAAGCGATTGCCGATGAGCCGAGCTCGTACACTGGTCAGTGGCTGGCGCACGTCTTGCCGCGCAACGGCGACGAGTAAGCCTATGAGCGTCCGTAGAGTCCCGGCGTGGATTGTAATCGCGGCGGTCGCGACGGCTGTGACTCCCCTCTGCCTGGTCGCGCAGGAAAGCAAGCCCACCATTCGTCATCATCGCGTCGAAGAAACGGTTCCCGACGACAACAGCTCACCCGAGGTTGATCAGGCAGAAACCGCAATGCAGCACAACGATCTGACGACCGCCGAAACGCTGCTGCAAAAGGCGGTGACGGCCAAGCCCGGCGATTACCGCGCCTGGTTCGACCTGGGATACGTTTACAACGCGACCCAGCGTCGCGCGGAGGCAATCGATGCCTATCGCAAAGCCGTGGCCGCCAAGCCGGACGTCTTCGAGTCGAACTTGAATCTTGGCCTGCTGTTGGCGAAACAAGGCGACAATGCCGAGGCAGCGAAATATTTGCAGGCGGCGACGCAACTAAAGCCGACGGCCAATCCCCAGGCAGGACTGGCGCGGGCTTGGCAGGCGCTAGGACGGGTCGAAGAGAGTGCCGACCCGCAGCAAGCTCTAGCTGCCTACAGCGAGGCGGCCAAGCTCAATCCCAAAGATCCCGAGCCGCATCTGTCGGCCGCAAAGCTTTATCAGAAGCAAAACAATCTGGACGGAGCTGCGCGAGAATATCAGGCAGCGGCGGAAGTCGACCCGAAATCGCAGGAGGCTCTGGCCGGGCTGGTGAATCTTGATGTCGCGCAGAAAAAATACGCGGACGCCGAGACTGCGCTGCGTAAGCTGTTGGC
Organism: Candidatus Korobacteraceae bacterium; assembly: GCA_049695855.1. GTDB lineage: Bacteria > Acidobacteriota > Terriglobia > Terriglobales > Acidobacteriaceae > Bog-257. The sequence goes on along the minus strand of JBAVSY010000149.1, from coordinate 8,802 downwards.
AGCCGATCCCCAGAACAGCAACGCGCGCGTTCAACTGGGGCGGGTGCTGGTGGCCGAGGGCAAGAACCAGGAAGCCGCTCAGGAGTTGCAGGCCGGTTTGCAGGCTAACCCTGGCGACCCGCACGCTGCCTTGGAGCTGGGCACGCTTTATGTGAAGGCCAATAAGAATGCAGAAGCGGAGCAGCAATTTCGGCTAGCCGTCGAAAAACTGCCCCGGGATCCGGAGGCGCATTTCGCTCTGGGATCGCTGCTGATGTATGAGAAGCAGTATCCTGAGTCGCAGCAGGAGTTGTTGATCGCGATAAAACTGAAACCGGATTTGGCCGAGGCATACAGCAATCTGGCGATCGTGGCCGCGGAGAATAAACAGTACACGCTGGCCTTGCAGGCCTTGGACATCCGGGCGAAATATCTGCCCGAAATGCCGGCAACCTACTTCCTGCGGGCGACGACTTTCGACAACTTGAAAGCCATACCCCAGGCGGTGGAGAATTATCAACGGTTCCTGGCGGTGGACGACGGCAAGTTTCCCGACCAGGAGTGGCAGGCGCGGCACCGGCTTATTGCGCTCGATCCTCAGCACGCGGACAAATACCGGGTGAAGAAATAACATGCGCTCCCAGCTTCGATGTGCGGCGATGGTGTTGGTGCTAGCCACTCTGGCGCTGGCCGCTAACGAGACAGCACCGCAGCTGAAAGCGCGCGCCGATGCCGCCCATGGAGGCGAGCAAGCCAAGCTGTGTCTGGAATACGCCCGCCGCCAACTGGACGACGCCAACGCTCTGTTCACTGATGGCCAGGTGGACAAAGCGCAAGCCGAAGTGCGCGAGGCGGTGGACTATGCTCGCAAAGCGGCCGAGGCGGCCACCTCCTCCGGCAAACAACTGAAGGAAACCGAAATCAAGCTGCGCAAATTAGGCGAGCGCATGCACGACGTGGGCGAGTCTCTGGCTTTCGAAGACCGGCCACCGGTTCGTCAGGCGGTGGATGAGATCGAGCAGATACGCTCTGATCTGATGGTCAAGATGTGGGGACCGCAAGCCGAGCCGAAAGGAAAATCATGATGCTGCGCCGGAGGCAACGCGCGATCTGGCTCGTCCTGCTGCTGAGCACGTGCACAGGCTATGCAGCCGGCCAGAAACGCGATCCGCTGAACGAAAAGGAAGTCGACGAGATGCGCGAGTCGGCCGATTGGCCCGACAAACGCATTGAGCTGATGGTTAAATTCGCGCGCGCCCGCATGACCGCCATCGATCAGCTGCAGGCAAATCCCAAGGGCGCCAAAGACCGGCCCATGCAAATCCACGATCTGCTGGAGGACTTTTCTTCCTTGCTGGATGAGATCGGGGACAACGTCGATATGTACGCTTCGCACAAGGCCGACATGCGCAAAGGCCTGATGCTGCTGCTGGAAGCGACCAGCGAGTGGCAACTGAAACTACACCGCTTGAAGGAGCAGTCTCCCCCCGAAGAGCTGGAACAGTATTCCTTCGTCCTGGCCAACGCCACCGATGCCGTGAGCGATAGTGGCGACGACGCGCGCGACGAATTGAAGGAACAGAATGAACTGGCGAAACAGAAGAAGCTCACCAAGATCTATTCGGAGCGGCCCGACTGAAAACTGCTGGCAAAATACAAAAGGACCGCCAAATTTCCCCCTGTGGCGGCCCTTTTAAGTTGTATCTGTTGCAACAGCAAAGTTACTTGGTGAACCTTATCAGAAGGGGCAAGCGAAATACAATAGCCCCGATACCTTAGTACTTGGCCGTACCTTTTCCGTTACTGCCGGCTCCGGTCCTTGATTGCATTGGCGGCGGCCGTGTTAGGTTAATGACATCTTGCGGGAAAATCTGCACCAGATATTTCAGACGACATATCGGGAGCTGCGGCCACGGGCTCCGATGCCGGAATTCCGGCTGGAATTCTATCCTTTTGCCAACGTGAACAACACCATTCGAGTGCGCGAAGCGGTGGTGCACGTGCGCATCTCCGATCTGCTGGAAGGCGCGCCCGAGGCGGTGATCGCGGCCATCGCGCACATTCTGCTGGCCAAGATCTATCGCAAGCCGATCCAGGCTTCCTACTCCACCCGCTATCGCCGCTATGTGTCGAGCCACGATATGAGCGCCAAGGCGCAATTAGTGCGGCAGATGCGCGGCCGGAAACGGATTGACTCTCCGCGCGGACAGGTCTATGACCTCGACCAGATCTTCGAGGAGCTGAACCGGCAATTCTTTTATGGGCTGCTGGCCCGGCCGCAGATGACCTGGAGTCGATCGCATTCGCGCCACAGTTTGGGGCATTACGATCCGGCACACAATGCCATCGTGGTCAGCCGCGTCTTCGATCAGCCCCGAGTGCCCCGCTACGCCGTGGAATACATCGTTTATCACGAGATGCTGCACCTCAAGCATCCAGTGAAATTGCGCGGCAGCCGCCGTTGTGTCCATGGACCCGAGTTTCAGGCGGAAGAACGGCTGTTTCCTGAGTTGGAAAAGGCTAAGGCGTTCTTGAAGATTTTGTGAGCCAGGCAGTAGGTTGCGATGTTCTATCTCCCGTTGTGGCGCGTTCCGTGAAGCTGGTGCTGGCGCCGTTCAAACTCTTTTTCCTGGTGACAGCAACGCGGCAAGCCATTCCGCGCAGTGCGCGCTTCTGTCGTTACTTCTCCGTTCCGCCAGCCGTCTTTGAACGCCTGCCGAGCACGTAGGACCATCCGCCGATGATGGTTGCGGGCGCCATGAAAAACAGCGCCACCACTTGCGGCCAGGCTGGGCCCTTGCGAATCATCATGACAATGGCGCTCAACGCAACCAGCCCACCGACGATCCAGGCGGCAATGAAGTGTGGACGCCCACCGATGAAGCTGGCTAGGTAACCCGCCAGCAAGGCGAACATAAGTCCGAAGACCACGGCCCCGAACTCGAAGCTGATGCTGGCCGGAGCGTGCGGGTCGGTGTTGGTGACGCGGAAGACTCCGAACCATAACAGCTCGAACAGCAGGTATCCCAGGATTATGCCGCTGAAGACGCGCATGCTTACAAACCCATGCGCCATGTCTCGAGAGCCTTGATCAGAGCTGCCTCAAGCCAGTCATTAAAGCGGTTGAGGGCCTCACCTCTTGCCTCCCGATAGTTAATTTGGAAAAAATGGTCGGAGACGGGAATCAAGTCCGCGACCTCGCGCTCGTTTTCAGCTACCTCCTCACGCCGGAAAAAGCACATTGAGGCAACCAGGACACCTCGGAATTCATGACCGATTCCGTGAAAACTTAGCAAAACCTCAGCTTGGGTTTCAGTGCGCAAGACAAGCCTCACCCAAGAGGCATGCAAACTGGGATTCGCAAAATAACCCAACTGCTTCGCGGTTTGAATTACTTGGTTGCGGAAGTAGTAATCGCGATCCCCATTAGAGACCTCATCGTCGACGTAAAAGGAAAACTTCGATGAGTAGCTAGCCAGTTCCTGCGTCAGCGATTCTGCGACTTCGTCAAATCGCCCTCTCGCTTTGTGATGCAGCTCAGCGGCAGCGTCCTTCGCCCCCTCCCATTCCTGCCCAAGCGCTTCTTGCCTACGCTCGAAGGTCTCACGTGCGGCTTCGATTACCTGACGCACCTGCTGTCGTTGTCGAACATCTCCCGCAATACTCAAAGCATTGACGAAGGCTTGGCGCTGGATAGCAGCAAATAAGCTGACCAAAGGGCTTATATCGCCTTCATCGGCCCTTTCAAGTGCCAGAATGTACGGCTCTCGATCGTCGCGGGTCACGACTAATGGGAACCAACCAGACTTGATGAATACGAGACTGGCTAACGTACGGGCCACACGACCATTTCCGTCCTGAAAGGGATGGATCTGAGTAAATCGGTGGTGTAACCAGCTTGCTAACAGGTCCGGAGCTAGACGCTGGTCTTCGTACTGACGGAACAGCTCTATCAATCTATCCATCTCTGACGAGACATGCTCCGGCGGACAATATTCATGGGCGGTTCCGTTTTGTCGTGATGGATTATTCGGCCACGTCTTGTAGGTGCCCTTCTCTAACTTTACTTCCACTCTTCGGCCAAATGCATCCAGTCCTACAGTCGTGTGTTGATGGCGAGTGAGAAGGGCTTGGATTTCCTTGATGTAGCTCGTTGAAAGCTGGCGATTACCTTTAACGAAGTCAAATACCCATTCTATCGCCTCCTTTTGGTCGCTAATGATTGCAGCCACAAGTTCGGGATCTTTGTCTGTAGCCTCGGAAGGAATAAGGTTTGCGTTAATGCCCTTCTCAATCAGGACCTCGGTGATGCCGCGGTCCAGGGAGTAGATTCTTTCGATGATCCCCGTCTCAATAGCCCACTGCCTTTGAAGCTTTTCTAGAAATAGCTCTTGGGACTCATCGGACCAGCGATCTTTTTGTTCGTTCCAGACATCTGCAAGATAATTTAGCTCCGGACGGGCGGATATGTTCTCGGGAAGAGCCGTTATTGGTTTCCAGCGATACGAAGTAGTATTCATCGTGGCTTCATCAAGCGTCAATGATTGTACAGTTCTACCTTTGCAGGTTCTCCACGATGACGGCAATCCCCTGGCCGCCGCCGATGCAGGCGGTCGACAAGCCGTACTTCGCTTTGCGGCGTCGCAGCTCGTACAGTAGAGTGATCAGCAGCCGCGTGCCCGTCGCTCCCAGCGGATGACCGAGAGCGATGGCGCCGCCATTCACATTCACTTTGTCGCGATCGAGCCCGAGTTCTTTTTCCACCGCGAGATACTGCCCGGCGAACGCTTCGTTGACTTCGATCAGGTCGATGTCGTCGAGCTTGAGCCCGGCTTTTTTGAGCGCGATGCGGGTTGCCGGAACCGGTCCCGAGCCCATGATTTTGGGATCGACGCCCGCTATGCCCCACGCGACAATTCTTCCCAGTGGATTCAAGTTGCGCTTCTGGGCTGCGTCAAGCGGCATTACGACCGTGGCCGCCCCGCCATCGACGATGCCGCTGGCATTGCCGGCAGTGACGGCACCGTTCTTGCCAAATGCGGGCTTCAGCTTACGCAGGCTGTCCATGGTAGTTTCCGGACGCCGATGATCGTCTTCGGTGAACAGCTCGCCCGTCGGTTCGCCTCGGCGATTGCGTAACGGCACCGGAATCAACTCTTCTTGCAGACGTCCCGCTTTGTAGGCGGCGTCGGCAGTCTGCTGCGAGCGCAACGCGAATTCGTCCATCATCTCGCGAGTGACGCCCTGCTGCTCGGCATAGAGTTCGGCAGTGTTCGCCATGTAGAGTCCACAGTAGCTGTCGAGCAGGGCGACCATCAGCGAGTCTTCCAGCTTGCCTTCTCCCAGGCCGACGCCCCAACGCATGCCGCGAATCACGTGCGGCGCTTGCGACATCGACTCGATGCCTCCGGCGAGAACCGTCTTAGCTTCGCCAAGCTGAATCATTTGCGCGGCCGTTACAACGGACTGCATGCCCGATCCGCAGAGACGATTGACGGTCAGAGCCGGAACCTCGATAGGAACTCCGGCTTTGAGAGCGACGTGACGCGCGCCGTAGATGGCGTCACCCGAAGTTTGCTGCGCGTTGCCGAATACGGCGTGATCAATTTCTCCGGGCTCGACCCCGGAGCGTTTCATGGCTTCCGTGGAGGCGATCGCGCCCAGATCCATGGCAGTGAAATCCCGTAGCTTCCCGCAGTAGCGCCCCATGGGCGTGCGGGCGCCGTTGACGATAGCGATATCCGTAGTGTTCGACATATGGGTATGGAAGGCAGAGCAAAGGACTGAACTAATGTTTCAGTTTATCAGTGGTAGAAGAAGGGCGGCAAACCCTGGGGCCCGCCAGCCGGCTGAACAAATTGCTGAAAACCAGGAAAGCAGATCCCTCCTCTCGGGCTGAAGCCCGCGGTCAGGATGACACGAAATAAGAGACTGACGCGGCGCAGCTAAAAGCTACGCCTTGCCAAAGTCGCCCCAAGCCGAGTTTTTCAGCAAACTGTTTGGCCGCCGAGGGACATGGCCGTAACTTGCTCGGAGCACCGCTTCTCTATTTCGACTTGCCTCCCAGTCCCGCCCATTTCTCCAACAACCCAAGGGTGGCAGCGTAATCCAGATCGTCCCAACCTTCCTCACTCGACAACTCATAGATTTCATCCACGGTTTCGAGTGCCGGAAGTTTGACGCGGTTTTCTTTCGCCATCTCGAGCATGAGATGAATATCTTTGTGCATCAGGCGCAACGGGAAGTTAGGCGAGTAGTCATGACGCAGCACGAATGGTGCTTTGTAGTCGGTGACTCCGGACCGCACCATCGAAGCCTGAATCAACTCGACCAGCTTGGCGGGTTCGACTCCCAGCTTCCGCGCTAAGACGAAGGCCTCGGCGAAGCCCTCGTAGATCAGTGCGATCATAAGATTCATGCCGAGCTTCGCGGCCTGGCCTTTGCCGGTATCGCCGATGTGAATCACCTGCTTGCCCATGGCCTTGAAAAGCGGATCGAGGTATTCCACCGGCTCGGGTGCGCCGCCCACGATGAAGATAAGCTGTCCATTTTCCGCGCCAATTTTGGAGCCGGTGACCGGCGCATCCACCCAATGGACGCCGCGTGCGTTGACTCGCTGGGCAAACCGGACCGTGGCCGACGGCGAAATCGTGCTGGAATCTACGACGATGGCGCCCTCGCGCAGCGACTGCTCCGCTCCGTCCTCGGCAAACATCACGCGCTCGACGGCCGCGGTGTCGGCCACGCACGTCCAGACAACATCGGCCTCTTTGGCCGCGTCGGCCGGAGACACAGCCGTGGTTGCGCCGTCGACATGCTGCCGGGCGGTCCGGTTCCACACCGAAACTTCATGACCGGCGGCGACCAGGCGGGAGGCCATGGGGCGTCCCATGATGCCCAAACCGAGAAAGGCAATACGCATTTGCTGCTCCTTAATGTCATCGGGAGTAGACACGCGCAGTATGGAGCCGCTGGCGCGTCGGCCCGGAACTAATGATTTAAGCTGAGTAAGAGACTAAGGTCAAGGAAGCTTGCACTTAATTGCTGTGATGGGACGAATTGGCAGCGTCAAACCGGCAAGAAGCGGCCCGTGCGAACCGGCACAATCCTCCTGATCACGATCGCAGATCTTCGTTTGGACAGTCCGAGAGGAACACAACTGTTGGCCGTTAATCCTGCAGTGGGTTTGGCGAACTGAAGTCGAAGGACCCCTATCAAGGAAATTCGCCGCTGCATCGACGTAGACGCCGCGAGCGTCTAATGAACAGACCTCATGTTAGGAACCACAATCCGCCGCAAGGCCAAGCAGTTCGGGACTTTGGTGCGCCATTCGGCCATGACGCCCCGAACCGGCATCACCCGCAAGCCCGTGCCCGCCCGTCGCGGTGAGTTGGGCGTCACCTTCATCGGACATTCCAGCTTCTTCCTGCAGATGGGTGGCAAGAACATTCTGATCGATCCCAACTTCGCGCGTTGGATTTTCGTCTTAAAGCGGCTCCGGCGGCCTGGGCTTAGGCTGCGCGACCTGCCTCCTATCGACGCGGTGCTGGTTTCGCACGCTCACTTCGATCACCTCAATCGACCATCGCTGCGGGCGATTGCCCGGCTCACCCGCTGGAAATCAGGTAAGCGGCCAACCATCATAGTGCCGCGGAATGTGCGCGATCTGGTTAGCGATCTGGGATACCGGCGCATCGTCGAACTGGACTGGTGGCAGAGCGTCCAATTGGGCAACCTCGAGATTACTCACGTGCCTGCGCGGCACTGGGGCGCACGCATCGTGCGCGACATGTATCGCGGCTATGGAGGTTACGTCCTGCGGTCGGGCGAGGAGTCGCTCTATCATGCGGGCGACACGGCGTACTTCGACGGCTTCCAAGAGATTGGCGAGCGGCTCCGGCCCGAGGTAGCACTGCTGCCCATTGGGGCTTATCATCCGGCTTCGTACCGGTCGGTGCATACCAGCCCGGAAGACGCGGTGCAGGCATTCCTCGATCTGGGCGCGCGCTGGATGGTGCCGATGCATTACGGATCGTTTCGCCTGTCCTACGAGCCGGTGGACGAGCCAATTCAGCGTTTGCAAGCTGAGGCCAAGCGCCGCGGGATCGAGAAGAAAATTTGCGTGCTGGAAGAGGGCGTGACGAAGTTCTTTTGAGCAAGCGGTCAGCCGTCAGCTATCAGCCGCCAAACGAGGCTCCCTCCCAGTCCCACGAAGTGGGACGGCATAAGATAGCCCAGCGCTTCAGCGCTGGGTCAACAGTTGATAAGCGGTGAGTCCCGTAGGGACGGCACCATCCGGAGCGCGGTCTTTTGGCCGCCGGGGGGTATCTTTGGAGGAAATCGCTGTGAGAAGACGTACTTTCGCAATGCTATTGATATTCCTGCTTTCGTGTTTCTCATTTGCGGCAGCCGCTGACACCTACCAGCAGGGCAAAATCGTGAAGTGGGAGAACGGTACCTACGCCCAGAACAACAAGAAAAAGCCGATGAAGAACTGGATCGTCTACCAGCTGCAAACCGACAACAGCACCTACTCCATCGCCCGTCAGAAAGAAACCAAGCCGCAGATGCAGGCCGGCGACGTGGTCCAATACGAGCTCGAGAAAAATAATCGGGTCAAGGTCATTGACGCCAACGGAAAGAAGCACGATTACCAGATCGTTGGTCAGACGGCGGGGCCGGGACAGTAAGTAGCTTTTAGAGCATTTTCATAGTTGCTGTATCCCATACCCGCAGTGGCGGAAGAAGGCTTGCGCGTTTTGAGCGGTGATGGCAGCTAACGCTTGGGCGACCGCCGGTTCGAGCTGTTGCAGAACTCGGGCC
>JBAVSY010000148.1:0-3166 GCA_049695855.1 Candidatus Korobacteraceae bacterium | reverse complement strand
CAATGTGGATCATTCGCATTTGCCAGCTTTGCCGGCTGTCACTGCCTACAAAAACTCCTCCCGGTTTGAGAACTCGCCGCACTTCAGCGAACAGCTGGTCCTGCAATGCAATTGAAGACACATGGTGCAGCATGGTGAAGGAAACGACGCTGGAGAATTGTTCAGCGGGGAAAGGCATTTCCGTGGCATCGCCGACTACGATACGGACATTGCTGCCGCGCAGGCGTCTCCCCAGGGACTCGGCCAGAATCGGATCGACTTCGATTGCGGTCAGGCTACGCACCCGCTGCCGCAACAGGTCGGTGGCCAGACCAGGTCCGGGCCCGAGCTCAAGCACCCGGTCTCCCAACTCGGCGGTGGAGAGCGCCCAGGGCACTCGTTGCCAAACTGTTTTTCTCCAGCCTGCAGAGCGACACAACCAGTGATGTAAGCGATTCACGTTTCCTCACCCAGGAAGAACTTCATTGATGCCCATCCTAGGCAATTGCCAGGGCTGCGCGCTTCCGTTATTGTGACAATGAATGTCGCAAAAGCGACAAACCGTGATTTTCGACCGCCTGCCCGACCAGCGCGCCCATATCGCTTCCCTCACCCACGATTACCCGGCAGGGCACGTCATCCCTCTGCATTTCCATGATCGCGATCAGCTGGTCTATGCCTCCCAGGGCGTAATGTCGGTCGCCACTCGGGCGGGAATTTGGGTTGTGCCCACGCTTAGAGCGGTGTGGATCCCGGCCGGCGTTCCGCACACCATCACCATGTCCGGGAACGTGGCCATGCGGACTCTTTACCTGAAGCTGCGGCTGGCGCCAGCTCTGCCGAGCGCCTGTTGCGTGGTGAACGTCTCGCCCCTGTTACGGGAACTCATCCTCTATGCGTGCAATTTTCATGCTCTGAAAAAGCGTGTCCCGCGGCAGCGGCACTTGATCGACTTGATCGCGGACCAACTCGAAGCCATCCCGATGGTTCCTCTCCAGCTTCCCCACCTGTCCGACTCAAGAGCACGCCACGTAGCCGAAATTCTGCTGGCCGACCCGGCGAATACTCAAAAGCTGTCCCAGTTGTGCCGGGGGAGCGGCGCCAGCAAACGCACGGTGGAGAGGCTTTTTCAGGATGAGGTCGGAATGACTTTTGGAAAATGGCGGCAACAACTCCGCCTGATGCATGCGGTGCGGCTTCTGGCCGAAGGAGCCAAGGTGACCCATGCCGCGTTGGAAGCCGGCTATAGTACACCCAGTGCCTTCATTTGCATGTTCAAGAAGGTCTTAGGATTTACCCCGGCACTGTACTTTAAATCAGACGCCTGAACAGCCTCTGCGCCTCTGCTCGAACAGCTCCAACTGGATGACTTCCTGCACAATAGGCGGTTGAACCGGGCATACCAAAAGATCCTAAGTGATGGATGACGGCAAACCGGGAATTATCGGCGTCAGTCGGACTAGTAATGGGAAACGTGCAAGGATCCGTGCGCCGACATTAGGCTTCGATCAATACCATCGTACAATTGTCGGGCCTTCGTGTTTCTGGTCTGATTGAGACTGGTCTATGGCAACCATCGAAAAGCTTGACACTCACCACAAGGCTCTAACTCTTAATCTGGATTTATCTATTTTTGGCTCCTTTGCCGAAATCGGCGCCGGCCAGGAGGTCGCGCGCTGGTTTCTTATTGTTGGGGGAGCCTCTGGAACCGTGGCCAAGACCATCTCTGCCTACGACAAGGAGGTCAGCGATGACCTTTATGGTGCCGGCTCGCGCTATGTATCCAGGCAGCGACTCGAGGCCATGCTGGATCGCGAGTGGACTCAACTTCTCAATCAGCTGGCCAAGTCTCGTGGGGCACAGACTCGTTTCTTTTCCTTTGTCGATACCGTCTCCGCACGAAACTATGCTGGAACGAATGAACCTCACGGTTGGCTGGGTCTGCGCTTTCAGCAACAGCCAGGTGGGCAGCCCAATGACATACTGCTGCATATCAATCTGCGGGACCCTGCCAACCTCCTCCAGCAGGAGGCTATTGGCATCCTGGGCGTGAACTTGATTTACGCTGCGTCTTATCAGTTGGAAGCGACTGAACACTTCCTTGAGAGCCTGGCGCAGGATGTCGAAAACCGAATCGAAATTGACTATGTGGACCTGCGTGGGCCCGCTTTCGAGACCTGGGACCAACGCGCGCTTCTGGTGCAGTTGGTGTGCAAAGGCTTCGCTGAAGCAGTCTGTTTCCCATCCAGCGGCTCGCCCGTTCCGCCGACGGAAGTCATCCACAAGAATCCTGTTGTACTCGCACCAGGATACTTCGTACATATGGATCCAGGTCACGCGGAAATCCACACCCGAATGCTGGCTTCGGGAATTCGGCAACTTCAAGGAGAGTTAGGTGACGCGAAGACCACACCGAGGGGATTCTTTTGCCTCACACTCGCGCCGTCCAATGCGAAAGAGCCGCCTCCGGAAGTCCCCGATCTACTCCACCGCATCGACGCACTTCGCTACCATGGCGGGGACGTATTGCTGTTCCGCGAACCGGAACTTTACGCGATAACCGATTTCGTGAACCGCTACACAGAGGAGCTGGTGCGCTTTGTTGTAGGACTATCCGTTGTGATCCGGGCGTTCGAAGACCGCTACAGCAAATTGCACGGCGGCTTTCTTGAGGCCTTGTCTCGCCTGCTCGCACAAAATGTCCGCATTTATGCCTATCCGATGACCTCGGCGGACCTTCAGGAAGCGATCCAGAAGATTTCCGCCACTGGCTGGGAGTGGGAGGAAGCGGACGGATGGGTGTCCGCGCGCCAGTTACGCTTGGCGCCACAGCGAGGACACTTATACGCTTATGTCCTGGGCAGTAACTTCCTGGTTCCGATACAAGAAGCATGAAGAGCGCGCCCTTACGGGACATGGCCCTCTGCCTGCGATCACGAACGACATCTCAAGAACACTTGTATTGGTTTCATCTGGCCGACCTTCTGACTTCTTGCCCGACGAGCGAACGATAGTACAAGCCATCTCATAAATGATTTCGGTTTGTGTCAGGGCACGACCTTTAGAGCATTTTCATAGTTGCTGTATCCCATACCCGCAGTGGCGGAAGAAGGCTTGCGCGTTTTGAGCGGTGATGGCAGCTAACGCTTGGGCGACCGCCGGTTCGAGCTGTTGCAGAACTCGGGCC
>JBAVSY010000147.1:0-19885 GCA_049695855.1 Candidatus Korobacteraceae bacterium | reverse complement strand
GGCCCGAGTTCTGCAACAGCTCGAACCGGCGGTCGCCCAAGCGTTAGCTGCCATCACCGCTCAAAACGCGCAAGCCTTCTTCCGCCACTGCGGGTATGGGATACAGCAACTATGAAAATGCTCTAGCACGCGCATGGCGTGCCTTGCCTGCCGATTGATGCCATCCCACATATTCTCGGCGCCACTGTTGGCGCTACGTTCTTGACTTAGCGCCTTTCTTAGCCTTGGCTTTCGTCTTTGGCTTGGACTTGGCTTTAGTCATGGGCTTGGCTTTAGTCATGGGCTTGGCTTTGGTCTTCGGCTTAGGCTTCGATTTTGATTTCGCTTTAGCCTTGGTTTTGGGCGCCGACTTTGCCTTAGACACCAACGTCGCCTTTGTCTTCGGCTTGGCTTTCTTTGCAGTTTTGGCCTTAGCCTTCCCGCTTGTTGTTTCGAGGCTTGAGCCTACGTGAATGGTTCTTACAGTTTCCGATGGCTCGACCACGGAGCAGGGAGTTCCTTGGGAGGTGTTGTACGGAAGCGTGGCTCCCACATCAGGGGGCACCGGGTATTGATGAGTGGAACCGGCTGTCCAATTGTATGTCTGATTTTCCAACTCGCCAAAACTGCCCTCAGGGTCGGCGGTCCCGAAGCAGACGGTGCAAGCGGAGGATACATCAAACGTAAATGTTGCTCCGGAAACAGTTGCGTCTTCTGCGGGCGGTATGTCGATTGTGGTGTCGTCGTTCTTTGCCATATGCAAGTCTCCTGGTTGGTGCGCGTAAGTGGCGCGATTTAACTACTACTGCTGACGAAACTTTGGATCCGAAATGAGTGCCTTTAATTCTGGATCGCCTCTCACCTGCTCGAGCGCATATCCCTTTTGTAACGCCTTTTGCATATCAGATATCGCCGGGCCGCGCTGGCCCAAGAGTTCATAGGCGGATGCCACTTCAGCCAGTACCGCGGGATCGTCTGGAGCCAAGGCTAAGGCGGTCTGAATCTGGGACTCCGCCTTGTTGGCAAACCCATAGTGCGCATAGAGATCAGCAATCGTCGCTTGCGCTAGAGCATCGTGTGGCTTCGACTTGACGACCTCCTCGAGAACCGCGAGCATCCGTCTGCGAGTTGATTCCGCCCTATCCTGGTCCTTTAGCCATTCGTATGCAAGGAGAAGATTATTCCATACCATATAATCGCGGTCGTTGACTTTGAGAGCATTTTCGGTCACCGAAACTGAATCACCGTAACGTTGCTCTGTAAGGTAAAGAGCACCTAAATTAGCATACGCCTGGTAACTAGGGCTAAGTTCAATCGACTTCTTCAGCGCGCGCTCGGCATCCGCTTGCAGCTTAGGATCACCGGAATCGAGATAGGTGGCTCCCAAGTTTAAGTACACCTGGGCATTGTCGGGCGTTAGTTCCAGGGCGTGATGATATTCTTGCACCGCTTGCTGAAATTTACTCTGGCGGTCATAGAAATTGCCCAGCTCGTTGTAACCATCCCAGAAATCCGGACGCAGGGCGGCTGCTTTCTGAAAAGCAGCTTCCGCATCGGCCGTCCGACCCGAGTCCTCATAGGAACGAGCGAGACCGTTGAGTGCGGCTGCATCGCGAGGGTTGATCTCCAGAGCGCGCTGAAATTCCTGCAAGGCTAGATCGTGCTGGCCCATGGAATCGTGAATGCGTGCCAAGGTCACGTGTACAGCGGGAAGACGGTTGTCGATCTCGGCAGCTTTCTTGCAATTGGCCTGCGCCTCGACCAGCCAGTTGGGATTTTGATCGAGCCGATTCTTCAGACGATACGCCTCACCCAGTTGTGCATACCCTAAGGCGAAGCGCGGGTCGGTGTTGACGGAATTCTGCAGTGCCTGGATGGCGAGGTCGAGGTTGCCCGGCTTGTCATAGCGTTGCATGTAGCCAAGGGCTTTCAGGTAATCCTCGTAGGCCGCGGGATTGACCGAGCCACCCGTGCTGCGGAGCATGTCGGCGGTGACGGTTACGTTCATCAAGCGGGCAAGTTTGGCAATCGCTTCGTCCTGGAGCATCGCCAGATCTCCCGCCTGGTCCTCCAGATCGACCGAACCGATTTGCCGCGGGTTCCTGGTGTCGATCAGGCTGAGGTTCAGCCGAACCTGCTGACCTTCGCGCTCGATAGCTCCCTTGACCACCAGGGTGGCGCCCAGGGTGCGTAGAGCGGCGGTAGGATCGGTCACTTTCAGCCGGCGCACTTCGCTGCTGGGAATGACCCACAGCGACTGCTTGCCAACTTCCAGGTTCGACAGCTTGCCGGAAAGCGAATCGACCATGCCCTCGACCAGGGGCTCGTTCTCCGGATTGTTGCCCAGGTTGTCGAAGGGGAGAACCGCAATGTGCCTCTCGGGACTGCCCAACAAAGCTTGGCCGGCGCGCTCGCGAACCGAGGGAAACAGCAACCCAATGGCAAGTAGAAGGATCACGGCTGCAATCGTGGCGAGGACGCGATTCCGGGTTCGTCCAGCCCCGAAGGGCTGCGGCAAGGCAGAACGCGACGCCTCTTCCCGCGACTCGCGTAATGCCTTGGCTTGCCAGCTTCGCCTCGAGCTGCTCGACCCTGGCTTCATACCGGAATCGGCCAGCGCCGCCTGGGCCGCCTCCAGATCTCGCAACATGTCGGCGCACGACTGATAACGCTTGAGCGGGTCCTTGGCGAGGGCGTGATACACGATCTGCTGGACTTCTAAAGGAACTCCCTCCATCGCAGGAGGAGCTTCATGGAGAATTGCCATGAAGCTGGCGGCCATGCTTTCCCGCTGGAAGGGATTCTCTCCAATCAGCGCTTCCAGCATGGTGACTCCGAGCGCCCAAATGTCGCTGCGCTGGTCGGCGGTCTTGCCGGCCACCTGCTCAGGCGAGATGTAACCCAGCGTGCCCGCTGCACCATGGGTAAGTGTCGCGGTCGCCTCGTTAACATGGGCCAGTCCAAAATCGACGATCTTGATGGTGTCCTGGCTGGTAAGCATCACGTTGGACGGCTTGATATCGCGATGGGTGATGTTGCGGGAGTGCGCTTCGGCCAGTCCACGCGCGGTTTGGATGATAATTTCGACGACGTCGGCAACCGACAGCGGCGCAGATCCCTTATGGATGCGGTGCTCCAGCGACTGCCCTTCATAAAAGGCCATGACAATGAAAGTTCGGTCGTCGGAAGTCTCCTCGATTCCGTAGATCACACCGATGTTGGGATGGTCCAGCGATGACGCGATCCGGGCTTCCTTCAGAAACCGTTCCTTGTCGAGGTCGCTGGCGTTGAGTCCGGGGGGAAGGAATTTTAATGCGACAATACGTTCTAACTTTACGTCGCGGGCCTTGTAAACCACACCCATGGCGCCCGCACCGACTCTACCCAGAATCTCGTAGGTCGTTCCGACCAACTCGCCAATCGACAGAGCGTTCTTCGATGCGGCCATGGCGTCATTTCCGGGGCGTGGTTCCAGCTGCGCTAACTGACTGGCTCCAAATAAGATAATGATCATAAAGCTTGGCAGGCTGGCGAGCAAGAAAGCTTGCATGAGGCCCAGCCCCGCAACTGGAAGCAGACCGGCAGGCGGGACTGTCAGTTTCCTGGGGCCGGACGACTCGGCCATCGGCAGCCAGCTGGAACTATCGGTCCGCACTAAGTAGATTCGGAAGGATAGACTAAGGGTAATTGCCGCTATACATACGAATCAAGCCTAGTTATTCTCCCATCCAACCGATAAGTTTTCTGCGCTGATTCGATCATCTCTCAGGCAGGGCTTCCAGCCAGACCCTCTCTTCGACGTGACGCATGGTTTGCTGCGGCCGAAGCAAGACCCGGTATGCAGCGGAGCAATCGATTTGAAAATCTTCAAGGTACCTTCCTCAGTGGAGGCGCCACGATTCCCCAACGCAGGTAGGGCGTTGGTCGCACCATCGGCCCGGCCGGTACTGGCTTTAACTTGGGAAATAAGTCCGCGAATGAGGAGTTCCATGTCCTGTGGTAAAGGGTTGTTGCTTATCGTAACCATCGTATGTCTTATCAGCGCCGGCTTCGCACAACAGCTATCCAGCTCTACTTCCGATACTCCTGGAGCAACTGAGGGTGCCGCGCAATTGCCTGCTAGTCCAGTTCGATCCAACCATGTGGTCGTAATCATGGAAGAAAACCGCAGCATCAGTGAAGCTTCGGAATACATGCCTTATCTGAAATCACTGGCTGAACAATATTCCCAAGGGATGCAGGTTTATTCTGATTCGCACGGCTCCTGGCTGGCTTATGGGGAACTAACTTCTGGTTTAGCGCCATTCGGGGGAGAAGGAGATGGTGGAATTTGCACTGGTGACGGCTGCACCCAGACGATTACTATCGACAACCTGGTAAGACATTTCTCCAGTCAGGGAATAACCTGGAGAGGCTACTTTCAATCGATGCCACAAATCGGTTATCTAGGATATCAGTACGGCGAGTATGTTCGGCGGCATAATCCATTCGCCTTCTATAGCGACGTGGTGGACTATCCTGCCGAGCAGCAGAACCTGCTACCCGCCGATCCTTATATGTTGCAGGATATTGAGAATAATCATCTGGCAAACTTTACCTGGATCTCTCCCGACCTCGACCATGATGCCCACAATGGCAGCGACGACCAGCAGGCGCTGGCGGCCGCCGATGCTTACCTGCAAACCTTTGTTCCGCAGCTACTGACTAGTCCTCCTTTTCAGCCCGGCGGCGATGGCGTACTGGTGGTCACCTTCGATGAGGGTGAGTTGAGCGGCGACAATGAATGTGGTGGCAATAATGATCCGAATAACTGCGGTGGACACATCTGGCATGTGGTGATAGGTCCGCAGGTCAGAAACGCTTATGAGTCAAACACTCACTATAAGCAGGGAAGTGAGCTGCGTATGTTTTGCGATCTATTGGGCCTCACCAGTTGCCCGGGTGACGGGGCTACTTCGCCGGCAATGTCGGAGTTCTTCCAAGGCGATACCTGCTCCGCCAGCCAGGACCATACGGTCGTGATCTGCTCGCCACCAGCCAACAGCAACGTTCCTTCACCAGTGCAAATCACAGCCGCGGCCAAGGACAACGAATATCCCATCACCGGAATGGTGGCGTACGCGAATAGGCAGATTGTGGCGCGCAGTGATGGCGCGACTCTGAGCGCCAGCGTCCCATTAAATCCCGGCCAGTACGAGTTGGTGGTTCGCGCCTGGGATTCCAGCGGCAACTACTTTTCGTCGCAGGAATCTTTCACCGCAACTTCTGCCTGCACGGCCACCCAGGACCATACGGTTGTGATCTGTTCGCCGCAAGCCAATGGCAGTATTCCCTCGCCAGTACAAATTACAGCCGCGGCCAAGGACAATGAATATCCCATCACTGGAATGGTGGCGTACGCCAACGGCCAGATTGTGGCACGCAGCAGCGGCTCGACGCTGAGCGGGAGTGTTCGGTTGAATCCTGGACAATACCAACTCGTCGTTCGCGCCTGGGACTCCAGCGGCAACTACTTCTCCTCGCAGGAAGGCTTCAGGGTAACGGCGGGCGGACCTCCTATCCTGACCAGCAATCCAGCACGGAGTTCGGAAGATGGGGCGCGGTGAACGGTGTCAAGTAAGACAGACCGCAGATCCCTCCGCTCCGGTCGGGATAACAAAGAATGCAAGGAATAACTGACTCACCACACTAGAAGCCATGTCATGAATCATTATGGAATGTATCAGGGCATGACTTTAGTCGTGCCGAACGCAGCGCAAAAAAGCTCAGGGCTTTAGCCCCTGCCAGAGACCGTCCTCAGGGGCTGAAGCCCAGGTTATCTGTGACTCCTTGTGGCACGGCTGAAGCCGCGCCCTGATACAAAAAGATTTATGAGATAAGCCCTAATCGATATTAATAGCAGATTATGAACCGCAATCGATGAAACACAGTTATCCTCCCGATTCAACATGGAATGATCCATGTAGCCTGTTAATAGATGCAAGAGTGGTTGGCTATGGAGCGTCCGCTTGGATTGTGCAGATTCTGCTGGGGCTACTACTGGCAGCTAGCTGTACCGCATATGGTCAAGCGCTGGACCAGATGTGTCCGCGGCCATCTGCCGGAGTCACGGTTACGAATCCCCCAGAGCTACGAAGCTATAACGGAATCCTGGAAGTGAGTTTGCATTTGAAGTATCAGCAGACGCTGGTAAGCCAGGGGCCTCCGCGATATCGTTACCTCACCGACGATGGCCTGGAATCGCCTACGTTGCGGGTTTATCCCGGCGACCTATTGATTATCCACTTACATAATGACCTGCCGCCATTGGCTGCAAATGCGACGGGAAAACAAGAGATGAAATCCATGGCGAACCCGGGCGATTGCGCTGGAAGTAGCATGGATCTTTCCACAACCAACCTCCATTTTCATGGCATGACAGTCCCGCCCACCTGCCATCAGGATGAAGTTATCCACACCGCTGTTCAAGCCGGGCAGGAGTTTGAGTATCGCGTAAGAATACCGCTGGATGAGCCACCCGGACTTTACTGGTATCATCCGCATCCGCACGGATTCAGCGAAAGGCAGGTTCAGGGCGGAGCGTCCGGAGCAATCGTGGTAGAAGGAATTGAGAATGCAGTTTCCTCGGTGGCGTCGCTTCACCAGAGAATCCTGGTATTGCGGGATCAACAGCGCATAGGTCCGGAGGCGCCGGGCCCTTTCGTTCCGTCGTGGGATATCTCCGTAAATTATGTCCCAGTGACTTATCCTGACTATCAACCCGCGACCATTAAAATCGGCGCCGGCGAGAGGGAGTTATGGCGAGTGGTGAACGCAGCCGCCGATACGATCTTTAATCTTCAGGTGTTGATGAATCAGGTCGCGCAGCCGGTAGAGATGGTCGCTATTGACGGAGTTCCGCTAGGCACAGCAAAGTCGATTGCGCCAGGCAGCCAGACCAGTATTCTGTTGCCGCCCGGAGCTCGGGCCGAGTTTGTTGTAACTGCTCCAAGGCAAGGTGAGACTGCTCAACTTATCACGCAAGCCTGGAATACAGGAGCTTCAGGAGACAACGATCCCAAGCGGACGATTGCGAATATCTTACCTTCTGCAGATAGTAGACAAGAGGAACAAAAGCCTGTGGTACGACCACAAGTGCCGAAGGCGAGGCGCGCGAAGCTACCAGCGAACACGACGCCGGCGGTCCACCGCCAGCTCTATTTTTCACAACGTTCTTCCAATTCCCAGGACCCTGACAATTTTGTTCTTTATTTCATCACTGTGGCCGGACAAACGCCGGCAGCTTATCGCATGGGATCGCCTCCCAACATCGTTGTTCATCAAGGTGACATAGAAGACTGGACCATTGAGAACCGTTCATTGGAAGACCATGTCTTTCATATTCATCAGCTCCATTTCAAAGTCCTCGTGGTAAACGGAAAGCCGGTCAACGATCCCGCGATGCGGGACACGGTAGATGTGCCGGCCTGGAGCGGTAACGGTCCTTATCCGAGCGTAACGGTGGGGATGGACTTTGGAGATCCGAATATAGTCGGAACATTCCTCTATCACTGCCATATTTTGAAGCACGAGGACATGGGGATGATGGGCTCGGTGCAAGTATTAGCGCCGAGCCTTGCGACCACAGAGAAGGGAGGCCGGTAATCGGGGGAAGAGTAATCCTCGAAAAGACGTCTTCTCACCGGACATAAGTTGGGCAGCAAGAGTCAGGATTACTTCCGGATTGCCGGTCTCCGAATAGTAAGAACCTTCCTCTCAACGCAAGATAGCGCGAGTCAATTACGGCCGAGCTTCGTAGACAATGTTGAAGGGCGTCTCCGTGGCCCGGCGGAAGCGACTGAATCCAGCCGAAGTCACCACCTCCCGAATCCGGCTCTCGCCCGCCTGCGCACCTAAGCAGAGCCCGACTTCCTGGGAACGCGAGCAGGGAGTACACAACAAGGTTGAAAAAGAGTAGTAGACTCTGCCTACGGGATTGAGGTTGTCTTTGAGCTGATCGTTGGCGAATGGCTCAACGATCATCCAGGTACCATCCTTGGCCAAGGATTGGCGAACGTGGGTGGCCGCGCCGATAGGATCTCCCATGTCGTGCAGGCAATCAAACACCGCTACGAAATCATAGTCCTCACCGGGATATTCTTTGGCTTTGGAGACATCGAAGCTGGCCCGATCGGCGAGACCTTCGCGTGCGGCAGACTGGCGCGCCGCCTCGATCGATTTGTCATGGTAGTCAAATCCAAAGAACTGAGACTTGGGGAAGGCTTTGGCCATGAGCAACGTGGAAGCTCCTTTGCCGCAGCCCACGTCGGCAACCCGTGCTCCCGCCTCCAGTTTCGGCCGTACATCCTGTAGCGCTGGGATCCATGCGCTGACGAGATTCGCGGCATAACCGGGACGGAAAAACTTCTCGCAACCATGAAAGACGCCGTCAGCGTGTTCGTGCCAACCCATGCCGGCGCCGGTGCGAAAGGATTCGGCGATGCGTGGAACAGCAGCCAGAGAGCCTAAAGCCAGTTCGAAGGCTCCCGGCAGATAGGCGGGACTATCTTCCTTCGCCAGGGTAAAGGCTTGTTCCGCGCCCAAGCTGAATTGGTTGGTGGTCGGATCGTAGGTGATGTAGCCGCCGGCCGCCTGGGAAGCCAGCCACTCGTGTAAATAGCGCTCATCGGTTTGCGTTTTGGCAGCGAGTTCGCCACACGTCATGGGCCCGCCGGCGAGCGCCTTATAGAGTCCTAGCTTCTCTCCAATGACAACCATGCCGGTGTGAACCGCGGCCCCGAGATCGCCCACAAACCGGCCGATAAAAGCATTGAGCTTGTCCATGTCAAGATCGGAAGCCTGGGAGGTACTCATGGAGATCTCTCCTTATCTAATCGGTGTGTTGGCCTAGGGACACCATGGGCCAGAATTGAACAGGCAAGGCACTGTACTCGATACAGGCTGGAATTCCGTGCCCCAGGTTCCCAAAGCTTCCCCACATCTTACTGCGAATCGCCTGGGAATCAACGCAGAAAGCGCGGAACAAATCACGGAGGCTTCTCGTACAGCCGAGAGAGGATACGGCCGTGCAAAATCTTCTTCAGGACATTCGGTACGCGCTGCGGCAGATGCGGCTTGCTCCCGCTTTCACCCTTACCGCCATTCTTACCCTCGCGATCGGCATAGGTGCCACCACTGCCATCTTTACGCTGGTACACGCCATCATGCTGAAGTCGTTGCCGGTGGCCGATCCGGCGCAACTCTATCGCATTGGCGACACCCAGGAGTGCTGCATTGAGGGCTGGGAAGACGACGACTGGGCCGTATTTTCCTATCAGCTGTATCAGCGACTGGCTGCGGCGGCTCCGGAGTTTGAAGAGACCACCGCCTTTCAGGATACGACCTGGATCTACAGCATTCGCAGTGTGGCGAAAGACAGCACGGCTCGGCCGCTGCACATCGAGTTCGTGGCGGGAAATTATTTCCACGTGTTGGGCATCGGAGCCTTCGCGGGACGGGTGATTACCGACACCGACGACAGCCAGTCCGCCCCGCCCACGGCGGTGATGAGTTATCGCACCTGGCAGCAATCCTATGGCTCGGACCCAACTCTGATTGGATCGACGTTCGTCGTCCAGGGGCAATCAGTAACTTTGATTGGCATTGCGCCGCCAGGGTTCTTCGGCGACACCCTGCGCAGCAACCCTCCGGACTTCTGGTTGCCACTGCAGCAGGAGGCCTTGTTCGATGGCAAGAACTCTCTCATAAAAAACAATCAGTCGAACTGGTTGTATGCCATTGGACGGTTGCGTCCGGGCGCCAGCGTGGTGGGATTGCCGGCAAGATTAACTCCGGTGCTGCAACGCTGGCTGCACAACGAAGATCCGATTCCGGCAGAATTTCGCCCCCAGATCGAACCCGACATCCCGCACAAATACATTCGGCTGATGCCCGCGGGCAGCGGCATCACCTCTATGAAGGAAAACTACGGCACCAGCCTGCGCATTCTGCTAGCGGTGTGCGCCACGGTATTGCTGATTGCCTGCGCCAACATCGCCAACCTGCTGCTGGCACGCGGAACGGTTCGACGGATGCAAACCGCGGTGCGCATCGCGCTGGGAGCTTCGCGAACCAGACTGGTCCGGCAGCAACTGACGGAGGCGGTAGTGCTCTCCATCGTCGGCGGTGTGCTGGGGATAGCCGTGGCTTATCTGGGGGCGCGATTCATACTGGCGCTGGCGTTTCATAGTGCAAGATTCATGCCCATCAGCGCCGCGCCCTCGTGGCCGGTGCTGGGATTCGCATTCTTACTTTCGTTGCTGACGGGAATTTTGTTTGGCGTAGTGCCGGCGTGGTTCGCTTCGCATTCCGATCCGGCCGAGGCGCTGCACGGCGCCAACCGCAGCACTCGCGATCGATCGTCGTTGCCGCAAAAAATGCTGGTCATCGGCCAAGCTGCGCTCTCACTCGTATTGCTGGCTTGTGCCGGCCTGCTCACCAGCAGTCTGCGCAATCTGGAGCATCAGGATTTAGGTTTCGCCACGCAGAATCGAATCAGCGTGGCGATTAATCCTCCGTTGCCGAGCTACACTCCGGAACGCCTGGATGCGCTGTATCGCGAGATTGAAGATCGCCTGGTGCAACTGCCCAATGTGCAGAAGGCCAGCTTGGCGCTCTATAGTCCGATGTCCGGCGAAAACTGGGGCGAAATGGTGGCCGTAGAAGGCAAGGGCGACCCCAAGCCGAGCGAGGAAAATGCTTCATCTTGGGATCGGGTCAGCCACCAGTATTTTTCCACGATAGGCGAGAACATCGTGCGCGGGCGCGATTTTTCTGAGAGCGACACCACTGGGTCACGACCGGTGACGATCGTCAACGAGGCTTTCGTCAGGCAATTCTTTAAGAACGAGGATCCCATCGGCAAGCACTTCGGCATGGATACTTCGCGCTATGCGGGTGACTATGAAATCGTAGGCGTGGTGCATGACGCCAAATATTCCGATCCCGAACATGCGGTGCGCCCCATGTTTTTCCTGCCTCTGGAGCAGAACCTGCACTATGCCGAGCCGCTGATGCAGCGCCTCGAAGTGAAATCGCATTTCATGGGTGGCATCCAGCTACTGGTTCGCGGAGACACGCGCAACCTGGAACCGCAGCTGCGCAAGGCGCTGGCGGAGATCGATCCCAACCTGACCGTCATCACCGTGCAAACCATGGAGCAGCAGGTGGCCATGAATTTCGATCAGCAACGGGTGGTCGCGCAACTGGCCGGCACGTTTGGCGTGATCGCGCTGCTGTTGGCGGCCATCGGCCTGTATGGTTTGACGGCCTATACGGTGGCGCGCCGCACCAGTGAGATCGGTCTGCGCATGGCTCTGGGAGCCGATCGGATTCGCATCGTGCGATTGGTTTTACGCGGGGCGTTCCTGCAAGTGGCGATTGGACTGCTCATCGGAGTTCCGATTGCCATTGGCGCCGGACGTCTGATGGCGGCGAATCTGTTTCAAGTACGCAGTTGGGATCCGCGAGTGCTTGCTATCTCGATTCTGGCGCTGGGACTTTGCGCAGCGGTGGCCAGCATTCTGCCCGCGAGCCGGGCTGCTTCGACCGATCCTGTCAAGGCGCTGCGAATGGATTGAATGCAACCCGGTTTGGCGCTCACAGTTCCAATGATGTGCACAAGATCTAAGGATGGCCTGATTAAGTGTAGACAAAACCCTTCAGCGGCTAAAGCCGACATGATATTGCGCCACTTACGGACGGCCTGAAGAGACTGTGTCGCGAGTAGGTGTCGCCGCTCTGCGGCTCGGGATTATTTTCCACTTTCTCGGGGGCTTACGCCCCCGCCTGACTTCATCCCGCCGCGTTGCGGCTAGTCTGACTGATTCCAGACCGTTTGTTCCACCAGAAAACTTTCTTTCTGGTCGCGACACAATCCGCGACACAATCTCAGAAGGCCGTCCCCTTTAAAACAAGACTTAATCAGAGCTTCCCTGAGTCCGGGCGGGCGCAAATACAGTTGCCTGCGGGAGACATTTCTTCCAACAAAATCTTGTTCTGTACTTAGCAACTAATTCTCGCCAACCCGGTTCCAACGTACAGCTAAACGAAACCTGCCTTAAGGCGAATCGCCTTAAGTTTGAAAGGATTTTCGCCGTTCTTCACGCGACTGGCCAAGCGATGGATGATCGGGAATGAAAGGATCAAGATGAGTCTCCTCCGTTCCAGTCGATGGTTTTTGCTGATTGTTCTGATGTTTGCCGTGCCGGCGGTTTCTTTTGCCGGAATTTTTATCTCGGTGGGAATCGCTCCGCCTCCGCTGCCTATCTATTCACAGCCTATTTGCCCAGGCGCAGGGTACATCTGGACGCCGGGTTATTGGGCCTACGGTCCGGATGGTTACTTCTGGGTACCAGGTACCTGGGTACTGGCTCCTCAGGTTGGTTTTCTATGGACGCCGGGATACTGGGGATGGGGTGGATCGGCCTATCTATGGCACGCCGGCTACTGGGGTCCGACGATTGGGTTTTATGGCGGCGTGAACTACGGATATGGCTACACCGGGGTTGGCTATGCCGGCGGATACTGGCGTAACGGCGGCTTCTATTACAACCGCAGCGTCAACAATATTAACGTGACCAACGTTCACAATGTCTATAACACCAGAGTGGTGAATAACGTTTCCGTGAATCGGGTGAGCTATAACGGCGGCACGGGTGGAATTCGGGCGGAGCCGACGGCAGCCCAACGAGCCGCAGCCAACGAGCGGCACATCGCTGCCACTTCAACCCAAGTGCAGCACGAACAAATGGCCAGCACCGATCGCGCGCAATTGGCGTCGGTGAACCACGGCCGGCCGACGGTAGCGGCCACTCCCAAGCCGACAGCCTTTCATGGCGCGGGTGTGGTGACCGCGAGAAATGCACCGGTAACCAATAATCCGGCCATCAATGCCCGGCCCAACAACGCCCGGCCCAACACCGCCCGGCCCAACACCGCCAGCAACGCTAATGAGCGGCCGGCGAATCATGAGAATGTTCCGCATCCCAGCACGAGTGCGAGCGCTCCGCATCCGAACAATACGGTGCCGCGACCGCCAACTCGCGAGACTGCGCCGCACAATGCCGCTGTTCCTCATCCCAACAACACGACGGCTGCGCACAATGCAGAACGTCCGGCGTCACAACCTCCGGCCCACAAGAACGAGAGCGAACCGGCGACACGGGCGAGTAATGGAAATATCGGACATCCCAACAATGTTCCTCGTCCGCCGGCGCACGAAAGTACCCCTCACCCGAATAACGCTGCTGCTCCTCATCCCAGCAGTTCCACGGTAGCGCATAATGCGGGACATCCGGCAACTTCGGAAGCGCCCCGGGAAGCGCCGCGGCCTGCACCGCATGCCAGCCAGCCGGCGCAGCACGTTGCCGCTCCGCATGAAAGCGCACCTCATGAAAGCGCACCTCGTGAAAGCGCACCTCGTGAAAGCGCACCTCATGAAAGCGCACCTCATCAGAGCGCATCCCATGAGAGTGCACCTCACCACGAGGAGTCTCCCCGCTAGAGGCTCAAGGCTGCAGCCGATGCCGGTTGCTGCCAACCAGAAGATTGGGACACGGGCCTGAGGAAGGCCCGTCCCCCAACATCGCTTTCGACTCCCACCGCCGGTGATGGCGAGGGATCCGTAATCAAACCGCGCGGTCAGGATGCTTACGGGGTAATCTGGAAAATCACTCCGTCCTGATGGGTTCCTCCATCGGAAGCTGTACCGTAAATGTTTCCGCTGGCATCGAACGCCAGACGGCACATGGGATGGGAGCCGTCGCTGCCACCGGTGAAATCGTGCAGGGAAGTGTAAGTCCATCCGCCACCGGAGCGTGTCAGCTTGAAGACGGAGCCGTAGCCGTATTGGCCATCGGCGAAGGTGGTGCCGTAAAGGTTGCCGGATGCGTCCATCACCAGCTTGTCGTAGGGCCCCAGATCGATGCCGCCGGTGAGGCCATACAAGAAGTTGTAAGTCCAGTTGCCCCCGGATTGCGTCAACTCAAACACCGTGCCGCCACCGGTCGCATCGTGTACCGTGGTGCCGTAAAGATTGCCGGCTGCATCGGAGATGAGTCCGCCTTGCGGAGACGCACCATCGTTTCCATGAAAGGTGAAGCCGTGGACCGTACTCTCCACCCATCCGGACCCCGATGGGGCTAACTTGTACACCGCACCGAAACCATCAGGACCGTTCTGAGCGAAGACCCCGTACAGGTTGCCGGTTGCATCGAATGCCACCCCGCCCCAGGCATACTGACCATCGCCGTCATTTCTGACGTTATAGAGAACGCTTTGGGTCCATCCGCCGTTGGAGCGGGTCAAGCTGTAAACCGTGCCCCAGCCCGCAGAGCCTCCATTGATGGTGGTGCCGTAGATGTTTCCCGCCTGATCGAAGGTGAGATCGCCTTGGGGATAGGCGCCATCCGTGCCGGAAAATCGATAGAGAGCATTTGAAGTCCAGTTAACAATGACAGAAGCGGGAGCCTTGGCTGGCGGGCGGAGCGTATAGATCGTGCCGCAACCCTGATTCCCATTGGAGTCACTGCAGGGACCGGCGCCTCCCGCCGAGGTTGTGCCGTAGAGGAGGCCATCCGGTCCCACCACTAATCTGGCGAGTGGGCCTTCACCGTCGCTGCCTCCGGCAAAACTATAGAGTGGACTCAGAATCCAGCTCGATCCCTGGTTGTCCAAAGAAAACACTGTACCGTAACCACCTGCGCCCCCGCTGAATGCTGTCCCGTAAATGTTTCCGTAGGCATCGATGGTCAAGCCGGTATAGGGATAGGCACCGTCGTGTCCGCCGGTGAAGTTGTAAATCACCTGGTAGGTCTGGGCCTGCGCGGGCATGGTCACGCCCAGCCAGGTCAACGCAAACACTATGATTAATCCGAGCGTGGCATAGCTTGCCGCCAGCCGGGTACTGCACATCGAACCGCAACCCTGCTTATGATTCCTCATTAATTCTCGCTTCCTTCTCGGCCAGAATACGTTTGCTTTGCCAGGTCACCGGGCTCTGGCCTTGCAAGGCCAGGGAACCAGGCGCGATGGCGAAGCGATTTATGAACATGACTAACAGCAGCGTAACCGGCGCGACCGGAGGCTGAAAGTTACGGAAGTACAAGCAGGCCCATTGGTCTTTCGTAACCATCACGTCACTGACAAACAGTCCCTGTCTGTGTCAGGGCAGCGCACAAGGGCACCGCTGTCCTATCCAGAGGCGGGATTCACCCGGGTCACCGGAAGTCCTGTCGAGGGTCTCTTATTTCTTAATCTTCCGATTAAAGTGGCGATTGGTGCGAGGGAAGCGGCGTGGGATGCGGCCTATGCTGGTATGACCGCGAACCTGGGAAGTGGCAGCACAACAGTTCATCAGTTAATGAACTGCTTAACTAATTTGAGTTAAGGCAATTCTCCACAACCCAGGGCGCATGTCAAGTATTTGTTTGCGCCTGCCATAGAAAATTCATAGTTATTCCCAGTTGTTTGTTCTACCAGAAAACTTTCTTTCCACTTACGACATAGTCTCTGAAGCCCAAGTTTGCGTTACTGGTTACGGCACGGCTGAAGCCGTGCCCTGATACAAAACCATTTATGAGATATGTTGGCTGGGTTGACATCCTCATCGGTCGTCCCTGGAGGGGCTCAACCTTGGAATCGCGGCCTACCCGCGCTGAAGAGGCTGTTACGAAACCCTGCCGTCGCTACGCGACTCGGAGATTTTTTTCCACTTCACCCAGCACTCCGCCTCTGGCTCCGTGCTGGGCTAGATTATGCCGTGCCTTCGGCACTCCATTTCGCGCGGTTTGTTCCACCGATGCAAGCGCGCACCGAGTTTCGTAACAGCCGCTGAAGCGCGAGGCTATCTTGTCGCCGTCCCGCGAGCGGGACGGGTCCGTCGAAGGCATGAAATCGATTGCGAGCCAGGCTGCTTGAAACGATGGCAACAGAGCCAGATACGTTCTAGAGCATTTTCAGAGAAGGTGTAGACCGAGTTTCCTCAGGGGCTAAAGCCCGACAGCGTGAATGCTGCGTACGGCACGGCTGAAGCCGTGCCCTTTCAAGGCACCCGAAGGACCACACTAACTGTGAAACCGCTGCAGTTAACCGTCACCATATCCGAGCCCACAAATACGCTGCAGACTTATTTCCCAGGTGCAGCGGTGGCAAGCGCGGCCCGTGTTTCAGGGATGCTGGCGGCCGGTAGGGGCGCCGGTAATCAGATAGAAGTCGAGATGCTGGAGCTGGAACCCTCCGAACCGGGTGACCCGGCGTCCGGGCAGACGATAGACCAGTTCGGCACCAGTTCCAGCGGCGGCGACGACGATATGGTCGCCGGAGGGAATTTCGTTTCGTTCATAACTGGCGATGGGATGATTGCGATAGAAGCCCAGTCCGTATTCCACCGCGGGAGATACGTCGTAGACAGCCATGTCGGGCAAACGGCCGATTTCGGTTTGCGACAAGATAAGTTCGACCGGGCGTTCCGATTGCAGAAGGTTGATGATGGGAGCGGTCCCACGCAGAAGCAGGGCAAAGGCTATCACCACCGGAACCAGAGTGACGAAGCGCAGCACGCGGTAGCCCTGGTTCTCAAGCGTCAGCCAGAGCATGAGAATGGTAATGATGGCCAGCGCGGCCGCCACGATGATCACGTTTCGCCCCAGAGGCAGATGCAGCAACTTGAAGGGCGCGATCAGAGCGGCTACCGGTATGGCGGCGCAAAGCAGCGCGTGCAGCAGGACCATCCACAGGCTGGGCTTCGCGGCTTCTTCTTCGCGACGGCGGATGAAATTCGCCAGCAGAATGGCGCCGGCGGGAATCGCCGGCAAAATGTAGCCGGGCAACTTCGATTGTGAAAGCGAGAAGAAGACGATCGGCAGCAGCAGCCACAATGTCAGATAAGTGCGAAAGTCTTCCTGTCCTGCGGGTTGCTGGACAGAGAAGCGCCAGTCGCGAATCGCATCCACCACGGCTGCCACTACGAAAACGGTCCACGGCACCAGCGCTAGCAGCGCTACCGGAAGGTAAAACCAGAATGGTTCAGGATGGTGATAGAGATTGGTGGTGAAGCGCTCCAGATTATGCTGCAGGAAGAAGACCCGGAAGAAGTCGGGATTGGCGCGCTGCACCGCGATGAACCAGGGCACGGTTATCGCCAGATAGAGCGCGATACCGATGGGCCACAAAGTACGCAGCAGAAGTCGACCGTCGCGCCGCAGCACGGCGAAGGTCACGATAATCAATCCCGCCAGAAAAACGGCGACTGGCCCTTTGGCCAGAGTTCCCAGTCCGCTGAAGAAGTAGAACCCCAGCAGCCATCCCCGGTGGTTGCTGGAATACCATCCGTACCAGCACAACATGGCCGCGGTGAACATCACGGCCAGCGGCATATCGGTGGAGGCGCTGCGGCCAAAGCCGATGATCAGCGCGCATGCGGCAGTGATCAGTGCGGCGTCCAGTTGCATGCCGCGGCGGAAGCGGCGGGTCCAGACGAAAATGAAGACGATGAGCAGCGAGGAAAGAACTGCCGAAGGCAGGCGCGCAGCAGTGTCAGTAACCTGGCCGGCCGCTTTGTAGGCTACCATCGCGCTCCAGTAATAGAGCGGCGGCTTCTCCAGCCAGGGATGGCCATAGAGCACAGGGGTGACCCAGTCGTGGCGGGCAAGCATTTCGCGGGCCACCTGGGCGTAACGGGGCTCGTCCGCACCGATCAGCCCTACAAGCTGCAAGCCCAGCAGGAAGAGGAAACCGCAGAAGGCGATGAGCGCGAGGGCGTCAGTCGAGCGGCGCGTGCGTTCGTTCAGGCTGGGAGGAGTCGGCCTCAAAGTTGATTAGTCCGTTGAATCCGTTTTGCAGGAGTCTGCGCGGCATTCCACATTTGCGCGGAGCAGCGCTTCAGCGGTGCAGTTCCAATGTATCTGAGAAAACGCATTTACAGTTTGTTGAAAAGCCGGAAAAGCAGATCCCTCACCGGCTGAAGCCGGTTCGGGATGACAATAACAATGAGGAACTCTATGGCGTAGCTAAAGCTACGCCCCTTCAAAATCACCTCAGGCGAAGTTCTTCGGCAGCCTGTAGAAGGTTGGCTTCACCTACCAGGTCTGAAGCCCTTCCCACGGTCATTGCACGTGCGCTTGATAGCCGCTGATGCGCAACTGGTCGAGTAGACGCCCGGTCGCGACCGAGAGCGGACCATCGACGGCACAGCCGCTGGCGCACTCGTGGCCACCGCCGCCGAGAGCCTTGGCCACTGCCGCCACGTTTACCGCTCCCTTGCTGCGCAGGCTGACGCGAAAACGGCCGTCGGGCTGCTCGCGGAAAAATAGAGCAACTTCGATGCCCTTGATGGCCAGCGCGTAGTTCACCAGGCCTTCGCAATCTTCATCACCAGCCTGGCAGCGTTGTATGGTGTCACGATCGACGTGCATCCAGGCCAGGCTGCCGTCGCGTTGCAAGTCAGTCAGCGCCGCTCCCAGCAAGCGCATCTTGGATAGCTGAGTAGAAAAGTACACGTTGTGCGCGATGCTGACCGGATCGGCACCGCAGCGCACCAGCTCCTGCGCCAGCGCGAAGGTGCGTTCCGTGGTGCCGTGGAAGCAGAAGGAGCCGGTGTCGGTGAGCACTGCCGTGTACAGGCAGGTGGCAACTTCCGGCGAAATCTTGACGCCGGCCTGGTGCGCCAGGCGGAAAATCATTTCGGCGGTAGCGCAGGCATGGGGATCGATCCAGTTCACATCGGCAAACGGACGCGCGGTGGCGTGGTGATCGATGTTGATAAGGTAGTGCCGTTCCAGCCCGGTGAGGCGAGTGCGCTGCACGCTGTCGCACTCCAGGATGATGACCGCTTCGGCTCCGGGAACCTGGTCAGCGTCCTGCAATACCGAGTCGCTGAAGGGAAGCGGACTGTAGACGCGGGGCACGCCATCGCTCAGGACCACACTGGCCTGTTTGCCCATGCTGCGCAGAATCTGGCAACAAGCCAGAGTCGAGCCCACCGCATCCCCGTCTGGCCGGGCATGCGAGGTAAGAATGAACCGTTGCCTTCTACCAATCTGATCTAGTACTTCGTCAAGCATGGCCTGTTTACCGGGGACGGCATTTAGCATTTGGCATTTGGCAATTAGCGCTTAGCATTTGGCACGTCCCTCTATGCAGTAGCCTGAGTTGGGTACCAGACACGTCCGATTCATGTCAACAGCCAAGGAAGCTCCGGATAACTTGCTGCAGGGCTAAAGCCCCATTCATCTTGCGATGCTTGCGGCACGGCTGAAGCCGTGCCCTTTCAAACCCGGAACTTAAGCAGAGCTTCCTCAGGGTTAAACGCCAGAGGCCCAAATGCTAAATGCCAAATGCTAAATGCTAAGTGCCTCTTTTTTTCCTCTTCTCAATTCGCTGCAACAGCTCTTCGATCCTGCCGCCGTTCTGCTCGGAACGGTCGAGCACAAAAAAGATTTCCGGCGCTTGCCGCACGCCCAGCCGCCGGGTAAGCTCATGACGAATATAACCACGGGCGGCATTCAGTCCTTCAATGCTCTCTTCGGCTTCGTGGTCGTCGCCGGCGGCAACTACAAACACTCGCGCCGTTTTGCCTCCGGGCGTCAAGTGGACCTCGCTGACACTGACTAAGCCGATCCGCGGATCGCCCAGTTCTCCCTCGACGAGGGCGCCGATTTCTTCGCGCAAAGCCTCGCCGACACGGTCGCGATGATATTTCTGTCCCCGGTTCTCCATAAGTCAG
Source organism: Candidatus Korobacteraceae bacterium (assembly GCA_049695855.1). Lineage (GTDB taxonomy): Bacteria > Acidobacteriota > Terriglobia > Terriglobales > Acidobacteriaceae > Bog-257. Next base: position 144 of record JBAVSY010000147.1, on the reverse strand, counting down.
CTCTTAGCCCTTAGCCTTTAGGGAAACTCTGATCAAGTCAAAAACGAGGTCCCGCAGCGGCTAAAGCCGTATGATTATGCGGGTACTTAACGGACGGCCTGAAGGCCGTCCCCTTCAAAACAAGCCTTAATCAGAGTTTCCTTA
>JBAVSY010000146.1:0-59614 GCA_049695855.1 Candidatus Korobacteraceae bacterium | reverse complement strand
CACAGTTAGTGTGGTCCTTCCGGCACCTTGAAAGGGCACGGCTTCAGCCGTGCCGTACGCAGCATTCATGCTGTCGGGCTTTAGCCCCTGAGGAAACTCGGTCTACACCTTCTCTGAAAATGCTCTAGCTTTCGGGCACCGAAGTCTTCCCAACTATATCGCTCACGAGAAACAAGTCGGTGAGTAGCGCGCGGAGATGGATTGACGCGTTCAGATTGTCAATCAACTGGGAGCTAATGGCAGGCTGGGCCAGAACCAGCTCAATGGCAGCAACAGAATCGCGAGCGTCGCGATCGAGGACCGCAAAGAACGCCAGGTATTTGGCTCAGACTCCCGCAATCTTCGGAGTTGCAACTATGCGCTCCGGGACTGAGCCTCATCTCGGGCCGAGATATCCCGGCTCTTGGCTTGGCAGGGCAGAGTGAAATGGAAACTTGCGCCCTGCCCAGGGTCGGAGGTCGCCCACAAGCGTCCTCCGTGTGTTTCGATAATGGACCGACTAATTGGCAGCCCCATGCCGGTGCCGTCAGCTTTCGTGGTGAAGAACGCACTGAAAACGTGGTCCGCCTGTTGCGGGGGCAACCCGATCCCTGTATCGCTGACTGAGATCAGTAGTTGGCCATCCTTGGCTGGTTGCGCCCTGATCGTAAGTTCGCGAACGGTGGATACGTCCTTCATGGCGTCAATGCCATTGAGCATCAAGTTCATGAATACCTGCTGCAACTGAATGCGGTCTGCCATTACCCGGGGAAGATCCTCGGCGAGGTCGGAGCGGACCAAAACCGAGTACCGAGCGGCCTCGTTGCGCAGGAGGACAATCATTTCTCGAATGAGCTGATTTAGATCGACCAGCTCGTGCGGTAAAGCACCCTTCTTAAACAGCGAGCTGATTCTGCTAATGATGTCTGCCGCGCGCGTTACGTCTGTCACGATTCTCGACGCGGCTTCGCGTGCCTCTCGCACATCGGGATCGTCGCGCCCCAGCCACCGCAAGCAGGTCCTCGCATTGGTAACCGCCGCTGTAATGGGCTGCTTGATCTCGTGGGCCAGGGAAGCAGTCAGCTCGCCCATCGTGGTCACCCGATTGATGTGCGCGAGATCCGTCTGGGCCTGACGCAATCGTTCGCGCTCTTCACGTGCCAGCTTGCGTTCAATGGCAATGCCGGCGAGGTGAGTGGCCATTCCCAGCGCTCGAGTCTCTGCCGAACTCGGACTGCGCGGTTCGCGGTAGTACATGGCAAACGAGCCCAGCGCCTTGCCGGAATGCGCAAGTATGGGAGTGGACCAGCAGGCGCGAAAGCCATATGGCTCGGCTATTGCTCTGTACGGCTCCCACAGAGGGTCGAGCAGAATGTCAGTGACCACAACAGGTTCTCTGCGATACATAGCGGTGCCACATGATCCCGCTTTTGGTCCAATGGGAAGACCGTTGATCGCATCGGAATAGCTCTTGGGAAGGCTGGGAGCGGCACCGTGTCGCGCGTGCTGCCCATCCTGGTCGAGGAGAAGGACCGAACACAGCAAGCCTGCAAATTGAGCCTCCACGACGAGCACCAGGCTTCCCAGGGTTTCGCCTAGGGGAGCATCGCGCGCTATCATCTCCAGAATTCGACTTTCGCCGTCACGCAACGTCTCTGCCCGCTTGCGATCCGTTACGTCCGTGATCGCCCCAACGAATTTAACGTCTCCGGATTCTGCTATTGCAGGATGGCCTACAATCCGCACGTACTTGATTGAGCCGTCGGACATTAGCAATCGATGTTCGAAATCAAGGGCGGCCCCCTCCCGAAGCGCCTGACCGATGATGCCCTGGACCAGCGCTCGGTCCTCCGGATGGGTGCGCTGGAACACCCGTTCCACGGTAGGGCAAATTGTCTGATCGTATTCAAGAATCCGGAACGTTTCCTCCGACCAGAAGATTTTCCCAGTGGATACATCCCAGCCGAAACTACCGGTGTGGCTCACTCTCTGCGCTTCCGCTAAATAGGTCTCGCTTCGCAACAGGGCTGCCTCGGCGCGTTGACGTTCGAGCACTTCCTTTGTCAGTTCCCGGTTGACCACCGTCAATTGACTGGTTCGTTCCACTACACGTTGTTCGAGTTCCTCGTTCAAGCGCTTGATTTCAGCCTTCGCTTGCTTGTGCCCGGCGGTTTCGATAACATCCCAACGCCCGCGCCGCCTTGTTACCGCAAACTGATGTGTGCGCACCACATCCAGGATTTCAGCAGCTCCGCATCCGGCGAGGGGGTACGTGCACAACGCCGCCAGACGCTGATTGGCGACTGCCTGGTTTAGCGACTCTTCGTACTCACAGAAGTCGTTCCAATCCTTAGTTTTGAGCCAGGCGGTATCTCCGGTCACCCTGGCGCCGGCGTAACCTCTGGCCGACGCGCGCACAAGTTTCTCGCCCCAACCGGCAATGACTCGATTGAGATCAAACGTGCCGTCGTGCAAATACCAGTCGTGCGCCGCGACAATTTCTATGCTGTGGTTAGCGAGGTATTGATCGAAGTCAGGAACAGCTTGCTGTAATGCACGCGTCGCGTCTTGCCTCGTAAAGGGTTCGGCAACCACCCACATGCAGAACTCCTGGTTCTCCAAGCCAGCTTTGCAGTAGGACACCAAGGTTTCGAGGAGGTCCGCTCCCGTCTCGTAGAAAAGACAAAAGTGTGTACCCCAGGGCATGTCGCCGACCACATCGACTCCCGTCTTCCGCATCTCAGTGTCCATTGCGCTTGCCTCTCAGTTACAATATTGAGATGCCGGCTCGGGTCCTCAGTCGCTGATTATCACCGAATCGCTTGGGGCTTCATGTCCTGAAACCCTTCGCGGAGCTCAGCATTGCTGTGCCGCACAGGGCGTGAGATTCCAAGCTTCTGCATTTTCGCAATCAACGTTGTCCGCTTCACTCCCAGCTTGGCGGCGGCGCCATTAGGTCCACCGATCACCCAGCCGAGCGACTCCAAGGTCTGCAAAATAAGAGCACGTTCAGAACCCCGCAACGTGGTACTGGATGGGCCGCGGGAAATCACTTCGTTCTGCTCCAGGAGCGGGTTGGGAAGTATACCATCGTTCGACAGGATCACTGCGCGCTCCACCAGGTTCTGAAGCTCACGGATATTTCCCGGCCAGGAATACGACATGAAGGCTGACAATGTCTCAGACGGGATGTGCTCGATTACTTTGTGCATGCGACGGCAGCAGATCGCCACAAAATGTGCCATCAGGGCCGCTACATCTTCTCGCCGCTCTCGCAATGGCGGCAGCAAAATTGGGAAAACATTCAGGCGGTAGTAGAGATCGCTACGAAACTCATTTCGCTTGACCATTTCCTCCAGACCCCGGTGTGTAGCTGCGACCAATCGAACATTCACCTTGTGCGTACGGCCGCTTCCCAGACGCTCGAACTCCTGTTCCTGCAGAACCCTCAGCAGTTTAGGCTGCAGCGCCAGCGGAATATCCCCGATCTCATCGAGGAAAAGAGTGCCATTGTCAGCCATCTCGAAGCGGCCTATTTTTTGTGCGATGGCTCCGGTGAAAGCGCCCTTCTCATGGCCAAAGAGTTCACTTTCTAGCAGATCGAAAGGGATAGCGGCGCAATTCAGCTTGATGAAGGGCTGTCCACAACGCGAACTTATGTTGTGAATGGCGCGCGCGATTAGTTCCTTGCCGGTCCCTGTTTCTCCCCGGACCAACACAGTTGAATCGGTAGAGGCCACGCGCTCGACTTGTTCAAGCACCGACTCCAGCGCCGGGCTATTGCCTATGATCTGCTCGAATCTTCGCGCGCCGGCTTCCGGACAGGCCGAACCGACTGTTCCACAACTTGCCACGGGAGACCTCCTGCAACGACCGCGTCAACGGTCGACCCCTTAACTCTCCAGTGCCGCTCGCACATTCTCGAGCAAAACTTCATCATCAAACGGCTTGGCCAGAAACTCCACCGCGCCCGCCCGCAACGCCTGCAGACGCATTTTCGCGTCGCCGTGTGCGGTGATGAAAATCGTCGGTATCCGGCAGTGCTCGGCGTTTAACTTTGCCTGCAGATCCAAACCTGACATTCCCGGCATGCGGATATCCGCAATCAGGCATGCAGTCTGGTGAAGTAACCCCGACTTTAGGAAGTCTTCCGCCGATGCAAAGGCTTGCGCCGGCAGACCCACCGATTTCATCATCCCCTTCAGCGCGAACCGAACCGACTCGTCGTCATCAACAATTGCAATGATCCTGGTGTTGCCGTCGCGATCCTGCACCGGTTTCACCTCGCTCCGAGTAGCCATAGTCACAGCCTACCTTTCCGCCTAACCCTCACACAATCATGCTTTAGTATGAGGGCGCTAATCCCGGTGAGGAATTGCATCTCACACGCAGCGCCCTGTGAAAACAGGAATTGTGCGAACCCAGCTTGATGGTTGCAAGCAAGGGGCCATCGATTTATTTTTGGACCGGCGGGAGGTCAAGCTTCGCCGCCATTTTTACCAATTCCGCCAGGGATTCTGCGTGCATCTTCCGCATGACGTTCCCGCGTTGGATTTTGACGGTAATTTCGCTGGTTCCGAATCCGTAAGCTATTTGCTTGTTAAGCATGCCCGAAACCACCAGTGCCATGACTTCGCGCTCGCGTGCCGTGAGCAACTCGTAGCGTTTTCGCAACTCCGCCACTACACGTTCCTGTTCACGCGTAACCCGGTCGCGATCTAATGCCTGGTAAATCGCATCCAGCAAGTCCTGGTCGCGGAAAGGCTTGGTCAAAAACTCCACCGCTCCCAATTTCATGGCCTTCACCGTCATGGGAATGTCTCCATGCCCAGTGATGAAGATGATGGGAATCCGGACGCCCGAATCGGCCAACTCGTGTTGAAAGTCCAGGCCGTTGGCTCCCGGAAGCCGCACATCGAGAACGAGGCAACTCGGTCCGCCGGACGGCTTGCTCTGCAAGAACTCTTGTGGCGTCGCGAAGGTCTGGGAATGCAGGCCGACCGATTTCAACATGCCATGAATGGCCGCACGCACCGAAGGATCGTCATCAATGACGAACACCGTGGGTGTGTCTGCGGTCATCATGCACCTGCCTCGATGATGGTGGGCAAGGTGACGTGAGAACTTGCGCCGCACGGAGATTGGTCTGCAGCCCCCAAACGGCCACCATGCGATTCAATGATCGAGCGGCTGATGCGAAACCCCATGCCGCTCTCATCAAACCAGGCACTGATCGTTGCGGCGCGAAGAAACAGTGGCACGGAAGCGCTTTGCAAATGAAATGACGTCCGCCGTGAAATGAGCAGTGCTGCAGCAACCGATACAGCAATCCCGATGCTCAAACTCATGGGCGCCTTGTGCCACAGAAGAGGATTGGAATTGCACATACTCGCGCTCCAGTTTGCCAAGATATCGGTTACGCGCGAGCAGAATCTTAGCATTAGAAAGTGTCTTCACAGCCGTTGGCGCGGCTGGGGCCCCATCGTGTGCTTCAAAAGACAGTTTCCTGCTCCAACGCAGAGCTTCGAGACAGGGGCACACCGACCTGCGCGAATGCGACAATTTGATCGAGCAGTGGCGCTATGCCGTCACCTTTATGGATAAGGACGTCAACACTCGTCATTTCGCTTTGCGGAATATCGGTTGCCCCAGAATGCACGATTGTTTTCAGCTCCGGGCAGATCGACCTCAGCTTCTCCGCGAGGGCGCAGCCGTTCATGACAGGCATGTTGTAGTCGAGAATGGCAAGGTCGATCGTCCCCCGCTGCCTCCTGGTCATTATGTCAATTGCTTCCATCGGACCATTTGCGGTAATCGCCGCGAATCCGCACATCCCAATTACCTTCGCCCGCAGCTTCAGTTGTTCAATCTCGTCGTCCACCATGAGGATTCTGGGACTTATGAGGAGTTTGCGATTACTCATGACCACCTCCGCCTTCGCATAGAGCACGGGGACTGCCAAATCGTCCGGACGTTGTGCGGTTAGCGGCCGCGCTTCCCTGATGATTCGGGTCGACGAGGACAAGACGTCGCCGGCTTCTTCGCAACGAGACGCCGGACTGCGGCAGCAACCGTGGCAAGCGACTGCACGGTAGCCACATAGGCATCCCCAGAATCGACTCGTGACGGCACGAACTTAGTTCTGCCACGGTACAGAAGGACGATTGGCACATCTGGACACATCGCCCGAATATTTCGAACGTCCAAGCCCGCCTGTTCTCTTGCCCGCAGGACTACGGCGGCGATTGAGTGCAGAATGTATAGCAGTGCAACCGCGTCGATTGTGTTAGTGGTCACAACCTCATAACCAGCAGCTTGGAGTGCGTCTGATACCGCATTGCCGGAGCTCGCCTGATTGGATACGTAGAGAATTGTTTTACGTTTCATCCTATTTCCTTGGCCAATAGGGTCTTGCACGCAGAAGACCATCGCCTCACACCGAAGATCGCTGGCTGCGCAACAGGCTATGTGGATGACTGCGCAGTCGAGCACCCTACCAGCGCCTGCATCGACTAGCACCATGTCCATATATCGACGGCGACATCCGCATATCGACACGCTGGAATCCCAATCATTTCTCGCCTGCGACCGTAAGGCCTTCAAGACCTTGAAAATCTCGCATCTGCCGGCAACTTTGAGCTTGGAGAGTTGCGTGCAACTAGTGAGGCGTCGCAACGCTTCGTGAGGTAGAGAAGCCAACGAACTTGAAAAGGACATAATTGTTATGACGAACAGTGGCGTATCAACGGTGGAAAGAAGTGAAAGCGGAGCTCAGGTGGAGCTGCTGGAAAACGGTGCTCTACATACCCCAACCGATCTCACCAAGGATGGGGTGGAAAAGATCACAAATGAATTACGTCAACTGCTGGCGGACGTATTCGCCCTCTATGTGAAAACCAAGAACTTCCACTGGCACATGAGCGGACGGCATTTTCGTGATTATCACCTCCTGCTGGACGAGCAGGCACAACAGGTTTTCGCGATGACCGACGACATCGCCGAGCGAGCCCGCAAAATCGGCGGCACCACCATCCGCTCGATCAGCGACATTTCCCGAAACCAGCGTTTGCACGACAACAACGACGATTTCGTCGCGCCGCAAGACATGCTTGTGGACCTCTCCGCCGATAACCAGCGCCTGACCCGCCTGCTGCGCACGGCGCACGAGATTTGCGATCGGTATAACGACGTTGCCACCGCCAGTTTGATCGAAACCTGGATCGACGAGACGGAACGCCGCACTTGGTTTTTGTGGGAGACAACCCGGGATATTTAATCCGCCCGGCGGTACTATGACATCACTATGAAATGCATCCGCCACCACATTGCAGCGTGGCGCGAATCGTAGGAGGCAGATATGAGTTTACCTAAGCGTTCTTTGGGTGTCAGCGGAATTGAAATCACAGCCACCGGCTTTGGCGCGTGGGCCCTCGGCGGGGGTGGTTGGGCTTACGGTTGGGGCCCGCAGGACGATGACGAGTCCATCCGGACCATTCGACATGCCTTGGAGCAGGGCATCAATTGGATCGATACCGCAGCGGTATATGGCTTGGGGCATTCCGAGGAAGTGGTTGGCCGACTCCTCCGCGAGCTCCCGGCATCCGATCGGCCGCTGGTCTTTACCAAATGCGGCCTGGTGTGGGATGTCAACCATCCTAACGCAGAGCCCAAACGAATCCTGACGCCGGAGTCGATTCGCAAGGAATGTGATGCCTCCCTGCGCCGGCTTGGCGTTGACCACATTGATCTTTATCAGTTTCACTGGCCGGATGAAGTCGGTACGCCGGTTGAGGATTCCTGGGGAGAGATGGTGCGACTGGAGGAGCAGGGCAAGATCCGCATGGCCGGAGTCTCCAACTTTGACGTGTCGCTCCTTGAGAGGTGCGAGGCGATCATGCATGTCGACTCCCTACAGCCTCCCTTCTCACTGATTCACCGCAATGCTGGAGCAAGTGAGATTCCCTGGTGCGCCAAGCACGGTACTGGAGTCATCTGCTACAGCCCAATGCAGTCGGGCCTGCTCACCGACAGTTTTAATAACGAGAAGGTCGCAAAGCTGGCCGAGGATGATTGGCGACGGCGCAATCCCGAGTTCCAGGAGCCGAACTTGAGCCGCAACCTGGCCCTGCGAGATGCGCTGCGTCCGATCGCGCAACGCCACAACACAACCGTGTCCGCGGTCACTGTGGCGTGGGTGAATGCGTGGCCAGGCGTTACCGCAGCCATCGTGGGTGCGCGCTCACCGCAACAGGTGGACGGCTGGATTGATGGGGCTAGACTGCGGTTAACCGTCGCCGACCTGGAGGAGATTACGGATGCCATCGAGCGCACGGGCGCAGGGGCCGGCCCGGCGATGCCGCCGGTACCGCAAGCTCAACGCAAGAACGCCAGACGCGTCGCTTGATTGGTAGCAGGAAACGGCTTCGGCCGTGTTCGAAATCCTGCTGTGCTACAAAATCGATCTGGAAGTGATGATCTCCGGCAAGAAGGGGGAAACCAATGCCTTTGGTTCGAGTAGATGCTCTTGAAGGGCGAAGTAAGGACGAAATAAAATCCCTTCTCGACGCAGTGCACCGTGCGGTGTTGTCTGCGTTCAAGGTGCCACAGCGTGATCGATATCAGATCTATCAGGCGCACCCCGAATCCAATTTGATCGTTGAAGACACCGGGCTGGGAATTGAGCGAACAAAAAACGTGGTATTCGTGACAATATTCAGCAGACCGCGCACTCAGGAAGAGAAGCTGGAGTTTTATAGCGATCTCTGCCAAGAGTTGAAGGCAAGCTGCGGCATCAACCCGAGCGATGTGGTGGTGTCGGTCGTCACGAATACCGACTCCGACTGGAGTTTCGGCTACGGCCGCGCGCAATTTATTACGGGAGAACTGTAATGGCAGCGAGCAATTATGAAGCGACGCAGAAAGGCTCGATTTAAGCCCTCCTTACGCCGCAAGTTTTTCCATTCGCCGTACGACAGCCGAGAAATCCTCTTCATCGCTATCTGCCAGCTCCTCTGAATTGACACGATAGGCAGCTTCCGTAACAGGCATGGGGACGTGCTCTTGCGCCGCCGCGGTCAAAATGAGATGAAAATCTTTGTTCATCAGCCGCAGTGGAAACTGCGGACTGTAATCGTTGACTGCTATCCTCGCCAGTTTTCCCATATGCGCTGGAGCGACCACGGCTGTCTTGGATAAGACTTCCAGCAGCCGTTCGCGATCGAGGCCAGCTTTTTCGCCCAGGGTAACGGCCTCAGCAATGGCCTGCATGCCGACCCCTAGCAGTGTGTTGACCACCAACTTCATACTAGTTCCAGAGCCGGAGTCGCCGAGAAGATGGAATTGTTTTGCAATCGCTTGGAAGATGGGCTTAGCGGCACGGAAAAGCTCCCGGTTACCCCCTACCAGCAATGTCAGGGTGCCTTCTTCGGCGGCAGGCGTGCTGCCGGAGATAGCCACATCCATTACTTCGATACCGCGTTTGGTGCCGAGACTGTGCAGTTCGCGTGAGGTCTGTGGAGCGATTGTGCTCATCTCCAACACGACGGTACCCTGCCGGGCGCCGGCAAAGATTCCTCCGGACCCCGTAAAAGCGCTTTCGACTGCTTCATCGTTGGTGAGGCAGGTGAGGAGCACATCAGAACTCCCCATCAGCTCAGAAATGCTCTTCGCAACGATGCCGCCTTGTGCGGCGAGGGCGTGCGCCTTGGCGGCGTCGAGATCGTAAACCGTGAGTTGGTATCCATGATCAAGCAACCGCTTTGCGATCCGGTTTCCCATGTTGCCCAGGCCGATAAATCCGAGTTTCACTTGATCTGCTGTAAGACGTTTCATATGTTCTCCGTTCCTTCGAACGGGCGCGTTATTCGAGCACCCGACCTAACGGAGAGCAACTCAAGTTCCAGTCGCGAGAGCGAGGATAGAAGCCAGTAAATGTGCCGTGCAGTTGGTTTGCGCTATAAGAAAAGCGCCGCGCTCCGCGATCTTTTCTGTCACTGAGGCGAGGCGTGACCGCCCGTCGACACAGTCAGGATGGGGTATGTCAGTTTTCCGTTTGCCCGCTGGCGAACATACACCGATCACTCTTTTACGAATAAGGAGTAAGAAGGAGATAGCCAAACGAACCCGGCAGCGTTGATGTCCATTTAATCTGTACTTGATTGGAACGGTACTTGCTCTCGTTTTTGAGGGAGCGGCTAGCATGGACACGCAATTATTCAGGTTTGCAGACTCGCCCTTTGTGCCGGTTGCAATCGGATTCTTTGGCCTGGGGACTGGCTACTTCAATTGGGGGTGGGCAGGCGTTGTTTGGATTTCCCAAGACAAGTCCGGAAGTGAGTTTCAGCTCGTTACCGGCATATGGCTCATGTACTGCACGTACGGCATGACCGTGGACGTAGCACTAGGTGCCAAAGCGCGGATCTAGAGCCGCACCTCCCGGGAGGGATTCAGTAGCTAGGTAAGGAAAATATGAAGAAGGTAAAACAAATGAGTTACGCACTGTTATTGATGGGACTCGCCACCGTAATGGGATTTTCGCAAGAGAACTCCAGCGAATATGTCTCTCCCTCAGAAGCTGTACCCACAGGTAAGGCGCCCAAAATGCAAGTTCAGTTGCTGAATCCTGGCGCGGAAACCAAGCAATATGCGGTCATCTTTTACGAGGGTGATGAGGCATTTTCCGGGCTGCTGGAATTTGCGGAGAAGTATCACGTCACAAGTGCTCACTTTACGGCCATTGGGGCCGTAAGTGGAGCGACGTTGGGATGGTTCGATCCCCAGCGCAAGATGTACAAGAAAATTCCGATCGTCGGCCAGCATGAGGTGGTCGGGATGAGTGGTGACATCGCACTCTATAAAGGAAAACCTGTCGTCCACACGCACATGGTGGTGGGAGGTCCGGACGGAACAACCCATGGCGGTCATGTTCTCGATGCTTATGTGTCTCCTACGCTGGAGGTGATGGTCACGGTTGATCCCGTAACTATGCAAAAGCGGTTTGATCCGGCAACCGACCTGACATTGATTGAGCCTGCTTCGAAGTAGCATGGTTCAGCGGGCGCAGGTCAAGGTGAAGACGTGAGGTTGAACACAATGTCTGAAGTGCGAGTGATTGCAAGATTCGTGGCGGGCAAAGGAAAAGAAGATCAATTGAAAGCACTGCTGCAGAGCATGCTGAAGCCTACGCGCGCCGAACTAGGATGTAAATCCTATGAACTCTATGAGTCGGACGCGAGCGGACGATTCTATCTCTACGAAAACTGGGAAAGCCAATCTGCGCTTGATCAGCACATTGCGACAGCTCATTTCCAGCACCTCAAGCAGGCCCTTGGAGAGCTACTGTCCGACCCCTTCGAAGTAAACATCTTACGCGGTATTCCGCCGGGCGACAGCCCGGCCTGATCCGCGCTGCCCAAAGTCCCTCAATCCATGGAACTGTCGATATGTCGACACGGTGTCACCCACCAGACGGTTTCCTGAGATTGAAAGGCCTCCCTGAACGATTTCTTCGCTAATCCGCCTGAAAACAAGCCTCCAGCATGCCGCCGCTGATTGGCAAGCGGCATGCCTTTTATCTTAGGGACGGGAGGCAACGACATGCAAGGAACAGCTACCTTCATCGAGAGCGAGCAACAACTCGACCTCGGCATCCGCGAGGAAAAAACCCGGGAGATGCTCGACGCCCTCCCGTACAGCGTGGCGGAGTTTTGCAGAATAGCGTGCGGACGACGGGACGAAATCCGCAACCCTGATTGCATGGTTGAGAAAGCTCTTGTGTGCGCTTACCTTCGCGCAAGCCGACTTCAGGGATCGGCCGAAATGTCGACATGGCTGACCGCGATTGCTCTGCTGATATTCGAACCGGAATGCACCGAAGCCCCTTTGCCTGAGGCCTAAACGAGATCACGGATGGCATGCTGACGGGCACACTGTAGCCAGCGGGAAAAATGATTTATGTGGATTGTTCGACTCGCATTACGCCGGCCATATACGTTTGTAGTTGTGGCGATCCTCATTCTGGTCATGGGGTTACTGGCGATCTTTCGCACGCCTACGGATATCTTCCCCAACATCAACATCCCCGTAATCAGCATTATCTGGAACTACAACGGACTAGTTCCGCAGGAGATGAATGACCGCATTATCAGCGTAACCGAGCGAGCGCTGACCACTACTGTCGATAACATCGAGCACATCGAGTCGTATTCGTTATACGGGGTTGCGGTGGTAAAGGTTTTTCTGCAACCAACCGCCAATGTGGAGCGTGGGATTGCGCAGATCACAGCGATTTCCCAGACGCAGCTGCGGCAATTGCCCGCCGGGACCACGCCCCCGCTGATTCTGGCCTACAGCGCATCGAGTGTGCCGGTATTGCAATTAGCGCTTTCCGGGCAAGGGCTCTCCGAGGCGCAATTGAATGACTACGGTCTGAACTTCATTCGTACTCAGCTCATTACCGTGCCAGGAGCATCCGTGCCATATCCCTATGGCGGAAAACAGCGGCAGGTGCAAGTGGACCTAAATCCCAGCGCGCTGCAGTCGAAGGGATTGTCCGCGTTGGATGTGGTCAATGCTATAGCTCTGCAGAACCTGATCCTGCCGACGGGCACCGCCAAGGTGGGCAGCAAAGAATACGACGTCGATGTGCCCAATGCGGCGCCGCAGACGATGGAGGATCTCAACCGCATCCCGATCAAAACGGTCGGCGACACCACGATCTACATGAAGGATGTGGCGTGGGTCCGCGACGGATCGCCGCCGCAGACCAACATCGTACGAGTAAACGGCCAGCGGTCCGTACTGCTGACCATCCAGAAAGCGGGCGACGCTTCCACTCTGTCGGTGATTGCGGGGGTGAAAGCTATGCTGCCACAGATCGCGACCACCGTGCCGCCGCAACTCAAAATGGAACCGCTGGCCGATCAGTCCATTTTTGTTCGAGGCGCAATCAGCGGGGTGGTTCGGGAAGCGCTGATCGCAGCTTGTCTGACGGCACTGATGATTCTGGTCTTCCTCGGCAACTGGCGAAGCACACTCATCATTGCTACTTCGATTCCGCTGGCGATTCTTACCTCGCTGATTGTGCTGAGTGCGATCGGGGAAACCATCAACATCATGACGCTGGGCGGGCTGGCGCTGGCGGTCGGCATCCTGGTGGACGATGCCACGGTAGAAGTGGAAAACATCAATCGCAACTGGCAAGCCGAGCCGGACAAGGATTTCGACCAGATTGTCCTCGATAGCGCTCAACAGATCGCGACTCCCGCGTTCGTCTCCACGCTTTCCATCTGCATCGTATTTGCCCCTATGTTCCTGCTATCGGGGGTGGCGCGTTATCTATTCTTACCCCTGGCCGAAGCGGTGGTGTTTGCCATGCTGGCTTCGTACCTTCTTTCGCGGACGATCGTACCGACCATGGCCAAGTATCTGCTGCGGCACCAGAAGCCCGGCAATGAAGCCGGATCGAGCCGCAATCCTCTGGTCAAATGGCAGCAGCGTTTTGAGGCTGCCTTCGAGCGATTCCGGGAACGCTATCACCGCCTGTTGGAACGCTGTCTTCATCACCGGGGCATGTTCCTGGCAGGTTTTTTCGCCGCCTGTCTAGGGTCGCTGGCGATCCTGGTTCCATGGCTAGGGCAGGATTTCTTCCCCGCCGTCGATGCCGGCAGTTTCAAACTTCACCTTCGCGGTCCGACCGGAATGCGTATTGAAGACACAGCATTCCTTTGCGACGAGGTGGAGGAGGCGATCCGCCGCGAGGTGCCGGCTGCCGAAATATCGAGCATCCTCGACAACATTGGACTGCCTTACAGCGGCATCAATCTTTCTTATAGCAACTCCGCTCCGGTTGGCACCTCGGATGCCGACATCCTGGTTACGTTATCGGAGAATCACCATCCCACTGCCGGCTATGTGAACCAATTGCGATTGAGCCTGGCAAAAGAATTTCCCGGGGTGATGTTCGCATTTCTTCCATCGGACATGGTCACCCAGATTCTGAACTTCGGGCTGCCTGCGCCTATCGATATTCAGGTCTCGGGTAACGATCTGGAAGGCGATCGGATCTGGGCAAGCCAACTGCTGCGGAAGGTCCGCTATGTTCCGGGGACGGCTGATCTGCGAGTCCAGCAGCCCTTCGACGAGCCTTATCTACACCTCAGAATCGAACGCACGAAAGCCCAGGAACTCGGATTCTCGGGCTATGACATCGCACAAAATCTCTTGGTTTCGCTTAGTGGCAGCTTCCAGACTGCGCCCACATTCTGGGTCGACCCCAAAACCGGTGTTAGCTACAACATCGCCGTGCAAGCCCCGCAATATCGCGAGGACACGCTGCAGGACCTGGTGAACATTCCGGTGACTGGGACAGATCCATCGGCCCCCCCATCCTTGATGGCCAGCCTGGTTTCCATGAAGCAAGCAACCGGCATGGCGGAGGTTTCGCACTACAACATTACTCCCGTAATTGATATTTATGGCTCTGTACAAGGGCGTGATCTCGGTGGAGTTTCCCGCGATATTAACAAGCTGATCGATCAGGCGCGCGGCTCTCTGCCGCGTGGATCGCAAGTTACGGTTCGCGGCCAGGTGCAAACCATGCGCGCCTCCTATACCGGCTTGCTGACCGGACTGGTGTTCGCGATCATGCTGGATTATCTGCTGATCGTGGTGAACTTTCAGTCCTGGCTCGATCCTTTCATTATGATCTCTGCCTTGCCGGCTGCCCTGGCGGGAATTGCCTGGTTTCTGTTCATCACCCAGACCCGCTTGAGCGTGCCCGCGCTGATGGGCGCAATCATGTGCATGGGGGTAGCGACCGCCAACAGCATTCTGGTGGTCAGCTTCGCCACCGAGCAGATAGCGGACGGTAAGGACCCAATCGCCGCCGCTTTGCAGGCAGGATTCACGCGTTTCCGGCCAGTGCTGATGACCGCCCTGGCGATGATCATTGGCATGGTTCCCATGGCGCTGGGCCTGGGCGATGGCGGCGAGCAAAATGCCCCGCTTGGCCGCGCCGTAATCGGCGGGCTGCTTTTTGCCACGGTCTCCACACTGTTCTTCGTTCCGACATTCTTCAGTGTGTTGCACGGCTGGATGAGAAAAACCAGTCCTGTGGAGGAGAACCTGCTGCACGGAGACCAGGACAAATGAGTATGTCTAAAACCGAAGTCCAAGATGAGATCGGTACGCCTATGACTAATCCATCGCCAACCCCAGAAAAAAGGGGCGACTCGCAAAGGGGTTGGCTGATTGCGCTCGTCGTCCTGGCGGCGGCCGCCAGTCTTTTATTCTTTGGCATTCGCTCCCGCATCAAGGCTGAGCAACAGTTGCGTACGGTGACCGCGCAGATGGCCGTGCCGTCGGTAACGGTGGTGCGGCCCCAACCCGCTACCCCAGCTCAGGAAATTATCCTGCCTGGAAATATACAGCCATTCATCTCTTCGCCTATTTATGCCCGTGTCAATGGATACCTGAAGAAGTGGTACTTCGATATCGGAGCGCACGTGAAAGCCGGGCAATTGCTCGCCGTGATCTCGGCCCCGGAGATCGATCAACAACTGGCGACTGCGCGCAGCAATCTGGCGACTGCACAAGCCAACCTGGAGTTGGCGCAGATCACGATGAACCGCTACCAGGGACTGTCGGGCAAACATGCGGTTTCGCAGCAGGCCGTGGACAACGCAATTGGCGCGTACCGTGCCGACCAGGCAACAGTGGATGCGGACAAGGCCACTGTAGGTCAATACGAAGCTATGGTGTCATTTGAAAACATATACGCTCCATTCGACGGTGTCATAACAGCCCGCAACACCGATATCGGCGACCTGATTGACGCCGGCAGCAGCACGGTCGCCCGCACCGACATGTTTCATATCGCGCAGACCGGCACGTTACGCGTCTATGTCAACGTCCCGCAGGAATATTCGCGAGGCATAAAACCGGGCGAGACCACTGCGGATATCGCTCTCGCCGAATTTCCCGGCCGCCGATTTCCGGGAAAGCTGGTCACCACGGCCCAGGCTATCAACATGACCACCCGCACGCTATTGACGGAGATCGACCTTCCTAACCCCGCAGGAACCCTGCTTAGCGGAGCGTATGCGGAAGTGCATTTGAAAATTCCGTCTCAGTTCCCCGCGTATCTAATTCCTGCCAACACTCTGATTTTTCGCGACCAGGGACTACAGGTTGGTGTGGTGAAGGACGGAAAAGTGGTGCTCAAGACCGTCATTCCCGGGCATGATCTCGGAGAACAGATGGAGATTGTTGGCGGCCTCGATGCCGACGACCTGGTGGTTTTGAATCCGCCCGATTCTCTGGTTGCTGGCCAGGCGGTTCACGTGGTCAATGCCATGCTGCCCGGAGATGTCAAATGAGGCGCTTGCCCATGGTTAAGTCGTTTAAACGTCAGCGTCACTTGAGTTGGGTTTTGCCGCTTCTGTTGGCGGGAGTACTTCCATTTGCCGGTTGTGCCGTGGGACCTAAATACAAGACCCCGACCGCGCCTGTCCCCTCTGCTTACAAAGAAATCGGCAACTGGAAGACCGCGCAGCCCAGCGATCAAAATCTCGGTGGAAGCTGGTGGGAGATTTTTCACGATCGCCAACTCAATGCTCTGGAGCAGCAAATCAATGTCTCCAACCAGAATCTGAAGGCCGCGGTTGCTCAATATCAGCAGGCCCGCGCTGTGCTGCGCTACTACCGCGCTGATTACTATCCAACCATCACGGCAAATCCGTCTGCCTCCCGGAATCGCTATTCCAATAACCGTCCGCCGCCTAGCACACTGTTCAACGGCGTTACCTACAACGACTTCGTTGTGCCCGTAGAGTTGTCTTATGAGACAAACGCCTGGGGCCGGGTGAGCCGGAATGTAGAGTCCTATCGCGCGCAGGCACAATCCAGCGCCGCCGACCTGGCCGTGGTCAGCCTTAGCATGCACGCCGATCTGGCAGTGGACTACTACGCCGCCCGCACTTTGGATGCGGAAGAAAAGTTATTGCAGGACAACGTTACGCAGTATGAGCAGGCACTGGAATTGAATACCGATCTCTACCAGGGAGGGCTGGCGTCGGAGGTAGAAGTCGCGCAGGCGAAGACCATCCTGCAGACGACGCGGGCCGAAGCGGTTGATGTTGGTGTTGCGCGCGCGCAGTACGAACACGCCGTAGCGGTCTTGCTCGGCAAACCGCCGGCTGACTTCAGCCTTCCACCTTTGCCGCTTACGACGCCTCCACCGCCCATCCCGGTTGGCATGCCTTCGGAGTTGCTGGAACGACGTCCGGACATCGCGGCGGAGGAGCGCCTGGTCGCCTCCGCGAACGCGCAGATCGGCCTGGCCAAGGCTGCTTATTATCCACTGATAAACATCGTCGCCGGAGGAGGATTGGAAAGCGGCAGCATTACGACGCTCTTTCAGGGACCGAGCGCTCTCTGGTCCGTCGGAGCCGCGGCGGCTGAGACCATCTTCGATGCAGGCCGGCGCCGAGCCGCGACCGATGAGGCAATACAGCAACATGACTACGCCGTTGCCTCCTATCGACAAACCGTCCTCACGGCGTTTCAGCAGGTAGAAGACAATCTCGCGGCCTTGCGCATCCTGGAGCAGGAGGCCGGCATTCAGGACGAAGCCGTCCATGCCGCGCAACGCTCGCTGGATCTCTCGAACATTCGCTACCAGGGCGGTGTGACCAGCTATCTGGAGGTCATTGTTGCGCAGAATACAGCGCTGTCCGATGAAGTCACCGCCGTGAATATCCTGGGACGGCGCATGGCCAGCGCAGTGTACCTGATCCAGGCTCTAGGCGGCGGATGGGATCGCGCCGAGTTGCCGCAGCGACCGGAGTGCTGTGGTAAGTTAGCCAGCAACAGTGCGCCCTAACGGAATCGGTGCTGTCACTCTGGCTGGCGAAATGTCATGAAAGCAAGGGTAACGGAAGCGTAATAGCCGGCGGCTCTTGCCGCAGGAGGCTTCGCCGGCCAGTGTTTGTCCACGCTCGGAGCGGACTTTTGTTGTCGGCCCCAATTCACCTTCTACTGCAGATGTTCACCTGCTGATTCAGCGGACAGGTCGCCCGCCGGTGAAAGTGTCAAGCTATCGACGCGTATGTCCGGTTGGGGACGCTGGGAACCGATGGTTTCTTGGGAGCCAGTCGAGCTCGACTCCGCGAATCGCGTGCCCTCGAATATCTCCCGTGCGGGGTGGCACACAGAATGCACATAAGGCAATCGGCGGGGGATAATGCGCGCCCGGCGAGTGGCTTCGCGGTAACAAAGACGTAAAGCTGAAACGGAGGCTTACAAATGGATTGGGCAAAACATGGAGTCAAAATCGTACATTCGGATGAACTTGATTTAAATACACCACAGACATCCGGCATGACCCGTGCTGCCGCCATCACACATGCGAGAACTGGAGCAAGCAAGCTATGGGCTGGCACAATGCTGGTTCAGCCGGATGCCAAGACTGGACCGCATCATCATGGAGAATTGGAGACTGTCCTTTACGTAGTGAAGGGCAGAGTTCGAATGCGCTGGGGAGATCAACTGGAATTCAGCGAGGAAGCGAGGCCGGGCGACTTTCTCTACGTCCCACCTTACGTGCCGCACCAGGAGATCAATGCCAGCCCAGACGAGATTTGCGAGGCTGTAGTCGTGAGAGACGGACAGGATCCGATTGTCGTCAATTTAGATCTGCGCACTCCAGAACCTGCGAGTGCGGGGCATCCCGGCATGCCGTTTCACCCGGATCGCTGAGTATTTATCGGAGGTTTCCGTAAACGTGGCGGGGTGAATGAATTGATCGTCGTAGACCACGGGGATCAAACAGGGTTGGGAACTCAAT
The DNA here is from genome assembly GCA_049695855.1 of Candidatus Korobacteraceae bacterium. Lineage (GTDB taxonomy): Bacteria > Acidobacteriota > Terriglobia > Terriglobales > Acidobacteriaceae > Bog-257. Next base: position 40,791 of record JBAVSY010000146.1, on the reverse strand, counting down.
TTGCATGGGCGAACTGACTTGCATCGACGTAGCTGTGAACTGCTGGCTATCTATGCGCAAACTTCGTGCGCGGCGGAACGCCAGAGGTCATTTTCGATTCTCAGAATGGAAGTTCAGCGCTCGAAGGATAACCATGCTGCTCCCGCCCAACTTTTCCGTCGTATCTTTTTGTCGTTTTGAACAGCTCGAGATGGCCATCACCCGATGAAGGTCTGCAACGCTCACGGAGCGCCTGCATCTCTTGCGGCGGCATCGGTTTGAAGCCGCGCGCAATTCCCACGTTCTGGTGCAGCACGTCCAGCGAGTCGATACCGCAAATTGTGGTCGCGACCGGCAAACTCATGGCATAACGAAGCGCTTCTTCCGCCCTCACGACGCCATACTGGATCGGCTGTCCGTCGCCTCCTAGGCTCTTCATGCCGAGCGCTGCAATCCCCTGCCGCTGAAGTTCAGGGAGCACCTGCTGCTCGAAGCTACGATAGGTTGCATCAAAACAGTTGAGCGGCATCTGGACCGTGTCGAATGGGTAATTGTGCGCCAGCATTTTAAGATGTAACGCCGGACTCTTATGTCCGGTGAAACCAACAAAACGCACTTTGCCCTGCTTTTTCGCTTCATCCAGTGCTTCGACCACACCACCCTTTGCGAAATGCAGCTCCGGGTCGTTCTCGTAGATGACCTCATGAATCTGCCATAAGTCCAAATGGTCGGTGCCCAACCGTTTCAGGGACTCCTCCAATTGTTGCATGGCGACCTTCTTATCTCGGCCGTGGGTGCAAACCTTGGTCATCAAGAAAACTTTGTCGCGCCTTCCTTGTAAACCAAGCCCCATCCATTCTTCGCTGCGGTGGTCGTTGTACTCCCATGCGTTGTCGAAAAAAGTGACTCCCGCATCTATAGCCTCGTGAACCAGGCGTACGGCCAGATCGCTCGATTGCACCGTCCCGAGATGATATCCGCCAAGACCGATGATCGAGACTTGTTCGCCTGTTTTTCCGAGCGGCCGGCGAGGAATCTGGTCAGCGCCGCTGTCCGTCATTTGCGGGGGAACTGCAGCCGATACGATTTGGCTGGGCAAGACTGAACTCGCAAGTATTGTCCCAGCGGAGGCCAAGCCTGCTTGAATGAAGGATCGCCGCTCGATTTCGGGAGCTACTTGGAATCGCTCATTTTGTCGATGTTGGTCTGCCATGGTTCATCTCCTCGACGTCTCTGGCGTTGTCTCGGGCACCAACCAGGGGCCGTCTGCCTTCTCCAGCATCTCCGTGACCTCTCTTTGCGTGTGATCGAAGGGAAATCCATGAGGCATCCGGGTCATCGGGTTGTCATACCGTAGCGACACTTTGTATGGCTCGAAGCGGCCGTCGGCCGCTGTGGGGGCGCAACGAGCGCGCAAGGTCTCCATCTCGCTCTGAGTCATCGGCTGAAAGCCGCGCACCACGCGCAAGTTCTGGTGCAGCACGTCCAGCGAGTCCATGCCGCAAATGGTGGTTACGACGGGGAGGCTCATTGCGTACCGCAACATTTCTTCAGCCTGAACAACCCCGGCTTTTATTCCCCACGCGGTACCGCCCATGCTCTTCATGCCCAGCGCCGCCATGCCTCGCCGATTGACCTCGGGTAGAACCTGTTTCTCAAAGCTGTGGAAGTTGGCGTCGAAGGGGTTAAGCGGCATTTGCACGGAGTCGAATGGATAACCGAGCTCGAGCATCTTCAAGTGAAATGCAGGATCCTTGTGGCCGGTGAAGCCGACGAATCTGACCTTCCCCTCTTTCTTGGCTCGATCAAATGCTTCCAGGACGCCGCCTTTGGCGTAGGCCAACTCCGGGTCGTTGTCGTAAACGATGCCGTGGATCTGCCACAGGTCCAGATGATCGGTTTGATACCGCCGCAGTGAATCCTCCAGCATCTGCATGGCTAATTTGCCACTTCGCCCATGGGTGCAGACCTTGGTCATCAGGAACACCTTTTCGCGGCGCCCGTCCCGGAGCGCTCTGCCCAAGATGGTCTCAGTCTTGCCGTTGTAATACTCCCAAGCGTTGTCGAAGAAAGTAACGCCGGCGTCTACTGCCTCATGGACGAGTTTCACCGCCTCGTCCAACGTCGCCACATCGCCGAGATGATGACCACCCACCCCGATCGCGGAAATGTGCACATCCGTGCGTCCAAACTTCCGATAGATCATGTTGCCCGCCTCCCCTGCCTGCGCTGGCGCTGATCTCCCTGATGCTATCGAGGAGAAGCCTTGGTTCGAGTTCGCCGAGACGGCGGATGTGGCGGCCACGGCACCCGCACCGACTTTAAGAAAGTCCCGTCGTGTCGTATTCATCTCTACGCCTCCTTGTTGTCTATTCCGCTAGTCGAAGCTGAGCACCTGCTTCGTCTTCGCCTCTCCGGCAGCAACTCGTGTGTACGCCTCCACAGCTTTCTCAAACGGAACGATCTCAATCGGCGGCGGCTTCAAAGCCCCGGTTGCAAAGCCAGTTTGTAGCTCGCCGGCAGTTTTCGCTATCTGTTGTGGCGTCAGTCCATAGCTGTCAACTCCAAGTAGCCGGGAGAAATTGTGATAGAAGTCGACAAGGTTGAAACTGACGCGGGGAATTGCTGGGCTTGCGATAACCACATGTCGGCCCCCGAATGCGAGCGATTGCAATGCCGACTCAAACAATAGGCCTCCGACCGTGTCAAAGACAACATTAGCGCCTTTTCCTGCTGTTAGTTCCAGGACGCTCGCTCGAAGATCTTCGCTCTTGACATTTACCACCGCCTCGGTACCGGGAATCGGATCGGATTTGATATCCGCGCCAATTACCCGCGCCTCCTTCCAATTCGCAATCTGCGTGGCTGCTCGTCCCACCGTGCCGGCGGCGCCGATAATCAGAATGGTTTCACCAGCCTGGATTTGAGCTGCATGCACTACCGACGCCCACGCCGTAATGTAGGGAATGCCGATCGCAGCCGCTTGCGCCATGCTCCACGACTTCGGCTTGGGGAATAGCGTCTCGGTTGGAACAACGACATATTCCGCGTGAGAGCCGTCGCGGACGATACCGAGCATCGGGGCACTGCCCCAGACCTCTTCGCCTTCGTGCTGCTTCGCCTTCGCAACAACGCCCGCAAAATCCCGACCGGGGGTTCGCGGCAGAGTTGTTTTCTTGAAACGTCCCGCGACACCCCCGATGTCACTGGGATTGATCGCTGCCGCCTTCACGCGAACCAGTGCTTCTCCCTCGCCTGGTTCTGGAATCGCGACCTCTTCGATCCTCAACACCGACGGCGGTCCAAATGCAGCAAAACGCAACGCTTTCATTCGGTTGCTACTCATAGCTCCCCGATCTCCTATCTCTGAATAACGCCGCAGGCGATTCGTGGGCCGGAGTTCCCGGCCGGATCGGTTTGTAATCGTCCTCTTTCGCATGGATCATGATCGCGGTTCCGCCATCGTGAAAGATTGAATTAGGCCCATCGCCCAGCATTACCAGCTCGTTATTGTTCTCCTCTTTTCTATTCGATTGGCGACATGATATACGGCTGTCGCATTCATTGACCCCATTGCAGCCCCCTTGTGAGCAGACCAACGGAGGAGAGGATAGCAGGCTTGAAGTCCATCGTGCAGGACTGTTCGCTGGAATTGAAGACCGTCATGCGTCCCGAGCCCTGGATGTAGTACTGCCACGCACTGGCGTTCGGATGCCAATGGAGTTCGCGAAGACCTCCGGGTTTCACGGTCACGAGAGGAGCCGCAATCTTCTGGGACGCGGGGAAATTCTTGCCATCCACGATGCGGACTTCGCCTGTCGCGGTTTTCTTACTCGGAGTTATGGCGTGAAGCTTGAACGTGTAGCTGAGACTCTTGGCTCCGGCTTCGGCGGCGGTTTCGGCGATATCCGCCTCAAGAGATTCCGGACGGTTGCCGCGGAAGATGTAAAAGGAATCAGTTGGAAGCTTTGCGATGGACTCGGAAGGCAGCCGGAAATTCTTCGCGAGCACCTCCGGAGGAGTGTGCGCTATCCAATCGGAAAGGAGGAAAGTGCTCTCCTCTGAGAAGTCGCCCTGGTTGAAGACGAGCAGAAACTCGCAGCTATCGTCGCCGAGGCCCTAAATCGAATGCGGATAAGCCGGCGAGAAAAAGCCAGATATCCCCCCTCCTCTACGTCGTCGATAAACATGGTTCCGTTAGGATTGAGAACTGTGACGCGCGCCTTGCCGGAAAGCATGTAGGCCCACTCGTCGGCAATGTGCCAGTGGAGTTCGCCATAGCTGCCTGCGGTGATGCGCATCTGAACACCAGCGATCTCCTTCGAACTCGGCAGTTCGCGTTCTGTCACTTGATGCGTCGACCCACCCTCCTGCATACGCCGGTGCGCAAGATCGAACGAGTACCAGATAGGGGGAACGGTACCGTGATCCGTGGCAGGAGGCAGATTCGAGTTCGGATTTTGTTGCTTAAGGGGCAGATTTTGCGGCCCAGGATTGCTGGCAGACACATCTTTCTGGGCACGCAGTGTGTTCTGCCGGCCCGCAAGACCTCCGCTGCGATAGGCGGATGGGGCCGCACCGTCAATCTTCTTTGCTTCACTCTTCACAGGCTGGAGAAGCTTCCACAGGCCTTGTTTCTGGGCGACTTACTGTTTGCCGCCTCTCCTCCCAGTTAGTCGGATACCGCCAACAGTTGTCTTATCGAGAGCGAAGATCAGCTGAAGGTTGGCTCACCAGACGTGCGGTATAAGGCGGTACCGGACTTTCTCGCGATAAGCCCGGTAGCCTTCCAAATCGCGTGCCAGCAGCTTCTCCTCGCCCAGGATGCGCACAACGAGGAACCCAATCGTGGCCAGAGCTAGGAGAAGGCCACAAACGGAGCCGAGCAGCAGGGGGGCGCCAACGAACATTAGAGTTCCCCCAAGATACATGGGGTGGCGAACCAAGCCGTAGACGCCCGTGTCAACGACATGCTGGCCGCGCTCGCTCTGAATACGCACCAGCTGCGATGCAAAGGTGTTATCGGCGAACGCGCGAAGCATGAAGAAACTGCCTCCGAGGAGCAAGATGCCTCCGCATACTTCGCTCCACAGAGGTAGACGGGGTGTCCAACCGAAGCGCATATCCAGCGCCGGTACAATGATCGAAGCCAGGAAGCAGACTTTTAGTCCGATTAGGATAGCCATATCGGCGCGCGATTCACCGCCGCTGCCGGGCTTGCGCAAGCGCTCGGCCAGCAGCGCAGGATCCTTATAGCGAAGCCACAAAACCATGGCGGCCATGAAGCACAGCCACCAGCCGCCGAAGATCCAGCCCTCCACCCAGCGCCAGTTACCCGACAGCCATAGCATGAGGGTCGCGAGCCCTAGAACGCCAGCCGGGGCAGCCACCAGGATGAGCCTGCTGAAGATCGGCGTGGAGCGCATCATCCCGCTCCGGGCTTGTGGCGGCGGGAAAGCGAATGACCCGTTAGGTTGTAGCCTGCTCATCGGAGTTCGCTCGATGCGAAATTGGGGAGAAGGTTGATCGAAGGTCTTACTTCACACCACGCGGGAGCGATAGGGTGGCTGGAAAAAAGGCCGGGGAACCTCTCCCGTTCCCATTCCACAATCTTCGTAAACATCTGTCAGTGATCGGAGTCCCAGAGCGAAGTGACAGGACCGAAGCTGCCGCTGGAGCGAGATTTCGTAGGCGGCAAAATCAGCGATTACATACGTAATTCCGAAATTGGACGCCGATCCGAACGGCTTGTGTAACGCGATGACGCGAAGGTTCAAAGGTGGCAGATTGCCCGGAACCTAAAACACGAACGGCACCAGCGCCTTCACTCGAGCTTTGTAGGCGGGATATTCATCCGGAAAATGACTCAGGAGAAGACCCTCTTCCTGTTTCAGTTTTATCCAAAAGCCAATGAAGAACAACACTAGCCCGGCGAATGCAAGCAGCAGGCCTGAGGCAACGGCTGTTCCCAGACCCATGAGCAGATGGCTGGTATAAATCGGATGACGCACGAATCGATATGGCCCGCGTTCCACAAGTTTGTGCTCCTGCTTAAACTCGACATCTCGGCTCCAATCGTTGCCTAGCGTTTTGCGTGACCAGATCGCCGCAAATAGTCCCAACCCACAAATCGCAACACCCAGATACTCTGCGATGACTGTATGCGGTATCAGCACCATGCCAAACGGATGTGCCCCGGCCACAACAAACAGGATGTAGCCCAGCCAAACTGGTATCCTGGCCAACCTGCTGCTCCAGCTCTGGCGTTCCGCAGCGGCCTTGATAGAGCGGGCACTGATGTTCCAATACAGGATCAGCAGAACCCAACAAGCTATGATTAATAGTCCGGGCAACATAGATCGGACCATATCACCGAGCATCCCGCCCTGCAATTCTGATATCCCCGCTCCGAATCTCATTACCCGGTTTAGTTTAAGGAACATCGCCTTCGCGTGAGTAGAGAAATGGCCCTAAATTGCGAGAACTTCCAGGAGTTGGATTCCTCCCGTGTCACGCACTACACGGTTCGATCTATTCCTGGCGCAAAACAGTATTCGGATCAACGTGCGAGGCTCGACGCGCCGGGATGTAGGCGCCCAGTGCCGCCATGATCAAAAGAGCGATCGTCACCAGCGCGACCAGAGGCCAATCGAATCCATGGGAATAGACTCTGACTGCGGTCGGTTTACTTGCCAACAGGCTTAGCACCAAGCCGAGCCCGACTCCACTGGCGGCCAGCATCATCCCTTGCCGCAGAATCATGCTAACCACGCTCGCCGGGGCGCCCCCAATTGCCATGCGAATTCCGATCTCGCGCTGCCGCAAGCTCACCGAATACGTCATCAGCCCATAGAGCCCTATCAGCGCCAGCGCCAGCCCGAGTATCGCCAGCGCACCGATCGCTTTGATAAACATGCCCAGCGTCTTGGTAGCTCGCATGTCGAAGATATCTTCGATGGAGCGCACGCTATAAATCGGTTGGCGCGAGTCCAACCGCCGCACCAGTTCACGCAGCGGCCCAGCCGCTTCACCGGAAGCTCCTTCGGTTTCGAGCATAAGGGTCATGCCCGAGGGCGACCAGTCGCCGCCCACCCCTGTCGGGGGATTCTGGACAAGCGGCAGATACACATGTTCCAGAGATGGTTCAATCGGGAATATGTACTTGCTCTGCTTCGCTACGCCGACGATCTTGACGAAAGCTCCGTCGGTTCCGTTCAATCGCAGCCGTTTGCCAAGCGCGCTCTGGTTTGGATAGTAGTTGCTGGCAAACTGTTCATTCACGATGGCCACTCGTTCGGAATCGTCCCGATCGTTGTCGTCGAAGTGACGACCTTCAACAATCGGCACGCCGATGGTTTCGAAGTAGTCATTGCTGACGGTGTTCGAAAGCACGTTGACCGCTTCCGTTCCCGCGGGCAACTGGACGCCCTCGGGAACAACCCGGATCGCCGGTGGCATCGGAACATAGGGGACTGCCTGAGCAAGAGCCGCGGATTTTACGCCTGGCAGGACTTGTGCCTGCTCCAGCAAGCGACGATAGAACTGCTTAGTTTGCTCGGCCGAGTTGCGCGCCAGTGTGGGATTAAAGCTGGCGAGAAGAATATTGGTAGAGCGAAAACCCGCCGGCGCGGAAAGAAGAATCGAGGCGCCGCGATAGGCCTGAGTCCCCGCAACCAGCAATAGCAGGGAAGCCGCCACCTGCGCGATCACCAACGCATTCCTTCCCAGCAGCCGACTCCGCTTGCCTGCGGTGCCGGCTGTCGACTTCAAAGCTGAAACCAAGTCTGGCTTGGTGCTTTCGAGCGCCGGAGCTAGTCCGAACAAAATGACGCTGACTATGGAAACTGCAAGCGTAAACAGAAGTACCTGCCCATCGAGCCTCACATCGATTACGACAGGCACGTCGGCTGGAATACGCATTTGCGAAAACAGATGCGCGCCCGCTTGGGCCACCACCAGACCAGCCACCCCGCCGAGGATCGCGATCACCAAGCTCTCGGTCAACAGTTGACGGACCAGCCGGCTGCGCTTCGCACCCATCGCCAGCCGCACGGCGATCTCGCGCGAACGTCCCGAGGCACGGCTCAGCATCAGGTTCATGACATTGGCGCAAGCAATCAGCAGCACCGTCGCCGCCAGCGCCATAAGGAAAAGGCAAAGCCTGGTGGCAATCGGTACCGATGTCAATTGATTCATCCGGTATGTTGCAACCACCAGGGAACAGGTGCGGTTGGTCTTCGGATATGTCTGAGCGAGTTGCTGGCCGATCAACCGCGCCTCGGCCGCGGCTTGACGAACACCGATGCCGGGTTTCAGCCGTCCGTAGACCGTCAGTAATCGGAAGTCTCGCGCTTCCAGTTCGTTCTCGAGCGACCCTGCCAGAGCAGGTTGCATCGCCAGCGGGACATACAACTCGGCACGGATAGCGTTATTTGGACCGGTGAAGGATTCCGGTGCTACGCCAATGATGGTGAAGGGTAGGCCGTTGAGCAGGATAACGTTTCCGATGACGTCAGCGTTGGAGGCAAATTCCGTCTTCCAGAGATCATGCCCGAGCATGACCACCGCATTGCGCCCCGGCACTTTGTCCTCGTCATCACGAAAGCCGCGCCCCAGTTCCGGCCGCACGCCCAATACGCTGAAAAAACTCCCGTTCACCAGCGCCCCGAATTTCATCTGGGGCAGCGCCGTCTTATCGGAGGCAAAGCCAAACTGCATATATTGGGAGGCAGCAAAACCTTCGAAGGATTTGCTCCTCCTTCGGAGATCGTCGAAGTCCGGGTATGACAGAGGAGAATAGTCGGTGAGGCCGCCGCCACCCAGGCTTTCGCCGCGTAGTAGTGACTGGATAATGATGATTCCGGAAGCGTCGGGTACGGGAAGTGGGCGAAGAAGCATGAAGGAGGCAAAGCTGAAGATCGCGGAGGTGGCACCGATTCCCAAAGCTAGAGATATGATGGCGACGATTGCGAAGCCGGGATTGTGCTTTAGCGTGCGAAATGCATATCGCAGATCTTGGACGAGGGTGCCCATGTCTACCCCCAACGGTTGGGCTGTCAGCTCTCAGGTGGCAGGCAAGAACTCACGTCCTGAACCGGGCTAACAGCGGGAAACGGACCATAAATCGCGCGATGTTATACCTGCATCATAGGAAATCCAGCCTTCGCTTGCTGTGACTGCCGTCACATGCTTGCGCTTGCTTATTGCTAAGTGTGCACTTGCAGTGCCGATTGAAATGCTGGTTGATTTGTTGAAAGCGCGAGACTAGGAGAGACAGGAGTCAATCAGTTCCAAAATGGTCTGTCTCGTTTCGTGACAATACTGTCCGCGAGCAGAACATTCGCCAGCACACCGCCTGCTGCGCACGATGGAATCACCGCGCAGTACGACGAGCTGGCATTACAAGTCCGAGATTCCTATCTCAGAGTCGCCCTAATTGCAGCAGCCTTCGACCCATGAGGCAATACCAGATCACAGTTGAAAGACCGCCACCAGCAGCAATGATCACCCCCACACCACTGGGCGGTAGAAAAGCTATTTCCAGGATAATCATCAGCACATTTCCGAGCGTCCCCGCGCACGCTGTCGCTTTACTGAAAGCGTGGCCTTTCAGCATTACCAGGGAGACAATCAGACAGCCAAATTCGATGATGAGAATGCCTGAACGGCTTTGTCCCTCGGCCAGCATAGCCTGGCCTGCTGAGACGAGCAGGGACCTCTGCGCGTCGTTGGTCGCGATCATGTATTGCCTGCTGAGAGACAGCATGGGAAACGCCTGGCTGCTTGCAAGATAAACTGCTATCCCCACGAAGAACAGGATTGTACCCAGGGCCGCATAGGCTTCCCGCTCCCGTTTAAGCGCGGAGTAGACCGCGAGAATGGTGGGTGCTAACAATGTCGCTCCAATTATGTTCAACAGACCGAGATTGCGGAGCGCGATGAAAGAGTTGGTCTGAAACAGGTTGAACCAGTCGACGACCGTAACAGTGTGGGCCGTGGCATGTTCGACGCTGGGGAGGAAGCTGATGACAATTTCGGCGGGGACAAGCAGGGTCGCAATCAGGGCACTGGCCCCGCCGAGTTTGTACAGGCTTTTCCAACTACGATCAGGCGAGCCAGTACCGCTTGGCGAATTCGTCTGCGAAAATGCCTTGGGCGTATTCGTGTTTGCCACTGGGAAAGAGCCTCTTATTCTGGTGCCGCCGAGAACCGTTGTCGGCTGGTGACTGCGACCGTTCCGGATGTGACCAGGATGAGCCGCTGTTTCCCTCCAAACCAGAGCCTTTGTAACGCAACCCAGAACAGCTTGTGCGACGCCGCAAGTCCGCGGTTATCAATCTCATAGATGGTGCTGATGTTCGGGCGATCTCAGCATGTACTTACGGTTTGGAAATTACAAGCCCAGTCGCTCATTCCTGAGCTACTTTCTCCAGAAAGAATGACCATTCGAACGTGCCGCATGTCCTTGCGGAGCCCACAAAATCGCGCCTAGTCTGATTCCAGCACAACCGAATAGTGTGCAAAGTCCTGGTTTTGAAAGGGCACGGCTTCAGCCGTGCCGCAAGCATCGCAAAATCAATGGGGCTTTAGCCCCTGCGGCAAGTTCGGCAAGCTATTCAGAGCTTTCGATACCTTGACACTGAGATGGCACCGAGTGTGGAACGGAGTAAAGAGTCGACGGGCGGAGGAACATTACATGCCAGCTACGAAGGTTGTGATCCTAGATGGCACAGGATCTGGCGATAAAGATCTATCGCCAATTCTCGACGTGTTGTCTGGAGTATTTAAGTCAGCGGATGCTGACGTCGAAAGCTTTCCTCTGAGCGAAATGAAACTGGCCCACTGTCTGGGATGTTTTGGCTGTTGGATCAAAACGCCGGGTCTATGCGTGGAAGCGGATGCCGGCCGCGAGATTGCCAGAGCAATCGTTCGCAGTGATGTAACCGTTCTCTTCACTCCTGTGACTTTTGGAGGTTACTCGCCGGAGTTGAAGAAGATGCTGGACCGGTTCATTCAGCTGGCTTCACCTTTCTTTCAGGTGGACCACGGGGAAGTTCACCACCCGCCGCGCTACCGGCAACGTCCGCGACTGATGATGGTGGGAGTCCAGCGCAATTGCGATCAGGACGAGGCCCATATCTTCAAGACGCTCGCAGGACGAAACGCCATCAATTTTCATCCTCCCAGCTATGCGGCGGAAGTCGTTGCTGCTTCGGATGACAAGGAAGCGCTGCAGCGCCGCTTCGAAATGCTCCTGACCCAATCTGATGCCTTGCCCTTTGGCGATGCGGCCGCATCCCTGATGCCTCCGCCGGTTATGCCTGGCGCAATCGTTAACCCGCTCAGCCTGCAGCGGGCCTTGCTCATTGTCGGCAGCCCCAAAATCGCCGAGCTAAGCATGTCCAGTGCCTTGGGGGGCTTTCTCCTAAATTGCCTTGAGAAGCGGGGATGGTCGACCGAATCGCTCACGCTCCGCGCGAGCCTGAATCGGCCCGAGGGCGAGGGTGAGCTGCTTTCGGCGGTCGAGCGCTCCGGCTTGGTTCTTTTGGCCTTTCCCCTTTACGTCGATGCCTTGCCCCATCTCATGACCAAGGCGCTGGCTGTGATCGCAGCCCACCGAAGGACGACTTGCGAAACTGCTTCGCAACGTTTGGTAGCGATTGCGAACTCGGGCTTTCCTGAGACCCACCAAAATTCGCTCGCGTTGGCCATATGCCGCGAGTTCGCCGAGCAGAGCGGCTTTCAGTGGGCCGGTGGTCTTGCTTTCGGTGCAGGAGGGATGATCGGTGGCCAGCCCCTGACGCAGCCGAAACGTCAAGGAGCGCCGGTTAAGAACGTGATTGCAGCTTTGGAAATGACCGCTAACTCCCTGGCTAAGGGACTGCCCATCCCGGCCGAGGTGATGAAGTTGATCACCAAGAACCGCATTCCTTCTGCGCTCTGGAGTCGGCTGTATGTATGGATGGGTGCCAGGAGCTTCAAAAAAGTAGCACTAAAGAACGGAGTTAGCGCAGCTGACTTGCTGGCCCAACCCTATGCAGCCTACTAAGAAAATTGATTCCTACCGCTTCGTAGATGGCATCGCGAAAAAAGTGTTGAGACGCTGGGCGACCCTACCCGGCGAAAGACAGATCCCATGGACCCCTCTCGCCAGTCCGCTGTCCGAATCTACCGTAGCCCTTGTCAGTTCAGCGGCCATCGCCTTGAAAAGCGATCACCCGTTTGACCCGGAGATCGAGCGGCGCGATCCTTGGACCGCCGACCCCTCGTACCGAGTGCTGCCGCGGACGGTACGGACTGGCGACATTCAGGTTTGCCACCTTCATATCAACCGGACCTTCGCTGAGCAGGACTTGAACTCGGTACTGCCGGCTGAGCGATTGGGCGAACTCGCAGAAATGGGCGAGATTGGCGCGCCGGCACCGTCCAACTATTCCTACATGGGCTACACCCTTCGGCCGGAGCGGCTCTTGCACGACAGCGTGCCTGGGATCGTGCAGCAACTTCGCGAGGAGCATGTCGACATAGTGGTGTTGATCCCGGTTTGACCGGTGTGCTGCTGGTCCGTGGGACTGGTACAGCGTGAGATCGAGGCGGCAGGGTTTAGCACCATCTCTCTGTCTATGATGCCGGAGCTGACAGCGAGCGCGGGAGCGCCTCGAATAGCAGCGATCGAGCATCCGTTCGGCATGACGCTGGGCCGACCCGGCGACGCGGCCGGTCAGTTGGCAGTCATGCGCGCCACATTGCGGGCGATGGAACAGATGGCGGAGCCGGGTTGCGTGGCACACCTGCCGTTCGAGTGGACATCCACGGAGAAGCTTGCGCTCGGTCCTCCGGTGCCACCACCGATCGCGCAGTACCTGATGAGGCATCCCTGGGCTCTGTCGCGGTTCCTGAATCGGACGCCGCCCACGAACAGCGGCTGAACTATCGCACCGAAAGAGGAATCCGTGATACCGCAATTCGAGCTGAATCGGGCTGGTGATCCTGATACGGCAGGTACCCGTTGGAATCCCCTCTACAAGGTTAGCGCCGTGGCTGCCCTGATTGCGGCACTGATCTTCAGACGATGGCTTGCGGCAGACTTCCTGTTATTCAGGGCGATCGGGCTTATCCGCTCCGGCCCCACAATGATACCCACTTCCGCGCTCGACTGGTTTACGCTGCTTCACACCAACCGCCTCGTTGGACTTACCTTCCTCAACGTCTTCGACAGCGTTAACTATGTTCTAGTTGGATTGATCTATCTCGGCCTGTATGCCGCCCTCAGACCAGCCAATAGAAGTTACGTGACACTCGCTACGGCGCTCGGCTTCCTAGGGATTGCGGTCTACCTCGCATCGAATCAGGCTTTCTCCATGCTTTCCCTCAGCGACCAATACGCCGCCGCGACAACGGATGCGCAAAGATCCATGTTTTTGGCAGCAGGGCAGGCACTACTTGCGGATTAGTAATCCTGACGTTCTCGGCCCGGGTGCTATCGGTTTTTTCCTCGTAACCCTGGCAGGTCTGATTTTTTCTATCGTCATGCTGCGGAGCAGTATCTTCGCCAAAGGAACCGCGTATGCCGGAATTCTGGCGAATGTATTCGGTCTGGGCGCTATCCCCTAGGAATAGCTTTCGCGCCAAAGGCAGTGGTCATTCCTGCAGTTGCCGTCTCGCTGTCTATATCGGCGTGTTTCCTGGTGATATGGTACGTCTTGATCGCTCGAAGGCTCTTCCAGCTAGGGTATGGCAAACCAGAAGGTAGCGTCGTAAAGATTGGCTGACGCTTGATGGAGCGATCATGAACCTTACCGAACCCGGCCGATGGGCGCTGTGGCTCAGCTCCCGCTGGCCGTCATCCTCGCCGCCAGCCTCGGAGGACTGTTCCTTCGCTCTACCTATGCAAATGAAACCAGGATGCAGGCGGCCCTGAGCACTGGAAGCGACGCGGGGAACCTGGTAGTCATCGTACCCGTTCTCACGATCGCCGCCATTTTGTCACTTCGCGGTTCGGGTGCAGCCCGACTAGCGCACGGACCGGCGTGAAGGAGGCGAATACGAAAACAACGGTGCATCCAGCGGTTCCTGCAGAACGGGCTCGACGGGGGTCAAGGACCAACACATACACCACTGACACAGACTAAAACAGGAGGCTCGTTTTCTATGTCATCCCGATTCTCCAGCATCTTGGCCACCGTCGTTGTTTCACTACTCTTTTCTACGAGTGTGCATACAGCGAGGGCGCAGCAGAAACCGCTCACCGCCGACCAGGAGCAAATAGTAGACACTGTGAGCACGATATTCACCGCAGCCCGTGCAGACGACGTCGCGAAGTTCGATTCGGTCATAGCCCCGGGGTTTTACATATTTGATGGAGGGGCCCGATTCAACGGAGACTCCATCATGGACCTCATCAAGACTCAAGAAGCCGCGGGCAGGCGCTATGAATGGAACGTGACCGAACCGGACGTCCACATCAGCGGCAATACCGCTTGGATCGCTTACATCAATAAGGGCAGTATCACGGACGCCTCTGGCACCGTGAACCAGCAATGGTTGGAATCGGCCATCCTGGAGAAACAGAAAGGCGTCTGGAAGATTGTCTTCATGCACAGCACGCGCGTGCCGAAGGCGCCTCCAGAGAACGATCGCAAATGACCTTCATCCTTACGCTGCCTGGCAGCAAAAATCGCAAAGGAAGTAGCCACGCAAAAACAATCCTCTTCAAGCAGCATTTGAAAGCTCCGGAAACGCGGACGGGCAGCGTGGTTGACCTCCACCACTTCAGCGGTAGTGACGGCGTGGAACCTTACGGGAGCCCGGTGCTCGATGCGAACGGCAATCTCTGCGGCACAACGGTCGGCGGAGGTACGGGGAACGGCACCATCTGGGAGATCGCGGGCGTGGGTACCCGGCATTAGGAATCGAATGGATCGGAGAACGCTTCCTGATGCTTAAGACGCAAAGCTGGAGGCGTTGTCCCTATTTTAGCCAGCCTGAACGTTAGCAGGGGTATTTCTTCGGGCCTGCATTGACAGTCCGGTCTCAAGAACCGACTCGGGCGAATGCTCTGCGATCACAAAACGAACACCGCGCGAATGAGATGTAATGCATGTTTGATCGCATGGCGAGGCCAGCGAGACAAGGGATCACGTGAGCCTGGTTAAGAAATGAAAAACCGGGGCGGAGACCCCGGCTTTCAGTTAGCAAGAAAAAAATCGATTACCGCTTGATCTTGTGGCGCAGCATGCCAGTCAAGCCAAGCAGTCCGGAACCAAACAGCAGGATGGTGCTGGGCTCAGGAGTCGTGCCGGTGGTCGAGGAGCTGACGAAGCCGTTGAGCGTAAACGCCTCTGAAGGAATCGTTCCCAGGGTGTTTTCCTGGGCCGCAGACGGGCAGCCCATGGACATGCAGCCTACGCCGGAGTTTTCATCCCAGTACAGCGGGTTGCCTTCCACGGTCGTAGCGTTTTCCAGGGTGAGGAAGTCGTTGCCGTTGTTCAGGGCTGGGCCGTTGAAGTCGCCGGTCTCAGTGCAAACGTTGAAGCCAAAGTTGTTGGTGGAACAGCTCGACTGAGTCAGGCTGACGGTTTCGTCAAACAGGTTGTTGGAAAAGAAGCCCGTGCTTCCAATGGCTAGTTCGACGCTGCTGGCAGTGTCGCCCGGCTCGACCCAAGCCGCGAATGAGATCTCGTTGATCGTGGTTTGCGTCGCGGGGCCGCCGTGGCCCTCATGGCAACAAACTTCGAATGTGTCGGAAACTGCGAAACCAAAGTTGATGGTCCAGGCATCGACCTGTCCATTCGGGGGACCGTTCTCGTAAACTATTTCCTGAGCCATGGCGGGAATAGCTGCCAGGATCAGACAAACAGCAAGCAGTGAAAGCGAAGCTATGCGAAGTTTCAAGGAAGAACCCTCCGTTAATTAGAGTGCAATATCCGTGGGTCCCTACTACATAAGCTACTGCTGAAAATGCACAGAAGCTGCGCAAAAGCATAGTTGAGCTGTGCCGAGGACAGTAAGTGTGCATCGGATTGCAGAAGAAGTCCAGAAGAATTCGCTATATACAGGTTACAAATTAGCAACACCGACCGCCGGGGCAACCAGAGATGTTCTAGTTCAGCCGTTGATACTCGGTTTTGGCGGCTTCGAGGATCGGGATATCCGGGTCAGCCTGGTTCCACAAAGAGAGAAAATCCTGGTAGGACTTGCGCGCGGCCGCATGGTCACCGCTCATGGCCTCAGCGCGCGCCAATTGCAGATGAGTCAGCGCACCGATGACGAAGTTCAGCGTGATGCCGGGGTGGTCCAGGATTTTGCTGTACTCCGCCGCCGCTTTCTGCCCTTGGCCAGATCGCAGGTAGGCTTCGCCACGAAGATAGGCAGGATAGAGATACTCTAACGATTGGTTTCCACCCATCTCGTAAGGAACTGTGCTCAGCAAAACCTCAATTGCCTTATCCGGACTTGCCTTTTGGAGTTCGATAGCCGCCCGGATAGTCGGCAGCGCGTAATTCTGCACCATCGTACTTTGCGGAAACTCGCGATCAATCTTGTCAACCAGTTCTTGCGCTCCGGCGGTGTCACCAGTACGGGCCTTAGTCAACGCCACTAGAATCTCAACGTCCCGCCCCGAGCCCATTGCCTGAGCCTCGGTCGCCATGGCTCGGGCTTGCGCGCTATTGCCTACTTCGGATTGCCGAAGCGCCTCAGTGGCTTTCCAAACCGCCGCCATTTCCGGAAGGTCTGCAAGCTTTGCCGATTGCACTGCTCGCTGCGAAAAGCTTTTCGCGCTCTCCATGCGTCCATGGTAGGCCTCAGTATCGGACTGGGCGGCAAGCAGCAAACCGCGCGTAGTGGGATCGCCCATTGCCGAAGCAGCCTCCCCTTGCATGACTGCGTCCTCTCCCTGAAGGAAGGCCGTGAGATAGCGATATAAGTGCAGTTCGGGCCGGTCCAACTTGTGCAAACGAGCCTCATCGGAAGTGGCTTTGGCCTTAGCTGGTTGATTTATAGCGTTGTAATCAGCCATCAGCGCCGTGAGAGCATCAACGGTTTCAGGAGAAAGCTTCAATGTGGCCAGTTCCTCTTGAACCGCCTTCTCGTACTGTCCCAACTCGGAGTAGTTTGCGCCCAGGTTTTGGCGCGGCCTCCAATCTCCAGGATAGACTTGGATCCACTCCTGGAAGGTCTTATTCGCTTTTTCCAGTTCACCGGTAACAAAATCGTAGTAGTTTCCCTCGATGTGGTAACGTTCGCGCTGGCTAACCCGGTCCCGAAATTCATAGGCTTTCTTGGTGTTCTGCATCGCCAGAGTAGACCGGCCCATATCGCTGTAGATGGCGCCCAGGGCAGCATAAGCCTCGCCGAACTCAGGATCGAGTTCGACAGCGCGATTGAAAAATGGCACAGCCGCCTCGGGGCCTTGGGTAGCCTTGACCTTAAGCCCCATGGCGTAGGCCTGAATAGCTTCCAGGGAAGCCGTGGTCGCAGGGGGCAAGGGGGTGTCGTACTTCTGCACAGACGCCAGCGATTCGCCCAACTGGCGTCGCAGCTGGTTGCTCCCCTTTGCCAAGGCACTAAAAACATCTTCCTGACTCTTTGCCTGTTCCGACGCGCCAGCTAGTTGCTCCCCCGTCTGACAGTTGGTGGCCCGCAGATCGATCTCATAGACATTCCCCAGCCGGGTGATCGTGCCTGCCAGCACCGCCTTGCTGCTGTTCCGCAAGCAAACGTCGCGCGCCGCTTCCAAGGTCAGGCGTTGGTTGGCCGGCCATTTCATCAACTTCAACGTTTCACCGACTGTTTGGTCCGACAGCACGTTCAGATACGGCGATTGTTCCAGGCTGTTGGCTAGCCTCTGCTTCAACGATTCATCCCATACGGCTTCTCCGGAGTTATTGATGAAGTCGGCGAGGACGACAGTATCTTTCTCGGTAAGCGTGGCGGCTCGCCGTGAATGCCAGTAGAAGATGCCGGCACCCAACGCGAGAACCACCGCGATGACCGCCGCGATACGGAGCCAACTCCGCTTCTCTAAAGGCTGAGGGACTGGAACCGTGGCGGGCGCCGGCGCCGCGGCGGCCTCGGGCGCCGCCTGCGAAGCGAGTTTCTCTGCTTGCGCGATCCGGTCGGCTACCGCTTTTCGCTCCAGAACTCCAGAGCCCATCTCGCGGCGAAGCTGCTTGAGTTCCTTGGTTATCTCCGAGGCGTGCTGGTATCGTTGCTCCCGGTCTTTCTCCAGGCACTTGTTGACGATCGCTTCCAGCTTCGGGGGCACTGCCGGGTTGAGCTCGTGTGCGGGAATGGGGGCCTGATGCAAGATCGCATCGCGTAACCCCTCACGACTCCCTCCGACAAACGCTCTGCGGCCGGAGACCATCTCGTAGAGGACCAGGCCAAAGCAGAACAAGTCGGTTCGAGCGTCCAGCTTGATACCCTCGATCTGTTCCGGCGACATGTATCCCGCCGTTCCGATTGAGGTACCCGCCCGGGTGAGGTTCGAATCTATCTCCCACCGTGACGTCGCCCCGATGGGCGCAGTGTCGTCGTCCTGCTGAGAGAGGACTTCACTGGCAGTCTCTCTGGCTACGTGTACCAGCTTGGCTAATCCAAAATCCAGGATCTTGACCTGGCCTCCCTTGGTGACAAAAATGTTTGCGGGCTTGATGTCGCGATGAATAATCCCTTTTTCATGAGCGGCCTCAAGTCCTTCCGCAATCTGAATAGATATTTCGAGAACTTTTTCCAGAGGCAGAGTTATTTTTTTGGTTTTGTCCAATGGTGAGGAGACAGACGCGAAGGTGATCAGGTCCCGGAGGGTGTGGCCCTCCATATATTCCATGACGATGAAGGGGTGCCCCTCGTGCTCCTCGATCTCGTATATGGTGCAGATGTTGGGATGGTTCAAGGTGGAGGCGGTCCGGGCCTCGCGCGTGAAACGCCCCAAAGCCACCGGATCGTTGCCCAGTTCCTCGGGAAGGAATTTCACGGCCACGGCGCGACCCAGCTTCAGATCTTCGGCCCGATACACAACTCCCATGCCGCCGCCGCCAATGACGTTGAGCACGCGGTAATGTGAAACAATCTTGCCAATCAGGCTGGCCGGCTCGGATCGCCCTTCTTCTTCTTTTTCTTTGCCACCGATCGAAACTTCTGCGTTCGAGGGGTTGGTGTCGCTGCTCGCGCTCGGCCATTCCACCGGCACTAGCAGGCGATATCCCCGCCGAGCTACTGTCTCGATATATTTGGGTTTGTCGGCGGAATCGTTGAGAGCGTTGCGCAGCTTCTTAATCGCGGTGTTGATACCGTGATCGAACTCCACCACCGTATCGTTGGGCCACAGCTTGTGCTGAATCTCTTCCCGGCTCACCACCAGGCCAGACCGCTCCACCAACATCTGCAGGACTTGAAAGGGTTGTTCCTGCAAACGGATCCTGCGATCGTCCTTGTGCAACTCCCCGGCTTGCAAGTCGAGTTGGTACGCCCCAAAGCGAACACGACCTGGGAGGGTATTTTTCATGGGCCATCCTGGGAGCGTGCGCGAAGTTTACTACTTTGTACGTATTAGTTCCAAGCGAGGTTCCCCGAATTTTAATTACTCAAAAACCCACCCGGCTTTCCCTAAGGGAACTCTCCCTAAGGAAACTCTGATTAAGTCTTGTTGTGAAGGGGACGGCCTTTCAGGCTGCCCGTTAAGTACCCGAAATCATGCGGCTTTAGCCGCTGCGGGACCTCGCTTTTCACATGATCAGAGCTCCCCTGGCCAACTTACGCCGCTACACTGCCTCAATCGCAACCATCGATGGGCATATTCTCCAAGCTGGCTTACGATAAGCGAATGAGCTTGCTAGGCAAAGTTGCACTGGTTACGGGTGCTGCCTCCGGCATTGGAAGAGCTGTTGTAGCGGAACTCGTGGAACGGAACGCGACCGTCTTTGCCGCTGATATCGATGGCGTGGGCGTGCAGGCTCTGGCCACCCAGTTAAACAACACCACGGCGGTTACGCTCGATGTCACGGACGAGAGTGCCTGGCAATCTGCTTTTCAGTCGATCGATCAACTGGACATCTTCATTTCGGCGGCCGGCATTTCTCACGCAACGGCCACAGCCGACATGAGCTTGGAAGAGTGGCACCGGGTCATGGCCGTCAATCTCGACGGCGCTTTTCTTGGAGTTCGCGGCGCGCTGCGTAAGATGGTTCCTCAAAAGAGAGGCAGTATCGTGCTCATTGCCTCAGCCTCCGGCATCAAGGCAGCGCCAGGAGCGAGCGCATACTGCGCCAGCAAAGCGGGGCTTCGCATGCTGGCCAAAGCGGTTGCCTTGGAGTGCCGGGAGGATGGGGTTCGGGTCAATACCGTCTCTCCCGCCGGTGTGGCTACCGCGATGTGGAGCAAGATGCCGTTCTGGAAAGATCTGGTTGCGAAACATGGCGGCGAAGATGGCGCCTGGAAAGCTCTGGGTGGGATCAGTCCTGATCAGCCCTCGCTGACGAGAATGGCGTTTCCTGAGGAGGTTGCCAAAGCAGTGTTGTTCCTGGCGTCGGAGGAATCTTCGCATATAACCGGAACGGATTTGGTCGTGGACGCCGGGTACACAGCGTGAATCCTAACTATCCTGACCGGGATTTTTCATAATTGAAGCCGCTGCCGGGGATTGTCGAAGCAAGATTCAGTCAGAGTCGTCGGAGGCAGAAATTCAGGGTGGGGCCTTACCATGTCCAAGAAGCGCCTACCATGACGACCGGGCCTTGGGTATAGGCGTGCTGCAAATATTGAGGCTCATACTTGAAGGAGATGCGGATATTCTTTTCTGGCAGTATGAAGTTCGTTTGGAAACCGAGGGCGTGCTCAGAAAGAGGTAGGCCGCGGGGAAGCAGATCATGTGAGAAAGAGCCGCCATTACCGGAGACTAGCCACTGGTCATAACCCGCCACGCCGAATTCAAGCAACTTTGTCCCCTGTTGGTCAAGAGCTAGAAGACGAGTACTCCCCCACTCCGCCGTAAAGGACTGGCCCAGCGTCCCTGAGGTACCTTTGACTTCCTGTCCCAGGACTTCCCAATCAGTAGAGAAGCTGGCCGCAGTCGTGTTGTCTTTCGTAAGGTAGATCGTCGTCCCGCTGGTGATGCTATGAATTGAGGGTGCGGAAAAGGCGCTCCAGGTCCCGCCCGGACCATATCGACCAGCCCGAGTTGTGAAGGAATAACCGAACCAGCTGCTGGCTTGGCTCCAATCCCACCCTACAGTTAAAGATCGCTCCGAGGCATCGGCATACTGGCTTCCGTCGAGTTCAGAACTGGTCTTCGCCGGATCGAAAGAGCTGCCAACGACCGGTAGGAGCGCCTCCATCGAAAACTGTGCACCGAAGACCTTCGCCTTCGGGGCATAATCCGTTACACCGTTTATTCCCGATAAAGTCGTCTGCTGCGCCAGGGCGGTAGACGGACTAACCAGCCTGAGCAATACCAAACAGTAGAGCGCAGCCTGAAAAATTGTACTGAAACGTTTCATAAATATTCCCTGAAAGCCCATGCCTCCGTGTTATGGGCGTCGGCGTCCCTATAAATGGTGAAGAGTAGGACGGCTCTTACCGTCCTACTCGGAAGGCGAAGGATGGTCGGCTATGGTGAAGACCAACCGACCTATCCTCTACTTCTTTGCTCCGCCTAAGTGAGCGTTCGGACCCGGGATCGCGCGCGGGCGCGCCTTAGCGGCCTCGGCTGACCTGGCGACGGAACTACCCTTAGTAACGGAGTGGCTCCGGTTAACATTAGGTCCGATGCCCTTGGTATTAGAGGTTGCGGCTTGAGCGCTGACACCAAATGCCAGAGCTCCGATAGAGGCGAGTAGTACCAGTTTCTTGTTCATTGTGTCCTACCTTTTCTGGGTTGAATTTATCCGCTTCGAGTTCGTATCTTGCGATCGCGAATTCTCTGCGTGATGGGGCTACTTTGCGGCAATTGCCTCGCACTGACAATGCACCGGCGGTGTATCGATGCTGTACTGAGGGTGGACTTATAACCGACTGATACAAGAGGCTTTGCCTATAGGTTTGTGTCATGAGGCCCACAGCGCGCGTCTGACGCCGTGACCAAAAGAAAGGCCGCCCTGACGGCGGCCCCGGGTGCTTCCAGAACTTAGCCTGGTTAACCACTCATCTTGTATTGCGCCACGGCAGCCAGCGCACGAATGCCGGAACCACAATGCGTGCTGGCGCGACCTAATGGAGGCGTGCTGGCCGCAGCTTCCAAGGCATCCACTACGCGGCAACAAAGAGAGCCCCGGGGTTTTTCACCCTCAGAACCATGCGGACGCTGGGCGTCGTTTTCCGCAGAGGCGGTGGGCTGGCGAGGGGACATTACCGGCCGATCGCTGAATCTCAGAATCATAGTTAAAAAGGGTCCCAGGGCCGTGCGATCCGGCTGCAACTGCGACTCCTGAGTGTCGGTTTCGGTCGGCTCGCTATCGTCTGCCCTGACATGTTTATGGCTGCTACCATGCCGAGCGTCGAATGGTGCTTCGACTTTCCGCTCTCGAATCATCATCAACAGTCTTAGGAACGGGCCCGCACTCATTGCGATTTCGGAATTTGCTGGCGTTTTCATAGTTACCTCTTGCTTTCGTCTTGCTCTGTGCGTCTATCCCTTATCCACCCCAATGGTTCCCCGGTTGAGTTAAGGCCCGGTTGTCCACGTTGTGCCTGGAGTTCCCGGACGACCCGCGACATGCATCCGTGCAAAATGCAGCCCGCCAGAGCTTCGGCATTCATGGGCTGCGGCGGAGCCAGCCCACCTCCACGCATCCGGGGTTGGAGATAATGAAAAGCCCGGAACAGCAATTCGGTGGCTGCGTAAAGCTCCACTGGGTCAGTCATGATCGGACACTCCTGATCGAACTCTGGCGGCAGTGTGAACCCGCAAAGCGATGGTGACAATACACTGGGGATGAACTTCGAGTGGTTTGCAGATGAACTCGTAATCTATTGAAAGCAAGGCGGTTATCAAGTGAGACTTGGTGGAGTGGTGCCTAAGCAAGGTTGTTGAAATGCCGCCAAGGCGAGGTGAAATCCTGCCCGTTCCGACATGATGGTTTGGCATGTTCCGCAGCAGGCGTGTGAAGATGTCTGTGACTGGCGTGCAGCTTTGGTGATCGTTAAACCCGAGACGCTGGTGGGCTCGCATCGGCTAGGTTTCCAACTGTTTTGAAACTTGAAATCCGGCTCCGGAAGGCCGAGATTGCCCAAGAACATCCGCCAGCAATAGCTCGCATGGTTGAAGAAAATCCAACGTGGGGACAAACCCGTGTCGCCGACGAACTGGCTCTGAAACCGGGAATTCTCGTCTCACCGCGAACGGTTCTGGCCTACTGGCCGAAGAGATCTGCTTTTCATCCTTCACGCGCAGCGTGACCTGCCAAAACGTCCCGGTGCGCCAGTCCGTTGGTCCCATTCAATCGGAGCCCTTTAGTAGAAGGGACAACTGTGCGTAACAACGTCCATAACGAAGACCGTGACCGGCGCGGAAACTCAAAACTACGGAAGTACCCTTCGTAGAAAGCGACCTTAGCGGTTCCGCCAAGAGACAGGCGGCGAAGCGAACCTGATTCGTGTCCGAGTCGCGGTTGCCGGCCGCCCCGCCGACGTCCAACCCTCTTCATATCAACGACCTGGCAGTTCACCTCCAATCCACCCGAAAGTCAGTCCCAAGTCATTGAACCAAATTGCGATGTGGCGCATTGTGCCTCACGAGAGCGGCGATTGAGAAGCATCGAGGACCTGCTCTCACGGGGAAATGCACTTCCGAAAGTGGGGCTATCGTCCCGCCTCCGGCAAGCGAAGCAAGAAAACGCCTGAGAAGAACGGCCCCGGCGAAGGCGCCCAGAAGAAATGACGCCCACTCAAGCCCTTCAGGCTAGCGGGCGGTGAAGAGCAGCTATGCGGTGGAGTTCGCTCCTCACGATTCAAGAGCAATCGCCGCCATAACCATGACCATAAGGAGGTCAATCATGAAGAAAGTAACTTTGCTCGCAGCGATCGTTCTGACTCTGGCGATGTGCGCCAGCGCTCAGCAGTTCGTCGATTTCACCCAGCTACCAGCCACCGGCAGTCCGACAGCTATTCCCCTTGGCTACGGCGGTCTGAGCTGGGATGCCGTCGAGTTTGTGGCGGCTCCGTTGTATGACGACGCGAACCTCTATATAGGTGCTGGCACCGGCATCAATAGTGGGCGCGGATTCTTCACGGGTAACGAAGCCATGGTGGCCTTCGGCGGCGGCCCGATGTGCTACAAGAAGTATTCGACGGTCGCTGGCGCGGTGGCCGACGGTAAGGTGGACAAGCACATCTGTGAGTCCTCTATTTCGGCTTGGAATACCTCTGTGTTCGAAGTCGATACCATGGAGGTTTCGGACGGATGGGACGCGTCTGGTGATTTCATTACCCTGACCGCCTATAACAACGGCGTAAAAGTGAACCCTCAGGTCCAATACAAACTCAGCACGACGGCACAGAAGCTGGACCTCAAGGCTAACAACTGGGGGCCAATCACCGAGTTGGTGATTCATCCCAGTCCGGCTGGATCGTTCGTGATCTACACCATGCAACTCAAGTAGCGCGGTCGTTTCCTCGGGCTAAACCGAGGACGATCGCCCTCCGAACTCAGGGGCGGGCCGGCCAACCCAGCCCCTGAAATTTTCTCCACGGTGATACGTTAAGGTTCAGCGGCGAGGCACGTTGGACGCATTTCTGGAGTCGATGGTTCGACAAGCCGCGAGGGCCCGCCGCCCGCACATCGACAATGGCAATACCGCAATCATCGCCCTGGCCGACATATCTTTTCACATTGATGAGAATGAATTCCTTGTCCGCAAGAAAGCATTCCGTCATTTCTCAACCCACCGGTTCACGGTTCTCCACGATATGGGATGTCGGCCAAGCCGTGAAGCAGCGCAGCTAGACCTCGGAAGAATGCACGTCGGAATCGAGAGTTGCTATTGTTCCAGTGTCAGAAGGGTAGCGAGTCAATATGTGACGCTTCCTGACTCAATGTTGCGCTTTTGAGTTTTTCATGGCTTGAGCGGTGATGTCGTAGTCGTCGGGAACCTCGATGACGCCATTTTTCTTGACGTACTGCATATACTCGTTGGTCATTGATTGAACCCGTTGCGGGTCCGTGGCCGACAAGTCCATTGACTCCGTTGGATCGTTTCGCAGGTTATACAAGTGCCACTTGCGGTCGCCATACGGGGGAATGTTGCGCACCAATTTGAAATCACCCTGGTAAACGGCGGCTCCGCCCGACAGCTCCTGCGAAATCGAGGCGTCGGCGGGATAGACCTGCCGCGAGGCTCCAGAAAGCAGCGGAACCATGCTTCGTCCGGACAGCTCAGCCGTTGTGGTTGACGGTTTCACACCCGTGTACTGCAGTAGCGTGGGGACGACATCCACCACGCTAGCGAAGGCGTCAGTGCGCTGGCCAATCGGAATTGATTTTGGATACGAGATGATCAAAGGCGCCCGGACGCCGCCCTCCGAGGACGACGACTTGAAGCTGAAAAACGGCGTCATGGAGACCATCGCCCATGACGGGCCATATTCCACGAAGCTTCCCTTCTGCCCCAGGTGCTCGTAGGTGAGATTGAAGTTCTTGGCGTAGTACTCGGGGAAATGATCCATAAGCTCGTGCGCTTCCCCGCCGTTGTCGCTCATGAAAATGACGATAGTGTTGTCGAGCAGGCCCTTCTGCTTCAAATGCTCCAGCACGCGCCCGATGCTCATGTCCACGTATTCGAGCATTCCGGCATAGACGGCCATGCGCTTGGCATCCATGCGGCGCTCGTCCTCGGGCAGCGAACTCCAGTCGGGAATGATGCTGGGCTTACCGAGCTGCAGTCCCGAAGGCATCAGGCCCATCTCAACCTGGCGCTGGAAGCGAATGATTTTTATCTTGTCCCAACCCGCCTGGTAAGTGTCGAGATAGCGGTTGGTGTACTCATCCGGAACCTGCAGCGGCATGTGCACCGCCTGGTAGGCAAGGTAGCCGAAGAACGGCTTGCCATCGCTCTGGTGCTCGTCAATCCAGTGAATCATCTTGTCGGTGTAAAACTGCGTGGAGTAGAAGTCCTGAGGCAGTTCGACCTCTTTCAGGCCGTCGAAGAAGTGCGGCGGCGTTTTATATTTCGGCGTGTATGACTTCTTCTCATAATTGTCGGCGCCGCCCTCGGCGAGGATGAACGAATCTTCGAATCCCTGCGAGGCAGGCAGGGCCTCCTTGGTGTAGCCCAAGTGCCATTTGCCCGCCATGTAGGTGTGGTAACCGGCATCGTGTAGCAGCGTGGCGATGGTTACCGCCTTACCGTTTAGCCGGCCTTCATAGCCAGGCTTGCCGCGCTGGTTGTCGGCCACCAGCTCAACCATGTTGCCCATGCCGACCACGTGGTTGTCGACGCCGGTCATGAGCATGCTGCGCGTGGGAGCACACATGGAGCCCACGTGAAAGTTGAGGAACTGGTATCCCTGGCTCGCCAGCCGGTTGATGTTGGGGGTGAAGATCTCGCCACCATAGACGCCTACGTCGGACCAGCCCATATCGTCAGCCACCACCAGCAAAACGTTCGGACGCTTCTCCTGCGCTGCTACTGCGGCTGACTCGCAAAGCAAAAACAAGGCCACAACGGCGGTAACCCACATGAATCGAGATGATGTTCTCCGACCTCGGAGGCGATTATTCGTCAGCTGCTGCCGCATTGCTTCTCCTTCCTACAAGAACCAGAAAAAATTAGTCTTTGAGATATTTAAGACTTCAAATCAAGTTCTCGCCACTGGAATAAGTACTAGGGGCAGGCCCCGAACTGACCCGGCAAGTGGAGGGGAGACGCCCTCCGTCAAAGCCATGGTCTTAAATGTGGATCCCGCGGTTGTCAACGCATGGGGTTGCGCGTTCTGATGCAGGCTCGGGAACAAAAAGGTATAGACAGTGTCCGGAAGCTGTTGAGCAACCGGGGACTTTAAGCGCTTACTCCTTCCACCGTGCAAATACGATAGCAAAGGTCTTGCGCGCAACTTGGTCGCATAGACACAGGCATGGTCGTAATGATCAGCCACATGCTGTAATCAGTGTCTTAGCAGATGGCAGCAGATGGCAGACTTGACTTCTCGCGGGCTCTGAGCTATCAAAGAATTGACAACCTGCACAAAGGGTGAAGGAGTTCACCCAGAACCGCTGTCCTTATCTTAATCTGGACAGATGATGACTCCTGAGGGGGAACCTCGTCTCGGAGTCATGTCTCCCGCAAGGATTCCCGCAAGAACTATAGAAATAACCCAAGCCGCGATCCGTTTATTGGCTGAACAAGGAGTCGAAGTGGTCGCGTGGCCATCACTGGAATTCCTGCTCCACGAAAGCGATGAATGGTTACAATCCTGCGGGGCGGAAATAGCCTTTCGCCTGAGTCGGTCGAGCCCGGGGCCCCCGGCGCGCCCTTGGTTGGCGCGATGGGGTGGGAGCCCGGGGCCCCCGGCGCGCCCTCGGTTGGCGCGATGGGGTGGGAGCCCGCACTGCGCACTCTTCTAAGCCATCTCATCTCTCGCGATTGGGTACTGGTCGACGAAATCGCGCAATTTCTGCGGCAACATCTATCAGTCGCCAGGAACACTATCCTTCGCCAACTCGAAGCTGCGCCGGCTTCATCCGCTGCAGATGACGCAAGCCGCAGTCGTCTGCTGCGCTGGATCCTTAAAGGGGCTGAAATCAAGAGCGGAGAGAACCAGGTTGCCTGACGATCACATCACGTTGAATGCGAGCCAGCGCCAGCATCTGCTGGTCGCGTGCAAGCACATTGACAAGCTGCTGAGTGATGTCGAAGCGACGCTCAATGCTGCTGGCTCAAAGACGGTCTTTCCCAGCTATGGGAATGACGTAACCCCGATACAGCGGAAGACTATCGAAGATTACAGCGCAAGAGTGCGCGGGCAGCTTCTGCAAGTCCTGGCTGGGCAGTCGCTGCAGCCGGAGAAGCCGCGCATTTCGGCCATTCATTCCATTCACGTCAATCTCACCTTCATCGACATTGCCATTGCGGAACTCGCACCGCACTACATGCGGGGCTATGGTCCGGTATCGGAGGAGGGGGCGGCCGACCTTAACGGCATCGTCGCCGAGCTACAGTCCGCGATCAAGGAGCTCACCCGCTATGTGCTACAGCCCCGCGGCGGGGACCTGCAAGTGAGAGTTCAGAAGCTGGCGAGCCAGGGATGGGATGTTGAAGGACTACGCAGCTTGGCGGAAATCATAGACCGGCACGGGTTGACCGAATTTCGTCCGACCATAGCCATGCTGCTCGACCGTGCGGAAGATACGGCGTTGGAAATCGCCGTGTTTGGACGCGTCGGCACCGGCAAGTCTTCTTTGCTGAACCATATTATTGGCGCCAATCTGCTGCCTGTGGGCGTGACGCCGATCACGGCGGTGCCAACCAGGATAGGGTACGGACATAGCCCCCTGGTAAGAGTTTGGCAGGAAGGCTTCGGAACCTCCGAGCACACGGTTGAGGAACTTCCCTCGTATGTCGATGAGCGGTTGAATCCGGAGAACCGTAAGCGGGTAGGCAGGATTTTGGTGTTGTTTCCGTCGGAGCGCCTGCGCGAAGGAATCATCTTTGTGGATACGCCCGGTGTGGGATCGCTGGCGACCCGTGGAGCGGCGGAGACACTCACCTATTTGCCGCGCTGCGACGCCGGGATTGTGCTGGTGGATGCTGGCTCGACGCTTGTCCCCGACGACCTGCGCGTCGTCAGCGCATTGACTCAAAATTCTACCCCAACCACGGTTCTCGTCAGCAAAGCCGATCTCCTATCCCCTGCTGATCTTGAGCAGCAGATCGCATATGTGAAACGGCAACTGCGAAGCGAACTCGACACTGACCTGCGGGTGAGAGCCGTCAGCGTAATGCCCAGTCATGTACAGCTGCTCGATGAGTGGTTCAGCGAAGAACTTGTGCCCCTCTACGAACGCAAGCAGCGTCTGCTGCAAGAGTCGCTGACTAGAAAAACCTTGATGCTGGCGGGAGCGGTACGATCCGCGCTCGAGATGCTGGTCTCCGACCCGCACCTGGAAGGAGAGGACCGCCTGCAGTTGGAAGAAGTTGACCTCGAATTGCGGCGCAGCGCGGGAGATCTGCAGACATTCCAATCCGACCTCCGCCACACGACCGATCAAATTCCGATGCTCAGGTCGTTCATTGTGACCAAGGCGACCGACACGATTGCCGATCTCTGGCGCACCGCGCAGGAGGTGGATTGCAGCGAGGTTCTCAGGAATACGGCTACCGAAGTTGCACTTGAGATGGCAGCCGAAGTGCGAGGCAAGTTGTTGAAAGTCCAAACGACGCTTCAACAGGAGTTGGCGAATGCGGCGACCTTGTTGAAGTCAACCGATGCACCTCGGTCCGAGGACTTCCAGGTACTAAGCGAAATGCCGGTGTTCCACATGAACCAGCAGAACCAGTTTGCTTCACGGCCACTGTTAGGGAATGCCGGAAAATGGCTTCGAGTTCGGGCAGCCAATCGCAAACTGCAAGCTGAGGCGGCCAGCCTTGGTCAAGCCCTGGAGAGTTTTTCTCGCTTGCTGTACTCCTGGGGGCTAGATGCAAGCTCAGATCTGGAGCGGAGGTTTGACAGTTTCGCCAACCGTTATCGGGCCCAATTGGAGCGGCTCTTGCTGGATCGAAAACGAACCGCCATCGATTACGACCGAGTAAGATCCGACCTGGAGAACTTGTCCACGATGTTCGTTGCGGAGACACCCGCGACTAACAACGAAGCAATCGCTTCCTGAATGTAGGTCAGACTCAGAGAGGAACACAGATTTTGCTGAAATACCTTGTGGTCGGTTTGGGCGGCTTTCTCGGTGCGATCGCCCGATACGCGCTGGGAAGCTATATTGGCAGTCGCTACGGGGTTCGCTTCCCGCTGGGCACGTTCATCATCAACGTGAGCGGTTCGTTTCTGATTGGATTGATTCTCACCTTGCTCGCCCGGACAACGGCGAGTGCATATTGGCGGTACTTGATCCCCATCGGTTTTATTGGTGCGTACACGACGTTCTCGACATTCGAGTATGAAACGCTCCGCGCCATACAGGATGGCCAAGTGATGACCGGATTGCTCAACGTAGGGCTAAGCCTGGTCGTCGGCTTCATCGCCGTATGGGCCGGCGCGATCATAGGACAGGTATTGGTATGAAGGAACAGTTTGTTCCGGTTGCCCCGGATGCTTCCGTAGTTCAGGTACTCGCACGCGGCGTGTGTCCCATCTGCACGCTGATGCGCGGCTTGCAAAATGCCATGGTTGAAAACGCCCATAATTATCCGGCGGCCAAACTCTGTAACTTTCACGCTTGGTCGCTGGCTCATGCCTCTCCGGCCCGAGATGCGGTCGCTGTCTTGCGCACCATGCTTGAGGAGGCACCGGTCACCCCCGTTTCTGGTGTAACGGAATTGCATCCCTGTGATTGGTGCTTGACGATCCGCAATCATGAGCAGGAAAAGTTGAGGGAATACTCGCGCGAGTTGAAACGCGAAAACTTCCGTAAGTGGGTAGCGCAATACGGAACGATCTGTCTCTTTCACGGTCGACGGTTGATGGATGTGCTCCCCGCAGCCGAAGCGGACTTGGTTGGTAACATGCTTACCAGCCACCAGGATGACCTTGAAAAGCAGTTGACCGCCTTTGAGGTACGGATTAAGCGGGGAGAAACCGGCGGTGGCGGGGTTCTCGGCCATATAACTGAGTTTCTCGTTTCGCAACGCGGCTTAACGCGATAGGAGGGCAAATGCTAAACACCGGCCCCGCTAAAAAGGTGACCGTGTACGTCATGGAAGGACAAACGTATCACGGTACGGCTTGTTATGCCGCGATCCTCGATTACCTCTTCTTCCGCGGTATTTCGGATGCCACTGTGACCCGAGGCGTGGCAGGGTTCGGCACCGATCATAAGCTGCACACCAGCCGTCTGGTCGATCTGTCCGATCAAATGCCGATCAAAGTCGAATTCATCGAAAGTCCTGATCGCGTACAGGAGGTCCTGCCTAAGCTGGCGGAGATGGCATGCCACGGAATTATCGAGGTCCACGATACGACCGTGATAAGACCCGTTCCCCCCGGCAAGAAGCTGCAACCGGAGATTCCGGCAGCCAAGCTGGAGACCAAAGCCAAGATGATGCGCATTCTTATCGGAGAACACGACAAATGGAACGGCAAACCCATGCATGAAGCCTTGGTGCAGGCGTTGCGAGCAAACGACATTGCCGGAGTGACCGTCTATCGCGGGATTCTGGGATACGGAGCGAATCGGCGGATCCACAAAGACTCGGCCCTGAACTTGTCGCATGATGCCCCCATTCTGCTGACGGTAGTCGATAGCGAGCAGAAGTTGCGGGCCTTCTTCCCAGTCCTCGACCAGATGGTGCAACAAGGCCTGGTAGCACTTTCCGACGTTGACATCATCAAGTATTCCCATGCCCAGTCACTGCCGGAGGAACAGGAGGCGGAGAAATGAAACTTGAAGGCAAGGCCAAGATGCTTCGCATCCACTTCGGCGAGGACGACCAATGGCACGGTCGTCCTCTCTATGAGGCCATTGTCGAGCGCTGTCGCAAGCTGGACATCGCGGGAGCTACCGTCTTTCGCGGAATTCAGGGATATGGTGCCAGCACCATCATTCGCCGCTCTCATATGTTTCACTTCTCGGCAGATGCTCCCATCCTGATTCAGATCATCGATACGGCTGAGAATATCCAGCGCCTTGTTCCGGTACTGGATGAAATGGTGCAGGAGGGGTTGATCGCGATGTCGGATGTCGAAGTGATCAAATACGTGCATCAGGAAGGGCGGAGATCGCAGCCGTGACGGCGCATTCGAGCAGCGGTCATGCCGGCCCTGGCCAGGGCTGGGCTGACGCTCGGGCGAATATCTTTGGCCGTGCCGAAGAAATCGAGCAGTTGCGGCAGCGCGTGGCCCGGAGACGCTCCTTTCTTTTCTATGGACCCGCAGGCGTGGGCAAGACTCTTCTGTTATCCGCTGTACTGCCTCAGTTCTCGGACATTCTCTATAGCCGCAACAATCCGACGCCCCAGGCGCTGTTCAGAGGCTTGGCGGAATTGCTTCTGGCGGAACGTCATCCGGTGTTCGCGAAAGCCTGTCCCAACGGACCAGCGTCATTGCAAGCTAAAAGCACCATATCCGTTAAGGGCCTATTGCGGGACGCGCTGCTCAACTCTAGCTATTTGGTCGTCCTCGATCACCTCATGCGCCCGTCGCAGCCGCTTGCGGCCTCGATTCGCGAACTGATGCTGAACTGGTCAGTTCCCGTCATCGCCGTGGCGCGTTCAGCCCACATGGAGGATGTGGGGTTTGTATTGCCCCTATTCGCCGACCGCGGTGACAAGTTTGCAATGCGAAACTTCGATCCTGAGGTAGCGGCAGAATTTGCGGTAACCTGTGCGCGCAGCGAAGGCCTGGAGGCGGAGAATCTGGCGCGGTTTCTCGAGAAAATCGTCGAGTACAGCGACGGCAATCCTGGAGCGATCGTAGGGATGATTCGCTTAGGTCGTGATCCGCAATATTTTCACGAACAGCAAATCAAGATCACACCACTGTATATCGATTACAAGATCGCAATGGTAAGCGACTGATCAAGTTCTTGGGCAGTGGAGAATGAGCCGCAGATGCCAAACGTAGAAAATATACCGGTCCCTGAGCATGCTGCAAAGACCGTGCCAGGCGACGGGCTGGCACTGGGTCGCTTGGCGGAAATTGCCGACGTATCAGGTGAGGGTTCCATCGGCGCCGACGTCCGCCAGTTGGTCGCCAGAATTAACGAGGGGCGTTTTTTTGTGGCCTGCGTCGGTCAGTTCAAGCGCGGCAAGTCCACCCTGCTCGACGCACTTGTAGGGGAACCGATATTGCCTACGGGCGTGGTGCCGGTCACTACCGTACCCACCGTATTGAGATATGGGATTCAACGAACGGCCCGGGTTCTGATTGACGGCAAATGGAAAACGATCCGGCCGGAAGAACTATCGCAGTATGTCTCCGAGCAGCTCAATCCGGAGAACAAGAAGCGCGTCGATGGCGTCGAAGCATTCCTCCCCTCTCCCCTGCTGGCATCGGGCATGTGCTTTGTCGACACGCCGGGCATCGGGTCGGTGTTCGCGGGAAACACAGAAACCACGAAGGACTTCATCCCTCAGATCGATGCTGCAATTCTTGTTGTCGGCGCCGATCCGCCCATTTCCGGTGAGGAGTTGGCGCTCATTGAGGCGGTGGCTGTCAATGTGGATCAGATTCTGATCGTCCTCAACAAGATTGACCGTGTCTCCTCCACTGAGTGCCAACAGGCTGCGGAATTCGCGCGAAAAGTGCTGGAGGCGCGGCTTAAGAAGCCGGTTGAGCACATTTACGAAGTCAGCGCACTCAGTAAACTTAAGAATTCTGGCAACCAAGGCAATTGGGAGACGCTGACAGAAGACCTCCGGCGACTGGCCAGCAAGTCGGGTCAGGACATGACCCGTTCGGCGGCCGAACGCGGAATGCGCCGCTTCTCCGCTTCGCTGCGGCGCTCAATTGAGGAACGTGTTCGCGCCCTAAAAGAGCCAATAGCCAGTTCCGAGCAGAGAATCGCTAGTCTGCGGCAGACGGTGGGTCAATCCGAACAATCCTTGCGCGATCTCGGGGCGCTGTTTTCTGCCGAGCAGATGCGACTCTCCAACATACTTTTGGCACGGCGGAAGGAATTCTTCAGGCAGGCTCTGCCCGTCGCTTGCGATGAGCTCGATCGCGAGGCGATCTCGGTAACCACCAGCTTTGGTCCCAGTCGGCGCCGGGAGATGATGGCTCTCGCCCAGCTTATCGCCCGGCGTCATGTCATGCCTTGGCTCGATGCTGAGGAAGTGCAGGCGGAACAACTCTATACTGCTGTAACTCAACGCTTCGTTAATCTTGTAAACGCGCTCCTGCAGCGAATTTCGGAGGAACAGGCAGCCGACTTTGCCCATTTGCCAAAGTCGCTGAATGCGGAACAAGGCTTCCGAATGCAATCACGCTTTCTTTTTCACGACATGATCACCATAGCGCAGCCGGCCTCCCCGTTCTTGTACACCTTAGACACCCTGATAGGGGTGCTTCATGTCCGTCGCTGGTTCCGCAAGCAGGCGCAGAACTTTCTGGAACATTTACTGGATACCAACGCTTCGCGGGTTCAAGGGGACGTAGAGCAACGCGTCGTCGAGAGTCGCCTGCGTCTGGAATCGGAGGTGCGGAAGCTGCTCCGGGAGGTGAGCGCGACTGCGGAGCAAGCCTTAACCAAAGCGAGAGAAGTCATGGCTGCCGGTACTACTGCCGTGCAGGATGAACTGGAACGGCTCCGAAACTTGCTCGAAGAACTCGACGCGTTAGCTGGTGTCTCGTAAGTTCAGACCGCTGTTTGCTTTTTCAAGTAGTGCGGCGATTCAATATCTGGCGAGAGGCAAAATCGGCAAACTCCTCGGCTTCGCTGCGCAATTCTTCGGGCACTGGTACCCGCAACGAAAGATCGCCCAATAGCCGGATTGTGATCGACTCCAAAGCGCTTTCCCACTTGATATCGGTGATCTTCTGCAGCGGCGCCCAGGATGCCCTAAAACCGTAGAGCTGCCGGTAGCCATCGTTATCATCAGAGAAGATGTGCAGCTCGGTTCGAGTTGCGACTATTGCGGACCCGAACGTCCAAGAGAGCTCATTGCGAAACAGGCGGGATTTGATTACTTCCTTCGGTGGAACGAAGAAGCGGGCGACGACCGACGCTTGGTCGAGGTTCAGCATAGCTTCGATCTGCTGGAATTTGTAATCGGGTCTCGGACCAAAGTCTTGCTGCTGGGCAGTGGAATTGAGCTGTGGCCCGCCTGACAGCAGGCGACGCTTGAGTCGTTCGAGGAAAGTCACGACGTATTCCCGGTCGCGGCCATGAAAGGGCAAGTGTACGGTCCTTCCGGGAGTAAAGATTATGAGCGAGCAGTCCGCCAGAAACCGTTCAAGTTCGATGTGGGAGATGTCGGCAAAGCGTATTGTCGTCTTGCCGGCTCCGCAACGTGGATGGGAGTACACCGTGACGCGATCCTGCCCTTCGAGCAGCAGCCGGGGTACATATCGAGGAGTCTCAAATCGTGGCACTATCTCCTTCGGCAGGAACAGGGCACGCTCAAAACCTTCATCCACGGGAAAATCCGCCGGCAGCTGCGAAGGATCTGTCGCAAGATATGCGAATGCATAAGCTCGGGAATCCACGTCACGGGCAGAACCGCGCTCGACGGCGGAGGGATCTGTTTCCGCCGTTTGAGCCACAGCTCGGGTGGGCGCGGCCTTCTTATTGTAGCGATGCGGGCGCATATTCCTGTCCCAACAGCGTCTGGTACATATCAGCTACTGTTTGTGGGCTCCCATCTTCAATCATCCAGCCACTTTCTATCAAAATGGCCCAATTGCAAAAACAGCAGAATACGAAAACCAGGGCACTTGCCAATCCGATGACGCCCATGGCATAGCCGCCCTTCCTTCAACAACGTCGAGCTTTTACCAATCCCTGCTGAGAAGCAGCGTGACACGAAAAATCCATGTCGTTTCCGACGAGATGACCTGGTCTTTGTGAAACAACTTCCAGAGGTCGCGATAGGGCTGGAAGATACTTGGCCCGCGTTTACTCTGAATATTTTCCTTGAAGCGACTCAACACCCCTGCGTATAACGGTGCGAAGCCAATCACAAACAGCAGTTGAATAAGGTTGTATCCAAGGGTGCGGAGCGTCACTATGCCTCACCTGGAAATCGCGGTTGGATTGCGACGCACAGGACAGGAACCCAGAAGGGAAGCAGCATCCCTGAAACCAACGGCCACAACTTAATCGCTATGACAAGACCGTTTGCGAATTCGACCTGTGTCCGCGATCGGTTTGTTCATGGCTAATGAACCACCAAGCGGTCCTCGACACTGGCATACTTGAGCGCCGTCACGGCGCGCTGCTACTGCAAAAGATTTCGCCCTTCTCGTCATGGCCCTACAAACTTATCCCGTCGCCGTCTGCCCCACAGAGATCAACAGCAGCGTTTACCAGTTCCTGCAGAATCTCCTCGGGGCGCTCCACCAAGGCTCGCGCCAAGCGACGCATGCCTCCTATCTGCATGGCAGTATCCGCTTATGCAATGGTCGAGCTTACATGCCGGGGTACTCAGTTCGTATGGCAGTACCATAGGCTTTAAGGTCCCGCAGGGAAAGAGCATTCGATAGTCTCTCTTCAGCCGTTCGTTTGGGGGGCTCTGATTAAGTATTGCTTTGAAAGGGACCGCCTTCAGGCGGTCCACAAGTCGAGCAAATGAATCCGGCTTTAGCCGCTGAGGACCTCGGCATCGACTTAATCAGAGTCTCCTTAGGAGTCACGTCTCTTACCCGCATTGGCGCCTGCGATCGTTTCTACTTTTTGTGAGCACCGAAACGAGTTAGGAAGTTCAATTCGACGACTCGGTCATCAGCATGCAACTCCAGGATTCTTGGGCTCGGCCCCAAGCGCTATACTGCGATGGACGAATCCGGCTGCGGATTCCATGAAGAGCGCGCAAATGCTGTAGCGAAACATTACAAGCCGTTTTGGCGATCGAACGAAGGATGGCCTGCAACATTGGCGGCTTCCATCCGGTGCGAGGTTCACAATGACGAAGAGCACAACTGCGGTGCGAAACGGGACCGAGACAGTAACCTACCTGCCGCCAGCGGCCAAAGGGCTGGCACTGGTTCGGCTGACGATTGGCGCAATGCTGGTGTGGGTTTTTTTTGAGAATCTGGGAAAAGGTCTGTACACTCCGGCGGGCTACGCAGGCCTGATCAACTATTACATCAAGGCGAGTCACTCGCCGGCCGCGTGGAAGGCGGTGATGGGTTTTATGGCGAGTCACGCCGCGATGGCAGCTCCGATGCAGGCCCTGACCGAGATCTCTCTTGGCACACTGCTGGTCGTCGGTTTGCTCACGCGTCCGGTCGCCCTTGTAGCGTTTCTGTACCTGGGCAGCCTGTGGGTCTCGGAGTGGGGCACAGCGTGGATTTGGGAGCTGCTGGTTCCCGTGCTGGCATCGCTTGCGCTCGTGGTGGGACGGGCCGGTCGAGCCTGGGGCATCGACGCTTGGCTAGCCCGGCGCTGGCCATCCTCCCCATGGTGGTAACTTGAGCCTGGATCAGGTGCGAGTGTCGGTTGTCATTCCTACGCACAACGAAGCGCAGTCCATCGGCCGCGTCTTAGCTGATCTGCCGGCCGGGATGGTCGCCGAAGTCTTGGTTGTAGATAGCAATTCAACCGACGGGACACCCGAGATCGCCGCAAGCATGGGAGCCCGCGTCATCCACGAACCTCGTCGCGGATACGGTCGCGCCTGTTTGACCGGACTGGCAGGTGCAAGCAGCCCTGACGTGGTCGTATTTCTCGACGGCGATTACAGCGATCGACCTGCGGAGCTGCCGATTCTACTGGCTCCGATCACCGACGGCAGGGCGGATATCAC
The DNA here is from genome assembly GCA_049695855.1 of Candidatus Korobacteraceae bacterium. GTDB lineage: Bacteria > Acidobacteriota > Terriglobia > Terriglobales > Acidobacteriaceae > Bog-257. Next base: position 3,247 of record JBAVSY010000146.1, on the reverse strand, counting down.
GCTGGGTTCGCGCCTCGGCAAGCAGAGCATCCCCGGTGCCCTGCCCTGGCACGCCGCGTTTGGTAACCGACTGGCGGCTGGCCTCATCCGGGTTTTGTATGGTCTAAGAATCAGTGACCTCGGGCCGTTTCGCGCTGGGCGAGCGGATGTCCTTCGCCAGCTTCAACTGGAGGAAGCTACGTACGGTTGGGCAGTTGAAATGATTCTCAAGGGCACCCTGCAGGGATACCGCATCGTTGAGGTGCCGGTCAGCTACCATCCGCGCATTGGGAAATCGAAGATCAGCGGTACGCTGAGAGGGACGGCGGGAGCAGCGTGGTTCATCCTCAGCCTGATCGTGCGGTATTATTTCCGGCACCGAAGGGCCTGACGCAGTATCGACCGGGTATGCGATCCGCTATGGAACCTAGCCAGAACAACAATCTGCGCCCGCATGACAGGGATTGCACGCTGGTCATTATGGCTAAGGCGCCGCGACCGGGCATGGTCAAGACCCGTTTGGCGCGGAGCCTCCCGGTGGAAGCGGTCACTGAGCTCTATCGCTGCCTTTTGGAGGACACACTGGCGCTGGCGAGTTCGCTGGGCACGGTCGAAGTTGCCGTTATGTGTCCGGCCTCGGATGTCGAAGAATTAACCAGGCTGACGCGAGGTGAGGTGGATGTTGTGGCGCAGAAAGGGGAGGGCCTTGCGGCAGGCCTGACCTCGGTGTTTGCATATTTCGCGGAAGCGCGGGGGCAACGCGTCGTGGCCTTCAACAGCGATAGCCCGCATCTGCCGGCTTCGGTTCTTGGGAACGCGTTTGAGACGCTCATCGCGCACGACGTGGTCGTTGGACCGACACATGACGGTGGCTATTACCTCGTAGGAGCAAAGGCCGCCCACCCAGCACTTTTCGATGGCGACGGGATGGGGACCAAGAGCGCGCTTGACGCCCTGCTGGCGCGCACTAGCTGCTTGCAGCTTTCCGTTGGCTTCACGCATCCCTTTTACGATATTGACGTGGAGGGAGATTTAACTCGGCTTGCCGCGGAGCTACGGCTCGCTCCCGCTAGAGCGCCGCGAACAGCGGCCTGGCTGGAACAGTGGGGACCAGCCGTGACGCGGTTGCAAACAGGCGCGGGAGACCTGTGAAGCTCCCTCCATCTCGCAGGCTTTACCTGCTTGCTGTCGTCATGCTTGCGGCGCTGACGGTTTGCTCACGCCACTTCAACACCCTGGGTGCACCGTCTTTCATTATTCCTCTGGCAGTTGCCGGCGTCGCCTACCTGTTGGCCATTCGCGAGTTCTTCGCCACGCCACGATTCCCATGGCGCGTCATCGTTATCGGGCTCGCGTTCGCTGCTCTATGGCATGTTCTGTTTCTACTAAAGCCGTCGGGCTCGGATGATGACATTCATCGATATGTCTGGGATGGCCGCGTGCAGCGGCTCGGCTACAACCCTTACCTTCTCATTCCCAGCGATCCTGCACTCAGTGGGTTGCACACAGCCGAGACCCGCACGCTGAACAACCCGGGTGTACCGAGCCCATATCCACCGGGCGCCGAGCTTTTCTTCCGCGCCGTAACCGCGATTCATGAGTCTGTCTTCGCGCTGAAAGTGGCATTCGTGGTTTGCGATTTGGCGATCGTTCTCATTTTGCTCGATGTCTTGCGTTGTAGTGGACAAGGAGCGCACTGGGCTCTGGCCTTTGCCTGGCACCCACTGCTGGCGACGGAAGTGGCGGGCAGTGGTCACATCGATATTGTCGGCGCACTGCTGCTGTTGATCTCTTTCGTCGCTCTGGGGCGGCGCTGGCGTACGGTTGCAGCCGTAGCATTTGCGCTGGCTGTTGCCGTGAAATTCCTTCCGATTGTCCTGCTGCCCCTCTATTGGAGGCGGGTACGGGTGCGCGATGGCGTGCTGGCGGCAATCGTGTTCGGACTCCTGTACGTACCTTTTCTCAACCACGGACGGATTCCGATCGGCTCGCTCGGCACTTACGTGCAGAGCTTCCGCTTTAATGATCCGGTATTCGCAATGTTTGAGCGAGTAGCCTCTCCGCAGCTGGTAGTTGGGTTGGCAGTGCTCGTCGGCTTTCTTACCGCGATCTGGCTGAGAAGCAAGTCCGAGGCATGGTCTTCGGCCGCATTTGCATGGCCCATGGCAGCATCGCTTCTGTGTGCTCCGGTCGTATATCCCTGGTACCTTCTTTGGCTGCTGCCGTTCGTGCGGTCGATCTCGACGCTGCCGATCATCATCTGGACGGTGAGCATTATTCCTACTTACTACGTTTGGCATTTGCGCACACTCGGACGTCCGTGGTTGGTTCCTGGCTGGATCATGTGGCTGGAATACGGGTCTGTGGCAGCGGCAGGTGCCATTATGGTGTGGCGCCGATGGAGACGACCGGCGCAGCCCGAGCCGTCAACAAACTAAGTCCTTATTGCGGATGCGGCTGAAACGTGCAGCCTGCGCATCTGCAAACGGCCGGCGCCGCCAAGAGCACCGGGGCCGACATCAGACTTGTGTATCCGGGAGCTCTCGCCGGTCATCCAAGTCAGCGTTCGTTATTCCTTTAATTCATCGAGGAGCGACTCCATGACAAATGCAAACCGGGTAAGAGGGATCGGTTTCCTGACTTTCGGGGTGCTGATCCTGACTGCAACGTCCTGGGCGCAGACGCGTCCACCAATTGTCGAAAAGCTCGCCAAGACCTATGGCCTCGATTCGTTTGGGCAAATCGAAGCGATTCGCTACACCTGGAGTGCAACCTTTCCAGGCGTCAATATCTCTCGAACATGGACCTGGGAACCCAAAACCGGCCAGGTCACGTATGAGGGCAAAGATAAGGACGGCAAGCCGGTGAAGGTTACCTACCTGCGCTCGCAGCTCAGCAGCCAACCGGCGAACGTAAAGGAAGACGTCGATCCGGGCTTCATGAATGACAACTATTGGCTTCTGTTCCCGCTCCATCTTTACTGGGACACCAGCGCCACGGTGACCGATGAAGGCCCGCAGAAGCTGCCGCTGGGCAAGGGCTCCGGCGACAAGGTTGTGGTGAAGTATCCTTCTGGCGGCGGATATACGCCGGGTGATACCTGGACGCTCTACGTCGGCAACGACGGGCGAGTCGAAGAGTTCCGATATGACCGCGGCGGCCCCAAGAAGCCCAGTGTCGTGATCGCAACGTGGGCAGGCTACAAAATGGCAGGGCCGCTGCTGATCTCGACCGAGCACCGCGGGACGGCCGACGGCAAACCGCTGCA
>JBAVSY010000145.1:0-16254 GCA_049695855.1 Candidatus Korobacteraceae bacterium | reverse complement strand
ACCACGATGGTCAGCGGATGGGCGCCGGTACAGTCGTTGGGATGGTTCACCGGGTCCGAGCTGGAGCAGGCGCAGCTGCCGCCGATGTTGTCACAGGCCCTGAGGGTGAAGTTGTAGGTGCCGGCCGTGGTCGCCCCATGGTAGGGATACTGGCTGGAGGCCACGCACCCGCTGCCCAGAGGAGCCGAGCTGTCATCGATGGCTCCCTGGCGCTGCAGCCCGTTGTTGTTGGAGTTCAGGCTCTCGATGCGCAGACCGGGAGGCAGCGTACCCGACACCAGCGAAAACGTGATGCTGCCGTAAGGATAGTTGCCGTTGGTGGCGTAGTTGTTGGTTTCCAGGTTGTAGCAGTAGCCGGTATCGTGCGTCTTGAATGCACTGGGCGGCGTACCCAGCGGACTGTTGGTGACAAACTGAATCTGCTGAGCCAGACACGGCGCTGCCCCCAGGAGCAGGAAAAATAACCCGACCGCGACGATAGCCTTCCATGTTCTCATCCTTTTTTCCCCCGTGAAGCGTGCTTAACCGTGCTGAACTCCGAACCGGCCGGCCCGGTTTCCATCTTTCCCAGGCCGCTGATGAAACTGGTTCCCACCGGCTTACCGCCGACGCAGACCCAGCCAGTAGAGCGAAGCCGGAACTACCCACCCGCCCGCGCTCTCTCTGTCTTTCACTATCCAGCCCCGAACCCAGCCAAAGAAAGGGTTAAGTTCACTACCTGAGTACGAAAGTAACCATCATGCATTACTAAACGGGGTTACTAAAGGTCTGATTATTTCCCGCTAAGACGGCGACCCCGACACGCTGACCGGGGGAAGATGGGCTTCCCGCGAAGAGAAGATTAGGTTGATGAATTGGCTGCTTTGCGCTTTCTAGAAGTGTTTTGGAGAGTTGCAGGGACGCCTCGAAGGTCGATGGCAGGGCTATCCTTCGGAGGTCTTGGGCAGAACAACAGGCGCCATTGGCATGACACCGGGACGTTTACGGCGACCTCGAGCTTGCCAAATGTCCCAACCGCTCGTGATCACGACCACTTTCCCTTCGATATTCCTGATCGAATGCGGTTTACTTCTGTGCCGTCATGAATTGGCGAACTAACGCAGCGATGTCGTCCGCTTTGGTGTCGAGAGCAAAGTGTCCCGCGTCGAGAACGTGCACGTCTGCCGCAGGCACGTCCTTGCGATACCGCTCCGGCTCTCCTGGATCGAACGACAAATCATGCTTCCCCCAGATAACTAGCAGCCGCGGTTGCTTTTTCTGCAGCCAGGCCTGCCACTTGGGATAACCGTCGACGTTGGTGCGGTAATCGTAGAAGAGATCGCTTTGAATCTGCGCCTGCCCCGGGGCATTCAGGAAGGCATACTCATCGGTCCACAGATCAGGGTCGTAAAGTTCAACGTTGGGATCGTCTCCGATATGTCGAGTCTTCGTGGCCTGGAGCGAAAGCAGGTTCTTACGCAGCGCAGCCTCATATGCGGGCCGGTCGGCCCAGAACGCGCGTCGGGTTGCCCAGTTCGCGCCCAGGCCTTCGTTGTGAGCGACCGCATCCTGAACGATGAGAGCCTGCACCCTCCCGGGATGTGCCAGCGCCATGCGGAAGCCAACCGGCCCGCCATAATCTTGCATATAAAGTGTGTAACGTGACAGTCCGAGTGCTTGCGTGAAGTCATTCATCACCGAGGCGATGTGGTCAAAGGTGTAGTCGAACTGCTTAGGGTCACGCCAGTCGCTATGTCCGAACCCCGGATAGTCGGGCGCGACCATGTGGTAGTCGTCGGCAAGCCTTGTCAGCAATGGTTCAAACATCCGTGAGGATGATGGAAGGCCGTGCAGCAGAAGAATGGTGGGAGCGTCTTTCGGACCGGCCTCGCGATAAAAAATGGAGAGCCCGTCGACTTTAACCGTGCGATAAAACACCTGCTGTCCCATTGACGTATCCTTTTTCTGAGCCTTCAGGCCCAGGGAAACGGCGAGCATGACCACCAGAACCGTCAGGGCCCGAAAGATCGTTGGCGTGTACACGTCTCCTCCGGCCAAAGAGCGTTTTGACGGGCCGCAACCTTGCTCGTCTGTTTCAAAACAGTAGATTCCCAAAGATCAATCAGGATTCCGGGAAGGCCGCGTCGCTGAGTTTTTGTCGCTTCGAAGATGATGGCAACATCCGTTCAGAAGTTGCTCCTACTGATTCTGAGGACGTCCTTTTTGAGGCTTAGATGGTGGAACAAAAGTCAGCCTGGAACCAGACGCGCGTCTCCCACAAACTCGGCATCGAGTACCCGATCATTCAGGGTCCGTTCGGCGGATTTTCCTCGCAACCGCTTACCGCCGCCGTATCGAACTTCGGCGGTTTGGGTTCTTTCGGCGCTCATAGCCTGGAGCCGGCGGCGATTCGAGAGGTCATTGCGGAGATCCGATCACTCACGGACAAACCTTTCGCCATGAATCTTTGGGTATCGATGGAGGATGCGGGCGCGGCCACATCCGACGTCGCGGCCTTCGAACGCGCGCGGTCTTTGATCGCTCCGCATCTTGAGGCCTTGGGCGCGAGCCAGCCCAAGTTCTCCCCCTACCGGCCAACCCGATTTGAAGATCAGGCGCGTGTTCTGCTCGAAGCGAAAGTTCCGGTCTTCTCATTTATCTACGGCGTTCCGCCGCAGGAAATTCTCGACGAATGTCGACACCAGGGCATGGTCACGATCGGTGTAGCGACGACCGTGGACGAGGCTATCGCGCTGGAGCAAGCCGGCGTGGACGTCATCGCGGCATCCGGATTCGAGGCCGGCGGACATCGGGGATCGTTTCTGCGCTCCTCGGAAGATTCTCTTACCGGTACGTTCTCCCTGGTGCCGCAGGTGGTGGATGCGGTGAAAGCACCGGTGGTCGCAGCCGGAGGGATCGCCGACGCTCGCGGCATCGCTGCCGCCTTTGCGCTGGGCGCGGAGGGCGTGCAGATGGGAACGGTCTTTCTGGCCTGCCAGGGATCTGGAGCGAGCGCATTGCACCGCGAAGCAATCCTGACTGGAAAAGCGAAACGCACATCGCTCACGCGGGGGTTCACCGGACGGCTGGCACGCGGTATCCACAATCAACTGCTGGAAGAGATGAATCAGCCAGGCGTTGAAATTCTTCCCTACCCGCTGCAACGAGCTCTCATGCGAAGCCTGGCCACACCGGCGCAGCAAGCCGGACGCAGCGAATGGCTGGCGTTATGGGCCGGCCAGAGTGCCGGGCTCGCCCGATCCCCGGACGTAACCACCGTCCTGCAGTCGCTGGTAGACGGAGTTTCAGAGAAACTTCGGTGACGCCAGGTGGCAATCACTGCTGAGCCAATGGTGTGGACGCAATATCGATCGACTACTGCATGTCTTTCACCACCTGGCCCATATTGGCGGCCTCGTAGAACCGCCGCAGATCGGCGTGTCCGGCAAGCGTGTCGCGTTCCTGTCCGTTGACCAGGATTTTGACTCGCCCAATTTTGCTGTCGTTCGCGTTCAAGGTGACCACGATGGAGGCGACCGTCAACTCCTCCGCCAGCACGCCCGAGGGATGAGCATCGGCGAATGCCGAATCCATGTCTACGATGGCCGTGTCATCGCCCATGAGATAGACCTCGCGCACATCGGCGCCCGCACCGATGGGATGAGGCGATGGCGACTTTAGATACTGGGCGAGGAGCGCCCGCAGCACGGCGCGATCTCGCTCGCTCCTTTCTGCAGGCAAGGGAACCGTAATGGTTGTCTTGCGCAGGGTGCCATCGCTGTCCGTGGCCACATACAACGTTACCGGTTCCGGAGGTCCATTGCCCGGTGGCGCCATGGCCAACTGCTGTTCCGCCGCAGCCTGAGCGTCGCGCGCCACCTTCCTCTTCAGATGCAGAGCGTAAAAGCCTAACGCGACGGCAATCAACGCCAGCACCCCGAACATCACCATGATGCGTCGGGTCACGGCCGCACCTCTGGCAACTTGGAGCGCACTGCAGCGATTCCGGCGGCAATCGACTGCGCTACTTGCTCCTGATACTCAGCGCTGGCAATGTTTTCCACATTGTCGTCCGGCGGAGCAATCTCGACGGCAATGGCCGGAGCCGCAATGTTGTTCATCGGCCGCAATGGTGCTACCAGCGTAGTGTTCGGCAGCTTGCGCGATTCCAATTCCGCGGCAACGGAACCGGCGACCGATCCACTGAGATCAAGGAATGCCGCCTGGGCCGTGTCCCAGGGCAAAAATCCCTGGCGCGACAGATTGACTGCCGGCAGCATCGAGGTGAAGACGTGTACGCCTCGGCCAGTATTAGCGGCATGCAAGGTTACATAAAGCGCTGGACGTATCGCATTCGCAGACAGCGCTCGCTGATCGAGCGAAATGGCGATATCGGAATTCCGCAGCATTCCGGCGGCAATGCCGCGATTGGTCAACTCCCGTTGCACCCTCCGCGCCAGCGCCAGCACTACATCTTTCTCCGCCAGCGTGGGAGTAATGGTCGCCCCAGTATCGCTACCGCCGTGGGCAGGATCAATCAGCACCAGAAATCGCGGAACCGCAGGCGGCTTGGGCGGAGGGGCAGCAGCCTGCGGAGGGGCTTGTGCCGGTGCGGCTGGAGTGGGCGGTGGCGGGGGAGGAGGCGGAGGAATGGCCGCGATAATGATAGTTCTGCCGCCGTCGGCAAAGTTGGCCATCAGCGGAGCCGTTCCCATGACGTCAAGTTCGGCCAGCCCATCGTGCTCGGAGAAGGCCGCGCCGGTGATGATCGGGTTATTGAAGTTGAAGCTGTCTTGACCGCTGGAGACGACAGGTTCGCGGCGGAAGGTGAAGCGAACGCGCCCCGGCTCGGTTGCAATCGAAGGATTCACCGGGCTGGGAAAGCTGGCTATCAGCCGGGGAGGATTACTTTTGTCCAACTCCAGCGTGAAGCGCATGGGCACGTCGCCGATGAACAGACGCCGCGCCGCGGGGTGCAGTTGAATGGGTGTCGCCAACAGCTTTGTCAGCAGTTCGGGAACTGCGCTGAGCGGAACATAGCCTCGGCCGTTCTGCAGGACAAAGCTGGCCGGCAACTTATAGTTTTCGCCGCGAACCTTGCTTTTATCTTTGCCGTCGGTGAACTGCGCTTCCGCTTGTCGACCACCGGGAGGAGTGAAGCGCAACTTGTATTTCTTGCCATCGGGCTTGGCGTCAATCGAACCTAGCGGTTCCAACAGCTCTACCAGCCCGGCGTAAGGCTGACCCTTTTCGTCAAGCAGCGGGACCGAATACGAAGTCTGCGGAGAATAGACCGTGAGTTGGTCAGATGCCTGGGCGTGAACGACCGCGTAGTGGGCGATCAAGACCGCCAGGAATACTGCAGTCAGGACCAGCCCTAACCAAAAGCGAGAACGGTTATCGGTCAGCGGGAACCTAGAAGTCATTCAATCGATCCGCAAACTAACAACAGGGTCCCTTCAACCATAACTGGATCGAACCAATATGCCAATTCCGTTTGAGCTAAGTGTTACAACAATGGTGCTAACGCTAATGCCCGGTCGCTTCAGTTAGCTTGGCTACGATCTCAGCCGCCTCATCGCTAAGAATTCCATCTGCGATTCCGAAGGTGCGCCCCTTGAAATTGAATTCGACGCTACTTCCCAAGTAAAGCCAAGGCGATGTTTTCGCAGTTATATTTACAATATCTTGCTGGTTTTCCTCAAAACAACGCGTCCAAAACAGGGCTGTCCGCGTCCAGCGAAAAACACCGCTTCTCACGACAATTTCCGTTTCGCCGAACGCTCTCCAGATTCCTATTCGCAGCGCTAGAAAATACCAGACGGCTACGAAGGCCACAAACGGCAGGACATAGAGGGTTTCTCTAACGGAGCGAACTCTGAGTAGTGGCGGGCCCAAGACGCTGACAAAAACGCAGAAAATAGCGGTGAAAAAAATAAGGATGAACAGACTGGCTCGATAATCGTTGCGCCGCCGAATGACTATCGTCAAACCATCGTGGTGAAAAATAGAGACGCGACGCGCCAGACGTGATCGGACATCGAGCATGAGTAAATCAGACGCTCCGAGCGAATGATTCCTCTCTAGGTCTATCCTGCGTAGCCTCCCGCAGTGAATAAATCGTCAGGCCGCTGAGCATCTTGGGATAGAAGTCGGTGGATTTCTGCGGCAGCACCTCGCCCGCAAACGCGACATCGCGGACCTGCTCCATACGAACCGGATTCATCAGGAACGCCACCTGTGCCGAGCCCTTACGCACGTCCTCCACGGCTTCTCCAGCGTCACGGATGTACTTCAAGTGCTTTTGCGCCCGGATGTCGTCCTCCGACATACCCAGCACCTCTTCCAACACTACTTTGTGCAACTGCACGACATCGAGCGCGCGCTGCTGCCCCGAAAGACCTGTCAGACTCGGCGATTGCACATCCGTCCGAGTGCGCAACAGAAAAGCACCATTAGACGTGACTGCCAGCAATGCCGTGCGCTTTTTGCCGGCTTCGTGCAGGCGTTGCGGAGCGCTGCGTACATCGGAGAGAGGACCTATATCCTCGACCTCGAAATATTTGCGCAGCTCCGCCACCGTGTCGGAGACGCTGAAATTCTCCATCCCAAAGACCACGCGATGGGTAGGCAGGACAACCAGACCTGGGGAATCCATGTTGACAAAGGTCATCATCACACGCTCGGTGGGAGCCTGCAAATCGCTGTTGGACTGCTGGCGCATCTCGTTGCGGTAATTCAGAGCGGTCTCGTAACGGTGATGTCCGTCGGCGATGATCAACTTCTTGTCCGCCATCTGCGCCTGTACGTTTGCGATCACCTGCGGATCCGAAACTTTCCACATCCGGTGCAGCACGCCATATTCATCGCGTACTTCCACGGTCGGTGGACCGTCCTGCCGCAGCGCGGCATCAACCGCGCCTTCTGGATCGCTGTACACCATGAAAATCTGGCCGCAGTGCGCCTGGGTAGCTCGGAGAAGGTTGAACCGGTCGGCTTTCGGTTTGCTCAGAGTTTGCTCATGGCGGAAAACCACTTTGCGGTCGTAATCTTCAATCCGTCCCAGAGCGATGAAGCTGCGGCGCTCGATTTCTGCACCGGCCGGGTCACCCGGGACGGTGAACCGCTGGGAGTAAACATAAATGCCAGGTTCGGTGTCGCGTTCCAGGACGCCTTCGGTTTGCCACTGTTGTAGCCAGGCAGCGGCGCGCGTATAAACGTTGTCTTGCTCGTTGTCGCTAGGCTGGGGCTTGCCCAGGATGATCCGTACCAGGTTGTAAGCGCTGGCCGCGTAATAGCGGTCTTGCATGGCTGGACTGATCTTGTCGTAAGGCTGAGTCAGCACATCGCCCGGCGGCACTTTTGAGGAGTTATAGCGGAGAGCGCGAAAAGGAATTATGTCGGCCATATGAAAAGTCCCTCATTCCCAAAAGCGGAATGAAATGAATGGGCGCCGGGCCTTCGGGAAGCATGATTGTAGCAGCAAGAAAAGGAAACCAGAATCGCTTCCGTCACATCCATAAGGTGCATCAGAATGAGCATGCGAAAGCGTGCAGCGCGGCGACGCGAACTGATTTGACCGCCGCAACTGTGATACGATTCATCTACCCCAGAGGATCTTATGGCCCGCGGTTGCAGTAAGGGGTTCGGGTCGAGCGGCTCGACCATCCAGTCCTCGTATCGATTTCGTGCGGCGCGACATTTTTCCCAGCCGCCCGTCCAATCCCCCGTGCGCGTCTATCATAAGTTTCTGCTGCTTTTGGGAGTTTGTCTGCTGACCGGCTGGCTGGCTATGCCGCTGGTGGCACAGAACGACGATGTTCACATCACTCCGCGCGAAACCAGGAAGGCGGACGCTACCCTGCCACCGGACGTTCCCGGCGGAGGTGAAATCGATCCCGCACTGCGGACCCACACCAAGCCGCTCAAGAAGGATGTGGACCTGGTGCTGGTTCCGGTGACCATCACCGATCCCATGAATCGTCTGGTTACCGGCCTGGAGAAGGAGAACTTCCAACTCACGGACAATGGCCAGCCCCAGCTGATCCGGCATTTTTCCAGCGAAGACGCGCCCATTTCGCTGGGCGTTATATTCGACGTCAGCGGCTCGATGTCGGACAAAATCGACAAGTCGCGGCAGGCCGTCGTGGAATTCTTCCGTACGGCTAATCCGCAAGACGAGTTTTTCCTGATCACCTTTTCTGAAAAGCCCGAAGTGCTGGTGGATTTCACCTCATCCATCGAAGACATCCAGAGCAAGCTGGTGTATGCCATCCCCAAAGGCCGGACGGCGTTGCTGGACGCAATCTATCTCGGCATGAACCGCATGCAGAAGGCGCACTACGAGCGGAAAGCCCTGCTGATCATCTCCGATGGCGGCGACAATCACAGCCGCTACACGGAAGGCGAAATCAAGTCGATGGTCCGGGAAGCTGACGTTCAGATCTACGGTATCGGCCTCTACGATCGCGACGCCAAAACGCCGGAGGAGCGGGAGGGCCCCGCATTGCTCGCCGATGTGACGGAAGTGACTGGTGGGCGGACATTTGTTATCGACTCTCCCAACGAGCTGGCGGATGTGGCCACAAAGATTGGCATCGAGCTGCGCAACCAATATGTGCTCGGATACCGTCCAACCAATCCAGCACGTGATGGGAAGTGGCGAAAGATCAAGGTGCGGCTCAATCCTCCCAAAGGCTTGCCGCCGCTGCACGTGTATGCCAAAACTGGATACTATGCACCTACGGAATAAAGCTTATCTTCTCTTTCAGGTGACTCTGGTTCTTTTGCTGGGAACGTGGTTGGCTGCCCAGAATCCAGCTACTCCAGCTCCGCAGCCTCCTAATGCCAACTCTGCCCAGCAACCGTCTGGCACGACGACGCCAGCGGCGCCTGCACAGTCGCCATCAGGAAGCGCCAGTCCGTCAGGAACGCAGGAAGCGCCCGTCCCGCCAGCTCCTAACCAGCCCGGCGATACCGTGCAGGTTCCGGCCCAGGAAGGCCAAGCCCCGTCATCGGAGCATGATGATGTCTTCGTCTTTAAGAAGGAAGTTGACGAAGTCACCTTGCACGCCACGGTGGTGGACGATCAAAATCGCCTGATCACCAGCCTCGCCAAAAACGACTTTACCGTGTTTGAAGATGGCAAGCCGCAGAAGATAACCTCCTTCCGCAGCGAAGACATTCCGGTAGCTCTGGGGATCGTCATCGATAATTCCGGCTCCATGCGCGAAAAGCGGGCCAAGGTGAATGCCGCCGCTATCAGTCTGGTGCAATCCAGTAATCCGCAAGACAAGGTGTTCGTGGTCAACTTCAATGAGGAGTACTTCCTCGATCAGGATTACACCGGCAGCGTTCCCAAGCTCAAAGATGCGCTCGAACGCATCGAGGCGCGCGGCGGTACCGCCCTTTACGATGCCGTGGTCGCGTCGTCGGACCATTTGAAGAAGAGTGGCGAGTTAGAGAAAAAAGTACTTCTCGTCGTGACGGACGGCGAAGATAATGCCAGTCGCGAATCGCTCGAGCAGGCATTGCGCCGTCTGGAAGAAAAGAATGGGCCTACGGTTTACACCATTGGATTGCTGGGCGACGAGCACTCTAAGCGCGCTCGGCGCGCTCTACGCGAAATGGCGGAAGATACCGGCGGCGTGGCCTTCTTTCCCAAGGATCTGAGTGAAGTACAGGCGATCTGCGCCCAGATCGCGCACGATATCCGCAACCAATACACCATCCAATACAAGCCCTCGACTCCGCAGAGCGCCGGTGGATATCGCACGGTGAAGGTCGAAGCCCAGGCCCGAGGCTATAAGAAGCTGCAGGTGCGCACCCGCAGCGGCTATTACGCTGGTCAGGAACGCGCTTCTGCCGGCGGCCCCAGCGGCGAAAAGTAGAGTTGACCTTTCACCGGTAATCGTCCCGGCAAACATCCTTCGACGAATTCGAAAAACGACCTATCCAGTTTGGCGGTTTTAGGATGGAATAGTCCTAGCCAGCGGAGTTAGGTGCCGACTTCTCCGCCTACGATTGACTATGACTATCTCCCAAGTTACTGCTGTCGTGAGTCATCTGAAGCCAAGATTTCTGGAAGGACTTGCTGCGCCAGACGTCAGTGTGATCCTATCGGCAGCGACCCAGCGCCGCTTCGTGGCCAATTCGGTGATCGTGCATCAGGAAACCGCCGCCAACTATCTGTTCTTGTTGATCGGCGGCCGCGCCCGCTACTTCTTTATGTCCCCGGAGGGCCAAAAGAGTGTGCTGCTGTGGCTGCCACCCGGAGAGATCTTCGGCGGCGCAGCCTTTCTATCGACGTCACAGGACTATGTCGTCAGTACGGAAACTGTTCGGGATAGCAGCGCCCTGATGTGGGACCGCGCCACCATCCGGAGTTTGGCCGAGCGCTATCCTCGGCTGGTGGAAAACGCGCTCTTGATCATGTTTGATTATCTGGTGGCCTACCGTGCGATCCATATCTCCATGACCAGTCACAGCGCTCCGCAACGCCTCGCCCGGGTGTTGGCCAACCTCGCCAGCGGCATCGGTCACAAAGTTGCGGCGGGGGTTGAGCTCGACGTCAGGAATGAGGAACTCGCCAATGAGGCGAACGTAACCCCATTTACCGCGAGCCGGCTGCTGAGCCAGTGGCACCGTCAGGGCCTGGTCATAAAGAGTCGCGGCAAAGTTGTAGTCCGCTCTCCCGAGCAGCTTGCCCAGTGCGAAGTTTGAGGCTTCCCGCCCCCATCCTGAATCGCTTTGCCGCTAGCGATGCGCTTCCGACATTGCTCTTGCGCAATTGCTAACTTGCGCTGGCGCAACGACCAGGACCAATCTCTCCCGTCATACTGTGAGGCAGTCAACTCCATTACTGTTCATGACGCCGGTCTATGAACGTTAACCTGGCGAGAGCAGTTTCCTGGTCGACACCAGTTCGAGTCTCAGCGTCGCCGTTTTGAATCCCGCCAGGGCTTCGGGATGCGATGTTCGTAGAGCGCCGGAACTGGATGAACGTCTGGTTGTACCTCCGCCGATGAAAGAAAGTGTGCGTACTTGCCGAACCAAATTACTGTCCTTTGTGTGGATGACGAAGCCAACATCCTGATGTTGCGGCATATGCTGCTGTCGATTGCCGGCTACACCGTTCTGACCGCAGCCAATGCTGCCGACGCCATCGGACTTTTCCGTTGCAATCCGGTGGATCTGGTCATTACCGATCAATTGTTGTTGGATACAACCGGCAGCGAACTGGCTGCCCAGATGAAGTTGTTCAAGCCAAAGGTGCCAATCGTGCTGCTTACAGGATTGATCGAACCCCCTCTGGAGGTCAGCTACATCGACCTGGTGCTTACCAAAGGAATGGATCCGCCGGACTTCCTGGCGGCAATTGCAAAGCTGGTTTCGCGTGCGCGTTCCACCCAGACTGGAAGCTGTTGAACGACGCTGGCCGGATCTTGTTTCTGCGGATTACGCCATCGCCACGCGGATGTCTCCGGTTGAAAGCTCGATTTCGAGCTTCGGGTGTATGCTCCTACACACATTTCCATCCCCGAACCGAGGTGCACACTATTATGCCCACGCCGAAGAAGGGCACCATTCCCGCCGAGAAGGTTGACCTCTACAACCAGCTGATAGCCAGCAATCCCGCCATCGAACGCAAGGGTGCCACCCATCCTCACACTTCGCTTAACGGACACATGTTCACGCTGCTGAATCCTCCCGGAACACTGGCCATACGCCTGCCGGAAGTGGAACGGGAAAAGTTCATGAAGAAGTACAAAACCGCTCTGTTCGAGGCATACGGCGCGGTTATGGCCGAATTCGTTGCCGTTCCCGACGCTTTGCTGCCCAAGACGAAGGAACTCGCCAGGTATCTTGATTTGAGCTATGCCTACGTCAAGACTCTCAAACCCAAGCCCTCGAAAAAGAAGAGTTGATCCCCTATCGAGGTCGACGGACCCGGGCGATCAGACCTTACTTCTTTGGGTTTGCCTGGAACTTGGCCAACACCTGTTGTCCGTTCAGCAGCTCGAGTCTATCGCCATCAATGCGGTAAGCCGTGGTCGCTTTCAGGACTGTGAAAAACGCCTGCTCCTGCTGCGTTTGCAGCGGAGGACATGCCATCATCGTGGTCGCCCCAGGCGTGAACTGCAAACCACCATCGGCGGCAATGTAGCTGCCGGCAATACTGTTACATCCGGTCGAACCAGAGAGCTGGCTGTTCTTGTAGAGTTCCAGATGCGCCGGTGTTCCATTCGTAGCGGGGACCGCCGCGGTGCCATTCAACTCCACCAGGGTCCAGCGCGTGTCCGTCAGCTTTCTGCCCGCTGGCGCCGCGGGTGTCTGCACCTGTTGCAGCATCATTACCACCTGCGAGGGCGCGCCCTTCGTAATCACCGGATAAGCAGTAGTCGAGGTGAACATTGTCTTGCCGTTGATGCTGATATTCGCTCGCACTTGATACGTATGTGCCGGATTGACGTCCGCCGGGTTATAGGAAAGCTGGAAGGGAATCGGCACTTGCTGGCCGTTGGGTGCGAATATGGATTCTCCGATGGTCTTTGTCGCAGCGTCTTGCTGCGACACATCCTGCAATTTGACGTCGATTGCAGCATCCGCCGGCAGCGCAACGCGCTCGCGATAAGCCAGCGTGCCCGTGATGGTTCCCGGCGACGGGGCAACTGGAGTGGAACTGGTTTGCGCCCAGGACGAAAGAAACCACGAGATCACTACCAGAATGCCCAGCCCCCACTTCGTTCTTCTCAACATAGGTTCTCTTCTCCTCCGGAGATTCGTATCTTATCAACTTGGGCGACAGCCGCTCGTTGACCGTCCCATTCCGCTTCACGTACTCTTACAGGTTGCGCCCAAATACCTATGAAGATTGCTGAAATGGCCCGCCTCCGCGTCGCCGAGGAAATCACCGAACTGGTCGGCGAAACCCCTATTCTTCACCTGCGAAAGCTGCCTCCTGCGGGCGCGGCCGACGTGTATGCCAAGCTGGAATACCTGAACCCGGGCGGCAGCATCAAGGACCGCGCTGCCCTGGGCATGATCACCAAGGCGGAAAAAGCGGGCAAGTTGCGTCCCGGAGCCACGATCTTTGAAGCTACGGCTGGCAACACCGGCGTGGGGTTGGCTCTCATCGGAAGTGGCCGCGGCTATAAGACTGTGCTCGCCGTCCCTGAAGGTTTCTCGCAAGAGAAAGTCACGCTGATGGAAGCGCTGGGCGCCGAAGTGATTCGCACGCCCGAGGCTGACGGTATGCAGGGCGCCATCGATTACATGAAGGAACGTGCCGCTCGCACTCCCAATTCTTTCATCGCCGGCCAGTTCGAGAACCAGGACAATCCCGACTATCACTACGAGACCACGGCGCGCGAATTCTACGAACAGCTCGGCGGACAGGTTGACGCCATCGTCATCGGCTGTGGCACGGGCGGGACGTTTAGCGGCGTGGCGCGCTACTTGAAAGAGCGAAATCCGCAAATGCTGGCGATTGCGGTCGAGACGGAGGGATCGGTGCTCGGCGGGGGTCCTAAGGGCGATCACGCTGTAGAAGGCATCGGCGCCAGTTTCATGCCCAAGACCTTCGACGGCTCGCTGGCCGATGAGATTATTGCGGTCACAGACCGCGATGCCTTCGACATGGTGAAGAAGTTGGCGGCGATTGAGGGCGTGCTGGCGGGATCGAGCGCCGGGGCCAACGTATTTGTAGCCATCGAGATCGCCCGGCGTCTGGGCCCGGGCAAGCGCGTAGCGACCATCATTCCCGACTCCGCCGAGCGCTATCTGTCGAAGGATATCTTCCACTTCAACGAAAAGCATTGATTCGCCACAGGGACACAGAGTTCGAGAAAGATTTCACCACGGAGGACACGGAGAGCACGGAGTTTCATAAGTCTCCGGAGGTGCATCTTACCGGACTCCTGTGCGAGTGGGAATAGCGACTCATGATTCGCCTCACCCAAATATCAGCGCTGGCATTGTTGCTGTGTTGCGCCTCTTACGCTCAGCGAACACATAAGGACCTTTCTACTGAAGAATCTGTAGTAATGGGCGTCATGGTGGACGGATTCCGAGATGGCGGTCGGGCGTCACATCCCATCGTTGCGGATTACACCTCGACTTATGACTGCGCTGCTATATGCAATGGCATGAAGATCGGCCGCTGTAACGGTCTTGCGAACAACGATGAGACGCCGGCCGAACGCCTAGCCATTGTCAAACGGGACATGCCGGACGTCGAACAAGCCACACTGTCAGACTTCGAGGCGAAAAATCTGCACTGCTCGAAAATTAGAGACAAGCCACCGTCGCAATCGCCGTCATTTCTCTTCGGGGAGGAGCATGCAGAGAAACTACCCTCTGGCTGGGAGCATGCAGATTTTTTTTACTTTTCAAGAGTCGGATTCAATGCCCAGGGAACCCAAGCTCTTATCAACGTGAGCTTCATGTCAGGAACGAACAGTGGCAATAGCGGCGGGAAGTACTTTCTTCTGTTCAAAGAGGCTGGCAAGTGGGTCCCGAAAGAAAGCTCTGTCGTGTGGCAGATGACTGCTCCTTAGGTGTTTTCCAAAATCTCCGTGCGCTCCGTGTCCTCCGTGGTGAAAATGATTTTCCAACTCTGTGCCTCCGTGCCTCTGTGGTGAATGAATTCTATGAAGAAGAACGTTCCTGGATTTTCCACTCGCGCCATCCATGTCGGCAATGAACCCGACCCATCCACCGGGGCAGTCGCTCCTCCGATCTTTGCTACCTCGACCTACGCCCAGGAAGAACTCGGGAAAACCAAGGGCTACGATTACTCGCGCGCGGGCAATCCTACGCGCACGCGCCTAGAAGAGGATCTCGCATCGCTGGAAGGCGGCATCGCCGCACCGGTCTTTGCCAGTGGAATGGCCGCGGTATCCGCGCTGTGCCAGCTGATGAAGTCCGGCGATCACATTGTCGCTTCCAACAATCTTTATGGCGGTGTGCCGCGCCTCTTCAATCAAATCATGGTGAACTTCGGCTTGGAGTTTACCTACGTCGACACCAGCGATCCACGCAACGTCGAGCGCGCTATCCGTAAAAACACGCGCTACGTCTACATCGAGACGCCGACCAATCCCCTGATGGGGCTCACCGACATTGCCGCCGTCAGCGCGATCGCGCATAAGCGCAGCTGCGAAGTTGTGGTCGACAACACCTTCATGTCGCCGTACTTCCAGCAGCCCATTAAGTTTGGCGCCGACATCGTGATGCACTCGACCACCAAGTTTCTCAACGGACACAGCGACGGCCTGGGCGGTGTGCTGGTCTGCACCACGCGCGAGCAGGCGGAGAAGCTGGCCTTCATCCAGAAAGCCGTGGGCGCGATTATGTCGCCCTTCGAGTGCTGGCTGGTGCTGCGCGGAGTCAAGACGCTGGCCGTTCGCATGAAGCAGCACGACGACAACGGCCGCGTCATGGCCGACTATCTCAGCGGACATCGTAAGGTGAAGAAGGTGTTCTATCCCGGACTGAAGAGCCATCCGCAGTACGACCTGGCCTGCCACCAGATGTCGGGCTTCGGCGCGATGATCACGTTTGAGACGGGCTCGCTGGCCAACGCCAAGCGGCTGCTGAAACGGGTACGGGTTTGTACTATGGGCGAATCGCTGGGCGGAGTCGAGACCCTGATCTCACACCCGGCGACCATGACTCACGCCGCGATCGGCGAAAAAGGCCGCAAGGCCATCGGCCTTACCGATGGCATGGTAAGGATTTCCGTGGGAATCGAAGACGTGGAAGATCTGATTGCGGATCTGGAGCAGGCGTTGGCTGGAATGTAGCTGTCAGCTCTCAGCATTCAGTCGGGTGGAAGATCCAAACGCGGCCAGCGAAGTAGTGGGAGCAGGCTGGAGGGACGCGTCGCCGACCCTCCAGTCCCGCACTGCGGGACGGAAGATGATAGCCCACCCTTTCAAGGGTGGGTAGGCGTCGTCAAAAGATCGAGTCCCCCGGGGACGACAGTTTCTTCCAGGATAGAGGTCCTTCGACTCCGGTTCGCCAAACCCGTGCGAACCTGCGCTCAGGATGACAGACCTAAGCTCACGAAGCAGCGCTCCGGATGGCGGGATTGGTTTTACAGCAACGATTGCTAAAAGCTAAGAGCTAAAAGCCAAAAGCTAAAAGCTAGAGCAGTTCCTTAGTAGCTATATCCTGAAAGGTTTAATTGACGATAGAGTGGCAATGGCGATCTCTGCAGCGTCGATGCCACGAGCCTATTCGGACGATTTGCGCTGCAAGCTTCTGGAAGCC
>JBAVSY010000144.1:0-29404 GCA_049695855.1 Candidatus Korobacteraceae bacterium | reverse complement strand
GGCTTCCAGAAGCTTGCAGCGCAAATCGTCCGAATAGGCTCGTGGCATCGACGCTGCAGAGATCGCCATTGCCACTCTATCGTCAATTAAACCTTTCAGGATATAGCTACTAAGGAACTGCTCTAGTCGTGCCGAAAGACGGCCTACCGAGGTTCGGGCTTCAGCCCCTGCGAAGTGATGGTTAGTGGATCACCCGAAACAATTCAACGTTAATTCGGGATGTTTGAACATTTTCATGTCCGCCTGGCAACCTGTTGGACGCAGTGAGCGAGCATTTCAGCGACAAAAGAATCACCTGCTTCGGTATTAAACATTGCGTCATACAGGTGGATCTCAGGCCACTTCAGCTTAAGGTATCTCTTGACGAAGGCAGCACGATCTCTGTCAAGCGTGTCCACGTCCGTTATGGCCTTTTCTTCCGGTGTTCCAGCAGTGATCAGTCTGTGGATCTTAAAGTTGCGGGAAGCATAGAGGAACGTCCGAAACACATCCTTGCGATTGCGCAGAAAATATTGCGAGCCCCGGCCAACGATCACGCACGGGCCGCCGGAAAGTGCGCGATTGACTACCTGCTCGGATATGGTAGCGATGCGGCGTGCATCCAGCAGTTCCAACCGATCCGTCGGCGGTAGGCCCCCCTCGAATGCTCCTCTGAGAAAAGATTTAAACACGCGATAAGCCGCAGGATCATTTTTCCATTCCCGCTTCTCGACCGCTTGCGGCGTACTGTGGGTCAGCCGCGCGATTTCCTGAGTTAGTTCGTGATCCCACAGCTTCCAACCAAGCAGTTCGGCTAGCTTTGCGGCAATCGCCGAACCGCCACAGCCAAATTCACGTTCGATCGATACGGCTTGAATCATCATGACAAGACCTATGGAGACTCTGATTAAGTTGCCGCTCATTCCCTCAGGGCTAAAGCCCGATTGATTCGCACCGGTTACGGCACGGCTGAAGCCGTGCCCTTTCAAACACGCATGGATCCCGACTTTTTCCGCAGCCCGTGAAGCCGTGCCCCTTCAAAACCCCGGCTTGAATCATCATGACGATCCCTAACCCGCCGCAACCTGGCCGCCCGCTCCTGGATCATTCTTCTTCAGGAAAAACGCAAGTACAAACATCACCGAGCAGAGAGCGCCCAAGGTCCAAAAGATGTCCATATAAGACAGTGCGCCGCCTTGTCGATGCACCAATTGGTAGAACCTTGCAACTGCCTGGTCGTGGGCGTCCACGGCTCGATGCCCGGAGTGCGCGATTTTTGCACTCAGTCCATGGAGCGCCGAACGATAGGCAGAGGAATCGGGAGTGATGTGGCCGACGAGGATTTGCTGGTGATACTGAGCCCGCCGGGCAATCATAGTGGTTACGACCGAAGTTCCGATACTGCCGCCGATGTTCCGCATGAAATTGATGATGCCGGAGACGGCATTGCCTTTCTCTTCCGGAACTCCGATGTAACCGGCTGCCGTGATGGGGACAAATAGAAACCCAATTCCTACGACTTGGGCGACGCGTAGCCACATCGCAAAACGGAAGCTGACGTACAAATCAATGTTGTGCGCGCAATAAAAGAGTCCGACGGCCAGGCACAGCCATCCCGTCGCGATCAGCCATCGAGCTTGAATTTTTGAGGTAAGCCGGCCAACGATGGGCATCATCACCAGCAAGACAAGTCCGCCGCCGGAGAGGACGAGACCGGCAAGCTCGGCGGTGTAACCCATCAGCGTCTGCAGAAATTCTGGAATCAGGACCAGGGTGCTAAAGAGCATGAAGCCCATCATGAACATCATTAAGTTCGCGGTCGCGAAGTTGAAGCTCTTGAACATGCGAACATCGATGATCGGCTCTTTGCGAAACCATTCCCAGATGACCAGCGTAATAAGACAAACCGCTGCGGTTATCGCCAGGGTGGTGATGAAATGCGAGCCAAACCAATCGTCTTCCTGCCCCTTGTCCAGAAGTATCTGTAGCGAGCCTACTCCCAGCGCCAACATGGATATTCCGATGTAGTCCACCCGTATCCCCCCGCGCTTTAAGCGATGGAGGAACGGCGGATCTTCGACCAGGGTGTGAGTCAAGTAAAGAGCGAGGGCTACCACGGGCAGGGTGATAAAAAATATCCAGCGCCAGGAGTAGCTGTCCGTAATCCAGCCTCCCAGCATAGGCCCGACGGTAGGGGCGAGAACTGCCGTAACGCCATAGACAGCAAACGCCTGGCCGCGCTGCTCGGGGGGAAAGGTATCGTTGAGAATGGCTTGCGCCATGGGCTGCAATCCACCGCCGCCGATGCCTTGCACCGCTCGAAACAACAGCAATATCGGGAGGCTAGGCGCTAAGCCGCAAAGCAATGAACTCGCCGTGAAAATAGCCAGCGACCACATGAAATACCGCTTGCGGCCGATCACCTCCGCCAGCCATCCGCTCATGGGTAGCACGATCGCGTTGGCGGCGAGATACGAGGTGAGTACCCACGTGCTGTCGTCGTAGCTGGCGCCCAGACCTCCGGCGATGTAAGGCAAGGCAACGTTGGCGACGCTGGTGTCCAGGACTTCGATGAACGCTGCCATCGACACGGTAGCGGCAATCGCCCAGGGATTTACCCTGGGGCGCCAGACCACCTGTTCCGTCGGAAGCGTCAGCGTGGTGGCGCTCATCGCAAGTACACTTTCGCCTCAACATTCATGCCCGGGCGAAGCTGGTGGTCACGATTCTCGCCCGGATCGAGAACGATCTTTACCGGAACACGTTGCACGATTTTCACGTAGTTGCCGGTTGCGTTTTCCGGTGGCAGCAAGCTGAAGATGGGTCCCGTTCCCCCCGCAATGCTGTCGACATGACCGTGGTAGGTGCGGTCGTTCGAGTCCAGGACGATTGTTGCTTTCTGGCCCACGCGCATGTGCTTGAGTTGTGTCTCTTTGAAGTTCGCAGTGATCCACACCTGATCCAGCGGAACTACGGTAAGCATTTGTTCGCCGGGGTCGACATTCAATCCCACCACGACACTCTTCGTCACTTCTCCGGTAACCGGCGCAAATATCCGGGTGTATCCCAAGTTGAGCTTCGCCTGGTCGAGTTCGGCCTGCTTCTGCGCAACGTCGGCAACGGCTGAGAGGGCATGAGCCCGCGTCGAGGCTACCCGCTGCGGTCCAGCCTGGGCAGATTCATTGCGCGCAATTGCTTCGACGAGCCGGCTGCGCGCCTCCGCGACATTTTGTTCCGCGGCCGCCTTTTCAGCTTGGGCGGCTGCTACTGCGGCAGTGCCTGTTTGGGCCGCGGCGACCGCGTAGTCGTAAGTCTGCTTAGGTACTTCGTCCTTGGCCAGCAGAAGGTGATAACGCTGCACGTCGTCCTGGGCCTTCACGTTTTGCGCCTCGGATTCCAGGATGCGTGCCTGTGCGGCGGCAACTTGTTTCTCACCCGCGGCGATCGCGGCTTTGGCGTTTTCGATGTCCGAAGAGGTGTACTTCAGTTGGCTGCCAGTGTCCACCGAGCTAATGGGCACATCGATGTTGAGGGCACGAGCGGAGGCCTCCGCGGTTTCGAGGTTCGCCTGCGCTTTGGCCAGAGCGACTTGATAATCTTTTGGATCAATTTCTACGAGTGTGGCGCCTTCCTGCACATACTGGTTGTCTCCCACGTGCACCGCTTGCACATAGCCGGAGATCCGTGCACTCACCGGATAGAGGTGAACATCGACTTGCGCGTCGTCGGTGCTCTCGAAACCCGAGAAGTAGTGCCACAGAAAGATGCCGCCAACAAGAACTACCACCACGGCAGCGCCGATAATCCAGTGCTTGTGAGAACGCCGTGTCGGATAGACGACGGGCGGCGGCGGGGCGGGACTTTCCGCTGCGGTATTGGGCGCTGGAGACGGTGAACTTTCCGGACTCTGGGGCGTCTCTTGGTCGGGCATCTTAGTGTCCTTTCAAAAACAGCGCGTAGTTCGATTCGGCAAAACCGATGGCCCGCGCCAAAGAGATTTTTGCGGTGTTATAGCGGTAAAGGCTGGCGATATACGCGTCGTTGGCGTCCGCCAGGGATCCCTGCGCCTGAACCACTTCGATGTTGTCGGTTACGCCCGAGAAGAAGCGATCACGTGATTGCTGCAGGGTCTGAGTGGCAAGCTGGACGGCATGTTTCTCAACCGACACTTCCTGGGCGGTATCTTGCAAGTCAAGGAAAGCGTCACGAACTTCCTGGTCGATGCTGGCGCGGAGGTCTTCCAGCCGTTGCCTGGCTCTTGTCAGGAGCGAATCGGCGACCAGGTTATCTCCGTGGACCCTGCCTCCCTGGAAAATGGGGAACCGGAGCACCCCGAACCCGTCAACCGTGCCATGGCTGTTCCCAGGATTGGTGCCGATATCTCCGTAATCCACAATTGCCGATAGTTCCGGGTAACGCTCGGCTGAAGCGGCCTTCTTTTGTAGCTCTGCGGAACGAACTTGCTCGGTGAGGCTTTTATAGTCGGCGCGAGAGGTGTAGGCCTGCTGCAATGCTTGCTCGAGGGTGGAAGTCGTAAGCGGCTGGTAAGCGACCTCGGTGGTTATGTCGAACGCCTGACCGGCCGGAAGACCAATCGCCCGCGCCAGAACCAACTTCTGCTTAGCTAAGTTGTTCCGCGCGACGATCAAACTCTGCTCGCGTTGCTGCAGCTCAACATCGGACCGCAGTACGTCGACCGCAGCCGCCAGCCCGGCTGTCTTCTGGTCGGTGGTCTGATCGAAGAGCGCTTTTGCAGTGTCGCGCTGAGCTAAGGCGGACTCGACTTGCGACTGGTCGGCAATGACCAGCAGATAATTCGACACAACCACCAGAACAATCAGCTCGCGAGCATTCTTGTAACTGTATTGCGCCGACTTCACTTGCGCAGCGGAAGACCGGGCGCGCTCAATCGACTCCCAATTGAAGACCGATTGATCAAGGTAAGCCCGGGTGTCGAACACTCCAAACGGACCGGTGACGGGTGGAACGCCGGGGACAGGGACGTTGATGCCTATGGTCGCTTTCAGATCAACCTGGCGAACCCCGAAACTGGTTGCGGTGGTCAGATTGGGCAGCAACGCGCTGAGTGCCTGCCACCGTTCGCCTTGCGCGCCGGAGACTACATCGCTGGAAAGCAGCCCTCCAAGATTTTGCCGCAGACCCCGAGTTACGGCGTCTTCGAGTGAGAGTTGTAACGGCGTTGAGCTGGCTGTGCCGGTGGGGACTCCGCCCAGGTAGGGACTCTGCTGCTGTAAATCTGGGGCAGAATTATCTCGAGCAGCAAAGCTAGCGGCACCGTATGTTCCTGGGCTCCTAGCGCCCGATTCAGACTGTCCATACAGCGGAGCTGCGGCGAACAGAGCTAGACCGAGGGCGATCAGCGTACAGCAGAACTTCGCGCGATCAGCAGTCAGCATCTTCAAAGCCACGAAATTCACAATACCTTCTCCACCCCGCTAGCTTGCAGGACAGCGAATACGATCTAGCTGCTGTTAGCCAACTCGTGCGATAAAACCCGGGACGCCTGTTGTCACTACCGGATTGAGCCTCTGTCTAGTCTCAATGCGATTGATCTGGTTAAAAGCATCTTCCGGAAGGGCGGAGATGTCGAAGTTCTCGCGCGCGCGAGCCGCAGTTTTAGGCGTGGTAAGCAAAGCCGTGCCGCGTTGTACCGCCCACGCCAGCAGCACCTGCGCCGGGGTTTTTCCAACTCGGGCGGCGATTGCCGAAATGACCGGATCACCGAGCAGTCCCGGCTTCATTCCGTGACCCAGTGGGGCGAACGCCAAAAGAACAATGCCCTTCTGCCGGCAGAATTCCAGAAGCTCCGTTTCCGGCAGATAGGGATGCGACTCTACTTGCACAACCGCCGGCTTGATTCTGGCGGATTCGTAGATTGGCGAGAGGTCGTTCAAGCTGATGTCCGACAGTCCGATGGCCCGGCACCTGCCGTGGTCAACCAGACTTTCCAGTGCTCTCCAGGTATCGAGCAACGTCACGCCGTTGTCGTAAACGACATTGCCGTTTTGATCTCGCGGGTCCGGTTCGTCTCCCGGTTGAAACGCAAACGGAGTGTGAATGAGATAGAGATCCAGATACTGCAGCCCGAGCCGGTTCAAGCTCGCCTCGAAAGCTCGTTCCACGCGCTCGGGCCGATGATTGGTGTTCCACAACTTCGTGGTGACAAAGATGTCTTCACGCGCGATCCCCCCAGTGGCCATTCCTGCCTGCAACGCCTCGCCTACCTCGCGCTCGTTCCGGTATCGCTCCGCACAATCGAAGTGCCGAAATCCGGCGTCCAGTGCGTCTCTGGTGGCAGTGATGGTCTCGGCGGCATCGGGAATCAGAGTGCCAAAGCCGAGTGCGGGTATGTGGCCGGCTCCGTTGTTGAGCGGCATTCTCGTCAGCCGCAGATCAGAAGATTCAGTCATGATGACACCTCTGTGTCCAGGCGTTGCTCTAATGCGGCCTCAGGCCGGAGAGACGGCGGCGCCCCGGCTGCGATCCGCACGATTTCGGTTCCAGTGGACATTGATCCGGGCTCTTGACAGGGCGCATCGACTGAACCGGGTATGCCGTGGCCCCAGCACTGATACGGTGATTAAGCCAGAGGAAGCGGGTCGAATCTATTGGACGAAGGTATCGACCGATACCTTCGTATGGAGGTCGAACAGGCGGAACAATGGCTGAGAGAATTGATCCTTCGGCTGGGGACGATGCCGAGCTTATGCCGTGCGGCCTGAAGGCCTGATCCGATAGGTTCCTTTGGACTCGGCGCTGCGAGAAGCAGCGTACTCCTCCTCAGGCACCGTTAGATAAAGCGGGGTGTCTGACGATACTGCGCGCGGTATCGATTCGACTTGCCAATCGGGCCGAGGCCGCGATCGTAACCGCACGCCAATCCCTGGCAGTCGATTGAGGCGGGCTATCCGTGAGTTCCGCCTCCTCGAGCCAATCCTTCGTCGAAGCCCGGGCCTGCTCCGGGCCAAACAATTTCGTCACCGCTCCAATAAATGCGGAGAGCTCTCGCTCTGCCAGACGTGTCTGATTTACGTAGCATGAATCAGAAAGCGATTCGCGGTGGTTCATTTGTGTCCTCCATCAATCGTCCGGACTGGGCGAAGCTACGTTGGTATGCACACGGCCATTAAGACATAGCGGAGGGATAAGGTTCTATTGGACAAACGTATCGACGGATACCAAAGTATCGGTTGGACATTGTCGTCAGGATCGTGCATCCTTATATGCAAACAGGGGCCGCTGCTCAATATCCAACTGGGGGATACGCCATGAAGAGGGCCACTGCTCCAATTCCTTTTGCGGGCTCGTTGCTTGACGAGACTCGCCACGTCTGCGCCTTCTTCAATAGCGATGAGGAAGAGTATCGGGTTTTACTTCCCTTTATAAAGGACGGTTTCCAGTGCGGACAAAAGGCGATTCACGTCGTAAATCCTGATCAGCGTCAGAATCACCTGCAACGATTGGACCAGGCTGGCATTGATCCGACCCGCGCGCAGCAGAGTGGACAACTGGAGCTTCGCATAAACACTGACGTCTACCTTCCCGATGGACGCTTCGATCCGGATCGCATGATAGCGGCATTCGAGCAACTGGCCATTGACAACGCCAAGGGAGCGTTTTCGGTAAGTCGCATTTGTTGTCGTATGGACTGGGCCGTCAAAGATCAGTCGCATGTCGACGATGTCATTGAGTTCGAGTCGCGGGTAAACGAAGTCTGGCGCCGCCACGACGATGCAGTCATCTGCACCTACCATCTCGGCCAATTCGGCGGTGACGCGGTGATTGACATCATGCGGACCCATCCGATGGTTATCATCGGCGGCATCCTTCAACAGAATCCCTTCTTTGTTCCCCCGGACGAATTCCTGCGTGAGTTTCGTCAACGTCGGGCTCAGCGGAGCCATTCCTTCGCCGCGGCCTGACATGCACGCGCCCGTCGAAGATCCGCATCAAGAGGTCAAGCGCCTTCAGCGCTGCATTAATAATCTGGTCAGTCTGCTGGCTCTGCCCGCCGTTTGGAGTGGCAACGAGCCCTCGCAGATTGTTCAAGTCCTGCTCGACGCGCTGCTCCGCATGCTTGATCTGGACTTCATCTGCGCGCGCTTGCAAGACCCGGTCCGCGCCGGGTTGCTGGAGATCATCCGAGTCTCCGACTCGTGCAAACCGAGAATCACACCGCAAGACATCAGCCGGACGCTCAATAGATGGTTCGCAATCGAGGGCCAGAAGCCGCTGCGGGCGATCCGGCATCGATTCGGCGGCGAAGACATTTCAATCTTCCCCGTACCCCTGGGCGTACACGGTCAGGGCGGCATGATCGTAGTAGGCTCTGACCGGCTCGATTTTCCCGGGCAAACTGATAGCCTCCTTCTGACCGTAGCCGCGAATCAGACGTCAATCGGGCTGCATGAAGCAAAACTCCTAAGTGAACAGAAGCGGATTGCCAATGAACTCGATCGACGGGTTGCTGAGCGAACCGCGGAACTTGCTGCTGCCAACGAAGAGTTGCGGAAAGAAATTGCTGAACGAAAGCTGGCAGAAGAAAGACTCCATCACGAAGAGCAGGAACTGAAGCGTAGTGAAGCACATAAAGCGGCGATCCTGGACTCGTCACCCGATTGCGTAGTAGCCATTGACCACGAAGGGCGCATTACCGAATTCAATCCAGCAGCAGAACAAACCTTCGGTCATCGTCGGAGTGACGTGCTGGGCAGGCATCTTGCTGATGTCATCATCCCGCCATCGCTCCGCGCCAAACACCGTACGGGCTTTGGACGCTATTTGGCTACGGGCGACTCGAAAGTCTTGGGGCGGCGACTTGAGATGACTGCCCTTTGCGCCGGTGAGAGAGAAATTCCTGTCGAACTTACCATCACCCGAATCCCGCAAGATGGCCCTCCGGCCTTCACTGGCCACCTGCGCGATATTACTGAGCGCAAGAAAACGGAAGACGCTTTACGTGCGGCTCATGCACAAGTGCTGCGCAGCGAGGAGCGGTGGCGTTCTGTTTTTGAGAACTCTGCCGTGGGCGTGGCTCTCACAGATTTGAAGGGCCGCTTTATTACTACAAATCCTGTCTACCAGAGGATGCTGGGATACACCGAGCTGGAATTACAGTCGCTTACCTTTCTTGATATCACGCATGAGCAGGACCGCGACGCTAATGCGATGTTGATTACGGAACTGATTGCGGGAGAACGCCAGGAATTTCAGATCGAGAAGCAGTATCGACGCAAAGATGGCACGTCCGTCTGGGTGCGGAGCAATGTTTCTCTCGTGCCGGGCACAGAATGGGTTCCTCGATTCCTGATGACGCTCTCCGAAGACATTACGCAACGCAAACTGTCCGAGGCAGCTCTCGCCAATGCGAGATCGGAACTGGCAAATGTGTCGAGAATCACCAGCCTGGGGGTGCTGACCGCCGCTATCGCACACGAAGTCAACCAACCTCTCTCGGGAATCGTTACCAATGCCAGCACATGCTTGCGGATGCTTTCCGCTGATCCCCCAAATATCGCTGGTGCCTTGGAAACTGTCCGGCGCACGATTCGTGATGGCAACCGGGCCTCGGACGTAATCACGCGATTACGGACGCTTTATAGCAAGAAAGAACTGTCCCCTGAATGGATGGACCTCAATGAAGCGGCTCGCGAGGTGACGGCACTATCGTTGAGTGAGCTGCAGAGAAGTGGTGTGCTACTGCGGTATCAACTCGCGGATGAACTTCCGCCGTTAGTCGCCGACCGCATCCAGCTGCAGCAGGTCATTCTGAACCTGCTGCGAAACGCTGTGGACGCAATGAGCACAATTGACGATCGACCGAGAGAGCTGCTCATCAGAACCGATCGGGATGTGGAAAATCAGGTTCAGCTAAGCGTCAAAGACACGGGAGCAGGTTTAACGCCTCAAGCCGCGGAGAAGATCTTCGAAGCGTTCTACACAACCAAAACCGACGGTATGGGAATCGGACTCTTCATCAGCCGTTCCATCATTGAAGCTCATCAGGGACGTCTCTGGGCAACACCGAATGATGGGCCTGGATCTACATTTTCGTTTGTCATCCCTTGTGTACCCGAGGGCTTCGCTGACGCCGGAACCGCTGCCAGTCAGCCTGATTCAGCGAGGGACGCCGCGGATTGATGGCTGACGGCGGTCGACATCGGGATTGAACCAATACCAAAGTACAATGGACGTCCCTCATGGAATGTCGCATTGTTTCGTCATGGAGTCCTCTAAGGGCAGGGGCGGGAATGAACGCCCGCTTCTATCCGTTGTTGATGACGATGAGTCGGTAAGAGAGTCGTTGCCCGACCTGCTTGGAGAATTCGGCTTTGCCGCTCGAGTGTTCTCGTCAGCGGAAGAGTTTCTCTCCTCCGATTGTATCGATCAGACTAGATGTCTGATTCTCGACATCGCTATGCCGGGCATAAGTGGACCAGAGCTTCACCAGGAGCTAAAGCGTTGCGGGTATCAGATCCCGGTCGTATTCATCACTGGTCAAAGAGATGAGTCTCTCCGCGCTAGAGTGGTCAAGCAGGGCGCAGCGGGGTTTCTGCTGAAACCATTCAGCGACGCGGCTCTGCTTGCCGCCATCGAGACGGCGATGCAAGCCACTTGATGGTTTCACCGGTCAATCTCCAGGGGAATACAATCAATTCAGCGTGCAGAACTGGTTGCGAAATGGGGGCATTACCAATGTCGGCTGCCTTGCCCATCGTGTTCATTGTCGATGACGACATCTCTGTGCGCGAGTCTCTGGAACTGCTTATCCAGACCCAAGGCTGGCAGCCGGAAACTTTCGCCTCTGCACAAGAATTCCTCGATAGACCACGAACGCTGGTTCCAAGCTGTCTCATACTCGACCTCTCTCTTCCTGGACTTAACGGTCTCGAGTTGCAGAAGCGGATTGCGGGGGAACGGACCGACCTGCCAATCATCTTCATTACGGGTTATGGTGATGTTCCGAAATCAGTCCAGGCCATGAAGGCGGGGGCGGTCGAATTCCTCACAAAACCCTTCAATGACGAGATTTTGTTGACCGCCGTCCGGCAAGCTCTTGAACGAAGTCGCCTCGCCCTCTCGCATGACACGGAGATGCAAACACTCCGGGACCGGTACGCCTCGCTTACTCCCCGCGAACGGCAGGTTATGGCGTTGGTTGTCTCCGGCCTCCTGAACAAACAGGTTGGTGGGGAACTTGGCATCAGCGAGATCACGGTGAAGGCACATCGTGGGCAGGTGATGCAGAAGATGAAAGCCGATTCTCTCGCCGAACTGGTAAAAATGGCCACCAAACTTCATATTGCACAAGCATCTGCCGCCTCACCGGCTCCAATCGAGTGAATCTCCACGTTCGATCTGCTTCCTCGCCATGGTGCGACTATTTTGTATCGAGCATCAGAAGCGGTATCAACAAAGCCGAGATACACCGTGATGTCGACCCAACGCGCTTGCCCACCGCGGTTATTGCCGCCGTCGAAAGGGCGGCCACGATCAGACCTCCCACCCTCGATAGGCAAGCCTATGAATCGACTCAAGATCATTTATTGGATTTCGTCGAAATGACTCTTCGAGTAGGCGACGCGGTCTAGAAGTCCTCTTCCGGGAGATCTGCTCGACTTAGGAACGAGAGACGATCAAGGGACTAGGAATGCCACTGGGCGCATTTCCTAACGGCCATGCACTTGAGCGAATGGTCGTCACGCCGGCAATGACCCAGAAACCTGTTGCGGGCTTGCCAACCCAGATAGCGCATGATAAAGGGACGTGATTTTCGGGTGTCCGGGAACTAGGTCCACTTGGGGCAGCGGCATTTCTTCCAGCAACGGTTTTCGCGGTAAGGGCAAACAGCGGTGTGGCTTACAAAGACCTCGATCTGCATGACAGTAACGCCGCAGATCCGTGTGTACGAAAGGTGTACAATTTTTTGTCTGTCAGGATAACTCTATTATTTTCAAACACTTTATTCTGGTGCGGAAGGGGGGACTTGAACCCCCATGCCTTTCGGCGCCACCCCCTCAAGATGGTGTGTCTGCCAATTTCACCACTTCCGCATACACACGTCCGGATGCAGAGGCATCGCGGGTTCCAAGCAGAAACGTAGAGGCCAAATCAGTATAACAAACACGGTTGGTCAACAGGAAAAGGGAATGGCAGAGCGAACCAATCAGGAGCGCGAAAAATGTGAGGTAGTACAATGGTGGTATGAAAGAGAAGACCTCTATCACACTCTCCAAGGACGTACTGGTGCAGCTAGATCGTCTGGCGGGGTCTAAGTATTCCCGCTCGGCGCTCATCGAGCGGGTGCTCCGGAAGTATTTGCTGGAGCGCTCGCGGGCGGCTCTCCATGCACGCGA
Organism: Candidatus Korobacteraceae bacterium; assembly: GCA_049695855.1. Taxonomy (GTDB): domain Bacteria; phylum Acidobacteriota; class Terriglobia; order Terriglobales; family Acidobacteriaceae; genus Bog-257. The sequence goes on along the minus strand of JBAVSY010000144.1, from coordinate 17,048 downwards.
CTTGCAGCGAATCAATCAGGCCGCGGATGAATTAGGCTCGGAAGCTCTCGACGTGCTTGCTTACCAGGAGCTCGCAGACTGACGGTTACCGGTGAGGGAGCATGAAACGAGGCGACCTATATCGTGTATATAAACCTGGCGGCGACGACCCCAAGCAGTATCGGACGTTTGTGGTGATAAGCCGGCAAGCCCTGATTGACTCGAAGTTTCCCACGGTGGTCTGTGCTCCGGTGTTTAGCAAGGGACAGGATTTGTCTACTCAAGTATGCATCGGCACAGACGAAGGGCTGAAACACCCAAGCTGGATCATGTGCGACAACCTTATCAGTGTTCGCAAGCGTGACCTCACCAACTACGTTGGGCAGATTTCCAAGGCAAAATCTCAAGAGGTTGACCGGGCGCTCAGAATGGCTCTTGATCTGTTCTAACGAAAAACCACTGTTCTACCCGCAGCCGCAACTGGTCAGGGAAGCTCTTAAAAACTTACTGACTTGCCGCAGGGGTAAAGCCCCCGTTGATTTTGCGATGCTTGCGACACGGCTGAAGCCGTGTCCTTTCAAACCGGAACTTGATCACAGTTTCCCTAGTACTTCACGATCTTGCTAAACGACACCGGATCAAGACTGGCGCCTCCGACCAGCGCACCGTCAATTTCGCTCTCCGCCATCAGGGCTGAGCATAGGTCAGGTTTCACGCTGCCACCGTAGAGAATTCGCAAATTCTGCGCGAAATCCTCGCCAAAGGTTTTCTCAGCCTCATGTCGAATTACCAGATGCGCGTCCACGGCCATCTGCGGCGTGGCCGTCTTGCCTGTCCCAATCGCCCACACGGGTTCGTAAGCGACCGTCATCTTTGCCGCTTTTCTGGCGGAGATGCCGTTGAACGCCCGCATACACTGCCGTCGCAGTACGTCTTCAGTCAGTCCTGACTCGCGTTCTTCCAGGACCTCGCCTACGCAGACGATGGGCGTCAGCCCGTTTTCCAGCGCGACTTCGAGCTTGCGATTGACCGTGTCGTCGGTCTCGTTGAAATATTGCCGGCGTTCCGAATGGCCGATGATCACGTGCGTGACCTGAATGGAAGTCAGCATCCCGGCCGAAATCTCGCCGGTGAAGGCGCCTTCTTTTTCCCAATGCATATTCTGCGCGCCAACCGCTACATTGGAACCGTTGGCGGCGGCGACTGCCGTTTGCAAATCGATGAACGGCGGACATACCACGATCTCGTCACGAGTGTGGTTGGCGACCAGGGGAAGAAATTCAGTGAAAAATGCAGCGGTTTGTTCGGGCGTCTTGTACATCTTCCAGTTAGCGGCAATCAGTTTCTTTCTCATCAGGAGGAGTCCAGTCACGGTCGGAGTGTAATAAAGTAAATTTCGATTATAGGCCGTTGCCAATCCAGGCGTACCCCGTAACCCTCTCGCAGTGAGGCAGCCCGGGTAACGCTGCCGACTATGGCTTTTGCGTAGGACGAATGAGCAGTTCGCTGATGAAGGACTGCGGTTCCTGTGTGACCAGCATGGCGACCGCGTGCGCAACATCGGTCGGCTTCAACATCTTCTGCGTGTCCTTGCCGCCGCGTCGAGGACTAAAGTCGGTGTCAACCGAGCCCGGACAAATAACGCTGACCCGGATATTGTGGGCGCGCAATTCCTCGGCAACGCCGTAGGTAAGTCCGTTCAGTCCCCACTTGGAGGCGGAATAAGCGGCGCCGCGCGCTAGTGGATTCTTACCCGCGAGGGACGAGATGTTGATGATGTGGCCCGCACCCGCCGCGATCATGAGCGGAACGATCGCTCGCAGCATGTAATAAACGCCGCGCAAATTGGTGTTGAAGATGGCTTCCCAATCCTCGGGAGCAAGCTCATGCAACAGTCCGGAAGGGCCGCCAATTCCTGCGTTATTGACCAGGATGTCGACCCGGCCATAGGCCGTGCGCAGCCGTTCACCCAGGGCCTCAACGCTGGCCAGGTCGGTGACATCGCAACCCAGACCCTCCGCCTTATGCCCGCGCGCCAACAGGTCGGCCGCGACTTGCTTGACCCGGACTTCGTCCCGGCCGGTCAGTACGACGGTAGCGCCCATTGCCGCGAGCTTGCTGGTGATGGCGTGGCCGATGCCGCGGCCGCCTCCGGTTACAACCGCAACCATTCCTGATAGCGAAACCAAATCTTCGGACTGCATCGACATCATCTCCTCGCGCAGGGAAAAATTCTCGAATTACATTGGAAGCCCCGCCGAAGGCCGCTGGCGTTGCCGCAGCCGCGAATCGAGTCTTCCTCCGAGCCGGGGGCCGGGGCGCGGTTGCTACCGTGGTACCGTACTGGTCAGAGCTGCCTGGGCCGTTCGTCACTAGGGCAACCTATCTGTCAAATGGTACAACTGTTGGTCTCTGGAAACCGTCTGTTTGAGAGGATTGCTAAGGCGAACGCCTCGAATCCGTACCACCGCGAAGCTGGTCTTGGCGGTATTCGCCATTGCCAACGGCGCATTCGGCATTCTTCCTCGGAGCATCTTAGAACCGCAGGAATCGTGTAAAGTGGTAAGCAACTTGCCTTACACTGAGGTGCATACTTATAATCCCGGTCTCCGCAGTTTGTATTCCATTTTCAGCAATCAGGGGCCCAGGTGCGGAGGGATTCGCCCGCTATCATGCAGCTCAGATTGTAATTCGAGCTGGGGGTTACACGTGCGCGGAGCCGTATGTGAATGAGCGTCGTCAGAAGTTTCGCAAGAATCGAGGAGCCAACAGAATGAAGAAGTCGCTAGTCATCGTGTTGCTGGTGCTCGCCAGCGCGGCACTGGTCCAGCAATTGGCAGCTCAGGCAGCTGGGCAGGCTGCGCAAACCGGCCAGCCAACGCAGAAGAAAGAGATCAAGGATCCGGCTGAATACAACGCCTATGTGAACGCCATCCAGCAACAGAACCCCGCCCAGAAAGCGGCCGCGCTGGAAGCCTTTCTTCAGACCTATCCCAATACGGTGATGAAGGAAGATGCTATGGAGTTGCTGATGGCAGCCTATCAGCAGGCTGGCGATGCACAAAAGACGTTGGACGCCGCGAACCGCGTGCTGCAGGTGGATCCCAATAATGTTCGCGCCCTGGCGCTGCTGGCTTACAGCTACCGTGCGATGGCATCGCAAGGCGGTCCGCAGATGCAGGACAACCTGGCCAAGGCCAAGCAATACGGTCAGCAGGGCTTGCAGGCTTTGCAGAACATGAAGAAGCCCGACGGCATGAGTGATGCCGACTTCACCAAGTTCCACAACGAGACCGGCGCCATCTTCGACGGGGCGGTTGGTTTCGCGGCCCTGCAGGCCAAAGACTACGCCTCCGCGCAGAAGGACTTTCACGAAGCGGTGTCCGACGAATCGCAGCCCAACATCGCCGATATCTATCCTTTGGCGACGGCTGACCTCGAAGCCAAGCCCATGAACCCGGAAGGCTTCTGGTTTATCGTCAAGGCCGCCAACCTGGCGCAGGGACCCGGACAACAACAAATCCTTGACTACGGTAAGAAGAAGTACATTCGCTTTCACGGTTCCGATCAAGGATGGGATGATATTGTCAGTCAGGCAAAGGCTTCCTCCAGCGTAATGCCGCCTGCGGGCTTCACCGTAGCGGCAGCGCCGCCTCCGCCCTCTCCTGCCGAACAGGCTGCGGACCTGGTAAAGAGCAAGAATCCCACTCAAATGAGCTTCGCGGAATGGGAGCTGGTGCTGTCGTCAGGCAATCAGCAGGCTGCCGACACGGTTTGGAACGCGATCAAAAACAAAGCCGTGAAGCTGGGGGCTAATGTGATTAGCGCTACTTCAACCACGGTGCAACTGGCGGGCAGCGATGATGACATCGACGCCAAGAAAACAGACATTACTCTGACCATGGCGAAACCCATTCCGTCCCGTCTGATGCCGCAGGTGGGATCACTGATGGCTTTCCAGGGTACGGTCTCCAGCTATACACCCAACCCGTTCATGTTGAGCATGACGGACGGCATACTTTTGGATAAGAACGGGAATCCGGTTTCGACCGCGGCTCCGGTGCACCACACGGTTCACAAGTCTCAGTAAGGGGCAACCGAACGACGGAACAGGGAGCGGCTACGGCTGCTCCCTTTTTTTCAGATCAAGGTGAAGTCAGGAAAACTCTGATCAAGTGAAAGCGAGGTCCCGCAGCGGCTAGAGCATTTTCAATTTAAGTATATACATAACCGGAAGAGGCAAAGTAGTTGGCGCACTCCTGGGACGAGAAGCTGACAAGTAATTGGCCGAACTCCTCCCAGAGCGCAGCGGTGCTGCGGATGGCGGCTTTGCGGAGCAGGGCCTTGAGCTTGGCGAAGAGCTTCTCGATGGGATTCAGCTCAGGGGAATAAGGTGGTAAGTAGAGCAGCGAGGCCCCCACCGCGGTGATGGCCTCGCGCACCCCGGCCACTTTGTGGCTGCTGAGATTGTCGGCGATTACCACATCCCCCGGGGTGAGGCTGGGGCATAAGAAGCGGCGCACGTAGGCCAGAAACACCTCTCCGTCCATGGGGCCGTCGGTGAGCATGGGCGCGGTCAGTTGATGGTGACGTAAAGCGGCCACAAAGGTAGTCGTTTGCCAGTGGCTGAGGGGGGCTGAGGCCAGGCAGCGCTGGCCCCGGGCGGCCCGGCCATAGCGGCGCGTCATATTGGTCGAGATCCAGGTTTCATCAATAAAAACCAGCCTGGCGACATCCATGCTGGGCAGTGCCTCAGTCCAGGCGCGGCGTGCGGCTTGCACGTCCTCGCGCTCTTGCTCGCTGGCGTGCAGGGTTTTTTTTGAAGCTGAGATTCCATTGGTTCAACTGATGCCACAAGGCTCCGATTTTAATGGCAACCCCCCGCCCCTTCAGTCGTTGCTGCATCTCGGCTAAGGTGAGGTCGGGCTCGGCCTGGATCCAGGCCCGCAGCACCGCTTCCAGTCCCGCCAGCCGTGACTGGCGATGGCCGCCGATGGGATAACTGCTGCGCTCGCCCCTCTGTTGCAGCCGATCCCGTACCTGATAGACCCATACCCGACTGACCTCAAAGCGGCGCGCAATCTCCGTCGGACGCTCTCCGCGGTCCAGTGCCCGCAACACCCGCTCCCGCAAATCCTGGGAATACGATTGCATCCCATGCCTCTCCTTTACCGGCAGAAGCATTATCGCATAAATGTACACACTTAAATTAGAAATTCTCTAAAAAGCAGATCCCTCGTCGGCCTGAAGGCCTCCTCGGGATGACAAACTAAGGGCTTGTACGGCGCAGCTAAAGCTGCGCCCCTTCAAAACACTGTACAAGCTGACTTTTTCAGCAGCCTGTAAAGCCGCGCGATTTTCGGGCACCTGGAGGGACGCCCGGGAAGAGACTGGGTCGCGTGTGGTGTCGCCGCTCTGCGGCTCACGACTGTTTTCCACTTTCTCGGGGGATTACGCCCCCGCCTAACTTCATCCCGCCGCGTTGCGGCTAGTCTGACTGATTATGCCGGCTGTTTGTTCCACCAGAAAACTTTCTTTCCAGTCGCGACTCAGTCTCTCAAAGACCGTCCCCTTCAAAACGGGACTTAATCAGAGTTTGCTTAACGGTCGACGTTACCGTACAGGCGAAAGTGGCGAAGGCGTTCTTCCTACCGGGCCGCTCTCTTGTCTACGGAAACGTTGTGCGCGCTGCGCGGCGGCCGGCGGGTTACGGTGCGCAGTCCTTTGGCGTCAAGCTTGAGTTCGGCAATTGTGCGGCTGAGAGTATTGCGGTGCATGCCAAGTTGACGGGCAGCTTTGCATTGATTGCCCTTGCTGTCCTGCAGGACCGTGAGAATGAAGCGTTTCTTGAATTCACACACCGCTTCCGAATAAGTAATCCCGCTCTTGTACATCTGCATGATCAAAGCTTCCAGTTGGTCTTTCACGACGCCCTCTCTCTTTGCCTTCACTGATGTCGCTAACGTCCCCGTGCCTTGAATCCCTCATAAACTGTCGCCCTGGCCGCCGTGCTCGGCAGGGATATGCTGCGGTACCGTGCGCAACAAGTTCCAGCCGTCCCAGAAGCGCTGCCGCAAATCCGCAGGCGCCGCCCAGACCAGGCCGCGACTGGTCACCAGCAGAAAAGGAGCAATGCGTGACTGCTGCAATCCCCACTGCGGAGCGAATGCCGCCAGCGCCAGCACCATTACCGCAGTGATGACGATGCCACGAATGAAGCCAAACGGCGCTCCCAGAAAGCGATCGAACCAGCGCAATCCCACTCCGTGCACAATGGAACGCATCAGCCGGCCCAAAGCTCCCGCCAGCACCATCACCAGAACAAAAATGGTAAAGAACCCAGCAATATTCGCCGTCCACGGCGAATTCACGTAGCGGCTATACCAACCAGCTACCCAAGGGTATTCCCACGCTGCCAGCAGATATCCCGCGATCACCCCGGCCAGGGAAAAGAATTCATAGAAGAACCCTTGCCCGACCGCCTGCAGTACCGACAATAAAACGATGAGCACGATTACCCAGTCGAGGATGGTCAAGCTCAGCATCGGCTTTCTCTAAGCCGGTAGCGGATGTCCCGTCATCTGGGTATAAGCCTCGACATACTTCTCGCTGGTCCGGGCCGCTACTTCGGGAGGCAAACCCGGCGCCGGTGGCTGCTTGTTCCATTTGATCGCTTCCAGATAGTCGCGCACATACTGCTTGTCAAACGAGTCCTGCGGGCCGCCCGCGCGATACTTGTCCCTGGGCCAAAAGCGCGAGGAATCAGGGGTCAGCACTTCATCGGCGAGTACTAATCCAGCCGGCGTACGGCCGAATTCGAATTTCGTATCCGCGATGATGATGCCACGGGTCTCGGCGTAATCGGCCGCAGTCTGATAAACCTTGATGCTCAGGTCGCGCAGTTGCTCGCTCAGCTCGCGACCGGCCAGCGCTACCATGCGATCGAACGAGATATTCTCGTCGTGCCCGCTGGACGCCTTGATGGCCGGAGTAAAAATGGGTTCCGGCAATTTGTCGGATTCGCGAAGACCAGCTGGCAACGGAATGCCGCACACCGAGCCATCGGCCTTGTATTCCTTCCAGCCGGATCCGGAGAGATAGCCGCGCACCACGCATTCGATGGCAATCATGTCAGCCCGTACCACCAGCATGGAGCGGCCGTGTAGTTTCGCGGCATACTTCTGCAACTCGGGCGGGTACTGATGCACATCGGCGGTCGTAAGGTGATTGGGAACGAGGCTCTTCAGGAAATCGAACCAGAAGAGCGAGAGCTGAGTCAGCACTCGTCCCTTTTGCGGTATCCCCGTCGCCAGAACGTAATCGAAGGCGGAAATCCGGTCCGTCGCCACGAACAGGAGATGATCGTTATCGACCAGATAAAGGTCGCGGACTTTTCCACTGGCGTAGAGCTCCAGGTCGGGAAAGTCAGTATGCAGGAGAACGTCGTAACTTTGCGTTGTATTGGTCACGGTTTGCAAACTGTCACTTCGGAGAGTCGTGGGGTATTTTAATTTTCCCCAGTGGTTTGTCAACGTGGGCCGAAAATTCGAATTTGGCCGCACCCAACTTCTTTTTCCAAAACTCTTGACAAAGCGCCGCCTCGCGCGAAACCCGCATGGCTAGCGGTTTTCGGGGAGCTCAGCCTGGGCCGTCGATTGCCGAAACCTGAGCTCGGCAGCGCAATTACGAGACCTGAAATGAATCGCAAAATTGCGCTCGGTGTCAAGAGGCTGGGAGAAACTTTTGAAATAAATTTTCCGGGCAGCGAAACTAGTCGGCCGAACTGCGATGAACCATGCGGACGTCCTCCAGATATTGAATTTCGGGAGCTCCCACCACGCCGGCTTTCTCCATGGCGGTTCGCAGTTCGTCGGAACTCATAAACTTTCGCGCCTCTTCCGTACTTCCCCAATCCAGCAGCAAGACCACGTCGCGTGGATCCTCGACGCTGTGAAACAGGCGAAATCCAGTTTCTCCGGCTCGTTTACGTGTGTTGAGGTGAGAATCGAATGCGTCTTTCCAGCGATTGAAATCTGATACCTTATGGCGAACCAGAACGTGCATCATGAAAGCGCCTCCCGAAAAATAAAGCAGCATTCTTCAAGATACGAAATCCCAGCCCGAATGTGAACCCCGAAATGCAGGATCTTGTGTGACCCCGCGCTTGACGGCTGTTAGGTAATAATGCAAACAGGAATCAGCAATTAATTACAGGTCGCGCACCGGTGGCAGGGGAGACCGCCGTTTGTGGTGGGTTATACTGCAGTCCAAACGGAAGAGGAGAAATCGTTCTTGGCACGGCTTATCATTCGTTCCTCTGACATTCATGCGGCGGGTTGTTTCGCGCTGGAGGATATTCCGAAAGGCACGCGAGTGCTGGAATACACCGGCGAGCGCATCCGCAAGGCCGAAGGCGACGACCGTTACGAAGACCGCCCCTTTACCTATCTGTTTGGGGTAGGCGATGGCGAAGTCGTTATCGACGGACACGGCATGGCCATGTTCGTCAATCACTCTTGCGATCCCAACTGCGAGACCGACGAAGAGGGCGACCGCGTTTTTATCGCCAGCATTGCCGACATCGCGGCCGGCGATGAACTTACCTACGATTACTGCCTCTACGACGGTGACGACGACGCGCCCTGTTACTGCGGCTCGAAGAGTTGCCGGGGCAGCATGTACTCGCCGGAGGAGCTGAAGAGAAAGCGCCGGGCCGAAGCCAAGAAGCAGAAGCAGGCTGAGTTGGCAGCCAAGAAAGATGGCGCAGGCGGGGCGAAGTCGAACGGTACAAAGTCGAACGGAACCCGCAAAAAAGTTTAGCTGCCCGTTCGCTCAGACTAGGTCGTCGACCTCCACGCCAATGTGCCGCAAGTGTCCCAGCATGTGCGCGACATAATCGTCAAAGACAAATCGAAGAGTCAACGGTTCTGAACCGCCGATGGTGCAGGTCCGCGACCAGGCGGAATCGGGTATTGCCGAGGCGACCGCCGCCAGTTGCCTATTGAGGGCCACCCACACATCCACCAGTTCCTTCCAATCCCGCTCCTGATAGCGATGTAGGGCTACCCAGCGGACACCGTCATAGTCCGGCATGGCGGGATGGTCTTCCAGTTGGGTGCGGACGAGATGTTCATGGTCTTTGGCGGCCGAGTCCAGCAGGTGTCCCAACTCCTGTTTCGGTGACCAGGATTCGGGGCTGGCCTTCTGTTCCACTTGGGCGGAGGACAGCGTTTTGAGGCGTGCCGGCAGGCGGTCGATCGAGGCGCGGAGTTGCTGTAAAGTGTCCACGGTTCGCTCCTGAGGTGAACTTGATTATCTCTCAGCCCGTCGTTCCCGTTCCACAGCAGCACACCGTATAATCAAGACTTCCTTCCATGAGTTATCAGGTTCTCGCGCGCAAATACCGGCCACAGAAATTCTCCGAGGTGATTGGGCAGGACCACGTCACTCGCACCCTGAAGAATGCCATCGAGCAGGGGCGTATCGCCCACGGCTACATCTTCAGCGGACACCGCGGCATCGGCAAGACTACCATCGCCCGCATCCTGGCCATGGCGCTGAATTGCCAGTCGCAGGACCACCCGGTGCCCGAGCCTTGCGGGGTTTGCGATTCGTGCCGCGAGATCCGGGCAGGCAATGCCGTGGATGTGATCGAGATCGACGCTGCTACCAATCGCGGCATTGACGAGATTCGTGAATTGCGCGAGGCGGCACGTTATCGCCCGGCCCGCGATCGCTTCAAGATCTACATCCTCGACGAAGCGCACCAGATCACCGATGCCGCCTTCAACGCCCTGCTCAAGACCTTGGAAGAGCCGCCCAGCCACATCGTTTTCATGATGGCGACCACGCAGCCGGAAGATATTCCGCAGACCATCCGCTCGCGCTGCCAGCATTTCAGCTTTCACGCTGTTCGCTTCGACGATATCGTGCAGCAACTGCGCGACATCGCCAAGCAGGAGGGAATTGAAGCCGACGATAATGCCCTGGCCATGCTGGCGGAAGTGGGCGACGGCTCGATGCGCGACGCGCTGAGCATCATGGACCAGGCCATCGCCTGCTGCGGCAATACTTTGAGTGGCGAGGTGGTGCGCGGATTGGTGGGCACGGTTTCGTCGGACGTGCTGGAGGGCGTGATGGACGCCGTCGCGCGCAACTCCAGTGAAGATGTTTTGCGCACCATTGACCGGCTGCTGGTGGAAGGTCAAAGCGCGCAACATTTCGCCAGACAGATGCTGCGATTCCTTCGCAACGCCCTGGTGGCAAAAGTTGCAGGCAGCGATTCCCAGGTGCTGCAGATTTCTTCCGATGAGCGGGCACGCGTGGCGCGCGTGGCTGAGCGCTTCAGTGAGGAGGATTTGTCGCGCTTCATGCAGATCATGCTGCGCACCCACGGCGAACTAGGTTACCGGCAGGAGCAGCGCTTCCTTCTGGAATTGGGGCTACTGAAACTGGTACACGCGCAACGGCTGTTGCCGCTGGAAGAATTGTTGAGCGGCGAGGTAAGCCAGGCGAAGCCGGGTGGCTCGGGATCCTCAGCGGCGCGATCTTCGGGCGGAAGCTCGCGCGGGTCGACGCTTGCGGCTCCAAGAACAACGTTGTCCTCGCGATCGGCAAGCCAGGGCGAGCCCGTATCTTCCCATGCGCCCGCTGCGTCGCCGTTCGCCAAGCCATCTCCGTTTGAGGCGGACCGCAGCCGGAAGAGCGAGCCCAAGGCGGAGGCAACACCAAGCTTTCCGACGTCAAGTGCTTCTCCGGCGGCGCCGGCGTCTGCCGAGGCGTTGTATGCGCCCGGCAATGCATCTGGCGGCAATCAGGTCGCGATCGAAGAAAGCAACGCTACTGCGGTTGCGGTGGCAACCGAGGCTGTTCCCGGACAGCCGCAGGGAGAAGTTTCTCCAGAGCTGGCAAGGAACGCAGTGCTGGCCGCGTTAGAAGATGCCGGACAACAGATGCTGGCACATAACCTGGAGGAGGCTGAGTGGTCGGTACGAGGGATGGAAGTTTCGGTAAAGGTTGGCATGTCGCAGGTGCTGATCGATATGGCGCTTGGGCCCGAGCCGAAGCGCATCATCCTAAGTGCGCTGAGTAAGATCGAGGAGCGGCCGCTGAAGTTCAAGATGGTGAGCGGTGGAACCACAGTTCCGGCGAAAGCCGCCGCACCGCGGCCCGCGAATGGAGTGGGCGCCCGCAGCCGCGCCATGGCCGATCCGCTGGTGCAACGTATGCAGGAAAAATTTGGCGCCGAGATTCGCACCGTCATCGACCAGAAAGATCGGGGCTAACCTTCCGGATTTTGCGGCTCGCGACTTACACCTCAGAACGGTACCGACCGGACGGTCCTGATGATCTGCATGAGAAGCGAGCTTGGGGTTTGGCAGTTGGAATGGACAAGCCGGAAATCGAGCCCGACAGGGCGGAATAATCTAGCCCAGCACGCAGCCGTAGGCGGAGTGCTGGGTAAGGTGAGTCACCAGTCCGAGTCCCGTAGGGCGGCACTGCGTGCAAGCAATAACAATCTGAGGGAATTCGGCTCCTGAGGCGGGAAATGGGTGGATTCAATTTGCAGGACATGCTGGCGCAGGCGCGACAGCAAGCCGAGAAGCTGCAGGAGAAAATGCAGCAGATCACGATCGAAGCGTCATCGGGCGGCGGCAGCGTAACCGTGAGAATGACCGGCCAGAAGCAGTTGTTAAGCATTATCATCGAGCCGGAAGTGGTGAAGTCGGGCGACATTGAGATGCTGCAGGACCTGGTAGTCGCTGCTGTGAACGAAGCCGCGCGCAAGGTAGACGAAGCCCTGAAATCGAGCCTGGGCGGGATGCTCGGCGGCATGGGTCTGCCGGGGATGTGAGCCTTTTTCACCACGGAGGGCACGGAGAAAATCTTGTTTGATACTTGTGCAAAACCTTCGTAACCTTGTGCTCTCCGTGGTGAATCCCTACCAATTCTGAAGAAAGCAGGCGAGATTCGTGTCCAGATTTGCCGAGCCTATGGCTCGACTGATTGAAGAGCTGAAGAAGCTGCCGGGCGTCGGCAGCAAGACGGCGCAGCGCTTCGCCTTTCACATCCTGCGTGCCAACGACGAAGACGCCGAGCTGCTAGCGGAAGCCATCCGTGAGGTGAAAGCCAGCCTTCGTCTCTGTTCCATCTGCAACAACATTACTGACGTCGATCCCTGTAGCTATTGCACCAGCGCCACCCGCAATCAGCGCCTGGTTTGCGTGGTCGAGGAGCCGACCAACATTGCTGCCATCGAGAAGACTCGCCACTATAACGGCGTTTATCACGTGCTGCATGGAGCACTGTCGCCGTTGCATGGGGTTGGCCCGGAACAGCTGCGCATCGCCAATCTTGCCCAACGCGTGGAGTCGGCCAGCGTCGACGAGCTGATAGTCGCCACCAATCCCACCATCGAAGGCGAAGCCACCGCGACCTATCTCTCGCACTTGTTCAAGTCGTCAGGAGTGAAAGTGACGCGGATTGCTACCGGCGTTCCGGTGGGCAGCGACATCGAGTACGCCGACGAGGTCACAATGCAGAAGGCGATGGAAGGCAGAAGGGAATTGTGAGACGTCGCTTTTCGTGATTCGCCAATTAGAGTCCAATATTGGCGTTCTGGAAACTTCTGGCGCCTGTAGCGTCTCGGCGAGACCTTCTGACGTCCCCACGGGACTCAGTTTCATTTTCTGCTCTACCCAGCACTCCGCCACCTGCGGCGGCTGCGTGCTGGGCTAAGCTCTTCCGCGCTTCTGGCGCTCGTTTTTCGCGGTTCGTATCCCAATGACCAAAGACAAAGTTTGTTCTCACGCAGACTTCACGCTTCCATCATTTCTGCGCCGGTGATGCGCCCGCACGCAGTTTCGCAAAGTATCCGTTAATCGCGTCTCCCCACTCCTTGCCGGCTCGCTCATCCCCTTCGGTGAAATGCTGGACCTCATTGGCTTCCGGCAGCAGGGCAGTGCGTTCGTAAACTACCGTCACCCCGGTCTTCTGCGCGCTTTCCCGCGTCAGGTGGATGTCGATGAGCGTGGTCATAGCGTCATTCAGCACGTAGGCATATTGAATGTGACCGGCGGCCAGGTCGAATGCCGTGTTGATCCAAACGCTGGAATGATGAGGGTGATCTACCCGAAAGACCATACCTGGCTGATCATGCGCCGGAATCGGGTAAACGAACTGCGGATTCCAGTCCGGCGACCATTTGCGTTCCTCATTGGCGCCGAACAGCGGAGCAGTCTGCTCGAAGGGGGCGTCCACCGTGAACTGGAATTCGGTGCGAGTGTGGGCCAGCGCGGCCGAAGCCGCCGGTTCCTGGGATGCGGCTTTGCCCAATGTAAATACCCCGGCAAACAATGTGAGGGCGGAAACGAGCAAGCTGGCCTTCATCGGTGACGCTCCTTGAGCTGATGGCTAACGGTGGCCTTGAGGGTGAGGCCGTAAATGCCACGCAGCTTTTCGATTTCCTTGAGAGTTTGGGAAGAAAACGGCGCCTTGCCGTCGAAGGCGTGCAGAACAATCCCTTCCAGCAAATCGCCCAGAGTCATGTCCTTCAGCTCGGCCAGTCCCTTCAACACCTTCAACAGGCGCTTCTCCATGCGAACCCCGGTCTGGATTCGTTCCACCACGATGGGACGTTTTTGGTTTTGAGGCATCGCCAGATTGTACCAAGTTACCTAGGTACCATCAAGGGACGGAGATTACTTCATCGGCAGGACGAACGCGTTGCAGCCAGGGAGGGATGCGGCAAGCGACAATCCGGGGGAATTGTCGCCTGCGCCAAATCTCAACTAACTCTTTAACTTTGCCAGCAAATCCGAGGGATGCACAGGCTTTGCAAGAATCTCAAACTCATGCCCATGGGCTCGGGCATCCTCCAGCAGGTCGGCCGTGGCGGCCTGTCCGGAGAAGAGCAGGATCTTACAGGAAGGCAGGAAGCTGCGAATACTGATAGCGGCTTCAATGCCGTTCATGTCGGGCATGATGACATCGCTGATGATGAGGTCGGGCCGCAAGGATCGGGCACTTTCCACGGCGGCTGTTCCGGTGTAAACCGCTGAGGCGTCATAGCCGTTGAGGTCGAGGATCTTGGCCAGGGTGTCGGCGATGACTTGCTCGTCGTCAACTACCAACACGATCGGTTTTCTACCCGCTTGCATGGATTAGCTCCTTACAGAGTTAGACGAAGCCGAACTGCCGATTATAGCGGAGAGCACTGGGCAGGGGTTGGCAGCACGGGTCCTAAAGAACAATTTGCTCTGCGCCGCCCTGGACCGAGTAGAAATTCCACTTTTTGGCTGGGCTTGCTGGTTTATGAAGTAGTAACTAGCAACTCAGAGGCCAACCACAGGGCGGCAGCGACACCGTTAAAGGAAGCTCTGAATCACTTGCCGAAGTGCTGCGGGGGCTAAAAGGCCGCTTTGATTTTGCGATGCTTGCGGCACGGCTGAAGCCGTGCCTTTTCAAAACCGGAGCTTAAATCAGAGCTTTCGTTAACTCTTCGTAACCCATCAACCGGGGAATCGGTGGCCGCGAGAACTAAGGCCTCACCGTAAGATGGGGCAGATCCGTGGGATACCTGGCCCTGGTGTGCGCTCGCTCACAACAGCATGGTGACCGACGTCACCGCCTCCGTGGTCGAAGTATTTGTACATTGGTCTTGGCGAAAAGAGCTGAGTCTCTGGCAGTATTTGAGTGTCGTAAGCCGGGGAAAGCGGTTCCGCCGTAACTGTCGCGTGGTGAGCGCGGTAGCAAACATAAAATGGGAGATCGCAATCATGGCATACGTCATCACTGATACCTGCACCAAAGATGAACTCTGCGTCGAAGCCTGTCCGACCGACTGTATTCACCCCAAGAAAGATGAAGAGGGCTTCGAGGCCGCGCCCCAGCTTTACGTCGATCCTGAAGGCTGTATCGATTGCGGCGCTTGCGTTCCGGTTTGCCCCAGCAATTCAATGTTCCTGGTGGACGAGGTTCCGGCCGACAAGCAGGAGTTCATCGCCAAGAACGCCGCCCACTACGGCAAGTAGTCTTGCGCGGGTGCACGATCGGTGAGCCCGGATTGCAGCAGTGTCGCGGCGACGGCTGGACAGCCGCGGCGCTCGCAGACTTGTCACGCAACGCGGGCGGGCGCACATCGGCTAGAGCATTTTCATAGAAGGTGTGGACCGAGTTCCCCCAGGGGCTAAAGCCCGACAGCGTGAATGCCGCGTACGGTACGGCTGAAGCCGTGCCCTTTCAAGGCGCCGCAAGGACCAGACTAACTGTGAAACCGCTATAGGTTGCATTCACCGGCCAAGTCGAGGGTTCTCGGTTGGAATGACAAAGGGCACAGGTTCACTGTGCCTTTTCCTGTGGCAACCTGATCTCCGCTTGAATCCCGCAACGCCGAAACTGCATCCCACAGTACATGCGCGTACGAACGATTTTTCTGGCGCTAGCGATCAGTGCAATGGCGAGCGGTTTCACCGCCTGCAATTCCCAGCCATCAAGTCCGGATCAGGTGCGAGCGAAGACCGCGCAAGCCACGGCGGAACTGAAGCAAGACGCGCAGGCAGTAGCGCAAGGTGTAAGGGAGGGGTTGACGCGTCCCAGCCCTGACAAGCCGCTCAACCTGAACTCCGCGTCGAAAGCTCAGTTGATGAGTCTCCCGGGGATGGACGACGCGACCGCGGATCGCGTCATTGCCGGCCGGCCTTATTCCGCCGAGCACGAACTGCTGGAGCGGCGGATTGTTTCCCGCGAGGAATACAACAAGATCGCCGACAGCATTACCGTGAGCAAGTGAAGCGGGTCATTTTTCTAAACAATAAAAACAGAGCAGTCCTCGCCAGAACTGCCCTGCTTTGCTGCTTCGACTATTTTCTAGCTCGATTCTTGTCCTGAAAGTTGAGCGCGAAGCGCTTTTCATTTGACCGGTTCAGGTCGCGGCTGATCAAGAGCACTACGAGCTAATTCCCGGCAATGCCCTTGTTCTGCAATATTCTCACCACCACTCGGCGATTGTCGGCCTGACCTTCAGTCGTAGTATCGGGAGCCACCTGCCGGCTGGTACCCATCGCACCGGGGGCCAGCAGGTTGGTGAGAGGAATGTGTCCCTGCTGCTCCAGGAAATCGGAAACGTTGTCCGCGCGCTGAGTGCTGAGCTTCTGATTTAACGCGGCGCTGCCGACCGACGAGGCGTAGCCTTTCACCTGGATAACGTAACCGTTGACGGTTAGGGCTTTCTGGGCCAACTGCACCAGCTGCGGCTTGTATTGGGGCTCAATGGCGACCTTGCCGTTGCCGAAGAGAACCGTCACTTCGCCCAAAATGTTGTAGTCACCCAACTCACCAAAGCGCTTATTCGCTGCCGCGATGGCGGCGTTATTGGCTGCGATCTTCTGCTGTTCGGCAGTCAACTCGGCCTGTTGTTGCTGCATGGCCGCCTGTTGCTGCTGCATCTGTTGCTCGGTTTGCTGGAGCTGCTGCTGCTGCGCTGCGAGCTGCTGCTCGGCTGGGGTCACGCCGGCCTGAATATCCTGCGCCGTCTTGAGCTCAGATCCCTTGAACTTCACACTATCGGCAACCAGCTGGTTCTGGGCGTTATAGGAACCCTTCACCTGCACGGGCAGGCCGGGAACCAGAGCGGTCATTCCCATCTGCTTTTTGCGCATGTGGAGTCCGCCTTCAACTTCTTCTACCTGCGTGCTGTCGGTGAGCAGGACGACCACTTTACCGGAATCCTGCGTGTTGACCGTCATGGTGGCGCCGCTCCGCCCAGTAATCAGTCCCTGGGCCTCACCGCTCTGGGCAACGGCAATGCCGGATGCGAGACCGATGACGACAAAAGCAACGGCGGCGATGAACGTGATTTGTAGTATTCGGCTTGTCCTCATAAACTTCCTTTCTGGAATCTTGATGGTGGTCTGCGCAACAGGTGGACTGGGTGCGGCTGCGCGAAAGTCAGATGGAGTCAAAATGGGTTAGCAAAGTCACTGCCTGCGAGGCTATCGGCTTGGCTGTCTTTCGTTAACTGGCAGAAGTACTAGTAAGGCAGTCAAAAGTTGAGAAGCAGGAATGAGTGC
>JBAVSY010000143.1:0-39866 GCA_049695855.1 Candidatus Korobacteraceae bacterium | reverse complement strand
ATTCATCCGCCTCACTTTCGCTGACCACGCCCTTCGCTTTCAGCAAAAGAAGTAATTGTTCCATGCCCGCCGAACCAGACACGTTGCGCAAACTACTTGCTTCCGTGCTGGTGAGAATTCCTTTTTTCACCAGCAGATCAACCAGAGTGGAACTAACTGCGGAGCCCGGACCTGCGGTGGTTGTCGGCGCAGCGCTAGTGGCGGCTCCGGTGGTTGTTGTCCCTGCCGCTGCCGTACTGGTGTTGGCGTCAGCGGCGAATGCAGTCTCCGCCAACACCAGACACAGAACAACGGTCCAGGACCCTGCCTTCGATCGGAAAGAGTTGTGCATCTTTTCGCCTCCAGAATTGGGACGTTCAGGTGGGAGCCCGTCACGGGTAGTTCGTGACTGCGTGGGTTCCCAACTGTTGAATGGGGCGGAAGCCTACTCTCAGAAGAACGAGAATGCAAGAAAAAATCCCACAGACAATTTTTGGGCTGTCGGAGGGGGCTGGGAGGCACAACGGCGGGCGGATTACGGCATTCTGCCGTCTTCCATCGGCATCCTATTCGCGGTTAGAACGAGGGAATACCGGGCGCATAACTGTGTTTTCTGAGGGAGAATCCAACTGCCATGCGCCCCAGGAATGGCCCGCGAAGCAACTGCTGCGCGACCCAGCACATTGCCGAGATGGTTCGATACTACGCGACGTTTTGAGCCGTCACGCTTACTTACAGCCCGCCGAAATGTCCTTGACTGTCTTTACCTTTAGGACGGGTATCTCCACCGCGCTGGACGCCGACCCCTGTACGGTAGTGTCCGAAGTTCTGGTGCCGGGCACGCCCGTGACCAGCGCTTCATGGCCGACAACCTTGCCCAGCTTGTTGGCGGCACCGGAAAGCTCCGTGCTTTTTCCATCCTTGTCGGTAATGACGTAGTGACCGCGCACGGTGTGTACGCAGCCCTGGACCTGGTCCGGAACCGAAGCCGGCGTATGATTCGACTCTGTCTGTGCATATTGTGCTTGCAGCCACACTGCAGAAACGAGCAGCAACAGAACCAATACGAGTGTCCTTTTCATCAGCATCCCTCCTTGGGAGTACCTCTGAGATATCTACCTCCACCGCGAAGGTTCTTGTTTCAGAGGCAGAACTATAAACTGCCCTCGCAACGGTAGCAGTATACCTCGGAGTGCCAAGCGGGCCGCTTAGAGGCCAAGGCCATCCTGAAAAATGATCGCCGTAGTAGCAGGCGAGGAGAAGGTCAGCCGGGCCTGCAGCCGAAGGCGCCGTCCGATGCCGAGCTGGCGCCCTGCCGAAGAATCGTGCTCTCGACTTGCCCGCTGGGTGTATAGTGCTGGACAAATTGGAAGCTAGGTGAAACTAGCTGCCAAGCCAGGTTCGCGTTCAGAATTCGGTTGGGTCTTTGGCGATTAGGGTTGGGCTCAATCAAAATCGATAGTGCCCAGCTTGTCGCCGGCGCGAGCCGAAATCGAGCTTGGAGGCTGCTATGAACACGTTTCCCATTATGCTGGGGACGCTGTGCGTCTTCGCCTTGGCCTATCGCTATTACAGCGCATTCATCGCGGCCAAGGTCCTGGCTTTAGACGATCGCCGCACCACTCCTTCGCACATTTATGAAGACGGGCACAACTACGTACCCTCGCCCAAGTGGGTGCTGTTCGGCCATCACTTCGCAGCCATTGCCGGCGCCGGCCCGCTGGTGGGGCCGACCCTGGCGGCTCAATTCGGTTTCGCTCCGGGATTTCTCTGGATCCTGATTGGGGCCGTGCTCTGCGGTTGCGTTCACGACTTCACTGTGCTGGTCGCGTCCGTGCGCCACAAGGGTCGCTCCCTCGCCGATGTAGCCCGCACGGAGGTCGGTCCCTATGCCGGCCTGGTCACCATGATTGCGTTGTTGTTTATCCTGCTGGTCACGCTGGCCGGACTGGGCATTGTGGTGGTCAACGCTCTGGCGAACAGTCCCTGGGGAGTCTTCACCATCGCCATGACCATTCCCATCGCCATCCTGATGGGTCTGTACATGTTCAAGAGTTCCCCGGGTCAGATCAAGATTGCCGGGCCCAGCGTCGCGGGTGTAATTCTCCTGATCGCTGCCGTGGTCGGCGGCCGTTGGTTCGCCGCTTCCTCCTACGCTCATGCGCTTACGTTCAGCGGTCATCAGATTGTCTTCTTCATGATGGCCTATGGCTTTGTCGCGTCGGTGTTGCCGGTATGGTTCCTGCTCGAGCCGAGAGACTACCTGTCGACCTACATGAAGCTGGGCACGATTGCCTTGCTCATCCTCGGGGTCTTTATCGTGCATCCCGACATTCAGTTTCCCGCGGTTACCCAGTTCATTCATGGTGGCGGACCGATCATCGGAGGCAAGCTGTTCCCGTTCCTCTTCGTCACCATCGCCTGTGGTGCGATTTCCGGCTTCCATGCCCTGATCTCGTCCGGGACCACACCGAAGATGCTGTGGAAGGAAACGGACGCGCGCTTCATCGGATACGGAGCCATGATGTGCGAGGGCATCGTCGCTGTCCTGGCATTGATTGCCGCCTGCTCCATGTATCCGGGCGATTACTTTGCTATCAATGCGCCTCCCGCGGTTTTCGCCAAACTCGGACTGCATACCGTTAACCTGGGCATGTTCTCCGCTGAAGTGGGTGAGAAGCTGGCTGGACGCACGGGGGGTGCGGTTTCGCTGGCGGTCGGCATGGCGGAGATCTTCCGCGGCATCCCGGGCATGAAGACGCTGACCAGCTACTGGTATCACTACGCCATCATGTTTGAGGCGCTGTTTATCCTGACCACGGTCGATACCGGCACGCGTGTCGCCCGCTATGTGCTGCACGAACTGTTGGGCAAGATCCACAAGCCCTTCCACAACACCGCCTGGTTGCCCGGCAACCTGACGACATCGCTCATCGTGGTGGTCAGTTGGGGATATCTGATTTACACCGGCTCCATTTCTACTATCTGGCCGTTGTTCGGCACCGGCAACCAATTGCTGGCCACGATTGCGCTGGCGGTGGTCACCACTTTCCTGGTCAACATGGGAAAGGCTAAGTACGCATTGATCACGGCTCTCCCCATGTGCTTTGTCGGGATCACTACGCTGACTGCCGGGGTGTTGTCCATCAAGAATATTTACCTGCCGCTGGCGCAAAAGCCGGGACATGGCTTCCAGGGCTATCTGGATTCCACCCTGATGGTGATTTTCGTAGTGGGTGTCATTCTGGTGCTGATCGAGTCCGGACGCCGCTGCTGGAAGACGTTGCACGGAGCCCCGATTCCGCAGGAAGCGTTCGGCGCGCCCGACAATAAAGAAGGGGTGAATATGGCGTGTTGCTAACCCGGTTTAGCCAGCCATCTTTAGCTAGTCATCCAGCAGCTAGTCTTTTAGCGCAATGGCGGAGCAGTCCTCGTAACTCTCGCCTCAGGCGGCGGGGAGGGACGGCTGGCAGCATCCCAACTGACTGCAAACATTGGTGGGCAGTGCAGGGCTCGAACCTGCGACCTCCTGCTTGTAAGGCAGGCGCTCTAACCAGCTGAGCTAACCGCCCTCGAACGCGCCTCCAGAACGGGGCACTTGGGTGGAATCAACTGTTTGAATGTACATGAGCCTTTCCAGCATGGTCAAACGCCAGAGGCTGGTCAGGCTGCGGTTTGCTTTAGCAATCCCAGGCTACTCGTGGGTAATGGGCGGCTTCGATTGCGTGGATTGGATCCCGGACAATTCGGCTCCCGGCAAGCCTTCTGTCCCGAATCTTTTTCAACTTGGGGCATCTTTTTCAGCAGACAGTGAAACCAACCTTATAGGTAACTGGCGGGGTAGTGGCTCGGAATTTAACGAAGGCTAGGTGTGCAATGAAGGCTGTCTTGTTCGTCGACGACCACGAAGTATTGGCTCGGTTGAGTTGCGAGATCCTGGAAACGCAAGGCTATCGAGCGGTGAGCGCTTATAACGCCCAGGACGCACTGAACAAATTCAAGCAAGAGAAATTCGACATCCTGGTCACCGACTTTCGCATGGATGGGATGAACGGACTTGATCTGGCCAAACAGGTGCACGCCACCAACCCCGAACTTCCGGTCATCATGATTACTGGTTATGGCTGCATTGACGGCGGCAAAGATGTGAATGCCTGCCTGCCGAAAGAGCAGATGTTTCCCGCGTTGCTGGACAAGATCAAGACCTACCTGGGCGAAGGTGAGCGCCCCTCCGTACGGAATCTTAAGACCGCCTGAGCATTTCAACGCGGCGCGCCGCAAATTTCCCGATCAGTGCTCGCGAACCGTTGGCTGTTGCCCGCCTTACCACAACCGACTTGCTAAACTGAAGCGGTGCGCCGGCTCATCATCAACGCCGATGACTTTGGACTAACCTCAGGCGTCAATCGCGCCATTCTCGAAGCCCAGAACCGTGGCATGGTCACGTCAGCAACTCTGATGGCGAACTCTGCCGCCTTCGACGAGGCGGCGGAAATGGCTCGCTCGATTGCCGCCGGCGGAGGTAATTTCAGCGTTGGATGTCACGTGGTTTTGCTCGACGGCGAACCTCTGTTGCCGGCAAGTCGCGTACCCAGTCTGCTGCAATCGGATGTCGGCAATGGTAGCCGGCTGCGCGAAAGTCTGAACCAGTTTGTGGTCGCGTCTTTCCGCCATAAACTCAATCCTGGCGAAATCGAGGCTGAGGCGACTGCGCAGATCGAGCGCATTCAGCGGGCCGGAGTCGAGGTTTCGCACTTCGACACCCACAAACATGCGCACATGTTCCCGGCAGCCCTGCGTCCGTTGCTGCGCGCTGCGCGAGCGTGTAATGTTCCGGCCGTGCGCAATCCCTTTGGACAAGTATGGCCGCTGCCCTGGAGCAGCCTGGTGCGCACCCGCCAGGCATGGAAGCGATTGGCGCAGCTGAATGTGCTGCGCAGCTTTGCCGCTGGCTTCCGTCGTGAGGTGGCGGCGCACGGCTTGCGCACGACGGACGGCTCGCTGGGAGTGCTGGTCACCGGCATGCTCGACTTGAAGCTGTTCACTGCGATTGTCGAAGGCATTCCCGAAGGGACCTGGGAATTTGTAGCTCATCCCGGCTACAACGACGCTGACCTTGATGGAGTGCGCACCCGTCTGCGCCAATCGCGAGAGCAGGAGTTGCGTTTGCTGACCTCGCCCGAGGCGCGAGAGGTGTTGCAGAGGCAAGGAATTGAGTTGATCAGCTATCGCGAGCTGTAAACCATCGCCCAGGTTTGGGTCGCGCTACAATGAAGTTCCCGCCTATCTCGAGTACGGCGTTGGACCCATTCCCCCCATGAATCCGCTCATACTTTCGGACGAAAATTACAAAGCAATCTTCGAACGTGTCACCCGTCTTTCGCTGGATTATTTGACGAGTATCGGCGAGCGCCCCAGTTTTCCCCGGATAACCGGAAGTGAAACCCAAACTTTGCTGGCTGAACAACTGCCTGAACATGGGATAGGCGAGTCTGCCCTCGATGACTTGGCAAAGGTGATTGAGGGCAGCCGGCCGAACAGTCCACGGTTTTTTGGTTACGTTTTCGGCTCCGGAGAACCGGTGGCCGCTGCCGCCGACTTGTTGGCCAGCGTCCTTAATCAAAATGTAACTGCGTGGCGATCGTCGCCCTCGGCGGTCACCATCGAACGAATTGTTGTGAGTTGGCTAGCGCAAGCCGTCGGATGCGATGGGTTCTCGGGCAGCCTAACCGGCGGCGGTTCGCCAGCCAATCTTATGGCTTTGGCCATGGCGCGAGAGGCACGCTTGCCCGCTAATGAAAGCGGTGCGCGGCCAGGAACAATTTACGCCTCCGAGCAGGTGCACATGTCCATTCCTAAAGCAGTGGCGCTTCTGGGCATCGGACGCGACTATCTGCGGCACATCCCTTGCGATAACGACTTCCGTATTCGCACGGATCTTTTGCGCGCCCACATTCAGCGCGATGTCGAAGCCGGGCTCACTCCGATGGCAATCGTTGGGTCGGCCGGGACGGTCGCTACGGGCAGCATCGATTCTTTATCCGAGCTCGCGGAAATTGCCCGCGAATTCGGTGCGTGGTTTCACGTTGACGGAGCCTATGGCGCTCTGGCCGCGATTGCCGAACCGGCGTTGTTTGTTGGACTGAACCAAGCCGACTCGCTCTCGCTCGATCCGCACAAATGGTTGTATCAGCCGCTGGACTGTGGCTGCTTTCTGTATCGCCATGGAGCCGATGCCCGCCGCGCATTTTCGCACACCGGTGACTATGCCAAATCGTTGCTCGAAGATCCGATAGAAAGCTTCGCGTATTTCGAGGAATCGCTTGAGTTGTCGCGCCGCTTTCGGGCGCTGAAGCTCTGGCTTTCGCTTCGCTATCATGGCCTCGAGAAGTTTCGCGAAGCGATCCGCAACGACTTGCAGCACGCCCAGTTATTGTCGCGCCTGGTTGACAAGGAGCCGGAGTTGGAATTGTTGGCGCCGGTGAAACTCAGCGCGGTATGTTTCCGTTTTCTTCCGCGACGGGGAACTGGAGTCGAGGCAGATGCGCTGAATCAGAAAATTTTGCAACGTGTGGTGCAGCGTGGGAGAGTATACCTGTCGAACGCGACCATTCACGGCAAGTTTTGCTTGCGCGCCTGCTTTGTGAATCATCGGACAACGCCGGATGACGTCGCGCAGATTATCGCAGAGGTGCTGGCGGCGGGCAGGGAATTGTCGACGGGGGCCGAGTCGTAGTATGCAATCCCTCACGCAGTTCGTGTCCCAAGGCAGTGGAGAGGAGATCGTTACCACTGCGCCCTGCCGGGCAGATCTGGCCGGCGGGACCCTCGACATCTGGCCACTCTATCTTTTCCATCCCGGCGCGGTCAGCGTTAACCTCGCACTCAGCCTTTTGACCGCCTGCAAGATCACGCCGCAACCGGGGCGGGCAATTCATCTGCACTCGCACGATACGGGACGGGAGGAAAAGTTCGCCGGCCTGGATGAATTACTGGCGTCCAAGGCTTATCGCCATCCGCTGGGGGCTTATCTTGTCCGCTTCTTCCAGCCCGAGGAGGGATTCACACTGGAAACGTTCTCGGAATCGCCCGCCGGTGCGGGAATTTCCGGTTCTTCGGCGCTGATGATTGCGACGGCTGCGGCGCTAGCTCGTTTCACTGGCCGCGAGATCGACCTTGAGCAGATTCGCGTGATTGCGCAAAATGTCGAAGCACAACTCATCCGTGTTCCCACCGGTTGCCAGGACTACTATCCGGCAATGTATGGTGGGGTAAGCGCGATTCATCTGGAAGCCGATGGAATCCGGCGGGAGGGTATTCCGGTCTCCCTGGAGGAGATGGATCAGCGCCTGTCGTTGTTCTACACCGGTGCGCCGCGGC
This sequence comes from Candidatus Korobacteraceae bacterium, assembly GCA_049695855.1. Lineage (GTDB taxonomy): Bacteria > Acidobacteriota > Terriglobia > Terriglobales > Acidobacteriaceae > Bog-257. Next base: position 32,507 of record JBAVSY010000143.1, on the reverse strand, counting down.
AATCGGGCATTAATAATTGGGAAGTATTCAAGCAGCACATTAATGGCGACCAGCACGTGGTGCACAATTTCGACGAGATCTCGCGCATTGCGCAGGGGATGCATCGGGCTCTGGCCAGCCAACAGTGGGGCGAGGTTGAGAGGCTCATGGGTGAGGAATGGACGTTGCGGCGCACCAACGCCCCCGGCATTGCGACCCCGTTGATTGATAAGCTGATCGAGGTGGCCAGGCGAAATGGAGGACGGGCGGCCAAGGTCTGCGGAGCCGGCGGCGGCGGCTGCGTCATCGTCCTGCTCGAACCCGGAGCGAAACCGCGGGTCGAGGCGGCTATTCGCCAGCAGGGCGGACAACCACTCAATTTCCAGGTGGCACGCCAGGGGTTGAGTTTCCATTCGATCAGAAAGCCGCACGCGGCTAAGGTATAAGAATGTTCACGACGGACACGGGAAAACTGCAGCCCGTATGGGCCTTTATCTTCTCGGGGATTCTCTCCGCCATTGCATTTGTTGTCTCCGGGCACATTGCCGCCGATATCGTCGGTCAGCGGCCCTTCGTTTTCGAAATTGTCTTTCGTCCCCTGTTGTCGTTATTGCTGCTCGGCATTTTTATTTGGATGCTGACCGTCGGCGATCACATTGAAGACCATCGCATCGCCGCGCAGGGCCTGCCCCGGGTGAAGGGGTGCTTAAAGCACTTCGCCATAGGAACGGCTATTGGATTCTTGCTCACGTTATTGGCGGTGATCCCTATTCACTTCTGGGGACATACCAAGATCGCCTACGACCATGGCCTGATGATCGTTCCCAAGGTCGCCGCCGTGATTGTAATTCTGCTGTTTAGCGCTCTGGCGGAGGAACTGATGTTTCGCGGCTACCCTTTCCAGCACCTGGTAAAGGGAATCGGCGCCGCGGGAGCGATTGCGGTCTTCTCGGTACTGTACGGCTTGTTGCACTTGAAGAACCCTGGCGCCGGACGCTGGGGCGTCATCAACACCATTCTGATTGGAATCCTTCTTTCCATCGCGTATCTGCGTACGCGATCGCTGTGGCTTCCCTGGGGTATTCACTTCGGATGGAACGCAACTCTGGGATCGATCCTGGGCTTGCCGGTCAGCGGTTTTCGATTCTTTAACGTATACGCACGAACCACGGCAACCGGGCCCTGGTGGGTGACCGGCGGCAATTACGGTGTGGAAGCTAGCGGCGCGTGCGCCATTGCCGTCCTGGTGGGAATCCTGATCATGTGGAAGTTGCCGCTGGGGAAACTGTCCCCAACCGCTGGCTTGCTTTCGCCGAAACCTCCCTTGCGCGGGAGCCTCTCGCATACCAAGGGATAGCCTGCACCGCCGCTTTCGATAGGCATATAATTCAAGCAAATCCCGGGGTTTCCCATGAACCGCCTCTGTCTTTCGCTCATTGCGATGGCAGCCTTGCTGCTGGCATTACCGGCATCCGCCGACGATACAAAATCGCATGCTAATACTCCGTCTGACAAGATGACGCCGCGAACCCGGCTGGAGGTTATGCGCGATCTGACCGCCGAAAGGGTCTTTGTGCGACATCCATTTCCCATCAGCGAGAGAGGTTTGCAGATCAAGGACGGTGTGGTAACTCCCACCGATCAACAGATTGCATCCCTGATTGCGGAACATGGGATGGCGGCCAAGCCCGGCGACCGGGTGGTCATCACCAATGTTCTGGTCAAAGAGAAGTCCATCGTTCTGGAGATCAATGGCGGACCCAAGAAGCATGAGAAGTGGTATCAGCACGTGTCGATCGGGGCCGGCGGCTCGACGACTCCGGTGGGCGGTGCTCCCCAGAGCTTAGAGGCCAAAGGCTCGGTCTTGACCCTTGAATTCGACAAGTATGTTCCCGAACTGACGGGTGAGCAGGTACGCGCTTTACTGGCGCCGGTTTTCGACTTCAAGGCGCTGACCGAAGCCGAAGCCTATCAGAAGACGTTACCACCCAAAGTTCAGGCTGCCATCAAGAACCATCAGGTACTGGTGGGGATGGATCACGAGATGGTGATCTACGCCAAAGGACGGCCTCCGAAGAAAATACGCGACAAGGATGACAGCGGAGCAGATTACGAGGAATGGATCTACGGTACTCCGCCGGAAGAAGTGCAGTTTGTGCGCTTCCAGGGTGGGATGGTGACGCGGCTGGAGATCATGACCGTCGATGGCCAGAAGATCGTTCGCACGGAGAAGGAAGTCGATTTGAAGTCTGCTGAAACCGAGGTGGCCGACAAGAAGCCGGAGGAGAAGCCGGCGAATGCTCCGACATTGCGCCGCCCGGGCGAACAGCCTGAATATCCGCAGGGTAGCAACATGCCGTCCACGCCTTATCCGGCTCCCGGCACGACGACACCTACGGATTCTCCCGGGGGAATGCCGCCGCATTGGACGGGACTCTAGACTGGCGGATTTGGCGCGCGCTAGGGTGCGCCTTTACACTGGAACAGTGAGAATCGCACTCGGTCAGATCAATACCGTTGTCGGGGATTTCTCGGGCAATTCCGCAAAGATAATCGAATATGCGCGGCGCGCCAGAAGTGGAGGAGTCGACCTCATCCTCTTTCCGGAGCTCTCGGTGTGCGGCTATCCACCGCGAGATCTGGTGGAACGTCCCTGGTTCGTAGCTCGCAACCGGGAAGCGGCGGAAACGATTGCCCAGGAGACCCAGGGAATCTCTGTCATCTGTGGTCTGGTGACTCCCGCCAACTCCTCTACCGGCAAGTCGGTATTGAATTCGGCGGCGCTTCTGCGTGAGGGGAAGATCGCCTTCTTGCAATCGAAGCGGCTGTTGCCCTCCTACGATGTGTTCGACGAGATGCGTAACTTTGCCCCGGCCGATCAGCAGCAACTGATTGCGCTCGACAGCCAGCAGGTGGCGCTCACCATCTGCGAAGATGCCTGGAACGACAAACACTTCTGGGACCGCCGGCTCTACGGCGTCGATCCCGTGGAAGACTTGATCGGTGCCGGGGGGAAGATTCTGCTCAATATCTCGGCCTCGCCTTTCTACCTGCATAAGCGTGAACTGCGTCGAGACATGCTGGCCACGATTGCCCGCAACTATCGCGTGCCGGTTGCAATGGTCAACCAGATTGGCGGGAACGACAGTTTGGTATTCGACGGTTCCAGCCTGGTCATTGGACCGGACGGGGAAGTGATTGCGCAGGCCAAATCGTTTGCCGAAGACCTGATTTGTTTTGACACGGATTCGTTGATCGGCGACCTGCACGTGCGCGAAGAAGGAGTGGAAGCTAGTGCCTATGCCGCACTGGTACTGGGCACGCGCGATTACGTTCGCAAGTGTGGATTTCAGCGAGTTGTTCTGGGCTTGAGCGGTGGCATTGACTCCGCCCTGACGGCTTGCATTGCGGTTGATGCTCTGGGGCGGGAGAACGTGGTTGGCGTGGGTATGCCAGGTCCTTATTCCTCGCAGGGCAGCATTGATGACGCGGCCGCACTGGCCCGCAATTTGGGAATTCGGTTTGAGACTGTCCCGATCGGCGATATTTTTGATTCCTATTTGCGAGGCCTTAAACCTGCCTTCGCCGGGCGCCAGCCTGACGTCACGGAAGAAAACATTCAGGCGCGCATTCGCGGTTCGCTGATGATGGCCATGTCTAACAAGTTTGGTGCGCTGCTGCTGACGACGGGCAACAAGTCGGAGATCGCCGTAGGATATTGCACGCTTTACGGCGACATGTGCGGCGGCTGGGGAGTGATTTCCGACGTGCCGAAGACTCTGGTGTACCGCCTGGCGAACTATGTAAACTCGCGAGCGCCTCTGATCCCTCAATCCACGATCGAGAAGGCGCCATCGGCGGAACTGCGTCCTGACCAGAAGGACAGCGATTCGCTGCCACCCTACGACGTTCTCGATACGATTCTGGAAGACTATATCGAGGACAATAAAGCCCCCGATGCCATTGCGGCAGCGCACGGCTATGATGTAGACCTGGTGCGCAAGGTCGCGCGCATGGTCGATCGGAGCGAATATAAGCGTCAGCAAGCAGCCCCCGGGCCCAAGATTTCCGAGAAAGCGTTTGGGTTTGGCCGTCGCTATCCCATCGCTGCCAAGCTGGAGATGTAGGGAAGGCGGCGTTTGGCACTTAGTATTTGGCACTTAGTATTTGGCTAAACCGACCGTTGATGGTTATCCACCCTGAAGTAGGAATCTGGAGTTTGTTCAGTTGCTGACCGCTCTGGCTAAATGCCAAGTGCTAACTGCTAATTGCTGGCGGCCGACGGCCGCCTATCCACGAAAGGAACCATGAATCGTCGCCTACTTGTGATGTTGATCGCCGGTCTTGCTTTGGCGAGCCTCAGTTTGGCTGCGCAGGACGCCAAGTCGAGCCCGCCCGCCAAGACTGCATCTGCTTCCGCCAGCGCTTCTAACCCTGGACAACCTACGGAAGCTACCTTCAACGAGTTTCTCAAGAAGATGTTTGGCTGGGACACCGAACTAAGCTGGAAGATTGCCGAAATCAAGCCTTCGGAAGCTTCCGGCATCTCCGAAGCGACGGTGGTTTTCAGCACGCCGAAGGGCCAACAGGTGTCGCGGATTTACGTTACGCCCGATCAGAAGTATGCCTTCACCGGCGAACTGATGCCGTTCGGAGCCGATCCTTTCGCCGGCAACAGGGAGGCGCTGAAAGCAGCGACAGGTCCTTCGCATGGGCCCCAGGATGCGGCTATTACGATTGTCGAGTTCGGCGATCTGGAGTGTCCGGCGTGCAAGGCGGCGCAACCCAACATTACCAAGCTGCTGCAGGAAGAGCCCAAGGTCAGGCTGGTCTTTCAGAACTATCCGCTGGAACAAATCCACAAATGGGCGCTCCCGGGCGCGAAGTATCTGGATTGTCTTGGCCGGCAAAACAACCAGGCGGTGTGGAAATTTATCGCCACGGTTTATGAGCATCAATCGGAGATCAATGAGCAGAATGTCGACCAGATGCTGAAAGGATATGTGAAGGATTCGGGAGGCGATCCGGATGCTGTGGCGGCTTGTGTAGCCAAACCGGAAACCGAGAAGCGGGTTCGCGAGTCGATTGCGTTGGCGGAGAAACTGGACGTGACCAGCACGCCGACCTTCTTCATCAATGGGCGCAGGCTGGTGGGATTCTCCAGCAATAGCGCACCTTACGACGCGGTCAAACAGATGGTCGATTACGAGGTCGCCAACCCCGGGAAATAGATGGAAGATAGAACCAGCCAGTGATCCCAGGTTAGCCCAACCGAGGGGCGAACCTGGGGCACGCGAGACTTTTCTAGTGATTGGGAGGCAATTGCACGGCAAAGGAATTTCGATCCGGCAGGCGCAGGACGTGGGGCGTGATTACGATGAGCAACTCGTCATCCTCGACGTTTTTATTGTGGACGGTGCTGGCATAAGTGAGGCCGGGGACGCGGCCTAGAAATGGATAGCCGTTGATGCTGCGAGTGTCGTCAATCGAGATCATTCCCGTCACCACGCTGGATTCCCCGTTCTTAGCGGTGATGATGCCGCTGTATTCGCGATTGTTGATGATGGGGATGCCGTTGTTCGTCGTCGTTCCCAGAGAGCGCATCTGCAATTCCAGCTTCATGGTTACATCCTCATTGGAATGGATGTAGGGTGTAGCCTTCAGCACCAGACCCAGGTCCTCGAAATTGAAGGAAGGAAAGGGCGCGATATAGCTCTGGTTTCCCAGCACCTGGGAAATCGAGGCCGAGTTGTAGATAGGGGCGAAGGTGGCGTTGACGATGGGATAACGTTCTCCAATCTTCATCACGGCGGCGTCATTCTGGGAGGCGCGCAAGGTTACGTGTTCCAGATCGCGGATGTCGGATTCGTTCAAGCTCAAGGTTGGAGTAACGCCAACGCCGCCAGCATTGAGTCCGAACAGAGTAAGCCCGCCGCCGAAGGTTACGAACGGAGTGGTGAGCAGCGAGCCGGTGGACGAATTTTGCAGTTGTCCCAGCAGCGCGCTGACGGCCTGAGAGTTGCCCTGATTAATACCCCCGGAAGAAATTAACTGGTTGACAAGGTTCTGCGCGCTGGCGCCCAAACCGGCGAGCAGCGCCGGGCTGATATTGAACAGCGTGAACTGAGTGGGTAAGGCGGTCCCAATCTCGCGCTGCAGGCTGCTGCTGACCGCATAGACCCGGATGTCGAGCAGGACTTCGGGCCGGCCGGTGGTGAGGCTTTTAATGAGGCGGTCGGCGGCTTCCAGCACCGGCAGTTCGGCTCGGATGGTGATGGCGGATTCTGCCTTATCCGTGGAGATGAAGCGGAGATTGAGCAGGACGCGCAACGAGTTGGTCATCTCCGTAACCTCCTGGTCGGTTAACTCAGGCAGGAAAAACGTACGCAGGCCCATGCGTTCGAAGTTGCGATGGTTCTCCACCGTGTCGCTGGCGAACAATATCTGCTTGGCGGAGAGTGGGACCCAGAATGTCTTGGTTACGGCTGTAGCCGCTTCCATGGCGGTGGCGAAGTTCACATTCTGAATGTCGAAGCGAACCCGCCGCTGCTGCACCGAATCGTCAAATTGGGCGGTAATACCGTAGGCATGGGCCACCTGGGTCAGCAGAGTGCGAGCGTCTCCGCGAAAGTGGAAGTCCTGACGCGGGGCGGTGGGTTGCAACTGGACGGGTAAGGATTGTTCGACCACGCTTGGGGTTGGGGCCGGCTGTTGACCTTCGGGGATGGAATCGCGAAGCCGTTGCAGCGCGTAGTCGTTAGTAGGATCGTATTCGAGGGCCTGCCGGAAGGAAGCCATGGCAACAATCTCGTTGCCATCGAGCATGGCCTTATTGCCCCGCTTGAGGGCGTTCATGACCAATTCTTCGCGCGCGAATTCGCGGGCGGTAGTGTAGTTGACATTTCGCGGATCCAACTCGGAAGCGCTGGAAAACTTGTCGAAGGCCGCGTCCAGATTGCCTTTCGATTTCAGCTTTAAGCCAGCCTTAAACTGACGCTTGGCCTCGGCAGCCTCGCGAGAGGTGGGAGCTGGAATGGCCGGCACGACCGTGGGACTTTCCGCGGTACTTGGATTCTGCTGCGACGACGCTGGTGGCGAAGCCTGGACAGCCGGAACCGCAGCGCCACGATTTTGGGACGCATCAGCAGGCGCGGCCGCGCTTTGAGTTGCAGGAGTGGGCGGGATTACCGTGCTACCCGGCGCCGCAGCCTGCTGCGCAGGCAGCCAACTCGCCAGTGCGAGAGTGAGCCATATTCCAGCCAGAAAACGCATGCGTAGTGAAATTGTAAGCCAGCACAACTAAGCTTGTCGCCCCTCAGACCAAAGACAGTAATTCCCGGCAACTGCTCACACAGCGGGCGGGAGAGTGGGTTTCCAATTCTTCCCGGGAGAAGACACCGGTGGCCACGGCCACTACCGGCATTCCCAGATGGGCAGCAGCGCGAACATCATTGGGCGTGTCACCGATGAAGCACACCCGGGCGTTGGGGCCGCGCAGTTGGCGCGCGAGTTCGGCGCCGTGGCGGAAGATGTCCTCGCGTTTCTCGCGTTGATCATTGAACGAGCCGAAGGCGAAGAATTGACGCAGGCCGGCCCGCTCCAGCTTGCGCCAGCCGATCCGTTCCAGATTGCCGGTCACGATTCCGATCAGCTTGCCGCGGTTATGGAGAGATTCGAGCAACTCGCGAATCGAGGGACAGACCTCGACGTCCATTCGGTCGGCGTTTCGTTCGACATCCGCGCACATCACCTCGAAGGCGGCGGGCAGGCTGGATTCAAATTCAAGAGGCAGCTTGCCGTGTTGCTCCAGCGCCGCCCGCAAGATCCCGATATCCGTGTTGCCGTGCACGGGGATATGGTCGATACGCCCGTCGCATCCGTATACCTCGCGCAGAGCGGTGTGGAACGAGTTGTAATGCACCCGGCCGTGAGCGTTCACCAGCGTCCCGTCGATATCGAACAAGTACGCGTCGAAATTCCACCAGTCGAAAGTGAGAGTACTCATCGTATCCAGTTTAGCGGAGGTGCGCTCGCGTCCGGGCCGTCACCGGTCCCAGATTCGCCGGCTGTCCCGGGGAAAACCTGCTAGCCCTAAACAAGTTCTAACTACTTAACTGGGCAGTCGGGGAACGAGGTTGGGCGGGAGCGGGAAGGAATCAGAAAATGAAACTATTATTGCTACTGATGTCGTCCTTGTTGTTGGCCGGAGCACTTGCCAGCGCCCAGGATACCTTGGGCAGCGGAGCTAAACCCAACTCGCAGGCGCCCAGCCAATCTTCGACAGCCCAAAACACCGTGATTCGAGGCTGCCTGAGCGGTTCGGCCGGCAACTTCACGCTCACCGATCAGAATGGCATGCAGTACAAACTGATGGGCGACGCTGCCAAGCTACAGTCAAAAGTCGGTCATGAGATTGAGGTCACTGGCATGGAAAGCCAATCCACGGGAAGCGGCGTTGATCAGGGAGCCACGGCTTTGGCGCCAAACGGCTTTCAGGTGTCGGATGTGCGAGATGTTTCCGGCAGTTGCCGGCTGGGATGGAAGGGAGATTCTCAGCCCTCGCCCCAATAACCTTGACCGGGGGGCAACTTTGGGGCCTGCCCTGTCGGCAAGCCCTTTTCTCGCGAGTCTGGGCCTGTGCTAAACTTCACCCAAATCGAGGGTCGAGGATGAATACCGTTCTACGCAAAATGTTGTTTATGGATTTGATTAAGGGACTGAAAGTCACGTTCCGTAATCAAGACCCGAAGAACGTGTATACCGAGCAGTATCCGCTGCAGCGGCCCCAGGTGGCGGAGCGCTACCGCGGTGCGCCCCGGCTCAACAATCATCCCGAGACCAATGAAACTCTGTGCATCGCGTGCGATCTGTGCGCGCTGGCTTGTCCGGAACACCTGATCATCGTGGGCAGTGAGCGTAATGAGAAAACCCGGCGCAAGGAGCTGACGTTCTTTACCTACGATCTGAGCCGCTGCATGTTTTGCGGCTTATGTGAGGATGCTTGTCCGGTGGACGCGCTGGAGTTGACCCAGGATTTTGAGATGGCCAACTACACCCGGGAGGGACTTACCTGGGATCGCGAGACGCTGGAGAAGGGACCGGAGCCCAAAGCGTACCGGCGATAATAACCTTTCTTGATTCGCTGCCTCCGGCTCCGGTTCAGGCCCGGCAAGGTCTAAACTCCGGAGCCGGCGCAGGCTTCCGCGCGGAAAATGTGTCCGGGGCTAAAGCCCCTGGCTTTGTTGCCCTTCGTCGGCACGACTGAAGTCGTGCCCTGATACAAAACAAACTGGTTTACGAGATTAGTTCTGCTAGCCACTCTCCACTAGTTACTATCCCACTCATCCCTAGCCTCTAACCCCCGTTTTCTTGCATTCGCGGAAGGTCATGTTCATTGCCTTGCTTTTAGTTTTACGTTTCCAATCGAAGAAAAGTTCAGCATATGATTTCGTGATGTAGTGCTGACCATCGACTCCCAGCGCACGAGCGGTACGGTCGATCCAGCGCGACTTGCCTTCGATCTCGGCGACGTTGCCGATCGGGGTATGGTCGAGCACGACCTGACCGTGATCGTCGGTCCACTCGGAGCGGAACTTCTCGTAGACAAAGGACGGAGAATAGCCCAGGGCACGCAGTATGGCATCCATCTTGTGTCCGTCGGAGACACCAGTCTCAAGTTCGCCACGCGATTTGTGACGCCCTCCCAGGACTTTGGCCTTGTGAGTTAATTTCCACTTGCCACCGTAATCGCGCAGGCGCAGCAATTCGCCTTTGCGGCGCAGCTTCTGTCCTGGCAAGTCGTAGAGCGTGTTCACTTCGTGTGTGGACGGAGTTTCCTGGCGAAAGCCCAGGTCGCGCAGCTTCTGCTCCAGCGCTTTCAGATCAGGAACGAGGAATTTGATTTCGATTTCTTGAGGAGCGGCCATGGGGAGAGTGTAAAGCAAGCTGTCAGCCTTCAGCTATCAGCCGTCAGCCCAGGATCAATTGTTCCAGCGCCTGCGGTACACATACGGTTGGCCAAATACAGTCGTTTTAAAAAATCCGTTGTCGATCTTTTCTAACCGGCATTGCCTGAGGCAACTGCCAAGAAAGGTTCAAGCGTATTGCTATAACTAGCGGCTAGAGAATCACAGCTGATAGCTGACGGCTGACGGCTGACGGCCGACGGCCGACAACTAGCTTTCTCGTTGCACCACGAATTCGGGTACCCAGAGCAGGACGCGCTTGATCTCCGAATCAGGGAAGGTACAGATGGCTTCGCGCGCCTTGTTGGAAAAATCCACAGCCAGGGCATAGGCCGCGTCAATCGAGCCCTGACGATTCAGGATGGCAACAATGTCCGCCGGAGTAATGCCATTGAAGCCACCATTGCTGAGGACGGACAGGATGGTATCGCGCTCCGGGGCCGTGCACCGTTCCAGCGCATGCAGCACCGCCATCGTCGCCTTGCCCTCACGCAGATCGCTGGCCACGGGCTTCCCGAGGACCTCTTCTGAGGCGGTCAGGTCGAGCACATCGTCGACAATCTGAAATGCCATACCGAGATTGCGGCCATACTCCGCCAGGCGATGCTGGTCGGCGTCGCTGGCGCCGGCGAGAATTCCGCCCAGCTTCATGCACACCGAGAACAAGCAGGCGGTCTTGCGGAAGATCAGCTCGAAGTGCTCGTCCAGCGAGATCGCTTTTCCCAGCCGCTCAATCTGTAGGAGCTCGCCTTCCACCATGGCCTGGGTAAGGTCGATGAGTGCGTCGAGGATGTGGAAGTTGCGTTCCTGGATCGCGATCTTGAAGGCCTGCATGTAGAGCCAGTCGCCGGCCAGCACGCACTTCGAATTGCCCCACTGGGTGTTGGCGGCGGGTCGGCCGCGACGGGTTTCGGCTTCGTCGATGATGTCGTCGTGGACCAGGGTTGCGGTGTGAATGATCTCGACCACAGCGCCCAGCCTGATAGCGCCCTGGCCGGTGTAATTCATCAGCTTGCAGGACAGCAGCAGCAGCGCGGGACGCAGGCGTTTGCCACCGCCGGCGCGAAGGTATTCGCCGATCTCGGTGATGGCCCGCACGCCGGAAACCGTGTCGCGTCCGAACTCGCGTTCGATGGCAGCGAGGTCGTCGTGCAACAGGTCAAAAACTTCCTTGGCATTGCGGGTTACGGTATTCAAACGTGTTCGCCCCGTCAGTTGGATCGATAGTTGGTGAACTGCATGTCGATGCCGAAATCGCTCTGCTTAAGAAGCGCGATGATTTCCTGCAGTGTATCGCGGTCTTTGCCACTGACGCGAACCAGGTCGCCCTGGATCGCGGCTTGCACCTTCTTCTTGGAATTCTTGATGAGCTTGACGATCTCGCGCGCCTTCTCGATCGGGATACCTTGTTGCATGGTGACGCGCTGGCGCACAGTCGAGCCCGCAGCCGGCTCGATGGCCTCGTAGGTGAAGGCCTTCAGCGGCACGCTGCGCTTCACCAGTTTGCTCTGCAAGACATCGTTCACGGCTTTGAGCTTGAACTCGTCTGCGGAAGTGAGCACCAGCGCTTCCTTCTCATCCATTTTGATGTCGGACTTTGAGTCCTTCAAATCGTAGCGGGTATGGATTTCCTTCAACGCCTGTTGAATGGCGTTGGAAACCTCTTGCAAATCGACCTTACTGACCACATCGAAAGATTCAGCCATAAATGTCAGTGTAACAAGAGAGGTGCGGAATCTGCTGCAAAACCGAAGCAATGGACCACTACCCGGCGGGAGAGGGTAGCACATCGGTCGAGCTTGTGAGTCCGAAAAAGTTGCAGAAGTTGCGCGAGGTCTGGAGACCGATCTCTTCGTAGGAGAGGCCGCGCAACGTACCGATCTGGCGGGCGACTTCGACCACGAATGCCGGTTCATTGCGTTTGCCGCGATGCGGCACCGGAGCCAGGTAAGGTGAGTCGGTTTCGATGAAGATGCGGTCGAGCGGCGCCACGGCGGCCGCGTCGCGAATGTTCTGTGCTTTGGGATAAGTGATGTTGCCGGCGAACGAAAGATTGAAACCGAGATCGAGCGCTGCGCGGGCATGATCGAGTGAACCGGTGAAGCAATGCAAGACGCCTTTGAGTTCGCTGGAAGTCCAGTGCTCACGGATCAGTCGCAGCAGGTCGTCCCAGGCGTTTTCGCTATTGTCGGATGGGCGGCAGTGAATGATGATGGGCAGCCTGGCGGCTCGCGCCATCTCCATCTGCTGAACAAAGACGCGTTGTTGCACGTCGCGAGGAGAGTGATCGTAAAAGTAGTCGAGGCCGATTTCGCCCCAGGCGATCACTTTGGGATCGCGTGCCAGGCGCTGCAGTTCGTTGAAATCCTCCGGCTTGGCCAACTCTGCTTCGTGCGGATGAATGCCGACTGTGGCGTAGACACGCTCGTGTTGTTGAGCAAGTTTGATGGCGCAGTCGAGCGTACCGGTTCCTGGACCGTCGCCGTTGCCGATGGCCAGCATAGTACTGACGCCGGCTTGCTGCGCACGCGTGAAGACATCGGCGCGATCAGCGTCGAAGCGCTTGTTTTCGAGATGGCAGTGGGAGTCGGTAAACATGAGTGGATAGTGAATAGTGGCTAGAACGAACACGATACTTCAACGGCAGCGTGCGGGTAGAGCGGACCTTCAGGTCCGCGTCAAGCCCTTCACTTTGATCCCCGAGCCGGCTTCACAGAGTGCTGACAAACCCAAAAGAGCAGATCCTTCGCCGGCTAAAGCCGGCTCGTGATGACAAAAACGAAGAGCTTATACGCGGCGCTGAAGCGCCGAACTACCCGTACCGCCCCTCTCGGCGAGTTTTCCAGCAAACTGTTCAGCCGGCGGCACCTTCGCAGGGACTAAAGTCCCGATCTTTTCTGGGCTCTTCCCGGCACGAGTGAACTCGTGCCCTGACACAACCCTACCTAATTCAACCTTAATCCCATCTAGATCCGATTCTGATAAACCCTCAAACGGTTTCCAACTCTTCTTCCAGCAACTGTTTGCTATACAGCTCGGTGTAGTAGCCTTCGCGTTCGATCAGCTCATCATGAGTACCGTACTCGACGATCTGGCCATCGTGCAGCACGGCAATGCGATCGGCGTTACGAACCGTAGAAACGCGATGCGAGATGAAGATGGTAGTGCGTCCCTGCATGATCTCGCGCAGATGATTCAGAATGCGGTCTTCGGTTTGCGTGTCAACGCTGGCCAGTGCGTCGTCGAGAATCAGGATACGCGGGCTGCGGATCACAGCACGCGCAATCGCCGCTCGCTGTTTTTGTCCACCCGAGAGAGTGAGGCCACGCTCTCCTACTAGTGTGTTGTAGCCATCGGGAAAGCTCTCGATTTCGTCCGCAATATTGGCGGCCTCCGCGGCGCGCCGCACATCCTCGTCGGAAGCATTTTCGGCGCCAAAGGCAATATTTTCGCGGATGGTGTCGCTGAACAGAAACGTTTCCTGCGGTACAAAGCCGATGTTGCGACGCAGAACCGCCAGCGGAAACTCGCGAATAGGCCGGCCATCGATCAGCACCATTCCGGGCTCGGCATCATAAATGCGCGGGATCAGAGACACCAGAGTCGACTTTCCCGATCCTGTCGGTCCCACGATCGCCAGGCTGGTTCCGGCGGGTACCCGCAGGCTCACACCCTTCAATACTTCTTCATCGCCGTGCGAGCGACCGTTGCGCCGTTCGGCCGCGACAATTGTGTTGCCGTAGTGGAAGCTAAGGTTCCGAAACTCGATATCGCCCTGAACATCGCTGGGAATTGTGGCTCCCACCCTGTCGCCAACTGCGGGCGACGAGGATGGGGCACCCACGGCTGCATCCGTAATTTCGGATTGCTCCGACAAAATGTTGTGGATGCGCAACACCGACGCCGTGCCACGCTGGAAGATGTTGATGACCCATCCCAGCGCGATGATTGGCCAGGTCAGCTGCATCATGTAGGTGTTGAAGGCCACGAAGCTGCCTACCGTGATGCGATGCTGCAGCACTTCGCGGCCTCCTACCCAGAGCACGATGACGACGGCGACGCCCAGCAGCGTCTCCAACGTGGGCCACAGCATTCCCATCAGGCGAACCAATTTCAGGCTGCGCCCGATGTACTCGGTGTTGTCGCGTTCGAAGTTCTCGATCTCCGCTTCTTCCTGCACATAGGCGCGAATCAGACGGGCGCCGGAAAAGTTTTCCTGAGCGCGGGCGGAAATGTCGGAAAACATCGCCTGAATGCGCTCGAAACGCTCATGGATCCGGGCGCCGAAGTATTGCACCACGATGCTGAAGATGGGCAAGGGAGCGAAGGCGAAGAGCGTCAGCTTGGGGCTGATGCTGAACATGAAGACCAACGCGCCGGCGGTAAAGACGATAGTGTTGGCCGTATACATGATGCCCGGACCGACCAGCATGCGTACCGCGTTAAGGTCGTTGGTGGCGCGGGCCATGATGTCGCCGGTCCGGGTACGCTGATAGAAACTGTAGGAAAGCCGTTCCAGATGGGCGAACAGATCGTTGCGCAGATCGAATTCGATTTCGCGGGAGACGCCGATCAGGATCCAGCGAGTCAGAAACTGGAAGATCGCTTTGATTCCGGCCACCGCCAGCAGTAGCAGGGAATAGGTCAGGAGTTTGTGCCTGTTTACTCCCAGATTGAGATCGTCAATCGCCCGGCGAATGATCAGCGGAAAAAGAATCCAGATTCCGTTGTTACACAGCACACACAAGCCGCCGATGAGGAAGGTCGAGCGATACTTGCGGAGATAGGGAAACAGCGGGCTCAGGTTCTTGAACATAAAACTTCAGCCGTCAGCACTCAGCTATCAGCCGTCAGCCATGGAAATCGGTTAGATGACCCTGCTCTACAGTCGATTCGAACAGCAGTGCGCGGAACTAATTACCAATCGCGAAATCCTGAAGGGCCTCGCGACATTTCTGTCGTCCCTACAGGACTCGAAGTGATCCTCCAGCTAACCCAGGACTCCGCCTGCGGCTGCGTCCTGGGCTAGATTGAGCCGCCCTTACGGGCTCGATTTTCGGGTGCTATATCTCGTTCGCGAATCCACCTTCTCGTTTTCACTCAGCCTCTAACTCTGGCGGGAAATGCACCGCGGCTTCACTCAGGACGACAGTTCATGATCTGGCGAATAGCGAAAGGCGAACAGCAAACAGCAAATTGCCCGCTGACAACCAACAACCAAATCGCTGAGCACTGACAACTGGCCAACGACAACTGCTTCCTACGTCGGCACGCGCAACAATAGGTATCCGCCCGCGAGCGCAAAGATGAAATCCGGCGCCCAGGCCGCCATCATGGCCGGAAGCTGGTTGGCGTCGCCCATGGCTTCGAACAAGCCCGAGGTCACCCAATAGACAACCGCGATGCCGAGGGCGACGGCAACTCCAACCAAGGCTCCGCCGCGACGTCCCGAGGCGGCGAAAGGAATTGCCAGAATTGCCATCACCAGCGTAATTAGAGGAAAGGCAATCTTCTTCTGCAATTGCACTTTCAGCCGCACCGTGTCGAATCCACTTTGCTGCAAGTCGTCGATATAGCGGCGCAACTCTTCATAGTTCATCTCCGACGACTGCTTGACTTCCTTCTTGAAGTAGCTGGGATCTTCATGCAACTCGTTGAAGGTAGCCACATCGAAAGTCTTGTAATCCTGAATGGACGCTCCATGCAGGGTCCGCACCCAGCCCTGTTCAAACACCCATTTTTGCAGATGGGGCTCCCAGTGCGCATGCTCGGCATGGATGCGGCGCGTCAGCTGGAACGTATTGGGATCGAACTCGAAGATTGAAATTCCGCCAAAGGAGTTGAGATC
Source organism: Candidatus Korobacteraceae bacterium (assembly GCA_049695855.1). Lineage (GTDB taxonomy): Bacteria > Acidobacteriota > Terriglobia > Terriglobales > Acidobacteriaceae > Bog-257. Next base: position 16,715 of record JBAVSY010000143.1, on the reverse strand, counting down.
GGGATCGAATAACCGGTAGTAATAGATCTCGTTGTTCTGCCCGAAAATCCACTTGCGATCAGCCTGCAGGTACGTCTGCGGCGGCTTGCCTTTGATTTCGTTACGCAAGATTTCCTGCTGGCGGTTGGTGCGCGGAATATAGAGCTGATCGAAGGTAAACAGTCCGACTGCGAATAAGCCACTCAGCACAATGACCGGAAGGGTAGCGCGATAGATGCTGAAACCCGATGCCTTCATCGCGATCAACTCACTGGATTTTTCCATCAGGCCGAAGGTAATGAGTACAGCCAGCAGCACGGCCATCGGAGCCATCAGATAGATCAGCGAGGGGCTCAGATTCCAGAGATACTCGGCCAGCATCACCACCGGCACTTTGTTGCGCACGATGTCGGTCAGCAACTCGAAGAAGGTAAAAACCAGCGCGAGCACCAGGAAGGTCGCCAGGATCAAGGTCAGATACAGGGCGAAATCGCGCAGAATCATGTCATCGAGGATCAAGGGAAAGCGGGCGCTGAAACGGCGGCGATGCTGCGACGATTCGGCGGAAGCCCGGGCGCTGGCCAGTTGTCTGCGGCGTGTGCCCACGGCCTGCAATTTTTGTACGAGCAATTTCCAGCCCGCTGTCAGGTTGGCAATCTCGATCGGCATACGATCCACGCGCCACAGCAGGATCAGTCCGCAAACGAAGAAGAAAATGTTTCCCATCCAGGCGCCAAGCCAGGGAGACATCTTTCCCTGGCGCGCCATCTGCACCCCAATCATGGAGAAGAAGTAATACACCACGACCAGCAGGATGGTGAGTACGAAGCCAGTGCTTTTGCCGCCCTTGCGCACCGACAACCCCAGTGGGATACCCACCATCGCCAGCACCAGACAGGCGGTCGGCAAGGCGAACCGGCGGTGGAACTCAATCTCGTAATACCGCGCCTTGATGAGGTCGTAGGTGTAGCTGCCGGGATCGGACAGCCTGACGGTGGCGGCGTTCTGACGCTCGCGGGCGGCATTGCTGAGCAGTTCGTGCAAGGTCAACTCCGGCACTGGCAGCAGATCATGGGGCCGCTCGTCGTTGCTGGGCAACGCGATTGGCATATCCGTGTTATCGAACGTCGTGATGTTGTACTGATCTTTGGCGTTTGGTACCAGCTCCTGCTGGGTGCCGTCTTCCAGATGAAAGCGCAGGTTCTGAGGCGAGTCGCTGATCAGGGCGCCGCGTTGCGCCAGCGTCACCTTGGGAGAAGCGGGATCGCTGACATCGGCCAGAAATATGCCTCGCCACAGCGCCTTGCCGTTGGAGGGAATCGCGTCCTGCACATACAAGACGATGTTCTTGAAGTCCTCGTAGAACACCCGAGGCTGGACTTCGAAGGATGCCTGCGACGACTTCAAATGATCTTGCAAACGATCGAGCGCGGTGGCCGACTTGGGTGCGACCACAATGCTGTTAAACAGGCCCAGCATGAGCGCACCAATGGCAAAGATGGAAATCGACCGGACAAACATCCCCACGCCCATACCGCTGGCCCGGATGGCGGTGACTTCGCTGTCGGCTGCCAGACGGCTGAGACCTACCAGGATGCCCACCAGCACACCCATCGGTAAGGTAATGGTGAACGTCGCCGGCAGGGTGTAAAGGAAGATTTCGGCCACGCTAGGCAAAGGCGCGCTATTACGGACGATCAGCTCCAGCAAGCGCCCCAGATCGCGCATGAAGATAATGAAAGTGAACAGCGCCACGCCCAGCAGAGCGTGCGAGCTGACCTCTTTCAGGATGTAGCGGGTGAGGATGCGCACAACACTCTAGTTTACCGGAAGACCGGACCGGCGAGGCGTGACCTAATGGATTGCTGGTAGACGGAGGCAACCTGTAACCTCGCCGGTGCTAGTGGATATGCGACTCTGTCGGCCAACCGGCATCCAATGTGGTAGCCTTTTAAAAGTGTGGAGTGTGTCTGCCCGGGGCGAATTTGGGCTACCGGCGTGCAGTCCTAACTGACCGCGCTGCAAGGGATACAGCATTGTTCAATAAAGTTGTCGCCAAGATCTTCGGTACCAGCAACGAACGCGAGATCAAGCGCATTATGCCGCTGGTGGAGAGCATCCACGCGCTCGAACCGGCGATCAAGCAGCTTTCCGACGAGCAGCTGCAGGCCAAAACCGAGGAGTTTCGCCAGCGCATTCGCGAGCGCCTGGATGCCATCGAAGATGTTGACGAGAAGGACCAGGCGCTAAAAGATATTCTTTACGAGATTCTGCCCGAGGCGTTCGCGGTGGTTCGCGAGGGCGGCTGGCGGGTGTTGCAGATGCGGCACTTCGACATGCAAATGGTGGGCGGCATCGTTCTGCATCAGGGCAAGATCGCCGAAATGAAGACCGGTGAAGGCAAAACCCTGGTGGCGACGTTGCCGGTCTACCTGAACGCGCTCTCCGGCCGTGGCGTGCACGTGGTCACGGTGAATGACTACCTGGCCAAGCGCGACTCGGAGTGGATGGGCAAGCTCTACACCTTCCTCGGCCTGACCGTCGGCGTCATCGTGCACGATCTTGACGATGTTCAGCGCCGCGAGGCTTACGCTGCCGACGTCACCTACGGAACCAATAACGAATTCGGCTTCGACTACCTGCGCGACAACATGAAGTTCGATTTGAACGACTGTGTGCAGCGCGGGCACAACTTCTCCATCGTTGACGAAGTGGACTCGATCCTGATCGACGAAGCGCGTACCCCGCTCATCATCAGCGGACAGAGTGAGGAGTCGACCGACAAGTATTACAAGGTCAATCGCATCATCCCGCAATTGGAGCAGGGCGAAGAGATCGAGAAAGGTCTGGGCGAGGACAAGGTCCTCACCGGCGACTTCGTGGTGGACGAGAAGCACCGCACCATTACCGTTACGGACGTGGGATGGGAGAAGGTCGAGCGCCTGCTGGGCATCGGCAATATTGCCGATCCCGAGAACTGGGATCTGAAGCACCACGTGGAGACCGCCATCAAGGCGCATGCGCTCTATCGCCGCGATGTGGAATACATGGTGAAGGACGGAGAAGTGCTCATCGTCGACGAATTCACCGGCCGTCTGATGCCGGGACGCCGCTGGTCCGACGGTTTGCACCAGGCGGTGGAAGCCAAGGAAAACGTGAAGATCGAGCGCGAGAACCAGACGCTGGCCACCGTCACCTTCCAGAACTACTTCCGCATGTACAAGAAGCTGGCCGGCATGACCGGTACAGCCGAAACCGAAGCAGCCGAGTTCGACAACATCTACAAGCTGGAAGTTGTGGTTATTCCGACCAACAAGCCGCTGCTGCGCATTGAGAATTCCGATATCGTCTATCGCACCGAGAAGGAGAAGTTCTTCGCTTCGGCAGATGAAATTCAGAAGCTGGCGGAGACGGGACAGCCGGTGCTGGTGGGTACTACATCCGTCGAAAAGTCAGAGCGTCTGTCCGAGCTGCTGAAGAAAAAGGGTATCAAGCACGTCGTCCTGAACGCCAAGTATCACGAGAAGGAAGCCGAGATCGTGGCCCAGGCAGGCCGCAAGGGCGCGATCACCATCGCTACGAATATGGCTGGCCGCGGCACCGACATTCTGCTGGGTGGCAATCCCGAGTTCATGGCCAAGCAGGAGTGCTTGAAGAAAGGTCTGGCGCAGCAGTTGAAAGTTGTCGCCGGTGAAGTCTCGGCCAAGCCTGACGACCCAAACATCTCTTACTTCTACTATGGCGGCAACGAATATAAGGTCGACACCGCCAAGTGGAACGAAACCTTCCAGCGCTTCAAGCAGTTTACCGACGCCGAGCATGAAGAAGTGACCGGCTTGGGCGGATTGTTTATCTTCGGCACCGAGCGTCACGAGGCGCGCCGCATCGACAACCAATTGCGGGGCCGCGCCGGCCGCCAGGGCGATCCCGGAGCTTCACGCTTCTATCTGTCGCTGGAAGATGACCTGATGCGTATCTTTGCCAAGGAGTGGGTGTCGAACCTGCTGCAGCGGCTAGGCATGGAAGAAGGCGTGCCGATCGAGTCGAAGCTGATCACGCGGCGTATTGAGGGGGCGCAGAAGGCGGTTGAAGGGCAGAACTTCGAGGCCCGCAAACACCTCCTCGAATATGACGACGTGATGAACAAGCAGCGCCAGGCAGTCTACGGATTGCGCCGGCAGTTGCTCGAGGGCCTCGACCAGAAAGAGCTGATCCTCGAAGATTACGTTCGCGACATTCTCGGCGGCCTGCTCGACAAGTATGCCGGCAAAGAGACTCGCGCCGAAGACTGGGACATCAAGAGTCTGAAGAACCAGATCTTCACCCGCTTTGGGGTGGACATCGCGGCCGAAGGGGTCGACGCCGACAATCTGAATCGCGGCGAACTGGGCGACGCCATCTTCGACAAGCTAAAAGAGCGCTATGACGCCAAGGAGATGTTAATCGGCCCTGACGCCATGCGCCATCACGAGCGCATCATCATGCTGAGCGTGCTCGACCAGCAGTGGAAAGACCACTTGCTCTCGATGGACCACCTGCGCGAAGGCATCGGGCTGCGCGGCTATGGCCAGCACGATCCGCTGGTGGAGTACAAGCGCGAGTCGTTCGACATGTTCGAAGCCATGATGGAGCGCTTCGAGGAAGAAACCGTGCGCTACCTGTATCTCATGCAGGTGATCGAAGCTCCAGCGCAACCGGCTCCTCCCAGGATCAGTGCCGGGGGGGATTTCAACGGCGAACCGGTTGGTGCCTTCACCACCGGCCCGAGTCGAAACCGCGCGACTACTTCCATGGACGACATGGAAGAAGCCTTCCAGCGCCGCAAGCGTCGCGAACTGGAGCAGGCTCGCATGGCTGGAGCCGGTGAAGCGGGGACGGTGCAGCAAGTAGTGCGAGGTGACAAGGTCGGCCGCAATGATCCTTGTCCTTGCGGTAGCGGCAAGAAGTACAAGAAGTGCTGCGGGGCGTAGTAGGGCCGCTCTTCGCCATTCGCTCTTCGCTTTTCGTTGATAGCCTGCCGAGCGCGATTACCCGCCGGCTCAAAGATCCTTCACGTACTCGTGAAGCGGCATTCCGAAGAAGTCGGTGATCCTGCCGGAACGGCGATAGCCATGACTCTCGTAAAATCGCATAGCTCGCTCTAGGGGCTCGGTCGTGTCCAGAGTGATGCGAACGCAACTTCGATTGAGGAGTTCGGATTCGGCGCCGCGCAAGAGTTTCTCAGCCACGCCCCGGCCTTGCCATTCCGGCAATACAGCCATGCCGCGCAGATGACCCTCTCCATTCTCAGACAGTGAACACGCGATCGTGCCGGCGATCTGTTCGTCCGCTGTCACCGCGACGAATAACTGCATCGATTCGAGCCGCTGCGCGATCGTTTCCACCGTGAGAACCGTGTCGAGGTAAGCGTCGGGAGTATAGCTGGCGCGATAGGGTTCAAAAGCACAGGCAAGACAATCCAAGATTCCGCCAGCGTCGGCCGCAGTCGCTCGGCGAATTAAGATCCTGCCCTCTGGCATGAACAGGTCACGCACTCAAGGATCTTACAACTTCAATTCCCAAGTTCCGCCGGTGATGCGATGTGCCGCCGGCAGGCGATGACAGGCGATACGACGCGGGATCCTAATGCCTTCGGGTTCGTGAGCTCTTGAAAACGCAAAAAAGCCCAGCCTGGCAGCTGAGCTCTTGGAACTCCGGCAAGAAAAAGTCTTACTGGACTCGGGTCACGTTGCCGGCCTGAGGTCCCTTCTGGCCGTCGACGATCTCGAACTCGACCTGATCGCCCTCCTGCAAACTCTTATAGCCCTCAATGTTGATCGCACTGTAATGTACGAACACGTCCGCGTTGCCATCCTCACGACCGATAAAGCCAAACCCTTTTGCGTTATTGAACCACTTTACGGTTCCTTTCATTCTCACGTTCTTTCTTCCTCCGGGCAGAGCCCATCAGCACCCCCACCCCTGAGGATGCCGGTCTTAATATTGAGTCAATCAGGTTGAGCCAGAAGCCAGAGTCTTGAGAGGACTTTTTCCCAAAATGGCACGGTGGAACCTAGCCTGTTCAACTGCTTATCCCAAGTCTGCCGCCGTTTCGTGGTGTTGTCAAGAGAGTATACAGGCGAGCTCTGTATCTTTATTGGGTTTTTCGATAGCGTTTGTCATGGAGCGTGCCTGAGCCATTCGTCCAGCCATAACACCCCGGCGATAGTCTTACCATCCCGAATCGTGCCAGACTGGATCATTGCAAGGGCGCGAGACAACCGGATCATTTTGCATTCCAGGACTTCATCTGCTTCGGGCTGAGGCTTTCCCAAGGTCAATTCGCGAGCCAGAAAAACCGTCATGGTCTCGCTCAGAAATCCGGGACTGGGATAGAAAAACAAGGCGCGCTTCCATTTTCGGGCGCGGTATCCGGTCTCTTCCAGCAGCTCGCGCTTGGCGCCGGTCAAGGGTTTCTCGCGCGGGTCAAGACTGCCAGCCGGCAACTCCCAAAGATAATCCTGGGCTGCATAGCGATATTGCCGTTCCAGCAGGACCAGCGACTCACCTCCGCTGTCGTCGACTGCCAGAATGACTACGGACCCGGGATGCCGAATGACATCGCGCTGCGCGACGACTCCGGTGGGCTCCTTCACCCGATCCGAGGTCACAGTGAACACCGGGCCCTTATAAACAACCTTAGAGGACTGGATCTCGAGTTTCTGGCGTTTGCCGTTGGAACTGGTGCGCTTGGCCGGACGGCGGCGATTGGGGCGGTTGGCGGTGGAACTCTTCTTCGAAGGCATAGCAACAATATAAGTCAAAGTGTTTGCCCCTCCGCGTGATCGGGTCACTGGGCGGCCGAAGGTGGATATATCGGCTGGCAGCAGCACTCGAGTCTGCCGATCTGCTATTCTGCCCGCCGTGCCTCAACAAACACGATCTGACAGTTTGCCGACGATCAGTATCGTCGGGCCGGGGAATCTGGGAACGGCGTTGGCGATGACTTTGCCGGCGGCGGGTTACGAGCTGAAGTTTATTGCCACGCGCAGGAAGATCTCGCAGGCGGGTCATGCGAAAACTTTGGCGCGAGCAGCTAATGCACGTCTGATCAAGTTAGGCACGCAGCCGCTGGAGACGGACCTGATCTGGATTACCGTGCCCGATGACACCATCGCCGGAGTGGCGAAGGTTCTGGCGCGATCGCAGGAGTGGAAAGGTAAGGTGGTGTTTCATTCCAGCGGCGCGCTCACCAGCGATGAGCTTGAGCCTTTGCGGAAAAGGGGTGCGCGAGTGGCATCGGTGCATCCCATGATGACCTTCGTTCGCGGAGCCACCCCGCAAATGGCAGGCGTGGCCTTTGCGATGGAAGGCGATGCGGCTGCGGTACGGGTAGCCAAGTCGATTGTCGAGCGGCTGGGCGGAGATGCGTTCTCCATCAGGAAAGAGAACAAGGTGCTCTATCACGTTTTCGGCAGCTTCGCTTCGCCGCTGGTTATTGCGCTTATGGCTTCGCTGGAGCAAGTAGCGCTGGCGGCCGGTATCCGGAAGCAGGACATCAAGCCCATCATGGTGCCTTTGTTGTGGCAGACGCTACATAACTATCTGAAGCACGATGCGGCAGCGGCCTTCAGCGGGCCACTGATCCGCGGCGACGTGGCGACGGTGCGCAAACATTTGGAAGAGCTAAAGAAGCTGCCTGAGGCCAGACAGGTCTATGTAGCACTGGCACGAGCGGCGCTGAGACAACTGCCCGTGAAGAATCGGAAGGCGTTGGGCCGAATTATGGCCGGGACAGAAAGAAAGCTCACGCATCGGCAAATCGTCGAAGGTATGCGGGACCTGCGCCGACGAGTCAAAGGCGACAAGATGAGCGTAAGCCAAATGGTCAAGGAGGGTAGGCGGTTCTGATGGGAGGGTATAGGACGATGTCTACCAACCCGTGAACAGGTGCCCCATCTTCTCTTTCTTGGTGCGCAGGTAGGCTTCGGAGTGCTCGTAGGCCTCGACCTGAGCAGAGACGCGCTCTACCACCTTGATTCCCGCGTTCTCCAGGGCAGCAACTTTATCGGGATTGTTGGAGATGAGGCGGACTTCTTTGACGCCTAGCTGACGCAGCATCTCGGCGGGAAGCTTGTACTCGCGATAGTCGTTGTCGTAGCCGAGTTCATTGTTGGCTTCGACCGTGTCGAAACCATTGTCCTGCAACTCATAGGCCTGCAGCTTGGCCATCAGCCCAATGCCGCGGCCCTCCTGCTGCTCGTAGATCAGCACGCCCGCGCCGGCCTCGGTGATCAGGGAGAGCGCCAGTTCGAGTTGCTGCCGGCAATCGCAACGCATGGAGTGGAAGACGTCTCCGGTTAGGCATTGCGAGTGGATGCGAACCAGCGGGGCCGAGGAATGGATGTCGCCCATCACCAGAGCCACTGCGGCTTCCTTGGCAGGCTCGGTCTTGCCCCGGCCATTAGCGCCATTCCCGCTCGAAGATCCGCCGTTTGACGGGGTGGTCGCCTCGGCTTCAAAGCCGTAGATACGAAACTGTCCCCAGCGGGTGGGGAAGTTGGCTTCGGCTACCTTTTTGACCGTGGAAATTGTCACTCTTCGATTATAAGCTGCAGTTCGGCTTGGCGATGTTCAGGCGTCACAATCGATGCGTGCGAACGGCACAGACCACCATTGCCGTAGCGGAAAAATGGGCGGCCATTGCGGGCCGCTCAAAGTTGCAAGTTCGAGTCACTGTAGATTTCTAACGTCCATGTCCGCCGCCGCCGGAATGACCTCTGCCCCCGCCGCCGTGCGAGCCGCCACCACCACCGTGATAGCCGCCCCCGCCGCCCGAGGCATGATAGCCGCCGCCGGAACCGGCCGAGTAATGGGGCGCCGAGTAGGAGCCTGTGCTGCGACCTGAATACATTGGGCTGGAGCCGTAGCTGCGGCTGGCAGAATAGGTTGGCGCTGAGCCATAGGAGCGGCCTGCGCCATAGCTCGAATACGAACTACGGCTTCCTGCGCCATAGCTCGAGCTGGGATACGAACTACGACTTCCCGCCCCGTAGCTAGAACTTGGGTAGGAGCTGCGGCTGCTTCCGCCGTAGTAGCTGCTGCCACCACGCGCTCCGTAGGATGACGAGGCGGAGTAAGTTGGCGCAGCGTGATACGAGTATCCCGCCGGCGGCCGGGGAACCGACATTCCCGACCTCGGACTCGAGGAACTGCTGTTATGCGATCCGCTCTGCGGAGCCGCCTGATGCGAGGAACCCGAAGACCGCGGTGTCCCCGTCGAACGATTCGGCGGATAGGATTGCGGTGACCGCGACGCCGACGAGTTGTTCGCACCGTGCTGCTGGTTATTTATGCCCGCAGCATTGTTCTGGGCAACGCTTGACGTCGCATGATTATTTGCCGTGCTGCCGTTCGAGTGCGCGAAGCTGTCATTGCTCGCCGGCGGACGCGGCACGCTGTGGGCTGACGATCCTTGACCATTGGTTGCAGACGACGTCTGACCATGGCTGGTCGTGGCCATTCCTCCAGCCGAAGGCGGACGCGGCACATAGTGTCCGCCAGCCGGGTTGCTGGGAGCGGTGGCCTTAGCTATTTCGTTGTTGCCGCCAGATTGCGCATGCGAAGCATTTTGCGCCGCGCCGGAATTCGCCGTGGTTGCACGTTGCGCTGTACCGGCAGTAGTTCCGCGCAAAGCTTCCGTGCTCACACCGCGGTTTGCGGATGGCGTGTTGTTCGTATGTGCGCTAGCGGTTTCGGCGGCGCCAAACCTCGCCGGACCGGCAGGAGGCCGCGCATTGGTGACTACGCTGCGGCTGGCAGCCGACGACGAAGGAACTCCCGTGGTACGCGGCGTCTGACCACCCAGGACCGAAGACATGGTTGGGTTGATATTGGCCGTGCTCATGAGCTGACCTTTGCCAATGGCGGAGGCGGGTACGGCACCTCCAACCTTGTTGACCGCAGCTCCTGAGGTGAAGGCCGATCGGGACGCCGAAGTGACGCCATTCCTCATCACCGCGTCCGTATTGCGGACGGTCCCCAGATTGTTGTGATAGTAGTTGTTCGTAACGTTGTTGATATTGTTGATACGCGTATTCGTGATATTGACATTGCGGAAGTACGCACTGCTGACGTAACCGCCGCCGCGGTACCAGCCACCGTAGCCCCATCCACAGTAGCGGGGATAGAACGGTTGACCCCAGCCTAGCGGGTACCAACCGAAGCCTACGCCAATACCGAAGCCCCAGCCGCCACCGAATCCAAAGCCAATACCGAAGCCAGGACCACCGATCCAGCCGACCAGCGCGGGCGCGTAGTAAGGATTCCAGTAGCCGCCATAAGGACCTGGCGCCCATCCCCAGCCTCCGCCGTAAGAGACCCAGCGGCCATAGTGGAAGGGAGCGAATCCCCAGGGAGCGTCATCGACCCAAGTCCAGCCCCAGGGAGCAATCCACGCCCAGTGGCCGAACCGGTAAGGCGCCCATCCCGCGGGTACCGAGGTGGGAACCCAGACTGCACCATACGTCGGCGCCTGTACCCAGCTACCGTAGGCATCGAGGTCCTGATAGCCAATCACGCCCGGCGAAACGTAGCGGGCCGAGACGGAATCATCGAGGCGCTTATCGCGAACCTGGGCCCAGTCCTCAAAGCCATCGCGAGCAGGTGCGGCATAAGCCGTATGCTGCAACGAATTGTCGGCGCGGAAGCGGATCTGCATGCCGGAGTTCACCCGAACTGCCGGACCTTTGCCGGTCGCCTCGCCGTAGCCGCTGCGGACCGTTACCCAGCTCTCGTCCTGGTTGGGATACACATCGAAGCGATACACGCCCGTCTTCATCACGGTGAAAGCAAAGTTGGGGGTATCGACCTCGTAGACCTCGCCGCGTTCCAGATGGCGAACGGTCAGGCTCAAGGTGCCCTGATCGAGTTCCATCTGTACTGTGCTGTCGCTGACGTTGGTCAACGTCAGGCTGGTCTCCGAGTTCATGCGGAGGAAACCATCGCCGACATTCAACTCAGCGCGCGAATCCTTGTCGGTCCAGACGCGGTCAGCGGTGGTGAGCGGCCGATTCATGTCGGCAGCCACCCAATCGTTCACGCCTCCCGGCTGCATCGAAACCTGGCCCGACATGTATTCCACCCGCGCCACGCGGCCGGGAGGATCTTGCTGCTGCTGTCCGCCCTGTCCGGGATCGCCTTGCTGTACGGGAACATTGGCCGGTGGCGGAGGTGTGTTCTGATCTTGTGCGAAGACCGATCCCGCCAACACGGTAACGAACAGCAGCGCTGCGAATACGCATTCCAACCGCCGCCGTGATCTCATTTTGAATCTCCTGTCGCCTCTGACCCTACCGCTCATTGTCATCTCCGAGGCGAACTTCCTGCAAGCACAGTACGCGAGAACCCTCGTGTCTGTCATATCTGTAAACCCTACATCTGTCGAGGTGTTTCGCGTGTTCTTTTTATATAGATGCGGGTCAAATCTACATAGAACCTGAAGCGAACCTTAATTGCGGCGGCTCCCGGGTGGTGGTCATCGGATGGCTCTTTTGGGCGGCGAGTTCTTCATTCCGCCAGAACCCGGAAGTTGTGCTAAGGAAGCTCTGAATAACTTGCCGAACTTGCCGCAGGGGCTAAAGCCCCGTTGATTTTGCGATACTAGCGGCACGGCTGAAGCCGTGCCCTTTCAAAACCGGAACTTAATCAGAGCTTCCCTAACCGTATGCTCCGAAGAAGGAATAACAGTTCTTGCCAGAGTGAGTTTCAGAGGACATGTCCGCCCAATCGCGAAAGTGTGGCGGGATATAATCCTTGGCCGCAACGTTATATCTACCCAGAAAGGCGCTTCATGACGCTTCGATCCTCCGGGTGTCGTCTGTCCTTTGCCTGCACGGCGGTTTTGCTCGCGGTTTTCGCGTTCGCCCAGGCGCCGAGTATTCCCGCTCCGCCGACCACGCCCAGGCATCCGGTCACCGACACCTATCAAGGCGTCAAGGTCATAGACGATTATCGCTGGCTGGAGGATTGGAACGATCCTGCCGTCAAACAATGGAGTGCGGCAGAGAACGCTCGCACTCGCGAATATCTCGATCATCTGCCGGCGCGAGCCGCAGTCAAGAAACGATTGCAGCAACTGATTACCGCCAGCGAGGGCCAATATTTCGACGTCAAAGAGCGCGGCGGAGTTCTGTTTGCGATGAAGGCGCAACCTCCGAAGCAACAGAACTTCCTGGTAGTGCTGCCTTCGCCCGACCAGCCCAGCGCGGAGAAGATTGTGGTTGATCCGAACGCCATGAGTAAGAACAGCTCGGTCGCCATCGACTTCTACGTTCCCTCGCTGGATGGAAAGCTGGTTGCGGTTTCGCTGTCGGAAGGCGGTTCGGAAGACGGCACCGCGCATGTATTCGAAGTTGCTAGCGGGAAAGAACTGGCGGATTCCGTACCACGCGTGAACTTCGCCACGGGCGGCGGCAGTATCGAGTGGAATAAAGACGGCACCGGCTTCTACTACACGCGCTATCCGCAAGGAAACGAGCGGCCCGCCGCCGACGCAAACTTCTATCAGCAGGTTTACTTTCACAAGCTGGGTAGCAAGAGCAGCGAGGATCCTTACGTCATCGGCAAAGATTTTCCGCGCATCGCCGAGATTCAATTGCACGCCAGCGATGACGGACAGTGGCTGCTGGCGACGGTCGCCAACGGAGACGGCGGCGAGTTTGCCCACTACCTGATGAACTCGTCGGGACAGTGGACGCAGGTAACCCACTTTGCAGATGCCATTGTCACTGCAAAGCTGGGAACGGAGGGTGATGCCGCGTTGTATCTGCTCTCGCGCAAAGACGCGCCTCGGGGCAAGGTACTGCGGCTGGCGCTGGCCGATCCCACGCTGGCGAAAGCCCAGCTCATTGTTCCGCAAAGTTCGGGAGTCGGTTCGAGTGACAGCGCTCACGCTTCCATCGATGAAATTACGCCAACGGCCACGCGGCTTTATGTGCACGAGATGGTCGGCGGACCGTCGCGGGTGCGCATCTTTGATCACCAGGGTCACGAGACCGGCATGCTGCCCGCGCCTGCCGTGTCTGGCGTGAGCGGAATCGTCCAAACCAAGGGCGACAATGTGCTGTACGCAGTTTCCACTTATCTCGAGCCTGCGGCGTGGGACAGCTACGATTCGGCGAAGGGAAAATCGGAGCGCACCGCCATGTCGGCCAGCTCGCCGATCAAGTTTGAGGACACCGAAGTCGTGCGCGAGTTCGCTGTCTCCAAGGACGGCACGCGCGTGCCGGTGAACATCATTCGCCGCAAGAATGCCAAACTCGACGGTAAGAATCCCACGCTGCTGGAAGGCTACGGCGGCTTCAACATCAGCATGACGCCGGAGTTTGTGGGATCCTTTGGACGCATGTGGCTGGATCAGGGAGGAGTGTACGCGATCGCCAACCTGCGCGGCGGCGGCGAATACGGCGAAGAGTGGCACAAAGCGGGAAATCTTACTCACAAGCAAAACGTCTTTGACGACTTCATCGCTTGTGCCGAATATCTCATTCAGCACAACTACACCTCGCCTGCGCACCTGGCGATTATGGGAGGCAGCAATGGCGGCCTGCTGATGGGCGCGGTGCTGACGCAGCGGCCGGACCTGTTCCGCGCGGTCGTTTCATTTGTCGGCATCTACGACATGCTGCGGGTCGAGCTCGACCCTAACGGCGCCTTCAATATCACCGAGTACGGGACGGTGAAGGATCCGGAACAGTTCAAAGCTTTGTATGCCTATTCTCCGTACCAGCATGTGCAAGACAGCGCCAGCTATCCTGCAGTGCTGTTTCTGACCGGCGAGAACGATCATCGGGTGAATCCCATGAACTCGCGCAAGATGACGGCGCGGCTGCAGGCGGCGAATGGCTCGGCCCATCCTATTCTGCTGCGCACTTCGTCGAATGCCGGACACGGGTTTGGTACCGCCTTGGACGAAGAGATTGACGAAGGGACCGACGTATTCTGCTTCCTGTTCGACCAGTTGGGGATTACGTATCGTCCGCCGGCGGCTAAGTGAGAGGGAAGCGCCGAGTTGATGGAGGTTTTGCTAAGCAACGGCCCGCGGAGTTCACCGGCGCGGCTGGACGCCATCTCCTCAAAAGCATCATGCTGCGACGTGTATCAGGGCCCGGCTTCAGCCGGGCCGTAAGGCGACAACTAATTCGGGCTTTAGCCCCAGTTGAATCTTTTACAGGGGCTGAAGCCCCGCACTTGTTAGTCTCTTTCGGCACGACTAAAAGTCGTGCCCTGATACAAACCCAAATCATTTATGGGGCTTGTTTGTGGCAGCCTATACGGTGGCCGATAAACAAGAGTTCTATCGGCCATAAAGATTTCCAATAGGGAAAACTGCGTCGGCCGGAGCCGGACGGCGATCTTTTTAGTTAGACGGGTTCGAACGCAATGACCCGTGTGGAGTCACCGATGCATCCCGCACCCCGTCCAGCCACATGGAAGGTTCTGCTGGCGTTCGCCATTATCTACTTTGTTTGGGGTTCGACATTTCTTGCCATTCGCATTGGCGTGCGCGAAGTTCCGCCGTTTCTGCTCGCGGGGATGCGGTTTCTGCTGGCGGGAGGCGCTCTTTACGCGTGGATGCGAATGAAGGGCACGGCTTCGCCCACGCGTCGTGAATGGCTTTCGGCGTCGCTGCTGGCGGTGCTGATTTTCGTGCTCGACTACGGTCTGCTCTTCTGGGCGGAAAAGCGAGTGCCGTCAGGAATCGCCGCTGTCATGATGGCCACCATTCCACTGTTCATGACGCTCTCGGAAATTCTGTTTCTCGGGACCCAGAAACTTACAGCACGGCTGGCATTCGCGCTTCTGCTGGGCATCGCCGGAGTGGCCGTTCTGATGAGTCACTCGCTCAGCTTTGGCGAAGTTCCGATTGCTACTTCCGGCGCCATTGCGCTGGTGGTGGCGGCAATGAGTTGGTCGGTCGCCTCCGCGCTGACCCGCAAGCTGCCGCTGCCTGCTTCCAAGCCCATGAGTTCCGGCTCGCAGATGCTCTGCGGAGGCGTGTTGCTCACGCTCACCGCCGGCGCTCTTGGCGAGTTTCGCGGATTCCATCCGCAAGCGGTTTCGCGCGGAGCCTGGATGGCCCTCGCCTATCTGGTGGTCGCCGGATCGATCATTGCCTTTACCGCTTATGTATGGCTTATCCATCACGAATCGCCAACCAAAGTCGGGACCTATGCCTACGTGAATCCCGTGGTCGCAGTGGCGCTGGGATACTTCCTGGGCGGTGAGGTCGTAGGTCCGCGAACTTTGCTGGGAACGTTGCTGGTACTGGTCAGCGTAGTTGTGATCACCACCACTCCGGCGCGCAAGCCGGTAACCAAGTTGGTGGAAGAGCCATCGTAACCTGCTGCCGGGGAAACTTCGGGTCACAAGCGAGAGCCGAAAATCGGGTTCGGAGGGCGGCTACATGCTCGTCACTGTCAATGCGGCTTGCCAGCGGCAGGACTCTGGCTTGGCAAACTCGCATCATAGACAGCTCTGGCGATGCGGGCGATCACCTGCTCTCGGGTGGCCTGGTCTGCTGTTGAATCCGTCACGAACACCGCAATCGCAATTCGCCGTCCGTCCGGTAGGGGGATGAGCCCAATATCGTTGGTCGCGTGTGCCACTCCATGGTCTACGTCGGAGGTACCCGACTTGTGAGCGACGCGCACTCCGGCCGGCAGATCACCGTCCAGACGATTGGTCCGAACCGCTGGCGTCATCCAGCCCAAGAGCAACTCCGTATGTTCGGCGGTCAGCGGCGAATGGTCGCTAATCCTGCGAAGCAACTGGACCGCTCCCACGGGCTCAAACCAGTTCCGATATTGAGCTGACACATCACGATGCAGGCCGGCTTCACTGTCCTGAAGATGGAAGCCGCTAATCCCCAGCGCGGCGATATACGTGTCGACCGTCTCTGGGCCGCCCACCAGTCGCAATAGAATGTCGGCTGCCACATTGTCGCTTAGCGAGGCGGTCAATCGCAGAAGTTCACGCAAGGGCACATCCACCCCGCCATCCGGGTATTGATCCTGCAGCGGACTGTAGACGTGCGGCAGGATGCGATCCTGCGGCAGGAACCGCACCGGCTGATCCAGCGAGAACTTGCCTTGTTCGACCTGATGCAGAACTGTGAGCGCCAGCGGCAGCTTGAAGACTGACTGCATGGGAGGCTGCGCGTTCGGATTGAGGTCGCAATTCAGCGTCGAGCCTGGCAACGAGCAGGCCACCGATACTTTGCCGTGTGCCTCTTCGGCAATGACCCGAATCTGCTGCCGTAGAGGTTCCTGGGCAAGTGCGGATCCGGCAGAGAGAATAAGCAGCAACCCGAGACGCATGGGCTTCAGTAGGTTGTAGTATCTCCAGAAAATAGGCTGCGAGTCCATAAGTGAGCCCTTACGTGGCGACAAATAACGCCGTCAATCGAGATGGATACTACCCCGGGGAAATTCTGATCAAGTGAAAGCAAGGTCCTCGCAGTGGTAAAGCCGCAGGATTGTCGGGTACTTAACGGACGGCCTGAAAAGACTGTGTCGCGATCCCGTGCCGCCGCTCCGCGGCTCTGCGTTTCTCCCACTTGTCCCGCGGACTCACGAGGCTGTTACGAAACCGTGCCGTCGCTACGCGACTCGGAGATTTTTTCCACTTCACCCAGCACTCCGCCTCCGGCTCCGTGCTGGGCTAGATTATGCCGTGCCTTCGGCACTCGATTTCGC